>CAVPSZ010000024.1:0-133974 GCA_963708435.1 uncultured Bacteroidales bacterium
GTCATTATATAGTACTCCCCAATTTTAGGACACGGAATTAAAGTGTAAATTTTAAATTTGTGTCTATGAAAACAAGCAGAAGAAAATTCAGTACGAAGTTTAAGAGTAAAGTTGCCTTAGAAGCACTAAAAGAGAGGTTAACCTTGCAAGAGCTCGCCTCTAAATACGAAGTTCATCCCAACCAGATAGCCACCTGGAAGAAGGAACTGTTGGAAAATGCAGACGCTGTATTTGAGAAAAAATCTTCATCAAACAACCAGGAAGTAGAGAAATCAAAGCTCTATAACAAAATCGGCAAGATGCAGGTAGAGATTGATTTTTTAAAAGAAGTCTTGGGCAAATGACCACAACACAAAAGAGACAAAAGGTTGTGAAAAGTCATCCAAGACTCAGTCTCAAAGAACAATGCAATATTTTATCTGTTCATCGCTCAGGGCTCTACTACAAGCTTAAAGGTGAAAGCCTTCTGAACCTTAAGCTGATGGAAGCCATCGATAGATATTTCATTGATCATCCATACTATGGGGTTGAAAGGATGACAGATTATTTAAATATGGATTTAGGCTATTGTGTAAACGTAAAACGCGTTAGGCGCTTATACAAATTAATGAATCTTCAAACGATCTATGCCAGGCCTAAAACTACCAAACGCAATCAATCACATGCTGTTTATCCATATCTATTGAAGAGCCTGAAGATTGAACGCCCCAACCAGGTATGGCAAACAGATATAACCTATATCCCGATGTTTAGAGGATTTATGTACATGGCAGCCATTATTGATGTTTACAGCAGAAAAGTATTAAACTGGAGTATCTCAAACTCGATGACAGCAGACTGGTGTATAGAATTGCTGGAGGATACTATCAGCATGTATGGCCCTCCGGAAATTCACAACTCAGATCAAGGTTCACAGTACACCAGTGCGGAATACATCGAAGTATTAAAAAAATACAAGGTGAAAATCTCAATGGACGGTAAAGGACGTGCTTCAGACAACATTTATATCGAACGTTTTTGGAGATCTATAAAGCAGGAGAAAATATATTTAAACCCACCCAATGGAGGAATAGAATTGTACCAAATGGCTAAGGAATACATTCAGTTTTACAATGAAAAAAGAAGACATACTGAAATCGGAAAGATGCCACCGGATCAGAAATACTATCAGAAAAAAATGGCATCATAACAACTAATAATTAGATTTGTGCTGTCCTATCATTTGGGAGTAGTAAATTAATCTAATTTCAACTAGCCCCATATCTTTTTAAATATTGTAGTACACGCATAAGTGTTTTATCCATTGTCCCCACAATTATGCGCAAGACTTATTTACCAGCCATATACACCAAAGGTTTATGCCTTTCTTAATCACATAAATTCTTTGAAATTTACTTCAGAACTAATCATCCAAAGATAAAAATAATATAGATAGGATATTTAGTTAACCTGGCACAAGTCTGCACCGCTAAAACCGGCCGCACAAGACTTGCCAGTTGAGGATATTATACACAAAGTATTATTCATTTAATTGCCTATCGAGATCATCAAAATAGGGATGTTTAACGAATAATTTCTTACCGAGCTTTCATTTATAAATTCAAATTTAATATCAACAAACTGTTCTTCTAGTAAATCTCTAATGTCTGAAATTGTAAAAGCCCGATAATTTCCATTAAACATGTATACAGTTGGAGCATTTATTATAAAAATCCCCTTAACTTCAAAGTTCTCAACGTCAATATCAAATTGTTCAGGATACTTCTTTTTTAAATGATTTTTAACAATGTTAATATTTTGATTTACCCAATCTACTTTTCTTTTTAGTTGATGTTCATACTTTTCTTTAAAATTTGAATAATCCCTTTTCCAATTATTTAAATCATACCTCGATCTGTTGTGTTTGCACTCACATACATAAACTATTTTAAACTTTTCATCAAGAAATAAAATATCTATATCTCCGACTGTATTCTTTATATTTATATTATTTCCTTTTAATTGTTCAAATGATTCAATATTAAAATCGAATTTTCTATTATTTTCTTCTAAAAGTTCAATAACTGGATTCTCGAGCAATTTAACATGGGTATTATCAATGTGGTTAACAAAGTCGCGAATTAATTGGTATTTCTTCCATTCTGAGGGGTATAATCCAAAAGGGAAAGAGTTTGTACTTAATAAGGTAAGACTTTCAACCCATTTATTGTAACCAATCATATGGTAGATGGCATTATCAATATTTAGTTGTAGAATTGGTCTAAAAACATGTCTGTTTTCATGTTGATTTTGTAGAAAACAATTTTCAACACTTAATGAATTATTTTTATCTATTGTAAGGCCTTTATAAAAATTAGCTGTAAATTCTTTGTTATAATCATATTCTTTATGTATATCATCAATTAAATTGTTAATTTTTAACAGTCCAAAGCGATATTTGGGATCTACTAATTGTTGATTTATAAATAACGATAAAATATTATAATCAACCCCAAATTCGTTTAAAAGCAATTCTTTAAATCGAATTATTGAATCTGAGACAACTACTTCTGAATTATGTTTTTGAATTTCATAAAAAAGAAATTTGAACAATTCGGGAAATGGCTGATATGTTAAGATATTTAATTCATTTTCTTTTATAATTAGACCTGTTGACGATGGAAATAGTTGACTTCTAGAAATAAACTCGCTTATTGTATAACACCAAGTTCCAATATAAAGTAGCTCTTCTAAATATTCTGTATATTGTTCTAAGTTGACTTCAATCTCTTTATAAAAATTTGGCGCACCAACTAAATCTAATTTGCAGCTTTGCTCTAAAATTATTTTGCTAACCCTTCTTGAAGCGGCGAAGTCTTCTTCAATTCCTCCTAAAGAATTTCCTTTAACATTTTTACTCCAAACTTCAATAGAATCTTCATGAATTTTTTGACAAAATATATAAAAAGATGCCTTTTTCTGTTCTGAAATTTTTAGCTCAAGAATGGAGCATAAATTCACAAAACATTTCTTCAATAGTATTTGTACTAATTCAGGTTCTTTAATTTCTTTATCTCCTATTTCCTCGTAGACAATTTTTGATAAAATAGGCCAATATTTATCACTATATTCATAGTTTGGTAGAACTATATCCTTGTTAAAAATATTTAATGCTGGCATATTTGTCTATTTGCTTTTTGCGTAACGCCCCGCCGGCAGCCACAGTATGGGGTTTGCATCGCGCAATTTATTGTTTTCCATATCATTAATAGACCTGGAAAATGTTTAGGTTCGGTAATTCCCCTGAACTGTGGTTGCCGGTTTGTTATGGCACATAATTATTCATTGTTATTATTTCCAAAATACTATTGTTTGCCAATTTAATGGTCCTATTTCTGGATTTAGAAATTGCCTTACATCTACTAGAATCTGTTGAAATTGTTTTGAATTTAGGTTGTTGGTTAATCGTAAATTTAAGTCGTCCATAATTGTTTGGGGTAGCCATAAGGCACATTCGTAACTTAATTTATTCAGTTCTTCCTTTCTTTCATCAGTTAATGGAAGCGGTGATGCCCATTTTGAGAACAATTCGGCAACAACCTGAGCTTTTTGACGATGTTGTAATTCAAAATTTAGCCTTGTTAATAGTCGATCATTTTCATGCTGCTGATCTAAGAGTTGTTGTTCAAGTTTGTAAATGTGTGCAATCATACGTCTGTGGAAAAGATAGGAGACAATCGCTGAGATTAATAAGGCGATAAACGCTGACCATGTTAATGTTTCCATTATGTTTTAATTTTTGGTTATTAATAAATGATGCAAACTGATTTTTTAAAGTGTGTGCAATAACTCGTTTATTGCGGTAACTTGCTTCTTCTTTAATTTTTTATTTCAAATCATTTACAAGTAGTTCTTTTGCGATAACCTCTTGACCGCATTTCCTGCACCTTCCTTCCTCATCCAGCCCGCTGATCCTTGTATCATATCCGATCCGTTCGATCACTTCGGTTTTGCAGCCGGGGCAGAAAGTGTTTTGTCCTTCACCGGATCTGAGATTTCCGAGATAAACATAGTCCAGCTTTTCAGTGGCAATATCATATAGGGTTTTAAGCTTTGCATGAGAAGTCGCCTCCTTATCCATCTTAAACATCGGGTAGTATCTTGAAATATGCAGAACGGTTTCTCTTCCAAGTTCGCTTGCGATCCAATCGACCATTTCTGTAAATTCCTTTTCATCATCATTGGTATCGGTAATCACCAGGTTGGTGATTTCGAGATGCCTGCCGGAATTCCGTATCATTTTCAGTGCATTCAGTACAGGTTCAAGCCTGGAAGCGGTAATGGTTTTATAAAAAACCTCATTAAATGCTTTCAGGTCAACACTGAAAGCATCCATGTAAGGAAACAATTCTTCGAGTGGCTCCGGATTGATGAAACCATTGGTCACCATCACATTTTTCAATCCTTCCTTTTGCGCAAGCCTCGCCGTTTCGAGCATGAACTCAAACCAGACGGTTGGTTCATTGTAGGTGTAAGCAATCCCGATATTGTTGTCTCTGCTCAAAGCTTTACTGATCAGTTCTTCAGGGGTAGCAGTGCGCAGATTACCGAATTCTTCAATTCCTGTCTGCGATATTTCCCAGTTCTGGCAGAATTTACAGTGCAGGTTACAACCCAGGCTGCCAGCCGAGAAGATGATGCTTCCGGGAAAGAAATGATACAAGCGGTTTTTTTTCGATGGGATCGAAATTCATGGAGCAGATTTGGCCATAGCTTTCGGAAATAAGGTTGCCGTTCTCATTTTTCCGTGACCCTGCAAATGCCTCTTTTGCCATCCGCTATGCTGCAATCGTGAGGGCACAGGCTGCATTTCACCTTTCCGTCGATAACCGAATAATAGGAGGCTTCCTTCATGATCGAACCTTGTTTTTCTGCAATGTATCCTGATAAAATTTAATAAACTGTTCGTATTCTTCTGAGAATGTAAATTTACGATGATGTTTAGGTTGGGATAAAATGTACTTGCAGATTTTATTCACTTCTGCTTTTGAAACTGAAAAAGCCGAAGCTGAGGTTGCCATTCAAACCTGCCTGCTGACAGCTTATTTTCATTGATAAATCGTTCGGTGCTGTCGGAAATTACCGTCGCCAATTGCTCCTCCGAAATGGACGGGTTTTTTGAAACCAGGATATGTACATGCTCCGGATTGGCATAAACTGCATATAGTTTCGATGCATAATTGTTGACAATGCCGGTGATATATTTTTCGATCCTGATCCTGTTTTTTTCAGGAATCAATGGTTCCCGGTTTTTAGTGGTGAAGACAAAATGAATGTACAGGTTATTGTATTCGATTTTCATGATTGAATAAGGTAATAAGGTTTGTTGAGGCCGGGTAACTCATAATTTCTACCAAGGTTTGTCTGAGAAATAAGGTTTTTGTGGCAGAATTTGTTTTCTGATTCTGTGACAGTCAATATTTGCCAGATAATATTCATTTTAATGATGAAAGGTTGAAATTCAAAAATAGTAATTTTATATGAGCCATCAGTTTATTTCAAAAGCATATTCGAACATTGATCTAATTATAACAAACCTTTTTGCCACATTAACCTTAGTAGCTTATTAATTCAGGGTAGGTTTTGAACCTTATTACCATAATTTCTCCGTGCAATGATGGCTATTTCGGTAAATTATTCGATTTTAATTATGAAATAAGGTAATAAGGTTTGAATATGTTTTATAAATTATCTTTTCTACTAAGGTTTGTCTGAGAAATGAGGTTTTTGTGGCAGGATTTGTTTGCTGATTCTGTATCTATCGATTTTCCCGGATTGCATTCAATCCTTTAAGGAAGGCTTGAAATTACAAGAGAATGATTTTACATGAGAGATAAAATTTGTTTTGGAATTTTTTGGAGGTATTGATCAGTTTATGATAAACATTATAACACATTAACCTTTGTAGCTTATTAATTCAGGGTAGGTTTTGAACCTTATTATCATAATTGCCCCTGAATTGATGGCCATTTCGGCAACGTTTTCGATTTTCATTATGAAATAAGGTAATAAGGTTTGAATATGTTTTGATAAATTATTTTTCTACTAAGGTTTGTCTGAGAAATGAGGTTTTTGTGGCAGGATTTGTTTGCTGATTCTGTATCTATCGATTTTCCCGGATTGCATTCAATCCTTTAAGGAAGGCTTGAAATTACAAGAGAATGATTTTACATGAGAGACAAAATTTGTTTTAGAATTTTTTGGAGGTTGATCAGTTAATGATAAACCTTATTACCACATTAAACTTAGTAGTTTATTAATGCAGGTTGGGATTTTTAACCTTATTACCTTATTTTTCCCGCATTGATGCCTCGTTGAATAAGGTAAATACTAACGCAGATGAACTGAAAAGCAATAAGACTTAAATACTTGCGGCCTTTAATGATGATTTGACTATTAATTATCTTCTTCTTTACCAATTCTGAATAAATCTATCTTATCAAGCATCTTCGAATAATGCGATCCTTCCCAATAAACCTTTTTGCAATTTGTACATTGAAAAAATTCATGAAAATACTTCCTGGTTTTAGGTTTAAGCAAGTCAGCGATTTTGTCCTTTATCAACCTCAGCGATTTTCCCGTTACACTCAATGCACCGGTTCAGCGGTTCAATTTGATTGGAAAGATCAAACCGGTTGAGCACCTCGTTCATCTGAACCTTTGGTTTTTGCGATCTGATCCAATAGCCATGGGTGACTTTATTGTTTTTTAAGATCCCAAGATCACGGGTCAGAATGATCCTTTTTTCTTTTATCGAAATCTCGATGATTTCATCATCTTCAAAATCGTTTTGATATAAAGAATCGAATCCGAGCATTCTTAAATATTTAGCCAATTTTCCAAGGTGAACATCGAGAATAAACCTCGGATTTCGCAATGGCTCAGGCCTCAGCCGGGTGACATTTGAAATATCGAGACTTTCGAAAACCGGGTAGACGGAAATCCGGTCACCTGATTCAGGTCTGGCATTAAAATCGACCGATTTTCCATTCAGCAGGATGAGGTCGATTTCGGTGTGGGGAACATTAAGTGATTCGATGATGTCTTTTACGGTCATTTTTCCGGAGAAGGTATGTTCAAAGGTAACTTTCTTTTTATCTTTTGGCAGAAAGTCATTCAACTCTTCATAGAATCGTATGTTGATTGTCCGGGGCATCCTTTGTTAACAATGATAATTCCTTTTTTCTGAACGCATAAAGATAAGCCAAAATACAGTAAGCCCCGAATCCGCTGAATACGTGCCAAAGAAAATGCGTTCCCATTGGAAGAAAAGAAATAGGGAAGGTGTCGGTCTCCCTGAAAACGAGTGCGACTATAAAAAGGAATATCGCATAAACCACCTGGTTGGTTCTGTACCACGAATTTTTGAAAAGTATAATAAGGAGCGGCAATCCGATAAATATGCCTGAAAAGGCATACGAGACATTGATGGCTGCATGCTGAGGCAGGTTTCTGAAAAACAAAAACCTGGGAACAACGAAAAGAAAAATCAGGAGCATCACATACCACCATTTTTTTAACAGTTTTGACCAGAAATATATCCCAAGCGAAAGGGAAAGAACGGCCGTTGGCAACACGTCCATAACGAGAAAAAACTTTGAAGCCCTGAAGGCGTGAAAAATGGTACTTCCTGTGCCTCCGAGGACCATTAAGGAAATGCAAAACAGAAGAAACCTAAAATTTTTGTAATCCTTCCTTACTCTTAGAAGCCAGATAAAGGCAGGAAATACAATAAAAAGACTCGACAGGGCATTCCATGGCTCGGCAATTAACCGGCCAGGATTGCTCTCTGTGTACAAGGGGCCACCATCCTGTAAAGTCTGATTAAACCAGTCGATAGACATTATTTTACTATCCTCTGTCATTTGGGGTGAATTTACAACTACAACCTTTGGCAAAACTAACAAAACCCCATGATACTATTTAGGCTATCTTAAGCACTGCTGATCAGTTTGAAAATTATTTTGCCGGTTACAATTTTTGGTTAATTTTACCCCTTCTTTGTTCTATGATTCCCGTTATAAAAAGTAGATGAACCCGCGTATTGCAATAGTCATACTGAATTGGAACGGCAGGAAATTCCTTGAGAGGTTTCTGCCTTCCGTCATAAAATTCAGTAAAGATCATGCTGAAGTAATTATTGCCGATAATGCTTCGGCTGATGATTCGTTAAGCTTCCTGAAAACCGAGTTCCCTGATATTAAAATTATTCAGAATAAAGAAAATTGTGGTTTTGCCAGAGGCTACAATGAAGCTCTTGCACAGGTCGATGCGGATTATTTTGTATTGCTCAATTCGGATATTGAAGTCACCTCCAACTGGATACAACCGGTAGTTAAACTGATGGAAAGTGACAAAAAGATTGCAGCCTGCCAGCCAAAGCTAATATCATATTCTCAATCGTGATAAATTTGAATATGCAGGAGCTGCCGGAGGATTTATTGATAAATATGGTTATCCGTTTTGCCGTGGACGACTTTTCCAGTCCATTGAAGCTGATAAGGGTCAGTACAATGATGCATTCGAGGTCTTTTGGGCAACCGGAGCCTGTATGTTCGTCAGGGCAGATGCCTATCGTAAGCTGGGCGGACTCGATAACCGATTTTTTGCCCACATGGAAGAGATCGATTTTTGCTGGAGAGCAAAAAATTCAGGTTACAGGATTATGTATTGTCCTGATGCGGTGGTTTATCACGTAGGTGGCGGAACACTTCCCAAAAAATCTTCAAAAAAAACCTACCTCAACATGCGCAATAACAATATCATGCTTTATAAGAATTTACCTGGCGACAGGATTTTGAAAGTCTTTTCGGCAAGGCTGATTCTCGATGGTATTGCGGCTGTGAAGTTCCTTTTTGATGGCGGTTTCGGTGATTTTTTTGCTGTGATCAAAGCCCATTGGAAATTTTTTTCGATGCTGCCTGAGTTAAGAAAAGAAAGGAAGTCAGGGTTACATTCTCCGGTCACTAAAATTTACAGAAAAAATCTTGTTTACGAATATTTTTTAAGAGGAAAGCGCAAATTCACTGACCTAAAACCTGAATGGTTTAGCTAATCCTTGATCATGAAACTATGGACAGCCAGTCTGTAGGAGTTTAACCCGAATCCGATAATACTCCCTTTCGCGTACGGTGCAATTAGCGATTTATGCCGGAACTCCTCCCTGGCAAAAACATTGGAAATATGAACCTCCACCACAGGAGTGTCAATAGCTTTGACGGCATCGGCTGATGGCGACTGAAGTGTGTGAATAGCCTCCGGCGTTTAAGATGATCCCATCCGCAGAAAACCCGGCCTCATGCAGCTTGTTGATGATTTCTCCTTCAACATTACTATGAAAGTAGCTTAATTCGATTTTAGGAAATTCTCCCTTAAGCTTTTCAAGAAAAAGTTCAAATGTTTCTGAACCATAGATTTCAGGTTCTCTCTTTCCAAGCAGGTTAAGGTTTGGGCCGTTGATGATTATAATTTGCATACCAGATGATTAGTTTTAATTTATTAAATCCGATTTCGACGGTTAAGAGTTGTCTTCTTGCTTCGTGTTATGATTATTTTGTTTATTGAATAAAACTATTCCGACCCTTTTGATATGGTTGACTAATTCCTTCTCCTTTATTCGCTTATATATAACAAGGTCGAATCTATAGGGAAGAGCTAATTTTTCGATCTCAGTTGTCAAATCCAGAATATCATTTAAAACAATATTATTACCGACCAAAGCTATGTCTATATCGGAACCATTATTGAATGTTCCCTTAGCCCGTGATCCAAATAATACCAAACTGGTAATTTTAGGATTACCCGTAAGTATAGAAATAACCTGGTTCAGGTCGGATTCATACAATCCATATTTTAGTTTTTCAGTCATTGAAAAGGATTGGTGGTTTACAGGTTCTTTCATGTTCCAGCTTTAAATAGATATCATTCAGAAGATCAAAATATTCTGCCCGAATACCCTTAATTATTTCCTCAGCTGTTAATTCATCATAGGTATGACTGGTCAAATTCCGGCTATTATGCATCCGCATCCAGGCTTTCCCATCTGTTATGAAACCATCTGCAAAGCTTTGTTCGATCACAGGCTTGGGTCCAATCACATTTTTATATCCCTTTTCTCCTAATAGATCCTGCATAGTTTTCCAGGCAAGTTCATAGGTATACTCAAAAGCCTTAATCAGACCCTGCTTTTCCATCTCATTCAGTTCCTCCTTCTCGAGAAACCGTTTAAATTGATTCAACGCTTTCCTAAAATTAATCAATCTTTGCTGCCATCGAATATCTTTATCCTTCATTCAAACTTATTTTACTTTAAATGACAATGAAAATCAAAGATAGAATTATTTCCAAAAATGAATTCATTTATTGATCAATAATAAATCCAAAAACGGCGTGTTTTATTTAAATTTGTGGACATGTTTAATTATTCAACCGGTTTTACGCAAGCAATAAAGGATTACGAATCATTCTTGTCCAAAAAATATCCGCAGAAAGCCATCCTGAAGCTGGTGGGTGATCGCTATAAACTCAGAGGTACGGAATAGTATAAAATGCTCAATAGTACTTGTAGGTTAACCTCGCAAGTTGAAGAGAATTGCATCAACTCTACTTATTAAGATGAATTTTAATTTCTTCAATAAATTCCTTTACAGTACCGATCAACGGTTCAATTGTTTCTTTATCGAAATCATATAAGTCTCCATAATCCCCCTTTTGCCTGTAATCAAAAAGTTTCGAATACAGTTTTCCGAATTTTTTATCTATCAAACCTGGTTTAATAAACTGTAATCCAAATTGTGTGCGGGTTCCATCGTGAGATTTTAGTTTCAATGTTGTGTTTCAGTAATAATGCACTAACAGCATAGAAACAAGAATAGTACAATCTGTTTGCAACCGTATTCCATTTATTGTTCTGAGCCAGAATATAAGCGTCATCAAGTGATTCTTCGGCCCGAATAAACCTGTATTTAATATAATCTTCCAGATTGTCAATTGTCATAAACGAACACCTTCTTTCCTGACATTTTTGTAAAGTGGCGAGTATCTAAGGTTCTTTTCCCAGAAATCTTTGGTATAAATAAATGTTGAAATTATCTGACCGGAATCAAGTTCAATGTCATACAACTCATCCCTGAATTTGTCTTCAATTTCGTTGGTGACTTTTTGAGAATCAATCAGGATAATAATATCCCAATCCGAATCAGGCCTGTTATCGCCACGCGCCCTCGATCCAAACAGAAATGCTTCAGCTTTGGGATCATTAGTATTAATGGTATGTTTGATTTTATTGATGATCAGATCTGCATTCATTTTATTCAAAAAATTTATTCAAAGATAATATTTTAAATTCAAATCGTGCAAGTCAATAAGCAATCGTTTGTCTTGAGCAATAATACTTAAATACGATTAACTTCTTTGATGGGTTCCGGTAAATTAAGTTTCTTAAATTTGCTTTTATGTTTTCATATTCAGATGACTTCCCGAATGCGGTAAATGATTACGAAACTTTCTTATCAAAAAATTACCCGCAGAAACCGATCCTGAAACTGGTTGGTGATCGCTATAAGTTAAGCGGCATTGAAAGGACCATGCTTTACAGGGGAATAACAACCCCGGATAAAGCTGAATTGAGACGTGGAAAGCTTATTGAGGAATGTAAATTGAAAAATGAAATCCTGCACATCGATGCCTTTAACCAGTTGCTGACCATAGGAAGCTATCTTCACGGACGGGTTGTCTTCATCAGCAATGATGGCTTTTTGCGCGATGCTTCCGAGGCTCATAGTAAGGCCATTGATACTATTTTACCTTTAAGGGCTGTGGAAATTGTGATTGCCTATCTTTCAAAAACTGAATTAGCCGGAGTAAACTTATATTTCGACAGCCAGGTTACCGGTTATGAAATATTTTGTGAAAGACTTGAGAAATCATTACCGGATTTTGTTCTGCAACCTGAAATCATTGTTTCAGGAAATGTAGACAAAGAATTGATCAATCAGGAAGAAGGTATCATCTGCTCGTCGGATTCTGAGATTATTGAAAGGACAGATTTAAAAGTTTTTGACCTGGCAAGAGCCACTCTCGAATATCATTTCTGGCCAAAATTTTTTGACCTGACTACAATGCTGGAGGTTTGAATTTTGAGTCCCCTACGAAAAGTAATTTTGAACCACATAGGCACATAGGATCATAGGAATTCACATAGGTTCTAACCTCATAATCAACTATGTGAAAATCTTTGTGCCCTATGATCCTATGTGGTAAAATCATTTTTAATACTTTTCGGGGTGGACTCAATTTTTAGACTTAAAGTTTTAGCCTCCTCCGAGAATATGAAATATGGACTTTGCCACCAAGTCACAAACCTGCCTGTTTCGCTTTCGCATAGCTCCAGCGGAGCAAAGCCGGCAAGGCAGGGTCACAAAGTTGCACAAAGATTTTAATTTCAGGTATATGACCTTAGTGAATCATTGTGCCTTGGAGTCTTTGTGGCAAAAGCACTACTTTTCGGATAGACTCAAATTGGATTTTTATTTGGTTTTTGTCCTTTGGTCTTTTAGAATTTGATTAATTTTGCTTTGTCGATTCAAACAGGGGTGCCCTGACGGATTTAAGATTTGGGAATTAGGATTTGCGATTTTAGTCTATCCCATTTTAATTTCAACGGGCTGAGAACATACTCTTTGCTTGTATTCAATGAGCAGTAACCTGATCCGGGTAATGCCGGCGTAGGGAAACAAAAATTCAAACAAAGTATGGCAATTCCCTATTTGATGACTGAAAGTCATTGTATTATTAATTTATATTGCCATGAAACGACAACAATTATCACTGTCAGGAATTATTCTGCTGGTTGCAATTTCTCCTTTCGAGCTATTTGCACAATATGTTGTAAGCGGAAAGATTACCGATAAAGAAAACGGTAAACCATTACCCGGAGCAAGCATTGTGGTTCAAAATACCAAACTGTCCTCCGCTTCAGCATCCGATGGAACTTATGTGGTTGCTGGATTAAAAAAAGGAACATACCGGTTTAAGGTTTCTTTTGTTGGGTATAAAACCATCATGCAGGAAGTGGAAGTAATTGAAAGCAAAACGTATGATTTTTCACTTGAGTACAGTCCCGTTATGAGTGATGAGATCATCGTCCAGTCCTCAAGGGTTCAGGAGAAATCACCCTCAACATTTTCCACCATTGAAAGTGAAGAGATCTTCAGGCAAAATACCGGGCAGGATTTGCCTTTTATTCTCCAGATCACACCTTCAGTAATAACAACCTCCGATGCCGGTGCTGGTGTAGGATACACCGGGATAAGAATCCGGGGAACAGACATTACCAGGATTAATGTGACAATGAACGGTGTCCCGGTAAACGATGCCGAGTCGCAGGATGTTTTTTTTGTCGATCTGCCCGACCTTGCTTCCTCAGTGGATAATATCCAGATTCAGCGTGGTGTCGGGACTTCATCTAACGGGGCAGCAGCTTTCGGGGCAAGTATCAATATCCAGACAACAAAACTGAATCCCGATCCGTATGCCGAGATAAACAGTTCAGCCGGCTCGTTCAATACTTTTAAAAATACCCTCCGTTTCGGTTCGGGATTGGTGAATGGCAAATGGGCTTTCGATGGCAGACTGTCAGCTATTCAGTCGGATGGATATATTGATCGGGGCTGGAGCGATCTGAAATCTTATTATGTTTCGGGTGGTTATTTTGGTGAGAAGACAATCCTGAAAGCCATTGTCACCTCCGGATGGGAAAAGACATACCAGGCGTGGTACGGAACACCGAAAGACAGCCTTGAAGTAAATCGTACTTATAATCCGTCAGGTGAAATGTTTGATGATAACGGAAACATCACCGGTTATTATGACAATGAGACGGATAATTACCGCCAGGACTATTACCAGCTTCACTTTGCACAGGAATTGAACAAGAGGCTGAACCTTACATCAGCATTGTTTTACACAAAAGGTAAAGGCTATTATGAAAGCTATAAAAACGATGAATACTTCAGTGATTATGGATTCGGGGATGTGGTAATCGGCTCGGATACCATTTCAAGCACAAATCTCATTAACCAGAAGTGGCTGGATAATGATTTTGTCGGGCTGAATCTCGCAATGAATTATTCTCACCATAAATTTGATGCAACTTTAGGCGGTGGATGGAATTCTTATACCGGCGATCACTTCGGATACATCGTCTGGGCCGAATATGCCGGCAATAGCTTTATCGACAAGCCCTGGTATGAAAATAAAGGCGATAAAACCGATGGCAACGGTTACCTGAAAGTCAACTATAAGATGAATGCCTTTCTTAACCTTTACGGCGATATACAGGTGCGGAACATCCACTATGCTATCGAAGGTATCCACGACGACCTGCGCGACATTACCCAGGAACATAACTTTACCTTTTTTAATCCGAAGGGGGGTATTTATTTATCCTTCGATGAAAGAAACAATGTGTATGCTTCGGTTGCAGTGGCTCACCGCGAACCCAACCGGGGAGCTTACCGTGATGCCGATCCGGGTCAGCAGATCAGCCCTGAAAGACTGGTGGATTATGAATTGGGCTATAAATTCCGGAATAAGAAATTAAACCTGGAAGCCAATTACTATTACATGGATTACAAAGATCAGCTGGTGCTTACCGGGAAAATAAATAATGTCGGCGACCCCATCCTGCAGAATGTGCCGGAAAGCTACCGCACCGGTATCGAACTTTCCGGCGGAATTGAAATTTCAAAAAAACTCCGCTGGGAGTTGAACCTGACCCTGAGCCGTAACCGGATCAACGATTTTGTGGCGTATATCGATAACTGGGATACCTGGCCCGAACAGAAGATTGATACACTGGGCACGACCGATATTTCCTTTTCACCCAACATCATTGGCGGAAGCAACTTAAGCTGGGAACCGCTTAAGAACCTTGAGGTTGTGTTGCAGTCGAAATACGTTAGCAGACAGTATATTGATAATACATCCAGCAAGCAGCACACCCTTGATCCTTATTTTGTAAACGACCTGAAATTTTACTACACTGTTAAAACCGGCCTTATCCGCCAGATCGATTTGATGCTGAGCCTGAATAACATCTTTAACGTGGAGTACGAATCCAATGCCTGGGTGTACCGCTATTACTACGAAAATCAGGAATACGAAATGAACGGCTATTTCCCGCAGGCGAAGTTCAATGTAATGGCAGGGGTGGGTATGAAGTTTTAGTTTCTTGCCTGGCACCAGTCCTGTTTACGAACTTGTCAGGGCTTTAAGATTAGCCGGATGGGTAAAACCTTTTTATTTTTTGGCCTGATAGTATTCTATTTGAATTAACGTATCATCTGAGTTAATCCCTCGAATGTTTTTAAAGATTTCTTAATTATGGCAAAGCCGGGTTATAAAAAATTATTTAATTGCATTTGGGTTATTCTCAATTGCACAATGTCGTATTTTTGAAAAAAAATTATGCATAGAAATAATAAATTCATCATTAATGCCTGATCGTAATAATATCGGCCTCTTTTTCGGTTCTTTCAACCCGATCCACATCGGGCATCTGGCTATTGCAAGCTGGTTTGTGGAGTTTACCGACATTGATAAAGTATGGTTTGTGGTTTCGCCACAAAATCCCTTCAAGGAAAAAAAATCTCTTTTGGCCGATCATCACCGGCTGGCTATGGCCCGCATAGCAGTTGAGGATGATGCCCGCTTCCAGGTAACCGACATTGAGTTTAAAATGCCGAAACCTTCTTACACCATCGACACCCTTACATACCTTGAGGAAAAATATCCGGATAAGACATTTATCTTACTCACCGGCTCCGACCAGCTTCCCACATTCGATAAATGGAAGAATCCAGACCGGCTGCTTGAGCTTTACCAGATGTATGTTTATGCAAGGCCGGGATACAGCGGAAGTAATTACGACAATCATCCCCATGTTAAAATCTTTAATACTCCTCTTTTGGAAATTTCTTCCACCTTCATCAGGCAATCAGTAAAAGAGAATAAAGATATCCGCTACCTCATGCCTCCGAAGGTTTGGGAATATATGCGAGAAATGCATTTTTATGAGGAGTAAGAGTGTGGAATTGCAAAATAGCGCTAGGCCTTAAAGCATTTCCTTGCAAAATAGCGGCATTTCTCAAGGGTAGCTCCCTTCGACTCAATGTAACCCATGTGGCCTACATCACCGAGGATCAGTATTTCAGAATGTTTTGGCAGGCCGACCATGTCAATCACTTTGTTTATAGGTATTCTCTGATCCTCCTTACCCATAATGAACATTACAGGAACATCAATGATTGAAATTGTCCTTTGGTGATCACTTCTGTCTTTCATGCCTGAAATTGAAGCAATGATCGAATCCTTTGACATTTTTGAGGCCTTTTCCCTCAGGCCATTTATTTCGAATGAATATTTTGAACGGTTCGCAGGTGCAAAAAGATCAGGAATAAAACTGTGTATAAATCCCTGCCTGTCATTTCTGATGATTTCAATAGTCCTTTCACGGTTTTGCTTCCCTTCGGGAGTATCTGCAAAAACTGATGAATGAAACAAGCCGATGCCCCGGAGGTATTCTGGGTATTTAGAGGCGAATTCCATAGTGACATATCCGCCCATCGAATGACCGATCATCACGCATTCCTGTACTTGCAGATGTTCTAGGACCGCTTTTACCGTATCCGCCATCAATTCCATTGAATGAACCTCACCAAAGAGTTCTGAATTACCATGACCCGGTAAATCTGTTGTGATTATTTTGAATTCATCTGAAAGGCTGGCAGCAAAGTCATCCCATATATCCATCGATTCGAGGAATCCATGAAGAAATACGAGGCATTTTCCGGTTCCCCGGATTTTATAGCCGACTTTCTTCCCAAGAAATGTTATTGCTGAAGACTTTGAAACCATTTGTTGAACACTATTAACATTAGCTATTCACCGTATCATCAGATTAAGCGGCAATAAATAATCAACCTGTAATCGATATTTGAATGAGGGAGGCTTCATTCAGGATGGTAAAGCCTGATGTTGTAAAATCAATGATCCTGTCATCTTTCAGTTCCTTTAAAATCCGGATAGCGCTTTCTTTGGTCATGGCAGACATATCGGCGATATCCTGCCGTGAGAGCGGAGTTTCAAAAGTATTGCTTTTGTAAATTTCTTTCGATAAATATAATAATGTATCGGCAATCCTTCCATGCATTTGCTTATGCGTAAGATTCATCAGTTTTTCATGCAGCTTTAAGGTAGTTTGATTCAGGTATTTTATGAAGCCAAACGAAAATTCAGTATTCGCCTTGATCATTTCTTCAAAAGCACGGATATCAACCAGGCAAGCAGAAGAATCCGTTAAAGCTGAAACCGTAAAATGATGACGGTAGTCGGTCGGAAATCCAGGACCACCGACCAGTTCAGTAGGCCTGAGGATTTTTAATATCATGTTTTTTTTATCCTGTCCTTCGATGTATATTTTAGCCATTCCGTTGGTAAGGCAGGCAATATGCGTAAGCGGCCCGCCCTGTTTAAATATGACTTCTCCTTTGTGAAAATGAACTTCAAATCTGTCTTTATTTATGTATTCAAGCTGCTCTTCGTTAAGGTGACAAAAAATGTTCATCTTCAGGTTGCAACTTGCGCAATGAACTCCTTTTGTAAATGTTGCCATTAAATTCCCTTTACTTTAAATTTTAAAATGTGATGACAAATGTAGGAAATAAAAATGATATATGTCATAATAATTTAAGATAATGTCATTAAAAAAGAAATTAACAATCATCACCAAAAAATCGTCATATATATAGTTTTGAATGTAATATTGTCACCGGAAATAACTTTAAAAAAAATATCATGAAAAAAGTAAATTTATTCAATTTAATGGGCTTGCTGATGATAATGTTGGCAATTGCTCTTGTTTCCTGTACAAAAGAAGGACCTGCCGGAAAAGACGGCGCAAATGGAGCAGATGGCGCACCTGGAACTAATGGAACAGACGGTACTGCCGGCTGCATCGAATGTCACTCACCCGAGTCAGTGGATTTAATAGCTATCCAGTTTGACTTTTCAAAACATCATTATGGTGAAGCTGCATTTGAAGAAGCAGGTAATGTCGGATGTACTCCTTGTCATGCATCAGAAGCTTTCAAGTATGTTTGTGAAAACAACATCCCTTCAACATTCACACTTAATTCGACAACTGGTAAATACAGGAATGATTATCAAACCGTCACCACTGATGCTTATGGTGAAATTGGTTGTTCAACATGCCATAGTGCAATACATTCAACCTATGAACCGGGTGATCTCGCTTTAACAACTGTTGCTCCTGTTTCGATGACCATGTGGGCTGGTGCAAAGGAGATTAACCTCCCTGCTGATGGTGGAAGAGGCAACTTATGTGTAAAATGTCACCAGCCACGCCCATTCACCACATCCAGTACATTATCCGATGGAAACGTAGTGAATTATGAAAACTTAATTGCAAATCCTGCTGAAATTTATTACGATAGCGCAGTTGGAAATGCTGCTCCAAATAAACATTTACCAAGCTACAGGTTCCATGTACATTATGGTGCTGTCGGTGCTGTTTATGCTGGTGTGGGAAAGGGTGGTATTGAATTCGGTTCAGGCTATGAAAATTCCGATCATACTGATAAAGCTTCGTGTCAGGATTGCCACATGGCAACAATTAATGGAAGAGCAGGCGGGCACACATTTAAAGTAAGAAATGGTGACGGCCCATTGGTTTGGACTGGCAGTAATGCAACAACTTTTAACTATAATGGATGTAATGTTGAAGGATGCCATGCTGATGATCCTGTTAGTGCAACCTCTGTCTCAACATGGACAGATCCGCGGACAACAATTAAAGGATTATTAGATGAACTTGCTACAAAAATTAATGATATCGGCAGTGGGACTGATATCCTTCATTCTGATGCCACTGAAGCTAACCTTTGGGCAGGTGTAACAACCGGAAATTGGGATGGCTATTTGGATATTTATGATCCAAGCGTTAATCCCAATGGATATTGGAGAAATATTACCAACAACTCTCCAACTAACCTGGGTAAACCAAAATTCCCATCATTGACCAATGCACAGGTAGGCGCTATGATCAACTTTCAATTATGCCTTAGGGATTTTAGTTTAGGTATTCACAATTACATGTATACTAAGGCTTTATTGCAAAACTCAATTGCTGAGCTTAATTAAAAGATTTATTTTTAGAATTATAAAAAGGCTTCAATTTTTCGAAGCCTTTTTTTAATTAATTTAGTTGTAATAAAAAGCAGAAAATATGAAAACAAGTAGATTTATTAAAGCCTTTGTTTTGTTAGGTGTAATAGCGATAATGGCATCCTGCGAATATGAATATATCGAGGTATATACGCCCGAACCACCTGATCCAACCGATACTATTTATTTCCAGGCAGAAATAACTCCGATTTTTGAAAGTTCTGGATGCACGGGTTGTCATAAAACAGGAGGAACCGGACCCTTTCCCTTATGCCTGCAGATGCATATAGTAGTATAGAAACTAATAATCTTGCTGTTCCTGAAGAACCAAATAATAGTAAGATTTATACCTATCCAAATCCACAAACCGGAACCCATTATAAATATAAATCAAACAAAGATGCTGAATTGATTTATAAATGGATTTATCAGGGCGCTAAAAATAATTAGTATTAACCTAAAAAAATTTATAAAATGAAAAAGTATATACTAAGCATCGTTGCTTTGATTTCAATATTAAACTTGGCCTTTTCACAAGATTCAACCAATTTAGTAAAAGAGCCGGATGTACCTGTGATTGCACCTTTTGAAAGCGGAATTCTGATTGACAACCAGACTTGTGTTATCCCTCCTGCAAAAACTCTTGAATTTTTAATCCAGCATAGGTTTGGTGATTTTGGTTATGATACGGCACAATATGATAATGGATTTCACAATTTGTATGGTTTATATGAAATGGCCAACATTCGACTTGGATTCAATTACAGTATATTAGATAATCTGGTGGTTGGTTACGGCCTATCTAAATCCAATATGAACTCAGATTTCCAGGTTAAATATGGTGTTTTGCAGCAGACCCGAAAAAATACTATACCGGTTGCAGTTACTTTATATGGCAATATGGCAATAGGTGGTAATAAAAAAACAGCTTATGAGGGGGCAGATTCATCCTATAAATTTACAAACCGATTGTCTTATTTTGGACAACTTATTATAGGAAGAAAATTTAATGATTGGTTAACATTACAATTAACTGCAAGTTTCACCCATTATAACCTGGTTCTTGAAGGATCAGATCATGATAAAATAGGTATCGGTGTAAATGGGAGAGTTAAATTTTCACCACAATCATCTGTCATTTTCCAGTTTGATACACCTTTGAAAATCAAAGGTATAACTGAGCAAAATAATTTTGACGAAATGGATCAACAAAATCCAAATGTATCCATTGGGTATGAACTTTCAACAGGTACACATGCATTCCAAATCTTTGTTGCCAATACCTATGGTATCATACCACAGGAAAATTATTTATATAATCACAATGACTGGAAGAAAATCAGTAATTGGAGGTTTGGATTTGTAATGACGAGATTGTGGGGATTTTAGTTTCAAGATATTAACTGAGCCGTATAAAATTTGAGCTGAAATTATTATTTCATTACAATAAGGTATTGGATTTTCTCTTTCGTTTGTGCTATTTAAAGCCATAAAAAGCGTACAGGTTGAAAATCAGGCAAATTAGGTTGTTAATTACTAAGTTTAGATAATACTATATGTTAACTCGTTTTTTCAAAGTGGGTTTTATAGTGTTGCTGTTTGGTTTAATGTTGAATATAAAGCAGAATACTTATTCGCAGCAGGACACTATAATTCGTGAATATATTTATGCGGCAGATAACCAGCTGTGTCTGAATTGCCATGGAAAGAGAACTTATCATTATATGAATGAAGGATTGGGCCGTGAGGTGAAGGAGCGGATGAATCCCTATTTCATAGTTGATTCGGCTGAATTTTATCAGTCCAATCACTGGAACTTCAGTTGCACCGACTGTCATTCGATGGATTATCGGACATTTCCACATGCCGGCGCTTTAAGAATGGAGGTGAAAGCAACCTGTCTTGATTGTCATGGAGGTGATGAGACTTATGCTGATTATCATTTTGAGAGCATTGATGAAGAGTTTCTTAAGAGTGTTCATTCAACCAAGCATAGTGAAGATTTCACCTGCTGGATGTGCCATAATCCGCATAGCTATAAAATCAACGCACGGAATAACACTGATGTCAAGCAGACTATAATTTACGACAACAATATTTGCCTGAGTTGCCATGCGGACATTAATAAGTATCAATTGATCAGTGATTTAATCAATCCTAATGTTTTGGAAAAACACGAATGGCTACCAAACCAGGCTTTGCATTTTGCAAATGTGAGGTGTATCGAGTGTCATGCAGAAAGGAATGATTCCATTCTTGTTTCACACAATATACAGACCAAGGACAAGGCGGTAAAACATTGTGTTGAGTGCCATTCTCAAAATTCATTGTTGATGGCTTCGCTTTATAAATTTCAGGTAAAAGAAAGACGAAATAAGCTGGGTTTCTTTAATGCAGCCATTTTAAATGAATCCTACATCATTGGGGCTAACCGGAATTATTACCTTAATGTGACAAGCATTGTAATTTTTGGGTTGGTTTTTGCCGGAGTTTTATTCCATGGTTTATTAAGATTTTTAAAAAGATAATATGGCTGAGAAAATTTATTTTTACCCGGTTTGGATTCGATTGTGGCATTGGTTGAATGCTTTAATGTTTCTTTTTTTAATTGTTACCGGATTAAGCATGCAATATTCAAGTCCCGATTATCCTCTTATTCGTTTTGATATTGCAGTTTCCCTTCATAATATTGCAGGAATAATTGTTACAATTGGATATTTTGTTTTTGTGATTGGCAATATGGTAACCTCAAATGGTAAATTCTACAAGGTTAATATGAGAGAAATCATTGGTCAGGTGAAAAAACAGTTTATGTATTATACCTTTGGGATTTTTAAACATGAGCAGACTCCGTTTCCTTTGTCTGAAAACAGAAAATTTAATCCCCTGCAAAAGGTCAGTTATGTATTTGCCATGTATGCGTTTGTGCCAATAATGATCATTTCAGGTTTTGGATTATTGTTCCCTGAAACAATTATTCCAAGAGTTTTTGGTATAAGCGGCATCCATTTGACGGATCTCGTTCATATTATTTCAGGATTTATTCTTTCAGTGTTTATGGTCATCCATATTTATTTCTGTACTATTGGTAAAACTCCGACGGCTAATTTCAAAAGCATGATTAACGGATGGCATTAAAATATCAAATATTAATAATATTAAAATCCGCAAAATGAAACTACCACAATCATTTTACAACTGGACATCCTTTATCGGGGCTGCAATATCAATCATAAGCCTTTTTATGATTGTATTTCTGTTTGTGATTTCTTTCTTTTTTGATCAGGGTAGTTCATACTTAGGACTTTTTATGTTTATTGTACTCCCGGTATTCCTGGTGATGGGACTTCTGCTTATCCCCTTGGGTATGATGTTTAAGCAGAGGAGGGATAAAAAAAATGCAGTTGTTGAAGTAAGGCAATGGCCCAAAATTGATCTTAATAATCCACCAACCCGGAATGCTTTCCTGATTTTTGGGTAGGTTCAATATTCTTTTTGCTCATTTCAGCTGTTGGCAGCTATGAAGCCTTTCATTATACCGAATCAGTTGAATTTTGCGGAACCGTTTGTCATGAAGTAATGAAACCTGAATATACAGCTTACCAGAATTCATCACATGCACATGTCGCTTGTGTTGATTGTCATGTTGGATCGGGAGCTGATTGGTATGTTCGTTCAAAAATGTCAGGATTGTACCAGGTTTATGCAGTTACAATGGGAATTTATCCAAAACCTATACCTGACACCAATCAGAAATCTGCGACCTGCAAGGGAAACCTGCGAAGAATGCCACTGGCCTCAAAAGTTTTATTCCACGGCAGCTGGTTGTTGGAAAAGCATTATTTAGCTGATGAAAACAATACCGAATGGGATATTCATCTGCAAATGAAAACTGGTCCGGCCTATGAGTGCTCTGGGCTTACAGGAAGGTATTCACTGGCATATCAATCCGGATGTTAAGATTGAATATGCGGCAACAGAATCTCACCGGCAAAATGATTCCCTGGGTGAAATATACCAATAGGAAGACCGGTGAAGTTATTGATTTACGAAGATGCTGAAAATAAATTCACTCAGCAACAACTTGATTCACTTGAAATGAGGGAAATGGATTGCATGGATTGTCATAACCGTCCTTCGCATGATTATCAGACACCAGTTAAGTTTATTAATGATGCCATAACGCCGGAAAGATCCCAAAAGAACTTCCGGGAATTAAGTCACTGGCAATGACAGTTCTGGTCGTGGAGTTAATGTTTCAACAACTGATAGCGCTTTGGCTTATATTCAAACGAAGTGTTGAACTATTATCAGACTAATCTTATCAGGATGTTTTCAACGAAAATAAGGAACTTATCGACAAAGCGATTACCGGAATCCAAAATGATTTCCAGAAAAACGTTTTCCCTGAAATGGGTGTGAAATGGAGTGCATATCAAAATAACATCGGCCATCTGGAATTTGTTGGTTGCTTCCGTTGTCATAACGACCGTCACCAGGAATCGGGTGGTAAAGTTATTTCACAAGGACTGTAACCTTTGTCATTCAATTGTTGCACAAGGAGTACCTGATACCCTTCAGATGACATCCATAAACAGTTCTCTCGAATTTGTTCATCCCAATGACCCTGATGGAGCATGGAAGGAAGATCTATGCTCTGAATGTCATAAGGATTTGTATTAATCCTGTTAATTGTTTTCTGGTTTTTTGAAAGGAACCGAAATTATAGATTTTCTTATCGTTAATAAATTTCTGCGGGAGAAGCATTTTCAAGCAGTAATTCGTAAGAATAACCACTTCCGAAATCTTTATTCAATATTAAAGTTCCTGAATAGGTTATGACATCTCCAACTTTTGGCTCATGAATAGTCGTAATGGTTAAATCAAAGTTTTCACCATCAGCTGTTCCATCCTGGATATGCACCCAGTTACGCTCCATAATGGCAATATTTACTTTGGTTACCTGACCTTTAACCTTAATTGTTTTCCCGGCGTATTCATTACGTTTAGCATATAGATTCACCAATCGAAATGCCACCCTCGGGTTGTTCTATCTTAATATCTAATTTGCTGAGTACCGGTTTTTTCGGCTCTGATCCCATCAGCTCTTCCGGCATCTTTGCCTTGATAGGTTGATCACTTATTTCCTGCACGAAGTATACTACATCAAATTTTCTCTGAAGTTCGGGACTTGTGAAATTCTCCATTTTAAGACCTTCCTTATAATATACGGTTGAACCCTCCTTAATGTCCTGTTTTGTTATTGCTATCCAAACTTCCTTATTGTTGTTGTCAAGCCTGAGGTAAGTATAGGCTGATGTTTGAATTACTTCCTTTACAACAGCTTTTTGATTTCCGTCCTGCTGGGTTGAAATATTTGATTCTTTCAGATTGTTCTGACAGGATACTATTAATAAGGTAAATAGTATGATTGATAGTTTTACTATTCTCAGCATGTAATTATATTTTAAATGAATTATTAATGTATTACTTTTTGCGCAAAATTACTATAACAAAACTGACATGCAATTGTTAAGATAGGATTTAAAAATAAGAAAAACATCATGGTTTTTGATGGATTTATTTATATCCGAATAGCATTGAAAAAATGATCAATAAAACCAATGATAATCCAACTGTCAGGAAAAAATAACCGAAAATTTTAATTGGGTTTTCCCATTTACTTTTATGTTCTCTTTTAACGACAACTTTTTTAAGTTTTCCTGATTTTTTTAATTCTTCAAACTCACGTGGCCGGTCATGTTTGTACTCTTCAAATGGGACTGTACCGGTAAATATTACAGTATCCATCGGGAAAGCATCGGGGCGTAAATGTGTGTTAAAGAAATGTATGGTAAAGATGAATCCCACAGCGAGCAATGCTTCATCACTATGAATGATCATAGCAACATTAATTAGCCATCCGGGAAACAGTTTTGTGAAGAATTCGGGGAACCATAAAATTAATCCTGAAAAACCAATGACAGCAACTCCCCAAAATACAGCCATATAATCAAATTTTTCCCAGTAAGTCCAGCGACCATATTCAGGGCGTGGTCCTTTTCCTAAAAACCATTTTATTGTACCTTTGAAATCAATTAAATCCTGTTTATTGAACATCAAGGATTCTTTTCCAAAGACGAAATCCATTAAAGGGATATGACGCTTTACCTTCAATCGTATCATGGAAACGACATGAAAAATAAAATAGCCAAATGTTATAACTGCAGCGAAACGGTGGATAATTCCTGCGTTGTGCACACCACCAAATAAGCCTGCAAGCGTATTTGCCCAATTCATATTTGCAAACTTGAGCATCATGCCGGTGAGTGCAAGCATTATAAAACTTAAAATAACAAAAATGTGTGTCAGCCGCTGGCTTTTAGTGAACCTGACAATGAAATATTTATTGGTCACTGACTCTCGTTCACGATGCTGCTTACGCTTTTTTAAACCCTGAATTGACCGGGGTAACCAAAGCAAAAGGTGGAGTCCAAAGAATCCAAATACGCCAACAAGCAGCGATGTCATTCCCCAAAATGTATAGTACAAAACCGGGTATTTTGTTTTGTTATGATGGGTGGCATGAGTTAGGTACCCGGTAAATCTCTGGTTGGCATCCGGATGACATTTTTTACAGGTTTCTACAATATTTTGAGAACCTACGGATGAATTGGGATTATTGGCATTATATATTTTGTGTGCTCCATGACAATCGGAGCATTTTGCTGCTTTTAAGTATCCGAGCTGATAGGCTTTACCATGATATGTTTCCATGTAAGTTTCAGAAACATCCTCGTGGCATGTTCCGCATTGATGGGTTACTTCACTTAAAAATTTATCCTGATCTATTTCAGAAATTACATGCGCTCTGTGACAATCAGCACAGGTCGGATATTTTTTTGTATGATCATCCTTTAAAATAGAGTGATCTCCCAGAATATAGTCATTATAAATACCCTTATGACAGGACGAACATGTTGCTGGGATGTTCTTTGGATTAATAGATGAATTCTCGTCTGATTCTTTCAGAATGTAATGCGACGAATGGCAATCCGTGCAAATTGCACTGGGAAGTAATCCCTTTTCCGCCAGGCTTCTGCCATGAACACTTTGTGAATAATCATAGAAAGCATTTTCTTCCTTTAAATCTGTATTTTCTGTTGCCTTACCATCCATTTTATGACAATTGCCGCAAAGCTGCGGAATCGAAGACCTGTATGTGGGAGAGGTATCGTCGTACCTGGACTTTATAATATGTGTGCCGTGGCAATCTGTGCAATAAGGAGAATTTTTATCTTTCCTGAAATATGCTTTTCCATGTCCGCTGGCAAAATAAATATTGGAAGTCTCAGCATGACAATTAGAGCAATCCACTTTGCCCGAAGTTTCGCAGGGTCGCTTTAGTTCGGTTGATACATCGGAATGGCACTTTACACAAGGGATATTTCTATGTACTGAATTCGCAATATCATCCTTGTTTACTTTTAGCGAAACAACAGAATCACCGGACATTCTGTGTACATCATTGGTTTCGTGGCATTTCAGGCATGACTGGTCAGAAATGGTGAAAACGATATTTTGAACATTTACTTTGTGGGGGGGATGGCAATCAGTACAGGCTGGAATGGCTCCGGGCTCTTTTTCCCATAACTCCTTTTTAATGATTTTTGTATGAACCTTCTCAATTTCAGCATGACATTGCATACAGGTACTGGCAATATTTTTGAGTGAAATTGTAGAGTTAGGACTGGTATGAGGTAATACCAGATGATTCCCGTGGCAATCATTGCAAGTGGCCGAAACGATTAATCCTTTTTTAAATAATCCTTCACCATGAATACTTTCACTGTAGTTTTCGAGAATATTATGTTCTCCGATATTATAAGTCCGTGCAACCGGTGCCCCTTCCCGATGACATTTACCGCATAGTACCGGTATATTCATTTTATATGTTCGGGATTTTGGGTTGGCGCTGGTTAAAATATTGTGGTCTCCATGGCATTCTTTGCATGTAGGTGCATATAATGCTTTTAATTGAAGCGCCTGGCCGTGAATTCCTTTATCGAATTCATTTTGGGCGGCAGCATGGCAGTTAATACTACCACAATTCACGGGAGCCAGGATTTCGGGATGGGGGTATTCCTCAACAAATGCATCAGGGTGGCATGAAGCACATAAAACATCTTTATGCACAGAACTCATTAAAATGGAATTGTTCACAAACAGGGAAATCGTTTTTCCCTGTCTTGTAGCTGTAAGTTCAGGATCCTCATGACACCCTAAACAATCCTCATTTGATTGTCCGACTAAATTGCCAGGTAAAAAAGCTCCTGCCATAAAAATGGTTATAGCCAATTTACTTGTCAGTTTTTTTACTTTTTTAATCATCAACTTATTTCATAAGATTCGACTAAATTATTAAAAGATATGATATTAATAGTTATTTGGTGCTAATTTATATACATTCTAAGAAATGCAAATATATCAATATTTGAATATTTTTTTTCAATGGCATCTTTTAATTTATTTTTTTTCTACTTTTACAAAGTTTTATCGCGAATTAACAGTGGCAAGAAGAGTCTTAAATTTTTTTCAGGAGGATTGATAAAAATGTGGTACATTAATTGTTAAATATTCGACTTATAATTTTGTTTTGAATTTTGATAGCAGTAAATAATATTTAATTTAGGATTTTTTAATATTTATTAGTTAAACAGTATAGTCTTTAAGGTAACTTTAAAATTTTGAAAAGTATGAAAAGTAAAAATCTATTTGTAATTATTTGTGTGGTGTTATTTTCCGGTAGTACACTGCTTGCCCAAACTTTTCAGTACGTAGGTGCTGCAAAATGTAAAATCTGTCATAACAAACCGGCGACCGGACAACAATATAAAATTTGGTCGGAAAGCTTGCATGCCAATGCGATGAAATCCTTAAGCAATGAAAAATCATTAGCCCATGCAAAGGAACACAATATTGCTGATCCTACGAAGGAGCCAAGTTGTATCAAATGTCATTCTACAGTTGGCGGACTTAAGGATAGTCAGATGGCAGGTATAACCATTGCTGAAGGTGTTTCCTGCGAATCATGTCATGGACCTGGCAGTGCTTATAAAACAAATACCATTATGAAGGATCAGGCTTTGTCAATTAAAAATGGATTAATCCTTCCGACAAAAGAAGTTTGCGAGAAATGTCATAATAAAGATAATCCTTTCTACAAACCTTTTAATTTTGATGAAGCCGTAAAGAAAATTGCTCATCCAAATCCGACTATTCAGAAATAATTTTCTGTGTATTATTAGTTGAAGGTGTTTGATGTGCAATTGTCAATAAAGGACATTTAAGCAACTAATTCACAAAAACTAAAAAGGGGGAGAACAATCGTTCTCTCTTTTTTTATTTTTCAACTGGCTTTTCCCCTGTTATTGTTTCAATTTCAGCCTTGCATTTGTTGCAAAGGTTTTGATTTTTCTGATCAATGTCTTCAACATAGGTGCTGGATCTCATTACACAGATGGGTATATGGCAATGCACCAGCCCAAATGTGTGGCCAAGCTCATGAATAACAACCTTTCTTATTCTGTCAAGCAAAAGTTTGTCATCTCCGGGCATTCCGTATTGCTCATTTCTTAGCCTGTAAAGAGAAATAATTCCTGTTTTCCCATTATAAATTGCCTGCCCGAAAATATAGGTAAGGATAGGAATAAACAAATCTACATTAAACAATCCAATAGTTTTTAAGCTTCCTGGTTCTGAAGCAAGGTCAAGATATTTAATGAGCCTGTTGCCGTCATATTGTCTTCGTGTTGGATCATAAAATTCACTTAGATCAACATGACTTTCTTTCATTTTAACAGGATGATAAAACTCGCTTTCTATATCTTTAATTATTTTTTCAAGAAAGAAATGCTCGAAATGCCCATGAGATATTAATAAGATATATTGTTGGTTCAATTAAATAATATCAATTTGAAAGTTTCTTTATATTTTTTTTGCAACGAATGGATTAGAAAACCCGGAATTATTTCTTGTGTTTTAGGTCGTACTTTTTAATTTTGTTATAAAGTGTAACCCTGTCCACTTTTAGTGCTCTGGCTGATCTGGATATATTCCAATCATATTTATTGAGAATCTCAAATATATATTTTTTTTCAAGTTCATCAAGACTTTCAAAGGAACTACTTATCAAATCTTTTGCAAGGGGTAAATCTTTCAGCATGATTTCTTTGCCATTCCCGATTACTATGGCTCTTTCAATAATATTTTCAAGTTCACGGACATTGCCTGGAAAATCATACTCCTTAAGACGTTTTAATGCTGCCTGATCAATCGGGATAATTTCCCGACTCATCGAGGTACAATATTTTTTTATAAAGTGATCAACTAGTGGAGGAATATCTTCAGTTCTTTCACGCAGGGGAGGAATTGTTATATTCACTACGTTTAGCCTGTAATATAGGTCTTCACGAAAAAGTCCGGCTTCGACAAGTTTCTTCAAGTCTCTATTGGTTGCACAAATAATCCTGAAATCAGATTTGATTTCCTTATTACCCCCAACCCTTACAAATGTTTTTGATTCGAGGACTCTAAGCAGTTCAATCTGCATTTTTTGGGAAATGGTAGCTATTTCGTCCAAAAATATACTACCCCCATCAGCCATTTCAAATCTTCCCTTGCGATTGAACATTGCTCCCGTAAATGCCCCTTTTTCATGACCAAATAATTCGCTTTCTAAAAGGCTTTCAGATAATGCTCCGCAATGAACACTCACCATTGGAAAATATTTACGAGGTGAATTGGAATGAATGGCGCGTGCGATAAGTTCTTTTCCTGTGCCACTTTCTCCTGTAATGATAACTGATGAATTGGATTGGGCTACACTTTCTACTTCTTTGAGCACTTTCATCATGCCGTCGCTATTCCCGATGATATTTTCAATGTTTTCTAAAGAAATAATTTTATTTTTCAGTGCTTCGTTTTCTGCTTTCAGCGAAATCTGGCTGGTTGCATTACGTATCAGGTGAGAAAGATCGTCGGGGTCAAAAGGCTTGGTAATGTAATCATAGGCCCCGTCTTTTAAAGCCTGAACTGCAGTTTCCACCGAAGCAAAGGCTGTCATCACAATAACAATAGAATTTTTATTCAGTGATTTAATTCTTCTATGCATTTCCAGTCCATCCATTCCCGGCATTTTAATGTCCGCCAGAATGATATCATAATTTTTGGATTCGATCAACGACAGGGCTTCTTTAGCATCTTTAGCGCTGTCAACCAAATATCCATCCTCGATAAACCAATTATAAAGAGAATCTCTTACAGATTCTTCGTCGTCAACAATCAGAAGTGTGATTTTTCGTATCATAATTGTTCTGTTATTTCTTTACTAAAGGTAAAATAACTGAAAGGGTTGTCCCTTTTCCCAAAGCGGAGTCAACCTCTATCTTCCCTTTATGGCTTTGTATTATTCCATGGACAATGGCCAGGCCCAAACCTATCCCACTTGCCTTTTGTTTGGCTGAGAAAAAAGGTTCAAATATGTGCGGGATATCTGAAGGATTAATTCCGCTGCCATTATCACTAATTTCTATTCTGATATGATTCTCATCAGGATTTAAGGTTCTTATTAAAACTTCTCCATTAATATCAACAGCCTCGGAGGCATTTACCAAAATGGCTACACATGCTTGTTTGATCTGATTTTCGCTGCAATAAATTAAATCATTTTGGGCAGTAAATTCATTATAGAAGTTGATATTTGATATTTTCATCTGATGTGCCATCAAATCATAAGTGTCCTTTAATATTTTGTGTAAATGCTTATTATCCAGATTTTCCTGATCTCTTTTGGAGAAATCAAGTAAACCTTTGACAATTTCACCGCATCTTTTTGTTTCTGACTCAATCACATTGAGGTATTTGATAATTGAATCTTTTGAATTTCTCTCTATGTCAAGCTTATTCAATTGTTTATGAACCAATTTTGTATATGTTAATACGCCCGAAAGTGGGTTATTTATTTCATGTGCAACTGATGAGGAAAGTTTCCCGAGTGAGGCTATCCGCTCCACATGTATTAATTCATTTTGAATTTCGGATAATTCCTCTGATTTTTTTTTAACTTTATATTCAAGCTGATGTGACCAGTTTTCCAATTCTTTTGAAGCCGAACCAAGGTTATCGAGCATGTTATTAAAAGCAACCGAAACCATTCTCATATCATCCAGAAGATTTGGTGTAATATCGAGTCGTGTGCTTTTATCGCCCCTGGCAACAGCTTCACTGGCATTTATAATCGCCCTCAGGGGAAGTTTTATTTTTTTTCTTGTGAAGATGATTAAAAATGAAACAAGTAAAATTGTTGCAATCGCCGCAAACAGAAAAAAATCCCTCGAAGATTTAAAAACTGCAAGGTCAAGATCTTCCAGTGGAATTTTAATTATAAGTGAGCCAAGAAAGGATTGGGTTTCCGGATGGGCATGGCAGGAACTCAAAAAGCATGATTTTTCATTTATAATGGGAGATCTAATTAGTAATTGCCGGTGACCATTTTCACTATCGCTCATTAGGCAGGCGCTTTCTTTATCGATGATACGGTAAGATTTCTCATTGTTGGAAAACATTCTGGCAATATCCGGATGACACTCTTTACAATTGGGGTTACTCGGTTCGGGTGTTTCTAAATTATAGGTTGAGTAAACCAAGCTGTCTTGTTCATTATACATATTGACTTCATCAATACCAGGCATTGTATTAATGATATCGAGTGTATTTTGCAATGTGTTTTTATCGTTTTCGAGCATGGAGTAATATAATGCTCCTTCAACTATTGACCCAACGTTATTACCGCTTTGACGGATGATTGTATTAAAGTAATTTTCATATACTGACCGGAATATTAGTCCAAAGGAGATAAAAAGAAATACAGAAAGCAGCGTGATAATTATAATTACTTGGCTATAAATTGATGATTGTAACCTTAAATATTTTTGATAAAATTTTAATCCCTTGCCCATATCAAAACCTGTTTCATTAATGAAAGCAATATAACAATAATATTTCCTGAAATTTGATCAGGATGTGATTATTGTTTTTTTTATATGACCGCAAAATAATAAAAAAATCTGTGTTATGGTATCAATGATAAATAAATCTTTTTACAGGATTAAAAAAGATTCCTGGAAATCAATCCATATTTTATCTTCTAATTCAGATAGTATGTTTTGTCGAAGTTCTCCTCCTTCCTGTAATGTTATCATTGAAGGTTCGGAAGAGTATTTGCCAAGAGATACTGAAACGAAATCTTTAAATCGGGTCAACTCATTTTTTATCCAGTTTGAAGCTTCTTCTCCAAGGTAAAAAGATCGATTTTCGGATTTCCAATCAGATGGTCTAATTTTATAAATCCAACCTTTCGCGTAGGGATCCTGATGTAATAAAGTTGGATTTTCCACAATTGAATTATTTGCAAGGATGACCTCACCCGAAATGGGTGAATTAATCACAAGTCTTTTTCCGTTTTGAATAATTTCAATCAATAGTTCCCCTTTTTTAACTTTATTACCAGATATCTTAACCAGATTTAATCGCACATCTCCAACTATTTTAATCAGAAAATCATCCAGTCCAACATTTGCAATTCCCGATTTATCAAGAAATGCCCAGGTATGATTTTTACTAAAAAATAGTCCCTGAGGAATTTTTAAAATTCCGGCTGTAAGAATACCGAGTTTCTTGTAAATTTTGTTAGCAGCGCTTGATTCCTTGTTAAGTAATATCCAGAAAGGAATTAAAATTAAAAGGAATGCTATGATAACCAAGTATTCAATGCCTTTTGTCTCAAATATGTCTATGTAAGTAAACCCTTCCATTTTTTAATACTTTATAATATTTAACAAGTTACTAAAACAAGGAATTCTAATTTATTTCTTTAACCCAGGATGGTGAATCACGAAGTACTGGCATACGATTAATTACCCACCTGAATATCCAAATTTCGGTAAAAATAACCGCAAGGGTAACAACAATCTCCATCCATGATGGATAATAGTGTGTAGTTGCGTCCCAACGAAACCCTATTACTGATACATTAAGACGGTTGATTATGATACCTGACATCGTGATAATGGACGCAACCTTAATTAGAAAAGAATTATTTCTCTGATAACTAAAATAAAAAAGCATCATTGGCAATAATATAAAACCAATCATTTCAAGTAAATACCAGTAACCCATTGCTGTGTTTAAATAGTTCCAATTCTTGTTATGTACAAAAACAATCACCTGAAGGAAAAAGTAAGCAAGCAAAGCACCAGCGCAGATTTTTGATAACCCATGGATAATTTTATTATGAGATTGGCTATGTTTTTCACTGATCTGGTCCGAAAACACTTTATTGCTAATAGAACCCTCAAAAATAACCATGGAAAGACCTGCAAAAATACTTGATACAAAAAATAAAATAGGAATAAATTCATTGTACCAAAGCGGATGAATTTTATCTTTTGCCATGAGATAAAGTGCTCCCAATCCTGATTGATGCAATGTTGATAAAGTTATTCCGAATATGACTGCTGCAATTGTCATATTTGAAAGAATTTTATGGGCACGACGAGCACCGATCCATTCTGCAATTGCCGGTGAAAATTCGATTAGTTGTGCAATCATATATAAAAGAAAGTGCCAAGCAACAAGAAATAAGACAGAACTGGTACCAAAGCTATTTCCAATAATTGGATTTATTACATTCCATGGACGTCCCAGGTCAAGGAGCAAAGCACCGGCATAAAACACATATGCAAGAAATCCGTTTAGAACTGTCACCCTGACAATAGAATGATAATGCCGCATATTCAGGATGTAAACCATAAAAGTGATTACGTAGGCACCTCCTGCAAAAGCAACTCCCGTAACTACATCAAAACCTATCCACAATCCCCAGGGAACTTCCTGGGTAAGATTTGTTATGGATCCTATACCTTTCCAAAACCGGATAATAATTAATACTACACCCAGCAGCATGATAGGAAGGGATATAATGTTGAAAGGAGTGAAAATCCTGCCCTTTGGTTTCAATTCACTAATTAGAAATCCCCACAGATTTTTACATTCCTGATCTTTTGCAATTGAATAACTGGTTAAATTATTCATAATCCTCTACTTTATGATGGTTATTTTTAGTCGCCTCCTGAATCCCAAGCAAAAGTGCCGGCCAAAGAACAAATACAGTTGGAACACTATAAAGAAATCCCTTTGACAAACTGGGGTATGATGTTAATTGAATTTTTGTATTGAAGCCTAATTCATTGAATGGAACAGATGAAAGGTATAAGAATCCTGTACCTCCCGCTTCTTTTTCACCATAAATCTGATCAACATATTGGTCAGGATTTTCCTGAATCCTCCTGCGCGCCTCTTTTATTAAATCCCTGCGTTTTCCAAACAATAACGCTCCAGCTTCACAATTTTCCACACAAGCGGGCATTTTACCTTTAAGTTGGCGGTCATGGCACATATCACACTTTTTAATTTCCGGATTTGAGCTAAAATATTCGAATTTAGGAATATCATAAGGACAAGAAACCATACAATATCGACAACCCATGCATTTTTCACCCCTCCATATTACAGGCCCTTCTTTAGTCTTTTGCATGGCCTGTGTTAGACAAGCAGCTGTGCAGGCAGGCTCATTGCAATGCATGCACTGGCTTTTAACATATAATTCACCTTTTGAAGTGTTAAATCCATTAATAACGCTACGTCTTGCCTCATTAGTTTTGCGCAATACTCCGATTTCGGGTGAATCGGTCGGCTCCGGCAAACCATTGGCTTTTGCGCAGGCGAATTCACAGGTTTGGCAACCAACGCAAAGAGTTGAATCATAAAGAACTCCCTTGAATTCAATTTCATTTTCATTTTTTGATGTTGCACCAAGTTTTTTCCCGATTGTCAGAGATGCTCCGGTTACACCCAGCATCCTGAAAAAATTTCGTCGATCTATTCTCATAACTGCATTTTTTTGTTAGAGAAATTATTTAACAAGCTCAACTAAATTCAGATGTATCTATAAAATGTTTTTGAAAATCCTCCCATAGTTGCGGTCCAAAATCTTTTAATAAATTGTCTTTGAGTTCTCCACCTTCCTGATAAGTGACAAAGTTGAATTCAGCAGTTTTCATATTAATTGTCGTTGAAAATAAATCTTTTAACCTCTGAAATTCATTCTTGAGCCATTCCTTGTACCTTCCGGCCATTCGCAGGAACTGGATTTCGCGTAACCAGTTGGATGGTTCTATCAAATAAACCCAACCTTCCGTGTAAGGTGAGGAATTGATTCTGGAAGGATTCGTCACCAGAATTTCATTGATATCAATTATCTTTCCTGTAAAAGGAGCATGTATATTTAGATGTTTTCCATCTTGAATAAGAGAGAATAAAAGATCGTTCTTTTTTAGCTGATCGCCTGGGTTTTTCATTTCAATCCGGGTAATTTGACCCGTCATATGTTGTATAAAGTCATCTATACCCACTCTGACAATTCCATCTTTTTCCATAAATGCCCAGGTATGGGTTTTATCATAGTATAGTCCGTTTGGAATAATTAGAGAATTCTCATTGATGACTTTTGGATGATCAGGGACTCCCTTTTTTAAAATTTTAAAATTGGTCACTCGTTTTCGCATCAATGCATTTAGAAAAATGCCAGCCGTCAATAAAATTATTAATGCGATGAAGACATAAAGCAATAATTTATATGAGGCATATTGATTTGTTGTTGGCACTGTTATAACTTGAGGATTGATTAATTTTTCCAATTTCGATTTTATTTCACTATATGTAAGTTCGCTAAAACCATTTGTGATCAAAAATTGCTGACCATCAGTGAGAGCGTATTTAAGAAATGCTACTTTAGTCTCATTTGTCGGAAATCCATTTGAAACCGAATAAATTTCAGTAATTAATGTTTTAGGATATTTCCCAATCCAAATCCCTCTGGAGAAATCATTGACATTATCATAGATTTTCTCAAAGTAATCAAGTTTACCATTTGCGTTTTTATCGATAGGAAATAGTTTTATATTTTCAGCCAAATCCTGATTATCTGAATTTATAACATCAGTTAACTTGCAGAAACCAAACCCAAGAGGATCGTTTTGTATAAGTCTCACAAGTTCTTGGCCGTCACTGGCTTTGATTCCTGTAACTGGGATTTGCTTTACACTTATGAAATCAGCTACTTCTGAATTGATCGATACATCCTCAATATAATAATAATTCAAGGGAACAAATTCATCGCTTCCAAAAAGTGATTCCCAGCTTTTTGTTTTTGCAGTCAGTAATAATTCAGCCAGATCTTTTGCTGAAATGCCCTGCAAGTTAATTTTATCAAGGAATGGATTATTAGAATTAATTATTGGTACAATTACTTCTCGCCCAATTAGTATTTTCCATAAATTTTTGCTTTTGATCGATTTAAAATATTTATCTGAAATAATACCCAGATTAGCCTCAAATGCTGTTGCTTCAAACAGTTCATCTGGATTAGCTACTATTAAATCAATCTGTGATTTAGGATTTAATACGGAATAATGGCCGACCCATTGCTGCACAAGATTATACAAATCAGAAGAACATAAAACATTTACCTCATTATTTTTATTCCCATTTACTTTATCTAAAATTTCCTCACCTATTACCTGTTCAGAAAATGAAAGTAATAACCCCATTGAAATAATAAATATCTTTTTCATAGATTTAAGGTTTACTATTGTTGCTAAATAAGTTTTCATATCTATCGTATAATGTTAACTCGTTATTTCAATTACAATACCAAAGTAAATAATATCATCTAATAAATTTGTAATCAAATAGATAGATGGACTACAGTTTATAATTTCTACACAATAAAGTGTTTAATAAATATACAGTGAATGTGTTATTGGTGATAGAATGGCTGTAAATCAATCGAATATAAGCGTTGTAATTAAATTCAACGGCTGTTGAATATATAAGCATTGGTCGATTATGGGAAGTAAAAAAGCCATTTCATAATACTTATGGTAATAATATGGCTGAGAAAGGGAATTATAACATCAGAAAACAGGTTTGTGAATAAATTAGAATTGAAACTGGCGGCATAACTTCTACTAAACAAATAGCTACTTCGCCAACTTTTAAAGAGTCAGTATAAATCAAATTAATTGAAATATTTTAAAACTTAAAGATATGATGTAAATGCTGGGTAGAAAATTTACACAAGAAATTGATTTACCTTAATTCAGCAGTATTTTTTGATTCGTTTTCAGGACAGGACTTTCGATTTTGATAAAATAAATTCCTTTTGGAAAACCTGTAAGATCAATACTGTTATTTTTGTTTTCCTCTATTCCAATTAATACAGATTTGTAAACTTGCTGACACATTGTATTAAAAATACTTATTGAAATATTTCCTGAAATGTTTTCTTTAACTGTAAAATTAATTTCTCCCTTTGTTGGATTTGGGTAAAATAAAATAGGTTCATTAACCTCCATAAGATAACTTATACCAACCATTGGAACAGAAACTTCATGCGAAACAACATCACTGCAATTTAAATAGTTGGCTGTTAGTGAAACCGTATATGTTCCCGCAGTGGAATAGGTATGTATTGGATTATTTTCACTACTTGTTGAACCATCCCCGAAATCCCATTGATAAGAAGTTGCATTGGCGGAGTTGTTTGTAAAATCGACCGTATATTCATTTCCGGAAAAACTGAATTCAGCGATGGGTGATGTATTAACAGTGATCATATTTTGCTTGGTTTCTGTAAAGGAACCGTTTATGGTAAGGCTTACTGTCTTTGGTCCGGCTGTGTTGTAGGTTACTGTATGTGGACCTATTGTTGTAGCGGTCGCAGGTGTTGCACCAGCGCCAAAATTCCAATTCCAGCTTGTTGCTCCTACTGATAGATCAGTGAATGTTACATTTTCACCTAAACAGATTGAAGTTATATTCGATGAAAAGTCGGCTATTAAAGGAACAAAGTCCAACTCAATATCTTTGAAATACGTTTGATTGGGAGGAGTTATGGATTGGGCATTTGGTCCTTTGGTAAAGGTAAGAGTATAAAGAGGACCTTGTGCATGTTTTTCAGTAAATTCAACCCATACTTCATAATCGCCATCAGGAACTATATTCCCGTCCAGATCAACGCAATCCCATGAAACTGTATGCGTTTGATGACTATTGAGTGTTGATCCGGTTATTGCATCAACCACATTATAATTGGAGGCAGCCTTCCAGGTATAAAGGTATTGTTTTCTTTGATTAGCCATAGCTTTTCTTGTTTTGACAAATCCATCGGCATCCTCAATCCAAATAGCGAGAACATGTTTAGGAGCATAAGTTCCGTTTTGTGTTACTGTTCTGACTGTGAATGTAAGTTCGCCACCCGAAATGGTTTTACTTTTGGGCTGGTCAATTTTGGTGAAACTGGTGAGTGAAAAAACAGTACTGATTAAAACCATTGTTTTGAAAAATGATCTCATTTTATAAGAATTTGATAGATTACTTAAATAAAATGGCAAAAGTAAACATTCTTAATTTATAAAAAAGTATTAATTTCGCCCCCTATATAAAACGGTGGTTGTAGCTCAGGTGGTTAGAGCGTCAGATTGTGGCTCTGAAGGCCGTGGGTTCGAGTCCCATCATCCACCCTAAGGAAATCAGGAAACCTAAACTTATTGGTTTCCTGTTTTTATTATTTCAATTTGGTAATGGAGCGATAATGTTAAAAGAAAAAGTATCATTTTTTCGTTTCCTTTTTTCGCATTTTTCATAATACCCAGCCGAGTCCAACAATAATATGAAGCATAACGATAGTAGCTGCAAAATAGAGGATGGTTTTCTCTGTCATAGAAGTTTTAATCGTGAATTATTTTTTTTATTTCACTAAGATTAGGCTCAATTGGATCAGGTATTTTTATTGAAGACCGCACCGACTGAATATCCTTAAGTCCGCTGCCCGTAAGGAGGACAACATTTTTTGTCCCGGGTTTAAGCCTGTCTTCGTTATAATATTTTAGTATTCCGGCAAATGCAGCTGCGGCAGCCGGTTCAGCAAAAATACCTGTATTCCTGGCAAGCAATTCAGATGCGGAGAGGATTTCCTCATCCGTAACCAAAACAGATTCTCCATTATAATCATCAAGATAGCCTTTCGCCATATTAAAATTGCGGGGATAATCAACCGAAATGGAATCAGCAATAGTATGGCTTTTCTTTACTTTGAATTTATTTGAATTAAGGTTGTTTACGAGATTTGGGCTTCCTTCGGACTGGACGGCAACAATTACAGGAATCTGATCGATCAGGTTGAGGATGAAAAGATCTTCATAGCCCCTATATACACCTGAAATAATTACGCCATCGCCAACAGGAACAAATATCCTGTCAGGGATGGATCTGTTCATTTGCCTGAACAATTCAAATGAAACGGTTTTTTTCCCTTCGATTGTGAGAGGATTGTAGGCGGTATTCCTGTTATACCAACCAAAGTTCTGAGAGGCATGTATGCTTAAATCATAAGCATCATCATAACTGCCGGCGATTGGAACGATGAAAGCTCCGTACATTAAAATCTGAATAAGTTTTGCAATTGGTGCACTTGCAGGGACTACTACAATTGCTTTCTGATGCTGTGCCGCACAAATACCCGCAAGTGAAGAACCGGCATTACCTGTCGATGCAGTGATTATCGTATTCTGAGCCCGCTCTCTTGCAAAAGCTGAAACTAAAGCAGAAGCCCGATCCTTAAAAGAAAATGTCGGATTCTGTGAATCGTCTTTAAGGTACAATTCAAATGGAAGGATTTTGCCTGCCAAAAAACTTGTGGAATACAGAGGCGTATTACCAATCCGCAGACGTGGAAGGTAATTTAATGAGGTAATGGGAAGCAGATCAATAAACCCGGTTGATACCAGGTGCTCAAATATATCGGTTTTGTGAGGAATTTCAAGATAGTTGTACAGGATTCTCAATACTCCTTTTGGAGGACGTGAAGTGCCCGTCTGATTACAGTGTGGACAAAGATACATGATTTGGTTGCCGGGGAATTCCTTGTCGCATTCACCACATGCATAAATAAATTCCTTACTCATACTCCTTTAGTAACCCCGTTTTTTTGTTAAATTCCATGATCTTTTCATCCCAGGAGTCGATTTCCGCATAGCGGGATTTCCAGTAATTTTGATCATACCACTGATCGTTCAGTTCTTCAACCGTTTTCCCCTGCTGTTCGATCCAGGTGAAATATTTCAGATTATGGATTCTCTTTTTATCGTAGTAGTTCAGTTCAAGCATGTAGTCAACCGTCAGTTTCAGGAGGTCTGCTTCATAAATGATTGCTGCATCATGATTCGTTAAACTGCCACGTTTCTCATTTTCCTCCCTGAGCCTTGAACGATACATTTCCATTGAGTCGGTTGAAACAGTAAAAATAAAATCATCCTCATTCAATTCATAATACCTTGCCATTTTGATCGCTCCCATCAGGTTGGCAACAGATGAAATACCAAGCAATCCAAGCTTCGACGCAATAAGGGGGTCCACCCCGGCTTCATTGACTAAAAATTCCCTTCCCGTTTGTTCATTAAACAGTCGCATGATGCGAATATTGGCGTTATCGTCAATACCAGCCACCATATCCATGTTTTTTATATTATGAACCCATGGCACATGTTTGTCTCCGATGCCCTCAATACGATGGCCGCCATAACCATTAAACAATAGTGTAGGACATTGCAGGGCTTCCCCGGCGCAAACTTTCAAAAAAGGAAATTTTTCCCGAAGATAATCAGTGCTTGCAAGCGTTCCTGCTGAGCCCTGGGTGAGGAAGACACCACTGAACCTGCTTTTATTTGATTTTTCTTGCACGTAGACTTCCTCCATCGCTGGCCCTGTGACTGCGTAGTGCCAACGAGGATTACCGAATTCCTCGAACTGATTGAGGTTTACAATTTCATCACCCCGTTCCGCTTTGAGTTCTTTTACCTTATCGTAAATTTCCTTAACATTACTTTCACAGCCATGAGTGGCAAACACTTCAGCACCCACCCTGTGCAGCCATTCAAATCTTTCTTTTGACATTTCTTCGGGAAGGACAGCGATGGATTTACATCCAAGCAGATAAGAATCATAGGCCCCGCCCCGGCAGTAATTTCCTGTTGAAGGCCATAAAGCTTTCTGCCAGGTAGGATCAAATTGACCGGTAATCAGTTTTTCGACCAGCGGACCGAAGGTGGCTCCAACTTTATGCGCCCCTGTCGGGAAATATTTGCCTGTCAGAATAAAAATTCGGGCTTTAACTCCAGATAATGAAGGTGGTATTTCTAAATAATTCACTTTACCATAACCTCCTCCAAAATCCTCCGGCTCATTTTTCCACGTAATCCTGAAGAGATTAAGTGAATTTAAATCCCATAAACCTATGTTTTTCAATTTTTCTTTGATTTTTTGAGGAATCAGTTCGGGGTTCCGCATTTGCGAATAAGTGGGAATGATGATGTGCTTGTCCCGGCAACGGGCTATCGTGTTTGCAAGAACTTCTTCTGTTTTATTTTTCATAAGCTAAATTATTTTTCCTTTCCAAAACGCAATTGCACCTTTAAAAATTACCGACATTTCAACTGCCGCAAGAAGAGTGATCACTTGTGGATTATCAAGCTTAAAGCTCACTACTCTGAATGTATCACATTGGAGGATAACCTCGGATAAATTTATTGTATATTTGAAATGATCGCCTGTTCTATGTAATGAATACCTCAGGCTATTATCTTTATAATTTAATATTTGCTTGTCATTTTCAAAGTAATATCCTTTACTGCAATCATCGAAGGATTTTTTATCAAGAAAAATTTTTGGCTTGTTAACGTAGGGAGCGCCGGATGTTGGGCAGAAAGTTGAACAGTTACCGCATTCATTGCACCAGTCTGCGATGTGAAGGATCTGATATTGCTGCCCTATAGAAAAAGTTTTATCCTCAACTAATTCAGGAGTACCATTTATCATAACAATTTTCTGAAGTTCGAACCGGAATGGCTCTATCCGGTAAGAAAAGCATGCGAGGTTAGGGCAAACTGTTACGCAAATATTGCATAATTCATCACATTTCAGGCATCGTGATGCCTCAGCTTTTGCCATTTCGGGTTGAAGAGTTCCTGTAGTGACCTTGAAATTGTCTCTTGTCCCGAGACTCAACTCAGGAATTTCGGCAGCCTTTTGCTTTTTCATCCGATTAATCATTAACCGGGTGAAATCATCTTTTTGTCGTTCTTTCAAATTTGTTTCCTTTGGACCATATCGGCATTTAGCCATGATTATCGATGCAATTTTTTTCCCGTCAGCTATGGCCTGAATTACAGTTGATCCGCCTCTTTTAGCATCACCGCTGATAAATACATTACTGAATGAAGTTTCAAAACTGTCGTTACCCGAAATGCCCACGTCTTTTTCGATGAAACTTACAACAGCATCCTGTCCGATGGCAGGAATAACAGTATCGAATTTGATTTCAAAATCCGATCCGGAAATTTCAACCGGAACCGGTCTTTCAGAACCCTGTTTGGTCACAAGATTAATTTTTACACAGGTTAAGGAATCAACCCTGCCATTCATGGAATTCACCCTTACCGGCAGAGTGAGGTCCATGACAGTTATGCCTTCGTTAATTGATGCTTTGATTTCTTCGTAACCGGCAGGTATGAGGGCGACTGACCGGCGATAAATAATGGTAACCCTTCCATTCCTGCCAGACAGCCTTAAAGCGGTTCTTGCCACATCCATAGCCGTATTGCCTCCTCCAATAACTGCAATGTTTTTCCCAATGCTTGTTTTTATTCCACGCTTCACCTGACTCAGCAATTCCAGGGGATCAATAACCCCGATGCTATCTATGCCTTCTATCCTGAATTTTCTGGATGACCATGCGCCGGTAGCTATATTTACAAAATCATACTTCTCTCTTAGTTGGTGGAAAAGATGTTGATCAATCGAAGAATTATAATTGATTTTAACCCCGATTTTTTCAATTTTTTCAATATCCCTGAAAAGGGAAGCAGGTTTTAACCGGAATTCTGGAATAGTTTCATTTGCCATACCACCGGCCCTGCTTTTTGTTTCAAACACCTCAACCCGGAATCCTGCAAGATTTAAGTAATAGGCACATGCCAGGCCGGATGGGCCGGCTCCTATTATGGCAACAGATTTATCAATTGGCATTTCAATTGTTGGGGAATTATTACCTGTATGATTTTCCGCAACGAATCGCTTTATTTCTCTTATGAGCAGCGGATCATCATAATTTATTCTTGTGCATTTTGTCTGGCAGAAATGATCGCAAACCATTCCTGTGGTATTTGGAAAAGGGTTTGTCAAAAGGATTGACCGGAAAGCATTATTCATATCACCTTTTGAAGTATAATACAGATAATCAGGAATTGCCTGCTCTGCCGGACAGGCCTCTACGCATGGCGCATTAATACAATCAAATGCTCCAAGTTGTCTTTCGGTTTTAATATCCGGTTTGTGAAAATAATTTTGCCTGTAGTCTTTGTTTTGCAAAATTTCACCGGAATAGCTTCTTAAGTTTTCCAGTGATCCATCACTAATAGAATTTTTACCGGATGATTTTAAAATATATTCATCAAGGTCATTGGCTCCCGATAACTTCATTTCCTTTGAAAGGGTGATGAGATACTGGTTTAACAATCCATAGCCGCCCGGCTTTAAAAGATCGCTGCAAACGGTAGCCGGCATTAATCCGCAGGATAATACTTTATGAATATTAAAAGCATTGACCCCTGCTGAAAAGGAAATATCAAGCTCACCATGAAAATCATTCTGTAGCTTTAAAGCCAGAAAAACAGCTAAAGGATGGAGTGCCCTGCCACTTAAGTACAAAATTTTTTCATCGGGAGGAAGGGCTGTTTTTAAATTGAGGCATTCAAGAGTGTTCGTGAGTTTGAGCCCGAAATGAACATTATTTTTGGCAGCAATGCTCTGAAGATTTTGGATGATTCTTATTGCATCATGATATTGAAGATCATGCTCAAAAGCTTCATCAGGAACATTAATATTAAAGCCGCCATTTTGTAAAATTTTATTCAGATTTTCTTTGCCAAGCAGGGTTGGATTAAGTTTAATGATGGTATGGAGTTTCCTTTCTTCAATAAGATATTTGCAAATTTTTTCAATTTCATTAGGGGGGCAGCCGTGCATTGTCGAAAGGGTCACATTATTTGAAATCCGGTCTGGAATTTTGATATTATCAATACCCGGATAGATATCAAGGATTTCATTTAATTTCTGGATTTTTTGCTGCCGGCAATCATTCATCTGGTTGAGAAACCATTGAACATTTTCATTAAGTATCCCATTCATGTTGTATCCGATACTCATGTTGAAAATGGTTCCTAAGTCTTGACCCTTTTCACGATTGAATTTGTCTTGCAAAAGGTGAACCATAATCCAGGCATTGAGGTACTGATCGAAGGATTCTGTTATTTTTAATTCCTGAGACCATTCACAATTATATCCTTCATCCTGCATATCGATGCAGGGTTTTGAAACTTTCAGTTCGTCAAGGGTTTGAATTGTTTTTAATTCGATGTATCTTGCTCCACAAAGCCATGCTGCAATAATGTTCTGTGTAAGCTGAGTATGGGGGCCTGCTGCAGTACCAATAGGGCTTTCAAGCATCTGACCAAAACGAATCATCCTGAAAGGATCTTCCGGCATGGCTTTAAAAAAAACTTCCTGCGGAATATTGAAAAATGAACGATTTTCCTGCAAATGATTCAATGTAATTTTGACCAATTGCCTGAAAGGTAATATTGAAAAACCTTGCTTCATGGAATCGGTTTACAACCAGGTTTAGGATTCAGGTGTTCTATTGATATTCCCTCAAGTTCATCACTTTCCTGATTGCCTAAAGGTTCGATGTGTACGAGGATATCAAAAATGTTTTCAATGTTATGCTTCAGTCTGTTTTCGACTTGTTTGGCAATCAGATGAGCCTCACTTACCTTTTTATCTTTATCCACTTCTATATCAAGTGCAATCAGGTAAAGTTCAGCTATTTTCCTCACCCTGATCCGATGCGGATTATATGCTCCTTCAACCTCTTCAACCGACTTAAAAATCTGATCGTAAATTGTAGTGTCTTTTAATCCGTCCATCATTTCAAGATTCGATTCCCGGTAAATATCGAATGCGACTTTGATGATCCAGAGGCTTACAGCTAAAGCAGTTATTCTGTCAAAAACGGGCATTTTTAACACGAAAGTGAACAATAGGCCAAGGAGAACCGAAGAGGATATCAAAACATCATTCCTCATGTTACGGGCGTTCGCGATGATCATCTGGCTCTTGATTTTTTTTCCAATCCCAAATTGCCACAAAGCGAGTATAGCTTTACCAATAATGCTAAGCACTGTTACATATACTGCGATCATTTCGGGCATTTCCCTCAATTCACCGGATATAAGCTGCCGGATGGATGACAGGAAGAGTTCGGCACCGGCAAAGAAAATGATAAAAGCGAGAATCTTTGTTGCAGAAGTCTCGGCTTTTTTATAGCCGTAAGAGTATTTTGGATCGGGAGGTTTGGAAATTATTCGAGCGGTGATGAGTGTAATAACGTAGGTCAGAACGTCGGTCGCTGTATCGATTCCATCACCAATGACTGCAAAACTACCAGAAATAAAACCGACAATGACTTTTAATATGGCCAGAAACGCATTTCCTCCAATGCCAATCCATGAAGCGCGTTGCAGTTCTTTCGATCGATATTCCATCAGGCCCTAATAATTACCTTCTACCTTTGAAATTTCACAGTTGACAAAAATAATAAAGATTGCTTAGCTTTGTTTATTTTCAGATGAAGACAAAGGAATTTTCATGCATAATCCTGGCTGCCGGAAGTTCTTCCCGCATGGGTGAGCCGAAGCCTTTATTGAAATTCAACCAGGATAGCACTTTCCTTGAAAGGATTATTTCAACATATAAATCGGCCGGTATCGACGAGATTGTAACCGTTGTGAACACGGAGGTTGCTGATCTTATTCAGGAATCCGGAATTCATTTTTTTAAGGATCACAGGTTTATATTAAATCAATATCCTGAAAGAGGAAGGTTGTATTCAATAAAAGTCGGGTTATCGGAAAAAGGGGAAAGATCACTTGCTTTCCTGCAGAATATAGATAATCCTTTAGTGGATAATGAAACGCTTAAATTACTCATGAAGAATTTTAAAGTTGCTGATTATGCAGTTCCTGTCTTTCAAAAAAAATCGGGTCACCCTTTATTAATAAATGATAAATTAATTAACGAGCTAAAGAAAGACCGATTAGACGATCAAAACCTGAGAGATGTATTGGCAAAATATAAAAGATGTGAAGTTGGAGTAAATGATCCGGGAATATTGGTAAACATAAATACCAGGAAGGATTACATGAGATATTTTGGGGATACCACTTCATTGTAAAAAGGAGAACATAAAAAAAGGAGAAAAGGCTGAAAGTGATATCAAATAATTAACAGAAAGGTTTACCATTTAAGTAATTTCCAGATCAATTGATTTTTTCAGGTTTTTCAGAGATTTTAAAATCACTTCATTTGTGGCGGGTAATGAAAACTCCGGCTCAAATTTATGATCGGCTACTGCCGAAACAGCATCCTTGATCGCAAGCCATACAGACAATGCAAGCATGAAAGGAGGCTCACCCACAGCTTTGCTTTGCCTGATAGTATTAGGGTTAGGTGCATTTTTAAGCAATTGCACTCTGAAATCCTTTGGTATATCATTAATGGTTGGGATTTTGTATGTGTCAGGTGAATGATTGAGCAGATTACCCTTCTCATCATATTTTATATCCTCGGTGGTAACCCATCCCAATCCCTGAACGAATCCACCTTCGATCTGTCCTATATCAAGTGTCTCATTAACTGATTTTCCAACATCATGCAGAATATCTGTTCTCAGCAACTTAACATAACCGGTTAAGGTATCAAGTTCAACTTCAGAAACAGCCATTCCAAATGCATAATAATGAAATGGCTTTCCATTTCCTAAATTCTTATTATAAAAAATTCCTGGAGTTTTATAAAAGCCGGTTGCACTAAGGCTGATCCTGTTCAGATAAGCCTGATTGATTAATTCCTTAAAGGTAATTTTATTATTGGTTTTTTCAGGGTTGAATATGAAATTATTTTCAAATACAATATCAGGTTTTGTATGATTTTCATTCAGGAGATCAATTGCAATCTTTTTCAATCTTGATTTAATCGTCTCAATTGCGTTTTTTACAGCCATTCCGTTCAAATCGCTGCCTGAGGATGCAGCAGTTGCTGAAGTGTTAGGGATTTTCGAGGTATTTGTCGCAGATACTTTGATATACTCAGGGCTTATCCCCAATTCTTTTGATGCAATTTCAAGTATTTTGGTGTGCAAACCCTGCCCCATCTCTGTGCCACCATGGTTTACCTGAACGGTTCCATCTCTGTAAATGTTAACCAAAGCGCCAGCCTGGTTGAGGAAAGTTGTAGTAAATGAAATACCGAATTTTACTGGCGTTAGGGCTAAACCTCTCTTGATAAACCGGTTCAAACGGTTGAATTGATCGATTTGCTTTCTGCGCTGGTAATAATTTGCCGAATCAACCAATTGATTATAAAGCATAGACAGACGGTTGTTGGTAATCTTTTGTCCGTAATGTGTTATATTTTTGGTATGTGATCTATAGAAATTCACAAATCTGACCTCATTGGGATCTTTGTGAAGATATCTTGCTATCCTGTCGACAATATTTTCAATTATACTCATTCCCTGTGGACCACCAAAACCACGAAAAGCAGTGTTCGATGGCTTGTTGGTTTTCCACGTATTGCCTATGACTCTTAAGTTTGGAATGTAATAGGCATTATCAACATGGAACATTGCTCTGTCAAGTATTGCCATCGTCAGGTCGCTTGATGATCCTGCATCCAGGTTAAGGTTAATGTCGAGAGCTGAAATTTTTCCTGTTTTGTCGAAGCCAACTTTGTAATGGGTCAATGCGGTGTGTCTTTTACCTGTAATGATCTGATCCTCATCTCGGGTAAGGTGAATTTTTACAGGTCTTCCGGTTTTTTTCGCAAGCAACGCACTCCAGGCTGCATAATGATTGGCTTGTGTTTCTTTGCCTCCAAAAGCTCCACCAATCCTTCTCACCTCGACTTCAACTTCATTTTTCCGCAGGCCCAGCACCTCGGCAACAATGGTCTGTGTCTCTGAAGGATGTTGGGTCGAACTGTACAATTTCATTTCATTTTCTTCACCGGGAATGGCAAGGCATGATTGAGTTTCAAGGTACCAATGTTCCTGCGACCCGGTTATTAAAATACCCTCTAGTTTGTAATTGCAATTCCTGAAGGCTTTTGTGATATCTCCGCATTCTATTTTACGAGGTGGGTGCAACCGGTTGTTTTTTAATATTGCAGTTTCCAGATCGAGTATGGCTTCCTTTGGTTTATATAAAATTTCAATCAGTTTTTCAGCTTCACGTGCAGCTTCCTTTGATTCGGCCGCAATTAGCAATATTACCTGACCGATAAAATGTACTTCGGACTCTGCAAGGCAGAGTTCGTCAGGGATATACTGGTCCCATCTGATTTGAACCGGGGATATCCTTATAAGAAAGAATAGCTTTAATTCCTTTCAATTCTCTGGCTTTTGCGAGGTTTTTTATCATGATGCCTGCATGAGCATGTTTACTGTAAACCAAATGCCCGTAAAGCAACTGCTCTCCCACCGGAATATCGTTAACATAGACCGATTCTCCGGTTACATGCTTTATTATACTATCGTGAAGAAGTGGCTTTGTTATTTGTTTCTTCATAGAATTTAAGCAATAGATTTTTTGCGGCATCTGACCTAAACTCAGCAGTGGATCTCGCATCTGAAATCGGGCTGAAATCCTTACTCAACAGATTTTGTGCATGCATTATGTTTTCAATCGACCATTCATTGTTGAGCAGTTGTTGTTCAGCGAATTTGGCTCTCCTGACCATTTCGGCCATTCCACCAAAAGCAAGACAGATATCAGTAACAATATTGTTCTTCAGACCTAATCTGAATCCCGCGCTAACAGTTGAAATATCTAGGTCTTTTCTTTTGGAAACTTTATAAAACCTGATAAAAACATTCTTAGGTCTTGGTATAATAATAGAATGAATAATTTCATTCTTCCCCAGGGAAGTTTTCCTGTATCCCTTAATAAAATTCTCTATTGAAATAGTTCTGTAGTCTTGTTTGCTGATTATTTTAAGCTTTGAATTATAAGCCAACAGAAGGGGGATGCTATCGCCAATGGGAGATGCTGTTGCAATGTTTCCACCCAATGTTGCAACATTTCTGATTTGCTTTGAGGCAAAAACCTGCAGAACCTGGAACAATTCAGGTAAAATATCCTTAACGGATTCTTTTACAGCCTCGAGTGGTATTCCAGAACCTATGGTGATTTCACGGGTTGTCGCATGGAATTGCTTTAATTCATCTAAAGCTGAAAGATCGATTATTTCCTCCTGCTTTATATACTTCTTGGTTTGAAGCAAAGCTATATCGGTAGACCCGTTTATCAGGGTCGCCGTAGGATATTTCTTTATTATTTCGAGGCAACTGGAAAGAGAGCGGGGTTGATAATATTTTTGACCCGAAGTTATTATGGAAAGTGACCCGGACGATATTTTGATCTTTTTTAACAGAGAAACGATCTCTTTTTCATGCTTTGAAAATTTATCGGGTTTAATTTCCCTTGTCGCTTTTTGCGCAGCCTTAAGTATTGATTGATAACCGGTACACCGGCAAAGATTACCGATCAGGGCATCTACGATAATCGCTCTTGAAGGATTTTTGTAATTTTTATAAAGTGCAAACATCGACATGACAATTCCAGGTGTGCAATACCCGCACTGACTGCCATTAAAATTTACCAGGGCCTGTTGTACAGGATGAAGAAGGATTGAATTGCCATTTCTTTCGGCAAGATCTTCAACTGTAATTAATTGTTTTCCATGCAACATGGGCAAGAAGACCAGGCAGGAATTGACAGCTTTGTAAGTCAAATTACCTGTATTATTAAGTTCTGAAATAACTACGGTACAAGCACCGCAATCCCCTTCGGCACAGCCTTCTTTAACTCCCTTATGATTTGGCAGCGATCTTAAGAAATTAAGAATTGTCAGGGTTGGACTAATTTTTTGATCCTTAAAATCTAGGTTTACGATCCTTTCCTCGAAAACAAAGCTGATATGATCCTGAAAATCGCTCATCATCCCGTTGCACAGTTCTTAACATCTATCAATTTAGCGAGAATACTAATCGCTATCTCCTCTGGAGTTTGGGCATTGAATTTAATTCCAATCGGCATATCTACTCTGTTTAGCTCCTCTTCATTAAGTTTTTTTTCATTGACCATTCTTTTACGGGCAAGAGCTATTTTCGTTTTACTGCCGATCATTCCAAGATAGGAAAAACTCTTTTTTGCGCATACTGCAAGAACTTCTTCATCAAAGGCATGTTTTGGAGTTACAATTACTATATAATCATGAGTATGAAAATTTATCCTTTTTGCAGCAGAAATAAAATCCTCATTTATGTTTTGAATTCCAGGAAAATCAATTTTATCCAAAATGTCGGTTCGGGGATCGATTATAAAAATTGAAAACCCAAAGTCTTGAGCGTATTTTGCAAGTGCTTTACCAATATGCCCGCCACCGAAAATATAGAGGTTATTTAATGGCGATATAGGTTCGATGTAAACTTCGGCTGTGCCACCGCAATGCATCGATAAATCTTGTTCGAGCTGATATACAAACTTTTGAGGATGGTTTTCATGCATCACTTTCAATGCATCTTCCGTTACTTTAAATTCAAGGCTGCCACCTCCAATAGTCCCTTCTATTGTTTTGTCGGGGTAAACGATCATCTTCGATCCGGCTTTGCGAGGCGAACTGCCTTTCGTTTCAACAATGATACAAAAGGCAGCTTTTTTACCTGCACTTTTGATTTCAGTTATTTTTAATAATATATCTTCCACGTTCTTCTTTTAATCTGTAACCTAAAGGATTCCTATTCTTGTACGAGGGCTCTATTAACTCTTTTATGATTTCGTAAATTCTGATAATTTGCTGATTTTGCAATGCAGCATCAGCTTCAATGGTTTCAATTTTTTCATGCAGTTCCTGATAAGTTGAAATAAGTTTCCGCATTTTGACAAAGACCCTCATGATCTGGATATTTACCTGAACTGCGACCGGACTTCTTATAATACCTGATAACATTGCAACTCCCTGTTCCGTGAAAACCATTGGAAGATGTCTCCTTCCTCCCCAACTTGAGGTCACAAAATGTGACCTCAAGTTATCAAATTCTTTTTTTTCAAGAACAAACATAAAGTCATCGGGGAATCTTTCGATGTTCCTTTTAACATTTTGTTTTAAAACTTTCGTTTCTATACCGTACAGGGCAGCCAGATCTGAATAGGTCATTACTTTCTGATTCCTGATCACATAAATTTTACCGGCAATAAATTCTTCTTTTGGAACCAACATATTATTTTTCCTATTTATGCAGCGCTGACAATCATTGATTTTTAAACTGCTTAAATTTAATATAAAACTCTAAAAACCTGTCAGCAATAGCTTCCCAGCTATATTCATTTCTGATTAGCACACTACCTGCCTTTCCGATTCTTCTCCTCAGAATTTCATCATCCAGCAAGCTTTTTATTGCAAAGCCGAACTCTTTTTCATCAGAGGGATCAATAAGTAAACCGTTTTTACCGTGTGTGATTGCATTGCGTATTCCACCGAATTTTGAAGCAATTACCGGGCAACCACAAGCCATCGCCTCCTGTGTCGTCATTCCAAAGGGTTCGAAAATAGAAGGTAAAATGAACAGCATTGCATTTTGATAGTAGGGAAGCATAAGATCATCACTTATGTAACCCACCATGTGAACTTTGTCCTTTATTTTTTTCTCATCTATTATTTTCCTCATCATATCAAAAATCTCAATCTCTCGTGGTTTAGGGTTGGGTGAACCACCGCCTATTACAAGGTGTACATCATTTAGCTGGTGAGCAATGCTGCCAAATGATTTCAAAAGTAAATCATGCCCCTTGTTAGAATCGATCCGGCTTAAATTCAAAATGTATTTTTCTGGCAAATTTGTTTCAACTTTTTGTTCAGAAGCCCGCTGCATTCTGAACCTGAATATATCCACCCCCGGAGGAATGATCTCAATGTTTTCTGCATGATAATCATAAAGTGTATTTAATTTTTCAAGTTGAACAGAGGAGGTCATCGTTTGTCCGTTTACGGATTTGAATATTCTGATTTCCTCGGCTATACGATGCCGGAAATTAAACATCTTTTCCATTTCATCCTTATTTCCTCCCATTTGGTCACGTTTCCATGCTCCAAGCGAATGCGCAGTAAAGTAAGCTGGTTTTTCAAAGAATTTTGCAACCTCGAGCATTACAATTCCGGCATCAACATAGTGTCCGTGAAAAAGATCATAGGATATGTTGTTCTTACTGATAAAGCGGATCATGTTTAAAGCCAGTTCCGGTAAAAGATCATAGATAAATTCTTTAGGTACAAATTCCCAATTGCCACAGGGTATTCGGATAATCCGTACTTCGGGAAAACCGGGTACAGGGTCGATCTGAGGTTTGTTTTGGTCGAACCACCGTGTGAAAATATCGACTTTTATCCCCATTCTTGCGAGAGCTTTGGATAATTCAAGAACATATACTACCTGGCCTCCTGTGTCCGTAATACCAAGTGTCGGAACCGGATCAAAATAGCCATGAGTGCTTAGCATGGCAAGGTTTTTATAACTGGTTCTATTCATGTTTAAAATTATGTCTAACTGAAAGTATTACAATTAACTTTGTCTTTTATCATTTGGTATTATATGCATTCCATTCCTTTGACACAATTATATCCGCCATTTCTTTATGACGCGAAATAATTTCATGTTCTATTGTCAGGATTTGTTCAAGGAACTCATCCTGTTTTTCACGTGCTCTTTTTTTTCTTGATTCAATGGTGTCAAATCTATTTCTGTCGATAAATATCCTGCAATTGACATTTTTTAGAAGGGTGGTGTATGTTCCTTCGGCTATTAAAACTTTATATTGTAACAAATCGACAATTTCCTCAGTAATTCTATCTGCATCAAAATCAACAAGTGGCTTGCTAATAAGAGTTTTCCCAGCAATTATTTCTGCAATATTCTGATCTAAGAGATCAATTCTGACTTCCTGCGCTCCAACCCAGCGTATATCTTTTTCTCGCTGCCGGGCATTGGTTTTCGGTGGCAGTTTAAAATAATCATCCTGACAGAAAATGAAGCATGTTATATTTTGGACTTCGAGTTTTTCAGCTATCGATGCGGCAATTTCCGATTTGCCGGCACCGGATTCACCGGCAACCGTAATTACAAATTTGCCGTTATGGTTCTGGATCTGATCGAACAGTAAATCAGTAATTTGTTTAGCTGCCCGATGATGGTTTTCATCAATGACTAAAATATCTCCTCTCATACTTAATGTGAAAAATTACTTTCATCAAAAGTACATTATTTTGTGTATTTTCGAAAAATGGAAGTACGATCAAACAGAATAGGTGATGTCAGGCAGCATTATAGAGCCAGACTTCTTGGTAATTATGATGAAAATGAAGCTGACGCACTTTTGTTTTTATTAATTGAAGAATATACAGGAATCTCCAAAGTTAGATCGCTTGCTGATCAGGGTCTAACAATAAGTGAATCAGAATTATTAAAAATTCATTTCGCGGTTAAGGAATTGAACAATCATAAACCCCTTCAGTACATCTTGGGGAAAACACAATTTTATGGTTTGCCAATGAAAGTAAACCCTGATGTTTTAATTCCCAGGCCTGAAACAGAAGAATTAGTTGGAATGGTAATTAAGGAAAACAAACTTCAGGATAACCTCAGGATTTTTGAAATCGGAACAGGTTCAGGATGTATTGCCATTGCATTGAAGAAATTTCTTCCCAAATGTGAAGTACTTGCTATGGATATTTCACCTGAAGCAATACAAGTAGCCGAAAGAAATTCGTTACTGAATGAAGCCAAAGTTGAATTCAGGCATTTTGATTTCTTGGATGAAAGTAATTGGGATCGATTAGGTATCTTTGATATCATTGTAAGTAATCCGCCTTATGTAAGATCAATCGAAAAGGCAAATATGGGAAAAAATGTGGTTAACTTTGAACCTGCCCTGGCCCTTTTTGTTAAGGATGATGATCCTATTGGTATTTTATAGGGCAATATCCAGATTTGCCTTTAATCACTTGTCTGAAATGGGCATTGTTTATTGTGAAATTAATCAGTATTTAGGAAGGGAAGTTTTGGATGCATTTTCAATTCCGAATTTTACAATCAAAAACTTATTAAAGATTTAAACGGCAATGACCGGTTTATTATAGCAGGATTAAGAAAATAAATTTTTAATGAACTGATGCGATTTGCTGTAGATACCGGGACAGAAACTTTCTCTTGGTCCTGCAAAATTCAAGATGCATATCCTGTTCTTTTCAAGCCAGAATTTAAATTCATTATTACTAAATGGTAACTTTAAATCCTGAATCCATAATGGTTTTCCTTCATCGTTGCAAATTTTTTTTGTTAACCGGGTTCCGGCATCCCAATGTTCAATAAACAGGATAATTGTGCCATCGCTTTCTTCGATGTTTCTTTTTGTTCTCGTTTGATATTTGTTGCTGAGGGTTTCAGTTAATGGATAAAAATCCGGAATTGTGACATCTTCAGCCTTTCTGCCTTTAGGACAATATCCACCGCAAGTTATTCCAAGATACAAAGCAAAATCGAGAGCTGCTCTGTCAACTCCTGTCTGACCACCAGAGATTATTTTTATTGATTTTGTATTATTCATAATGGAAGGGGCTAAAATACAAAAAGCCCGGATTCCCGGGCTTTTTAACAATTAAGAAATATGAAATAAAAATCAAATGGAAGGTTGGATAACTACCATTGATTCGTGATCTTTTTTGAATTTAGGTGGTATAAAATTATGATATGAACGATCCAAAAGAATGAATTGGGATGATCATCAAGGTTCAAAACCCAGTAAAATCCATCTTCCTTGCTCTTTATAATGCAGTATAAATCCTTTATTTGGACATCCACACTTGCTTTCGAATTCTTATTTTTTGTTTCCATTTTTTTTGTTTTTAACCCAAAAACCGGTTATCTAATACATTCCAACAATTATACAATAATGTAAATTACACGAAATGAATTGTTTGGAAATTATATACATTTCTCAAAATTGGAAAAGATTTTGTTTTCAGGAATAAATATTAAAATTGGACAGCTTATTACATGTCTTAATAATTTTACCATTGGATGATGAATCTCATCAATTCTACCACTTTTATTTATTCAATTTGAATGGTCATAATTTCATTATTTTTGCCTCACTTAAAAAAGTAATATATGTTTGAAGGACTTTCAGATAAACTCGAACGATCATTTAAAATTCTTAAAGGGCACGGGCATATTACTGAGATAAATGTCGCAGAAACTCTTAAAGAGGTGAGAAAAGCATTACTGGATGCCGACGTTAGTTTTAAAATAGCAAAACAATTTACCGATACCGTTAAAGAGAAAGCCATTGGCCAGAAAATACTGACATCCGTATCTCCCGGTCAGTTAATGGTGAAAATTGTTCATGATGAACTGGCCGAATTGATGGGTTCTCAATCATCGGAAATCAATATAAAGGAAGTCCGGCGATTATTCTGATTGCAGGTTTACAAGGTTCCGGAAAAACAACTTTTTCTGCCAAACTTGCCAATTACCTGAAATCAAAAAAAGGAAGAAATCCCTTATTGGTTGCATGTGATGTTTATCGTCCTGCTGCTATCAATCAGCTTAAGGTTTTAGGTGAACAAATCGGTGTTAAAGTTTATACCGAAGAGGAGAGTAAAAATCCTGTAAAAATTGCAAAAAATGCCATTGTCGTACACGGCAAAGATTTTGGACATAATACCATAATCATTGATACTGCCGGACGTCTGGCAATTGATGAAGAGATGATGGATGAGATCACCAACATCAAACAGGCGGTAAATCCCCAGGAAACATTGTTTGTTGTTGATTCCATGACTGGTCAGGATGCAGTCAATACAGCCAAAGCATTCAACGACAGGCTTGAATTATGACGGTGTCGTGCTAACCAAACTGGATGGCGATACCCGTGGTGGAGCTGCACTTAACCATCCGGTCAGTGGTCGATAAACCGATTAAGTTTGTCGGTATCGGCGAGAAAATGGATGCCATTGATGTTTTCCATCCAAGCCGAATGGCCGACAGGATTCTAGGAATGGGTGATATTGTTTCACTGGTTGAAAAAGCCCAGGAACAATTTGATGTGGAGGAAGCCAGGAAAATCCAGAAAAAAATTGCCAAAAACCAGTTTAATTTTAATGATTTTCTCAACCAGATAAAGCAGATCAAAAAAATGGGTAATGTTAAAGACCTGATGGGTATGATTCCTGGTGTTGGGTAAAGCAATAAAAAATATGGATATCGATGATAATGCTTTTAAAGGAATTGAAGCCATTATTCACTCAATGACTCCAGCAGAACGTGATGATCCGAAAATTCTTGAATGGAAGTCGCAGAAAACGGATTGCTACGGGAAGCGGAACCGATATCCAGGAAGTCAACCGGCTGATCAAGCAATTTGAAGAAACTCAGAAAATGATGAAAATGATGTCGGGCGGGAAAGGAAAAAATCTGATGAGAGCGATGGCGAATATGAACGAATGCCAAGAAGGTAAATAATTAAAGCAAAATGACGAATTAGTTCAATTGTATAAATAAAAGAATTGTTATAATGAGACATAATTGATGGTAAAGAGATTGCCCGGCAGATTAAAACCGAAATAGCATCTGAGGTAGCTGCAATTATTGATGAAGGAATGATGGCCCGCATCTTGCGGCAGTTCTTGTTGGTGAGGATCCGGCCAGCCAGACCTATGTGACCAGTAAGGAGAAAGCATGCAAAGAGGTTGGTATCATTTCTTCAGTTTATAAATTACCTGATAATATTTCAGAAAAAGAATTGCTTGAAGTGATTGATTATCTCAATAATGATGATCATGTCAATGGTTTTATTGTTCAGTTGCCTTTGCCAAAACAAATTGATGCAAAAAAGATGATCAGCCGTATTAATCCTGCAAAGGATGTTGATGGCTTTCATCCGGAGAACTTCGGCCGGATGGCGTTAAATCTTCCTGCATATATTCCTGCTACTCCTTTTGGAATTCTGCAACTGATTGAACGATATAAAATTGAAACTTCGGGAAAAAATTGCGTGGTGCTTGGCAGGAGTCATATTGTTGGATTGCCCGTGAGTATTTTATTATCCAGAAAAACCTATCCGGGAGATGCTACAGTTACCCTTTGTCATAGCCAGACACCTAACCTAAAGGAAATTATCTGCCAGGGCCGATATTCTTATTGTTGCAATGGGTCAACCGGAATTTGTAACAAAGGACATGGTTAAAAGAAGGCGCGGTTGTGATAGATGTCGGGATTCACAGGATTCCTTCCGAAACTTCAAAGTCGGGTTTTAGGCTAATAGGTGATGTGAAATTTGATGAAGTTTCAAGAAAGGCTTCTTATATAACCCCTGTTCCAGGTGGCGTTGGCCCTATGACAATAGCTGCCCTGTTAATGAATACCATGAAAGCATACAAAAAGGAAATTTATACTTGAATATTTTAGAACCGTTCAAAATCATTTTGCTATGATAAAATTATCCAGAACAATTTACATCCTATCAACCGCATTGTTTCTTTCCGCTTAAAACTGAGCGCACAGCAGTCAGTCGAGTTATATACAATCATTGAGTATCCTGTGGTGCCGGCAAAATACTGCGATCTCGAGGAATCAATGAAAGAAACATCGGGGATCATATTTAGTTCAGGAAATGTATGGACTATAAATGATAGCGGGGGAGAGCCGAGATTTATAAAATTGATAAGGAAACTGGCATTGTAAGTCAAAAAGTTAAAATTTTAAATGCAACAAATAAAGACTGGGAAGATATTTCTGAGGATGAGAGTTATATTTATATTGGTGATTTTGGAAATAATGATGGGAACGGAAAGATTTAAAAATTTATAAAATCGCCAAAAAGAATATAAGAAAACAAAAAGATTTGAAGTGAATGCTGAAATAATTGAATTCTCATTTAAGGATCAGAAATCATTTGAGGAAAACACCGAAACCATAATTTTGATTGTGAAGTCGTTGATTTCCTGCGGAGATTCATTGCTTCTATTTTCGAAGAACTGGGTTGATGAAAAACAAGGATGTATAAGTTACCCAAAATTCCGGGAGAATATCAAATTGAATCCAGTGGAATTATTTGAATGCTGATGGTCTGATAACCGGTGGTGATTTTAATAGCACACTGAACAAAATGGCGCTTATAGGATATAAAAATCATCAGCCATTTATTTTTATGGTTAATGATTTCGATGGTACAACCCTGCAGGAAAAGAAATATTCCGATTTAATTTATTCAAAATGAAAGATTCTCAAGCCGAAGGTATTGCATGGTCTACCGGAGAAACTGTATTGTTCTCAACAGAGCAAACAAAACCTTTTCCCAACAGGTGTTTGAATTTGATATCCGGCAGGTATTCAAGATCATGGGCAAATGACGAAGGAGGAAAAGCTTAGAAATGGCTTTGCCCTTCCTTTAATGGAAGATTTTTATTCCTTACAGGGTGAAGGATTTCACACAGGAAGAGCAGCTTATTTTTTAAGGATCGGTGGTTGTGATGTTGGATGCAGCTGGTGTGACGTGAAGGAATCATGGGATGCTGCACTCTGGCCTTTGACCGAAACCGATGAAATTGTCGGCAGGGTTCTTGATTGTCCGGCAAAATCTGTGGTTATTACTGGCGGAGAACCTCTTATGTACAATCTTGATTACTTGTGTTCAGAGCTTAAAGGGTCAGGATTTCAGCTTTTTCTTGAGACATCAGGTTCGCATCCTTTATCCGGAAAATGGGATTGGATTTGTCTGTCACCCAAAAAATTCAGCCCGCCATTACCTGAATTATTCAACCAGGCTGATGAATTCAAAGTAATTATAAGATCGGTTGGAGATTTTGATTGGGCTGAAAAAAACATGAAAAAACTAAATACAACTTGTAAACTCTTTCTTCAGCCTGAATGGAGTGTCAGAGAATTGATCATGGAGCCAGTGGTTGAATATGTGAAAACACATCCCCATTGGAGGATTTCGCTGCAAAGTCATAAATATATGAGAATTCCTTAGGAGGTTTGAAGTTCAAAGTTCAATGTTGGGTTAAAGATGTTCTTGGGGAAAAATTTTCAGTTTAATGTTTAATTTCAATTGCTAAAATGATATCAAAAATACATGCCCTGATTTTCATCCTTGTTTTCATTACTCTTTCCTCTGCCTATTCTCAGGAGGAGCTTTCTACAAAATCGAAAAAGGCCAAAAGCTACTATGAAAAAGGAGAACAATTACTGCAAGTTCAAAAGCTGACTGAAGCAAAGCTCAATTTTCAGCAGGCCATCATTGAAGATACCGGTTTTTTCGAGGCTTATATGCTGTTAGGAGAAATCCTTGAACAGGAAAAGGATGATTCAACGGCCGCAGTGGTATACAAAAAAGCAATTGAAATTGATCCTGAACGTTACCCTCCTGTCTTTCAAATTCTGGCTGATATAGAATATCGCAATGGATGGTATACTGATGCTTCATTACATTACACTAAATTCCTGGGAAGTCAAAAGGCACACGGAACTTCCCGGATTAAAGCTGAAAAAAACCTTGCCAATTGTGAATTTGCTAAATCTGCACTTCAAAATCCTGTGCCTTTTGCTCCGGTCAATCTTGGGCCTAATATTAATTCTGACCTGAATGAATATTTCCCCTGCCTGACGGCTGATAATCAAATCCTGTTGTATACAAGGCTTCTTAAGGACAGCCGGTCGGTGACTGGCAGGCAGGAAGATTTCTTTATAAGTAACTATAATGATGGCTGGCAACCCTCCCGGGAACTTGGCCCGCCCATCAACAGCATCCATAATGAAGGTGCACCAACTCTATCTGCCGACGGGAACATTCTCATTTTTACAGCTTGTGAAAGTATCGAAGGTTATGGCGAGAGTCGCGAAGGATATGGGCGATGCGACTTGTTTGTTGCTAAAAAATCTGGGAATGATTGGCTTGTCCCATACAATCTTGGCCTTCCAGTAAATTCAAGGGCATGGGAATCGCAGCCTTCCATTTCTTCCGATGGCAGAACTATTTATTTCGTAAGCAACCGGAATAATAATTATGATATCTGGGTCTCGACAGTGAATGATAAAGGTATATGGTCAGAGCCTTTGAAACTCGGCCCGAATATCAACACGGAGGGATATGAAGGCTCCGTCTTTATCCATCCTGATAACCAGACTCTTTACTTTTCTTCAGATGGTCATGTCGGGATGGGTGGTTTGGATATTTTCATGTCGAGAAAAGACAGCACCGGCCAATGGGGACCACCTATAAACCTTGGCTACCCTATCAATTCACACAAGGATGATAATAGCATCCTGATCAATGCGGGAGGAAAACTGGCTATGTTTGCCTCCGACCGGAAGGAGGGCTTCGGTGGGCTTGATTTATACAGTTTTGAGCTATACCAGGAAGCACGACCGCAGGTTGTCACTTATATCAAAGGTACGGTTTTCGATAAAAACTCCGGTAAGAAGCTCGAAGCAAAGTTTGAACTTACCAATCTGAAAACCGGTGCGGTGGCGATTGAATCTTTTTCGAATAAAACCACCGGCGAATTCCTCGTTTGCCTTCCGTCGCATAATGATTATGCCCTGACGGTTTCGAAGGATGGTTATTTATTTTATTCCGAAAACTTTAACCTGATTGCTGAAAATCCATCAACCGATCCAGTACTCATGGATGTACCTTTGATACCAATGCAAGCGGGAGCAAGGGTGGTTATGAAAAATGTTTTTTTCGAGACCGACCGGTACGATTTGCTAAACCCTTCAAAAGTTGAACTGAATAAGCTCGTTGACCTGCTTATTAAAAATCCAACCCTGAAAGTTGAGCTGGGCGGTCACACCGATAATATTGGTAGGGATGATTATAACCTCACGCTTTCTGAAAACAGGGCAAAAACTGTGATGAACTACCTGGTTTCGAAAGGAATTGAACCCGATCGCCTATCCTACAAAGGCTATGGTAAAACCCAGCCGGTTGATACCAATGAAACGGAAGAAGGTAGAGCCAATAACCGAAGGACTGAGTTTAAAGTGGTGGAATAGTAACAATAAGCTGAAAATTCTTAAAAAAATTAAAATGCGTGTTGCCCTAGTGGGTTTAAACAATAATTTAATTTGGAATTAAAAAATAAGTATCTTTGCCGCGCTTTTAATTGAAGCGGATGATTTAAACGCACAAGCGGTTAAAATAGGATATTAAGGTTTGGGGGGGCTTCAGTCCCCTCTTTTATTATAAAGAATGCTAGTTAGTGCAGTTGAAAATATTGTCAGCGCTTATCTTGAAGGACAGGAACAATTCTTGGTTGAGGTCCAGGTAAAGAAAGGTAATGTCATCAATGTTATTGTTGACGGGGATAAAGGTGTAAATATAGAGGAGTGCGTTAAAATCAGCAGGTTTATCGAATCCAAATTAGACCGGGATAAGGAGGACTATGAATTGAGGGTTTCATCCCCGGGCATCGATAAACCCTTTAAAATGAAAAGACAATATAAAAGATATATCGGCCGGGAAATAGAGGTACTGACAACGGATGATAAAAAATGGGAAGGATTGTTAATATCAGTTGGTGAAGAAGAAATCGGTATGCAAATTAAGCAAGGCAAGAAGGGAAAAGAAGTTCTGGACAAACGGATTTTATTTCGTGATATTTTGGAAGCAAGACCGGTGATCAGTTTTAAAGTACATGAATGATAAAATAAGTAACTATTGATACAATGGAACACATCAATTTAGTCGAGACATTTTCGGAATTTAAAGAGTTTAAGAACATTGACAGGGAAACTATGATGCGTATCCTTGAAGATGTTTTCAGGCACATGCTGACTAAAAGATATGGATCTTCCGACAATTTCGACATCATTGTAAATATTGATAAGGGCGACCTTGAAATATGGAGGAACAGAATTATTGTTGAAGATGGCAGCGGTTGAGGATGAAAATACTCAAATTGCATATTCCGAAGCAATGAAAATTGAACCTGATTTTGAGATTGGAGAGGAAGTTACTGAAGAGATCAAAATGCTTGATTTTGGCAGAAGGGAAATTCTATCAATCCGGCAAAACATGATTTCAAAAATTCAGGAATATGAAAAGGACAATGTATACCGTAAATATAAAGAGAGGATCGGGGAAATCATTACAGGTGAAGTTTATCAGGTGTGGAAAAAAGAGATTCTTGTTCTGGATGATGAGGGAATTGAACTCATTCTTCCCAAATCTGAACAGATTCCTTCTGATTTTTACCGTAAGGGCGACACCATCAGGGCTGTTGTATCGAAAGTGGAAATGAGAAACAACAACCCGCAATTATCTTTCAAGAACCTCTCCGGTGTTCCTTGAAAGGCTTTTTGAATCCGAAGTTCCGGAGGTTTATGACGGATTGATCACCATTAGAAATATTGTCAGGGTTCCCGGAGAAAGGGCTAAAATAGCTGTCGAATCATATGATGACAGGATTGACCCGGTTGGAGCATGTGTGGGGATGAAGGGATCCAGGATCCATGGAATAGTAAGGGAGTTGAAAAATGAAAATATCGATGTAATCAATTATACCTCTAATCCTTCCCTTTACATTCACGTGCGCTAAGCCCGGCAAAAATAACTTCGATCAATATTCTTGAGGCAGAAAAGAAAGCTGAAGTTTATATGAAGCCTGACCAGGTTTCACTGGCTATTGGTAAAGGCGGATATAACATCAAACTCGCCGGTAAGCTTACCGGATATGAGATTGACGTTTACAGGGAAACTGATGTTGATAAGGAAGATGTCGATTTGAACGAGTTTTCCGATGAAATTGATCAATGGATCATTGATGCTTTTAAAGCAATCGGTTGCGACACAGCCAAAAGTGTACTGAATCTGAGTGTCGAAGAACTGGTTAAAAGGACCGACCTTGAGGAAGAAACGATAAAAGAGGTAGTAAGAATTTTAAAAGAAGAGTTTGAATAAAATCGGAAAATTCATTAGTGGAACAAATTGTTTTTTATTCAAATAGGAAATTTTAAAAGATTACATGGCAGAAACTGAAAAACAGGCAATCAGGCTGATCAAAGCTGCGAAGGAGTTCAACATAGGGCTTGCTACGATTGTGGAATTCCTTGCAAAAAAGGGATTCCACATTGAGAGTAATCCGAATAACAAACTTACGCCGGAAATGTACGATTTGCTTGACCGTGAGTTTCATGCTCAAAAATCTGTCAAAGAGGAAGCAAAAAAAATTGGTCTTGATTATTCAAGCCATCAAACCATTTCAATTGAAGATAAAAAGGTTAAACAACAAAAGAGAGATACCGAAGATGAAATAGATGAAGTTTTTATAACTCAACTTTCTTTATCTAAAAAAGCCAAGGAAACAGAAAAATCAGCAAAAGCCACACCGGTTGAAATAGAAACGTCCATAAAGACTGAAGAAACCCAAAGAAGAAAAATCTAAAACCAAACCTGAAGAAAAAACCGATGAATCAGGTGGAAAAAAAGCTACCTCAAAAAAAGCAAAACAAGCTAAAGAGGCTGCTTCAAAAGAGATTGAAACTAAAGCTGTAGGCGAGCAGGAAATTGTAGAAAAAGAGGCAAAGGTTGATAATCAGCCTAAAATTCTTGGCAGGATTGACCTTGACAAAATGAACATGCTTACTAAGCCCAAACGAAAAACAGTTGAGGAAAAGAAAAAGGAAAGAGAAGAAAAAACCAAGGATAAAAAGAAGGTTTCTAAGAAAAAAGTTGCAGAAAAGCAATTAGAACAGCAGGCAGAAGATATAAAACAGGATACGATTGCTGAACAAAAGATAATTGAAAAACCTAAACCCGCTGAAGCACCGGTAAATCCTAATTTCATTAAAACCAGAGTCGAAAAACTTGAAGGACCAAAAATCCTTGATAAGATTGAACTTCCTGTTGAAAAGAAAAGAACAGATAAGCAGCCGGTGGCTACATCGAAGGATCCGGATATGCTGTCCCGCAAGAAGAAAAGAAAAAGAATCAGGAAAAAGCCAGATCATGCTGAAACTGAAGGTAAGGAAAGAAAAACTGAAGAAGCCGACAGAAAGCATGGCCAGCAGAGGTTTAAAGATAAAAGGATAAGAAAAGAGAGGGAGCGACCGGAGATATCCGAGGATGACATCCAGCAGCAAATTAAGGAAACGCTTGCTAAACTTACTGGAGTTGGAAAATCAAAAACTTCGAAATACCGCAGGGAAAAAAGGCAAACCATAAGTCAACTAAAGCAGAAAGAGCTTGAAAAAATAGAAGAAGAAAAGAATGTAATCAAGGTGACTGAGTTTGTTACAGCTAATGAACTGGCAACGATGATGAATGTGCAGGTCAATCAGATCATTTCAACCTGTATGACCCTTGGGCTTTTTGTTTCGATAAACCAGCGGCTTGATGCTGAAACACTTGCACTTGTTGCAGAGGAATTCGGTTATAAAGTTGAATTCGTCAGCGCTGACTTCCAGGAAGCAATGCAGGAAAAAGAAATTGATAGACAATGCTGAAAATTTAGTATCACGCGCACCCATCGTAACTGTTATGGGACATGTTGATCATGGTAAAACAAAGTTGCTTGATTTCATCAGGAAAGCAAATGTGGTTGACGGAGAAGCCGGCGGAATTACCCAGCATATAGGTGCCTATGAGTTTGTTACTGAAGCAGGAAAGAAAATTACATTCCTGGATACTCCGGGTCATGAGGCCTTCACTGCGATGAGAGCCAGAGGAGCAAAAGTCACTGATGTTGCAATTATTGTTGTTGCTGCTGATGATAACGTCATGCCCCAGACGATTGAGGCCATCAACCATGCGCAGGCTGCCGGAGTGCCTATAGTGTTTGCAATAAACAAAATCGACAAGCCGGGAGCCAATCCTGAAAAAATTAAGGATGAATTGTCAAAAATGAATATTCTTGTTGAGGAATGGGGCGGCAAATTCCAAAGTCAGGATATTTCAGCCAAACAGGGTATCAATATTGATGTTTTGCTCGACAAGGTTTTACTTGAGGCCGAAGTCCTCGACCTGAAGGCCAATCCTGATAAAAATGCAACAGGAACTGTTATTGAAAGTGCCCTCGATAAAGGAAGAGGTTATGTTGCGAAGTTATTGGTGCAGGAAGGGACATTGAATACAGGAGATATTGTTTTAGCCGGATCAACCTTCGGAAAAGTGAAAGCCATGTACAATGAGAGAAACCAACGAATCGCTAGTGCAGGTCCATCCACACCACTGCTTTTGCTCGGTCTCAATGGTGCACCGCAGGCAGGGGATGTTTTTAAAGTGCTAAATGATGAAAGAGAAGCCAAAGCAATTGCGAATAAAAGGCAGCAATTGCAGCGTGAGCAGGGAATACGGACCCAAAAACACATTACGCTCGACGAAATAGGACGCAGGATCGCAATTGGCGACTTCAAAGAACTAAATATTATCGTAAAAGGTGATGTCGATGGTTCTGTCGAAGCATTATCCGATTCATTGTTGAAATTATCTAATGAACAAATCCAGGTAAATATAATACACAAGTCAGTTGGTGCTGTGACCGAAACAGACGTTATGCTGGCCTCTGCATCTGATGCCGTTATCGTGGCATTCCAGGTTCGCCCGTCTGTCGGGGCGCGGAAACTTGCTGAACAGGAGCAAATCGATATCCGCCTTTATTCTATCATTTATCAGGCTATAGAAGAAATAAAAGCTGCTATGGAAGGTATGCTCTCTCCTGATATTGAAGAAAAGATCGTTTGTAATGTCGAAGTCCGGGAAATTTTCAAAATCACTAAGGTAGGAACTGTGGCAGGTTGCATCGTTCTCGATGGGACCATCACCAGGAACACAAGAGTACGAATAATCAGGGATGGTATTGTTGTTTACACCGGAATGCTCGGTTCGCTCAAGCGGTTTAAAGATGATGTGAAAGAAGTAAAATCGGGTTACGAATGCGGGCTGAATATTGAAAATTACAACGATATTAAAGTTGGAGATATTATTGAGGGGTATGAAGAAGTTGAAGTAAAGAAGAAGCTCTAATTCTTTGTTTGTAAGCATTTTATTTCCGAAATTTCCGAATTTGAATAAGCTCCTTTGTATTCGGAGATTATGCTTTTTTCGAATATCATCCATTTCATATCAAGGATTTTCCTGATGAGGATTTTTTTATCCGCAGGCACTATTCTGTTGTATAGGTACGAGCATTATCATCAGAATGATCAACAAAGCGCCAATTTGGAAATCAATCTCCAGGTATTCTGATCCTCTTTAGCCATTTCTTATGAAACTATTGCCCTGAAATTTCGTATTATTCGCATATATAATGTAATGTTGAGCTATTACAATAAAAATAAGGAATTGATTTTCAGATGGATAATAGTAGAGGATTTGTACTGTTTCTTATAAATGAAAAAATAATTTCATTACGGTTCATTTTTCTCAATTTGGGAATATAAAAAAGTTGTAAATTCGAAACGAAATAAAATAATATGAATTCTTTCAAAATTTTCATAGTCGAGGATGACCCATTATATGGAGAGATGCTGAAGTATCATCTCTCGCTAAATCCTGACAATGAAATAATAAAGTTTGAAACAGGTTCTGAATGTCTTAAGAATCTTTATCAAAATCCATCTCTTATTTCTCTTGACTATTCCTTACCTGATATGTCTGGCTTTGATGTAATCAAAAAAGTAAGGGAGTATAATTCTGAAATTCCTATTGTTATCGTTTCGGGACAGGAGGATGTTGCCACTGCGGTAAAACTTTTAAAGGATGGAGCATACGATTATTTCGTAAAGGATGAGGATACCAAGGAGCGTTTATGGAATACCTTAAAAAATATTAAGGAACGTTTAGAATTAAAGGAGGAGATCAACTTACTTAAGGAAGAAATCGGTAAGAAATATGAATTCAAAAGGATCATCAAGGGAAACAGTCCGGCCATAAAACAGATATTTCAACTGATTGAAAAAGCAACTTATACCAATATTACGGTATCTCTCTATGGAGAAACCGGAACAGGAAAGGAACTTGTAGCCAAGGCGATTCACTACAATTCACCACGAGCGAAATATTCTTTTGTTCCGATTAATGTTACAGCAATTCCCAGCGAACTAATCGAAAGTGAATTTTTTGGCCATGAGAAGGGGTCCTTTACCGGTTCCATATCACGAAAAATAGGAAAGTTTGAATTGGCCAATAAGGGTACAATCTTCCTCGATGAGATTGGAGAAATGGACTTGAATATGCAGGCCAAACTTTTACGGGTCATTCAGGAGAAAGAACTGACTAGAGTGGGAGGTAACAAACCGATTAAATTCGATGCGCGGGTAATTGTTGCAACAAACAGGAATCTCGCCAAAGAGGTGCAGAAAGGAAATTTCAGAGAAGATTTATACTATCGCTTACTTGGACTTCCCATCGAAATACCGCCACTAAGATTTAGGGGAAACGACATCCTGATCCTGGCAAAATACTTTGTTGATGAATTTTGCAAGGAAAATAAAATGAGCAAGCTTGAAATATCATCAAAAAGTCAGGAAAAGCTGCTTAAGTACCCGTTCCCCGGCAATGTCAGAGAACTGAAAGCCATCATGGAGCTGGCATGCGTTATGACCAACTACAGTATTATTGAAGAGGATCATATAACTTTCAATTCGACAAATGCAAAAAGCGATTTCCTGCTGGAAGAAGATTCACTTGAGGGCTATGTGCGGAAAATCATCAAGTTCTATCTTCAAAAATACAACAACAATGTGATGGTCGTTGCTAAAAAACTGGACATAGGAAAGTCAACCATCTACAGAATGATAAAAAACAACGAGTTGTAAAAAACAATTGATTTTTTTTTGTCTTGATGAATCCTTGGATACTCTAACTAAAATTTTTTTTGTTATTTTCATTTTTACATTCTCTTTTTCAAAAAGAGAAATATTGACAATGAGGAATTGTCATTAATTCCTTTAACTACAAGTGTTTGGGGAAATGGTATAATAGTTGGTAAAGGTTTTATCAGTAAAAAAAATACATTTCTGTAACGATATAAAGAAAGAAAGCATGACAATGGATTCGAAAAAAATGTTTGACCTGACCAATCTGAACGAAATGCTCGGCGGAGATCAAAAAGCAATTTTCCAGATGATTAAAATATTTTTGCAGGCTACACCTGAAAGTTTGAGTGAATTAAATAAATGCTTCTCAAAGGATGAATTTGATGGTGTCAGCAAGCTTGCACATAAATTGAAATCTTCTGTTGATATATTCTGTATCCATGATATCAAGCAAGACATCAGAAGACTTGAAAACATAACCCGTGAGAATATTAATCTGGATGAAGTTCCCGAATTGGTTGAAAAGATCAACAGGGTTCTGAATATCGCCATCGAACAGGTAAAGGAAGAAAAAGAAATTCTTCACAAAAGACTTTTAGAAAACGAAAACGCAACCAGATCCTGATTATAGCGGAATATTCCCGTGTTTCTTTGCAGGGTGTGATACACTCTTATTTTGGGTCATATCGAGTGCTTGAATTATCTTAAACCGGGTTTGTTTAGGAAAAATTATTTCGTCCACATATCCTAAAGCCGCAGCCTTATAGGGACTTGCAAATGTCTTCTTATAGTCCTCTATGGCTTCCTGCTTTTCTTCTTCATTTAATTTATCTTTGAATATTATATTTACTGCCCCTGAAGGTCCCATGACTGCAATTTCGGCTGTCGGATAAGCAAAATTCACATCAGCGCCGATGTGCTTGCTTGACATCACATCATAGGCTCCGCCATAAGCTTTACGGGTAATAACGGTGATTTTAGGTACTGTGGCTTCCGCAAAGGCATATAAAAGCTTAGCTCCGTGCTTGATGATACCTCCAAACTCCTGGGCAGTTCCGGGAAGGAAACCGGGAACATCGACAAAGGTAACAAGCGGTATATTAAAAGCATCGCAGAATCTGACAAAGCGCGCTCCTTTTGCAGAGGAATTAATGTCAAGTACTCCGGCAAGGTTTGCAGGCTGGTTGGCGACAATACCAACCGGTCGTCCGCCGAACCTGGCAAATCCCACAATGATATTCTGGGCATAATAGGGCATCACCTCAAAGAAATTATGTTCATCAATTACCGTATTGATGATATCCTTCATATCGTATGGTTTGTTGGGATCATCAGGCACAATGCTTTGAAGTCTTTCATCCTCCCGGTGAATATCATCCGTGCAGGGTTTGACAGGAGGATCTTCCATGTTGTTCGAAGGGATAAAGCTCAGCAATTCCCTGACCATCATCATCGCCTGCTCATCATTTTCAGCCATGAAGTGAGCTACCCCGCTTTTTGAATTATGAGTCATAGCTCCACCGAGATCTTCCATCGTCACTTCTTCATGGGTAACTGTTTTTATTACTTCCGGCCCGGTAACAAACATATAGCTGGTGTTTTTTACCATCAGAATAAAATCGGTAATTGCCGGCGAATAGACCGCACCGCCGGCACAAGGACCAAGGACCGCCGATATCTGCGGAATTACTCCTGACACAATTGTATTCCTGTAAAAAATATCTGCATAGCCTGCGAGGCTCTCTACGCCTTCCTGAATCCGCGCCCCGCCGGAATCGTTCAAACCGATAACAGGTGCGCCCATTTTAAGGGCAAGGTCCATTATCTTAGTAATTTTATCAGCATTAGCCCGGCTCAGGGTACCTCCAAATACAGTAAAATCCTGAGCAAATACATAAACAAGGCGGCCGTCGATTTTCCCGTAACCGGCAACAACGCCATCACCCATTATCCGGTTTTTTTCCATTCCGAAATCTGTGGCTCTGTGGGTTACGAACTTGTCGACCTCAACGAAAGTTTCAGGATCGAGTAAATCTTTTATCCTCTCCCGGGCAGTTTTCCTGCCCGCATTGTGCTGTCTTTCTATTCTTTCTTTACCTCCGCCAAGTTCGGCTAACTTATTGCGTTCTTCAAACTGTTTGTATTTTTCTGCTAATGACATAAAATCCTTTTTTAATAGATGGGTAATTATTCAATGATGATCAGAGGCTGATTTCCTTCAATGGTATCCCCTTCTTTTACTAATACGTCTTTAATGATCCGGTCACTTTTTACCTTATATTCGCTTTCCATTTTCATAGCCGATACAATGATAACTGTATCTCCTGCCTTAACCTCGTCCCCTATTTTTACCAGGATTTTTACAACTTTTCCCGGCATGGGAGATGATATTGCGAGGTTATCTTCAAGGTGGTCATGCTTTCTGCCTCTAAGGTACTTGGCTTCTGCATCAAGTATGTCGACATCATAGGAATTATAGAGGGTATTGATAGAGTATGTCTTAGGTTCTCTGCCGGGTACAAGTTCAACATTATATGATTTATTCTTGTAAAGCACTGAATAAACCCCGCGTTCAACCATTACCAGGTCAACTTCATACAGCTTACCGTCGATGGAGACCTGGTGGAGATTTCCTTTTTTGCTGAGTAGTTCAACATTCACAGACTGCCCGTCAATATTTATTTCCAATGCCATAAAACTAAAATTTATATCCTTGACATACTTTTTTTCCTGTTTGCCATTTTCCAGTTGCTGGACTGATTACCATTCGAAACAACTTGCTGTGCTTTTAAAATCCGGTTGTGGTAATCAATGAATGCCGCAATAATAGCAATGGCTTTGCAATCGCCCTTGCATTGTTCTTTTTCTTCCAGAAATTTTTTATTCTTTTCGATAAAATGGGTGTTGTAGTTGCCTTCGATGAAATCAGGGCAATTCATGATTTTTTCAAGGAATTTGATAGAGGTTTTAACACCTGTGATTTTGTACGAATGCAATGCTCGTTTCATCCGGGCAATGGCCTCATCCCTTGTTTTTCCCCAAACGATAAGTTTAGAGATCAGAGGATCGTAGTAGATCGGAATTTCAAAGCCTTCATACACATATCCATCATGTCGTACACCAAATCCAAGGGGTTCTGTAATGTGCTGAATCACTCCGGGGCTGGGCATAAAATTATTGTCAGGATCTTCAGCATAGATACGGCATTCAATTGCATGACCATTCTGGTAAAGATCCTTTTGCTTATATGAAATTTTTAGACCATTGGCAATGTTAATTTGCTCCCTGACCAGGTCGATTCCAACCACCCGTTCCGTAATCGGGTGTTCGACCTGCAGACGGGTATTCATTTCAAGGAAATAATAATTCAATTGGTCATCAACAATAAACTCAATCGTGCCTGCCCCGTAATATCCACATGCTTTTGCCGCAGCGACAGCATGCTTACCCATTTCCTGCCTTACTTTAGGAGTCATTAACGGACTTGGTGTTTCTTCAATTACCTTCTGATGCCGCCGCTGAACAGAGCATTCTCTTTCAAAGAGGTGGATCGTATTGCCATGTGTGTCAGCCAGTATTTGAAATTCGATATGATGGGGTGATTCAATATATTTTTCGATATATACTGCATCATTTCCGAAGGCAGCTTTGGCTTCTGAGCGGGCAGCACGGTAAAAGGAAGCAATGTCCTTTTCGTTTTTCACAAGCCTCATTCCCTTACCTCCGCCACCGGCAGACGCCTTTATCATTACCGGAAGGCCAATCTTCTTTATGGTCTTGATCGCTTCTTCCTCGCTTTTTAATGGTTCCTGGGTTCCGGGAACAACGGGTACTCCGGCTTTTGAAATGGTTTTTCTGGCTGTGATCTTATCGCCCATCGTGGAAATGGATTCAGCCGAAGGCCCAATGAAGATGATCCCCTCCTTTTTACATCTATCCGAAAAAGCGGCATTTTCCGAAAGAAATCCATATCCCGGGTGAATGGCATCGGCTTTCGCCTTTTTTGCAGCGGCAATGATCTTATCAATCACAAGATAACTTTCGGTGGAAGGGGATGCCCCGATGTAATAAGCCTCATCGGCATAGCGAACATGAAGGGAGGTGCGGTCGGCATCGGAATATACTGCAACCGAAATGAGGCCCATTTCACGGCAGGTCCTCATCACACGCACAGCTATCTCACCCCTGTTGGCAATCAGTACTTTTCTGATCATATAATTCTCTATAAAATTCGAAGTTGATTGAAAATGAAACTAAAAACAATTAAATATTTAAAAAGTTCCATGAAAAGAAAATGTAAAATTAAGTATTTTTTAATTTCTGATTTACCTCGAAAGAAAGTGAAAGCATAATCGTCAAATATGCTGCTGCATGAATGAATTTAAGAAATTGATATTAATTTCATGGTCTGAAAACCGAGAACTGTGAACAAAATCTCCGCCACAAAATTATTAACATCAGGTTCTTAGTAAACTGCAAAAGCCCTTCGTCAATCGCAGTTGATATTGGTATACTTTCGGGTTTGGGATTCAATACATATTATGGCACTGAATTATATCTGGATTGCTTTCTTCATCATCGCCTTTGTAGTTGGATTAGCGCGTCTTATTTTCTTAGGCGATATGGAGGTATTTCCGAATATGGTGAACGGTACTTTCGATAGTGCTAAAACCGGCTTCGAGATTTCGCTGGGACTTACCGGCGTGCTTACCCTCTGGATGGGACTCATGAAAATTGGAGAAATGGGAGGCATCGTTAAAGTATTTTCAAGGATCGTCGGACCATTCTTTTCGAGACTTTTCCCTGAACTTTCCAAAGGTCATCCGGCGACAGGCTCCATCATGATGAACTTTGCCGCCAACATGCTTGGCCTTGATAATGCCGCTACTCCTTTAGGGCTGAAAGCGATGAAGGAGATGCAGGAAACCAATTTGATAAAGGATACAGCCTCCAACCCGATGATCATGTTCCTCGTTTTAAATACTTCCGGGTTGACCATTATTCCCATCAGCATTATGGTTTACAGGGCTCAGCTTGGAGCTGCAGATCCATCGGATATTTTCATCCCGATTTTGCTTGCCACTTTTTTTTCAACAATGGTTGGACTGATCTCGGTTTCAATTTATCAGCGGATCAATTTGTTTGATAAAGTCATCCTGGCTTATATCGGTGGACTGACGCTGCTTGTAGTGGGAATAATCTATTATTTCGCCGGGCTGCCCAAGGAACAGATTAGCCAGATTTCATCCATCACCAGCAACATTATCCTCTTTTCCATTATTATCTTTTTCCTGTTACTGGGCATGCGAAAAAAGATCAACATTTATGAAACGTTTATAGAAGGTGCCAAGGAAGGATTCGGGGTTGCGATAAAGATCATCCCTTTTTTAATTGCCATCCTGGTAGCTATTGGCGCTTTCAGGGCATCGGGAGCGCTGGAGATGGTGATCGAAGGAATACGAAGCGGCTTTGCAGCACTGAATATTGATACTTCATTTGTGGATGCACTTCCAACCGCATTTATGAAACCACTGAGCGGCAGCGGAGCAAGGGGGATGATGGTGGACACAATGAAAACCTTTGGCGCTGACTCGTTCGCCGGAAGGGTTTCATGCATTGTACAGGGCTCGGCCGATACCACCTTTTATATCCTTGCAGTTTATTTCGGTTCTGTTGGGATTAAAAAAACACGTTATGCCCTGGGCTGCGGCCTGCTTGCTGACTTTGCCGGAATAGTAGCGGCGATCGTCATGGGGTATTTGTTCTTTGGGTGAAAACTCTAATTTTGAATTGTCCGAAAAAGAGGGTAGCTTCCACGAAAGCTAATAAAGTTATTTTTCGAGATATAACTATTCAATAATTTCTACTCACTACTTCTCCACAAACTCCACCCTCACCATTTCCTTATATTCAAGCCCCAGCAGTCCGGCGGCATTGTACTGGTTGATGGCGATTTCGAGGTAACGGTTCGAATCGAATAGTGCGAGGATTTCACCTGGCGGAACATCCTGGTAAGAGCGGCTGATCTTTTTAATTTCATACGACCTGAACTGTATATTGAACTTCCTACCCTTGCGGTTCGCACTGAAGACAGGCTCACTGATGTTGGTGATCACATTCTGGTACGAATCGATATACATCACGTGTCCCTTGATCACATTGTTGTCGATGACCGGCTTCAGTAAAATCTTTTCAATGATCTTATTTTTTACCTTGCCCATCTCTTCTATTTTTCCTCCTCTGGCAAGGTGAACGGCAACTTTCACAAAGCGGTCGCGGGTGGAAAAAGTGAAAAAATCGGAATCCTGCGGCACCTGTATCTCCACAATCTTATCGGGTGGCTTATCGAAGATAAGGGAGAAAATACCGGTATCCGTTCCAATGAAGAAATGTCCGTTATATTCGACGGCAGTATGAGGAAATTTTTCCGATTCCTCGGTATTGACCGCCATGATATGAACGGTTCCATTGGGAAAGTTGGGATAGGCATTCCTCAGCACAAAGGCTGCCTGTTCGGAGTTAAAGGGTGGAATGGAATGGGAAATATCAACGATTAGGGCTTCGGGCAGCCGGCTTATGATGGCGCCCTTTACCGCGCCAATATAATGATCTTTCAAACCCCAGTCGCTGGTCAGTGTTATTATCGGCATAAAAATATCTTAAGATCCATGAAATAAGAACCTAAATTCTTGTAATTTTGCAGGATTCAAAGTTAGTAATTAAATAATATCAGGAACCTTTTTTACTTCCGGATGGAAGAAAAAGTTAAATATTGGGTTGAACTCGCTGAATATGATTTAGAAACAGCCGGGGCTATGCTGAAAAGCGAGCGGTATCTTTATGTCGGGTTCATGTGCCATCAGACTGTTGAAAAAGCTTTGAAAGCATATTATGTTAAAGTTAAAAAGGAAACTCCTCCATATACGCATAACTTGACCTATCTTGCAGAAGTCAGTGGTTTATACAAGGAATTCAATGAGATTCAGAAAGATTTCCTTGACAACTTACAGCCCTTTCATATTGAAGCCAGATACCCTTCGCATAAGGCTAGTTTGTTTAAAACACTGACTCATGAAAAATGCAAAAAAATACTTGAAGAAACAGGGAAGATTTATTTATGGACAAAACAGAAGCTATAATAAAAGTGAGGGAATTTAAGCGATTGATTGAAGATCATTTTGATATTTCTCAAATCTTCCTTTTTGGTTCTTACGCGCTTGGAACAAACAGGGAGCACAGTGACATTGATGTGGCTGTTCTCGTCGATTCAATTAAGGGTGATTATTTCGACACGGTACCATTATTATGGAAAATGCGAAGAGAAGTTGATACAAGGATAGAACCTGTTTTGTTTGAGAAAGATAATGACCCTTCAGGATTTATTGAGGAGATAAAAAGAACCGGTATTGAAATTATATAGTATTGACAATAATTGGTAACCCAGATCCAAAAGGAAACGCATGAACGAACGGACCATCAGTATTTCTTCATATAATCCCCTCGACATCTATGGTGTAAACGATAAAAACCTTGAACTGATCAAGTTCTTTTTTCCTAAGATAAAAGTAATTGCCCGTGGCGATGTAATAAAGATCATAGGCAGCAGCGATGACCTGGACGACTTTGAAGAGAAATTCAATATGCTGCTATTGAGCTATGAGCGCTTTGGTAAACTGGGAGAAGCGGAAATAAAGCAAATTCTCGGAGAAGAGGATTATCCGGCTTCCAATGGAGGCACCGGAACATCCAATGGAGTGATTGTTTATGGCAACAACGGATTGCAGGTAAAGGCCCTTACGCCCAACCAGCGCAGAATGGTTGACAGCGCTGAAAAGAATGACCTGGTATTTGCCATTGGTCCCGCCGGAACCGGTAAAACATATACTGCTGTTGCTCTTGCCGTCAGAGCATTAAGAGCTAAAGAAGTGAAGAGAATTATTCTGACGAGACCTGCTGTTGAGGCTGGTGAGAACCTGGGATTTCTTCCGGGAGATTTGCGCGACAAGCTCGATCCGTACCTTCAGCCTTTGTATGATGCCCTCAGGGATATGCTGCCCACCCAAAAGCTCCTGAAATACCTTGAGGACGGTACCATCGAGATTGCCCCTCTGGCCTTCATGCGCGGACGGACTCTCGATTACGCATTTGCCATACTCGACGAAGCACAGAACTCAACTGAGATGCAATTGAAAATGTTCATCACAAGGATGGGCAAGTCAGCCAAGTTTTTCGTAACCGGCGATATCACGCAGATCGACCTTCCAAGGAACCAGCACTCCGGATTGAAGCAGGCGGAGCGGTTGCTGAGAGAAATCCCGGGAATTGATTTCATTTACCTGGATGACCGGGATGTGGTAAGGCACAGTCTGGTAACGAAAATTATCAAAGCTTATAACGGACAAAACAAAGAATAAAAGTAAAATCAAATATAACAGAATTATTATGAGTCATGCAATAACTAAAACAAATTTCCATTTTCCCAGGCAAAAAAACCTTTATGTAGGTAAGGTCAGGGATGTATATAATATCGACGATAAATTTATGGTGATGATCGTATCCGACAGGATTTCAGCTTTTGATGTCGTGCTGCCGAAAGGAATTCCTTACAAAGGCCAGGTACTGAACCAGATTGCGGCCAAATTCCTCGATGCCACAGCAGATATCTGCCCCAACTGGAAAATAGCTGCACCCGATCCGATGGTCACCGTTGGCCATTTTTGTCAGCCCATTCCGCTCGAAATGATCATTCGGGGCTACCTTACCGGCAGTTCATGGAGGACATACAAGAACGGTGCAAGAGAGATTTGCGGTGTTCCTATTCCTGACGGAATGAAAGAACATGAGCGATTCCCTGAACCAATCGTAACACCAACGACAAAAGCCGCCGAAGGTCATGATGAGGACATTTCGAAAGAGGAAATACTTAAGCAGGGACTTGTTACACCTGAAGATTACGAAATCCTTGAAAAATATACCAAAGCATTGTTTAAAAGAGGAACAGAAATGGCGGCAGCTAAAGGTTTGATCCTCGTCGATACAAAATATGAATTTGGTAAAAAGAATGGAAAGATTTACCTGATCGATGAAATTCATACTCCCGATTCATCCAGGTATTTTTACAAGGATGGCTATGAAGAACGGTTTGCAAAGGGTGAGAACCAAAAGCAGCTCTCTAAGGAATTTGTCAGGGAGTGGCTGATGGCAAATGGTTTCCAGGGAAAAGAGGGACAGAAGGTACCTTTCATGAGCGATGAGTATGTCAGCAGTGTATCGGAACGGTACATTGAATTATACGAAAACATCACCGGAGATAAATTTAACCGGGCTGACGCTGAGGATATCATCCACCGGATTGAGAAAAATGTTATGGCTTTTCTTGATGCGAAACTATAATTTTGAAGAAGATAAAAGAAAAAAGGAACAAGAAACAAATGGCAGTTTAAATTTGGTGGATTGCAACCTTTAACTTCGAACATAGAACTTTGAACCTCGAACTGAAACCATGATTCCATTTTCCCCGCCGCGTATGGACCAGAAGATCATTGATGAAGTGATCGATACCTTGAAATCAGGATGGATTACCACAGGTCCTAAGGTAAAAAAATTTGAAGAGGCGCTTACAAGATATGGCGGCCATCAAGGCGACCCTGTGCCTTAACTCGGCCTCTGCAGGACTTGAGCTCATGCTGCGCTGGTTTGGTGTAAAAGAGGGTGACGAGGTAATATTGCCTGCCTATACTTATTCAGCAACCGCAAACGTAGTTGTTCATTGTGGAGCAAAACCAGTATTCATTGATATTGAGGATGACTTTAATATCTCGGTTAAAAGAATTGAAAAAGCCATAACCTCCCGGACTAAAGTTATAATGCCTGTTGATCTTGGAGGGTTTCCGTGCGATTATGACGAGATCAATACCCTGGTTCGCAGATCTGATATAATCGCTCAGTTTAATCCGAATACTACTGAGCAAAAACAGCTGGGAAGGATACTGGTTTTATCCGATGCCGCTCACAGTATCGGGGCAGTATATAAAGGTAAAAGGACAGGAAGTCTCACGGATATTACCGTTTATTCATTCCATGCGGTAAAAAATCTGACCACAGCCGAAGGAGGCGCTGTTTGTCTTAACCTTCCCGAATCATTTGACAATGTGGCTATTCAGCAATATTTAAAGGTGAAGTCACTTCACGGTCAAACGAAAGACGCTTTTTCGAAAATCCAGTCAGGCGGATGGCGATACGATATCATCGAGCCGGGTTATAAGTGTAATATGACCGATATACAGGCTGCCATGGGTTTAGTGGAACTGGAACGGTATGATGAAGATATGATTATAAGAAGAAAACATATTTTCGATTTATATTCCAAAGCATTTGGCAGGAAGGAATGGGCGCAGGTGCCAGTGTATGAAACGCCTGAAAAGAAATCTTCCTATCATGCTTACCTTTTAAGAATAAAAAACATTTCTGAATCTCAGCGTGACCAGATCATTCAGAAGATTTTTAATAGGGGAGTGGCGGTTAATGTTCATTTTATTCCCCTGCCGATGATGACCTATTACAAATCGCAGGGCTATGATATAAAGGACTATCCCTCCGCTTTAGATAATTACTCACGTGAAATCAGCCTGCCGGTATACTACGACCTTTCGGATGAGATGGTAGAGGAGGTTATCAAAGCCGTTACCGATTCTGTAGAGGGTTAGAAAACTTTATTGAGTAAAAAAAGGCTGCCGCAATCGACAGCCTTGCTTTTTTAACCCTTTAAGGTTATGAAATTTTAATTTCCCTTGCGGGTTTGGGCTTTACTTCCTCCCTTTTTGGAAGGTTAATGCAGAGAATCCCTTCACAATACTTTGCAGAGATTTTATCACCATCAACCTGCCTTTCATCAACTGTAAATGACCGCTGGAACGATTGATAGCTGAATTCTCTCCGGGTGTAATTGTCATCGTCGACTTTTTTCTCATCTTTATGTTCCGATGAAATTAAAAGCTGGTTATTCTCCAGGCTGATTTTAAAATCCTTTTTACTCATACCGGGAGCTGCAACTTCAATCTGGAAATCGTCTTTGGTTTCCTTAATGTTTACAGCCGGTAATGTAGTATTGGTAGGTGAAAAATTAAAATTACTCCAGTCCATCAGGTCTCTCGAAAAGAAATTATCGAACAGAGACGGCAAGGATGGACGATAGTTGTCAGATCTTTTTAATAGTGTCATAATTTTGTCCTCCTTTAAATTTGTTAAACATTAATTATAATTTGTAAAAAAAACGAATACGGAAGTGAGTATTCAAATTTTATTCCGCATGATTCATGTTTTGTTAAAAAATACTTAAATCTCTGAATAAGAATACTTTTTGCAAAATATCAGGATTGAAATTTTGACAGTTTGTTTTTATTGATAAGTCATTTTTTCAGTTTTAACAATTCCTATTTTTTGTGAAATGTAATTTCATAAAGAATGATTTCAAATCAAACGCTCAATTCAGGTGGATTCAATATTAAGAATTATGTAACTGAAGAATCACTGAGTGGGATTTTTCTCATACTTGTAAATATAGTTGCATTAATTCAAAAGCCTGAGCATACATCGATAATTTAAACTTTTAGTATAAATTATTCGTTAATAAGTGTTTAGTATTAAAGATCATTTACCTTGTATGCGAAAGATGTTAAACAACCTGGGGAAGCCTTTGCTCATAAGTATCATTCTGGTGATTCCTCTGCTGGTTCTCGAATTACTAAACCGGCGAAGTAACGCGGAAGAATTTCCAGTTGCGCTTTTTACCTTTTTAATCGTATTGCCCATTGCCTTTATCTTAATAATGCGACCAATGGTGAAAGTTGACAACAAAGAAGGAAAAACATTTACCAATCCAGTCTGGCTTATTCTTCGTATTTTTTTCTTAATCCTGATCGCTATATTGTGGATAGGAGTTGTAGCTGATCAGATGCCCTGCTTTATGGGAATTCCGAATTGCGATTAAACGATTTTCCGCCAGCAATGAAACGCTGCCGGGTGTCAGTTGTAAATTAAAGGATAAGCTCATCCTTTCAATTCAAATCCGGATTTATTCAGCAGCAAAGATTGTCAAAATCAAAGAATAATCATTTGGTAGGGCATCTGAACCCTTGACTTCGAGTTTCCCGGAATATTTTTTGTTGTCAATAATTCCTGAAAATGCCGCCGACTTATTTTTTAAAGATTTGCTTTTCACAATTACGATAGGAATAATATCAGGGATGCAAATGTCAATCCGCTCAAAATACTCCCTGAACCGTGTCTCTATTTCCTTTTTTAATCCTTGCCCCCCATTTGCCCTGTGAAATACCACTTTCCATTTTCATTGATAATTTTTGCCTGGTTGATGCCCGGAACTTTAATGGCAGATGTAAAGCCATTAGCTTCGTCACCTTGTCCCCTGATGGATCCAAAATCGTCTTCCCCCGACGCTTCAAAAACCTTGATTAGCTCATTGCAGAAATCATCACCGGTAGGCTGAAAATTTGTAAAGATGGCTTGCCAGTTCAGCTCTGGGCCTTCACGGTTAAGGGGAACAGATAACCTCACAACGTTCACTGATGAATCCGGCCAAAGATACACTGCAGTTCGAGGAAGTCCTTTTTCTATATTAAATTCATTAGTGTTTTTCAATGAAAACTCATAAAACTTCATTCTCCTGTCGCAAATGTTTTTTAAATAATAGGTATAAATCGTCTGATCTCCCTTTACTTCCGATTCATAGAAAAAAACGTAATTCTTACCGATCTCAGGAAATTTATTAAAACCGACTGATGGAAACAGCCTTCTTGATTGCCAGGTTATTGGAGGATTATCTCCTGTAACTTTAAGGGTGCAAAACTTATTTGTGCGGTATGGGTCAAGAATCAGAATTTCTTCCGGTAAGGGCTTAACAATAACAAATCCGTCACTGCTGACATTAATATTAAAATTAAAGAAAAGAAGTTTGAACTCCGAGATATTTTTCAGGTAAAATGATATAATGCTATAACCTTTGCCAATCTCTTCCGTTTCGGTGAAGTACTCATAATCCGTTCCCTGAATTGCTAATTCATCCTGAGCAATTAATTTATTTGCGAGCAATCCCCAAAAGGCTAAAAGAAATATTTTCAATAATCGCATATTCAATGTATATCAAAAGTTATTTCATGCAAAATTACTAAATAGAGTTTATTCCGGCCTCAATGGCCATTTAAAATGAGGGCTGAATTAACAATAAATCCGACAGGCACCTATTGCTTAATTCATTCAATAAACGCTGATCCGATTAATTACTTTATAAATTTTAACAAAATGTTAATATTGTTTGAAAGATTTTTAACTATTCTTTAATATAAAAGTAGTAAATTTGCTTCCCTTTTGATATTTGAAGATCGAAAGAGCGTTTTTAACATATTAATGCATCATCGCTGTGATATTGGATTGGGAGGATGATTAATTACAGCCTTGAGCCAATGTGAAAGATTAATGAACCGAAAATATAACAACATTTAAAAATTAATTATTATGAAAAAGACATTACTTATTTTAATGGTCAACCTGGGATTTTATATCCTTGGATGGGGACAACCACTTCTTTACACAAGGTAATTTAGTTATCTACAGGGTAGGTGACGAGCGTATATTGGGAGTACTGGCAATCCGGTATTTCTGGATCGAATATACTCCCACGGGCACATTGGTCCAATCGTTGCTTTACCGACGACAGTTAACGGATCAAATTACCGACTTGTTGCAAGTGGAACAGCATCATCCGAAGGGTTCCTGACACTTTCTGTTGATGGACAGTATCTTCTTCTAACGGGTTATGGTGCAAATATTCCTTATGCTTCAAGTCTATCTGGTACGACTGCAACAACAGTTCCGCGCGAAGTGGGTGTTGTGAATTATAGTTCAGGTATTAATACCTCGACTGCTTTAACTGATTTTGCAAGTGGAAATAATCCACGGGCTTGGTCAATGTAGTTGATAACACTGAATTAGCGGCTTGCGTTTGGTGGTAGGTGGTGCACGTTACACTACAATTAGTAGTACCACGTCCACACAACTATCTACGACTCCAACCAATCTGAGAGGACTTAACATATTTGATAACCAACTTTATACTACATCTGGATCTGGAAGTATAAGGCTAGCGACAGTTCGGAATAGGTTTGCCGTACAGGTGCATCTCAAATCCGGGATTTCCAAACTGGAGTCCTTATGGATTTTTCTTTGCAGACTTATCTCCAAGTGTTACCGGGTTAGATGTGGTATACGTTGCAGATGTTGGAGGTAATCTTCAAAAATATTCTCTGGTTAGTGGGAGTTGGTCGCGAGTGATCAATAAGCGTTAGGTATCAGAGGACCTGCAGGTTCTGTTGCACTAATGTACAGCGATAGAACAACAAGTACAACAACTATTACCTTACAGGTACATTTATTTCCTTAGTTGATGCGACAGGTTATAATGCCACTATAAGTGGGAGGTTTAATAATAGTTACTTATTCGTCAAGCTCAAAATTTTCGGAGGTATTGCCTTTGACTCCATATCCAGGATACTATTACTGCACCGACAATTCAGGCTTCGAATATTACCTTTGATAATATACTCCAAACTCAAATGGATGTGGCATGGACCAATGGTAACGGTGCAAAGCGTGTAGTTAAAATCAATACTGTCAAATAGTTTCACTGCACCTGCCAATGGAACAGATCCCACAGCAAATCCGGTTTATGTTGGCAGCGGACAACAAGTTGTATACAATGGTTCAGATAATACGATTCCCACAGTTTCCGGTTTGACTGCGGGTGTTACCTATTGGTTCAAGGTATTTGAATACAATGGTTCTGGCACAGGAACAGTTTATTGTACTGCTACTGGAACTAATAATCCAAAAAGCCAGGCGACAGCTCTGGTCGCTGTTCCTCCAATAATAATTGAACCGACATTTGCAGATGTCACCGCAACCTCTGCAATACTCGGGTGGAAATATTACTGCTAGACGGTGGCGCCCCTGTCACACAAAGGGGAACTGTATGGAGTTTAACCTCACCGGTTACTATAAATGACAATAAACTGGCAGAAGGGGGAACCGGTACAGGGAGTATTCTCACATCTTCGTTCATCCATGCCGCCTAACACAACGATCTATTTCGCTGCTTATGCGACCAATAGCGCCGGTACGTCAATGACAGATGAAAGCAGTTTTACCACTTTATTGGGCGAACCTACTAATCATGCTTTAAATTTTACTGCAACCGCCAACAGCTATTTGACTATTGCCGTTACCTGGCTTGATAATGACGGTGCTCAGCCCGCAACAGGATTTTTAGTTCTGGCCAATACTACCGGAACCTTCACTGATCCTGAGGATGGAGTTCCGGTGACTTACGATCCTGTGCTTTCCGATGGCAGCGCTGCAGTTACAGTGTTGCATGGAGTTCAGACTTTTTCATTTTATTCGCTAACAGGTTCAACACCGTATTATTTTGCGATTTATCCATACACGAATTCCGACATTAATATTGACTACAAAGTTACTCCCCCGGCTCCTTTGGCTAAATACTACAACTCCGGCTTATATTCCGCCATTGGCTGCATGGACTTTTGATGAAACTTTACCAAATCCAAATACACCCACATCAGTTGTAGCAAATATTGGTTTCCAGGCCGGTACAGCCACACTTTACGCTGATGGCACCAATGGTTCTTCATTATGGGATCAAGCAACCGAACTTGAGGCTTTTAATGGAACCCTGATCAATGATCCGAGAGAAGGTGGCACTGCAATAGCAGGCAAATCCTATTGCCCTCTTGGAGGAACCGCTAATTCATCCAACGGAAAGAGTATGGTCATCAGGTTCTCAATGGAAGATTATATAAATCCTGTTTTATCTTTTGCAACCAGAGGAACAAGTACAGGTTTCAATTCCCATCAGTGGGCCTGGAGTACAGATAATGTTACTTATACTAATTTTGGAACCAACACCTGTAAATACGACAACGAGCTTTGAAGCCAGAACCTTGATATGAGTGCTATCAATGAGCTTGATCAGGCAGTGGAGGTCTATTTGCGGATTACTTTTGACGGTGCTTCCAGCGCTTCCGGAAATAACCGGTTGGATAATATTGTTATTATATGCTTCCGAACCTTCCGGACAACCCTTCAGCCTCAATTTAAAAGTATTTCTGGAAGGCGCATACAATACCACAACAAATTTGATGTCAACTGACTTATCGACCGGTGGCCTATTACCTTTAAATCAACCGTTCAATCCGCCTTTGCCATACTATGGAAATAATACTCCAAAATGGCTTTATAACGGCACACAAACTGTTACTTCGTTCCCGGCTGGAACAGTAGATTATGTTCTTCATTGAACTACGGGATGCAGCCAATGCCAGCCGCAGCTACTTCAGCAACAAGAATTGCCCAGGTGCCTGCATTAGTCAAAAGTGATGGAAGCATTGTAAATTTGAGCGGAACCTTGCCTAAGTTTTACCAATACCATTAACAATTCTTTATTCATTGTTATCTGGAGCAGAAACCATGTTGGAATAATGAATGCCATCGGCATTGCACCTGCCGGAACGGTAGTTTATGATTTCTCAACAAGTTCTGGTCAGGTTTATGGCGGAGCACTTGGTTATAAACTGTTAGAAACAGGCGTATGGGGTATGGCTTCAGGTGATATCAATGCCGATGGCGCAGTCAATGCTGCAGATAAATCGCCTTCGGGATGGAAAGTGGATGCAGGCAAAAGGGGCTACTTAGGAGCAGATTTAAATCTGAACGGACAGGTAAATAATCCGGATAAAAATGGTTTCTGGGTCCCGAATAACGGAAATAAAACAACCCAGGTTCCGAATTAAGGAAGTTTAAAAATAGTATTAAAAGGCTGCTTAATTTAGGCAGCCTTTTTTTATGTGATTAGATTTTTGGGTTTGTTAGTTATTGATTTTTGGAGAAATTATAAACTTTTTATGATCCCATCCGTATCAGGCATAAAGTTCTTAAGTTCATTTAAATCTAAAATGATGAATAATTTGGAAAGCTATAGCGCTGATTTGCTTTTTATCGGGTCAGCATTTTATTTAGTGTTGGCTGCAAGTGCTGCCAGGCTGGGAACGGATAAAAAAAGCGGGGCCATGAGGGTTTTTTTCTACAGTATTTTTCTGACACCTCTTGTAGGCTTTGCCTATGCTTTAAGTTCTCCGAAAAAAAACGTATTAAAAACCGTTCATTATCGTTGCCCAAGTTGCGGTTTAGAGCATACCAGCAAGCACCACAGTTGCCCCACATGCAGAAAGGAAGGTAAACATAAAAGATTGATTAAAATCAGCATGCAGACTTATTGATCCCGATGATCCAAATTGGTTCCTATGCAAAGATCCATGCATCGGAAATAACTTATAATCCTGTAAATTACACCCTTTAAAAAGAAAGGCCTGCAAAAGCGGGCTTTTTTATTGTCAGGAAAAAGGTATTGTCACCATTCCAGTTGACAGATTTTTGGATCACAAATTAATATCAGTAACAATTTGCGTTAAAGAGCAGGAATTATACTTTGTGATCCCGGAGAGCTCCTATTTCGCTTAAATCTTATAATCAATTAGTTACATAAACCAAAATTGATGGGTAACCGAATTGGTAACCTCTGTAAGCCTTGTCAATACTGAAAGAACGTGTTATAAATGCAAAGTAAAAGTAAATATATTAAATGAAATATGCAAATAAAGTTATTAACATTTTAACCTGATTATTAAGGACTTAAATGATAATTTGGGTCGAATTCCAGGTCTTATTTAATAGCTCAATTTTAGTCCTTGCATTCCTAATGATGAACCAGGCATCTAATTATTAATTTTATGCAATTTAAGCGCATTGATTTCTTAAGGTAGCCTTGCCTCATTTTTCAAAGAACATCGCTCAAAAGGGCTTATTATGCGTCTGGCAGCCACAAATCGCCTGATAATCGCATATAAATAGCCTGCACATAAATCAGCTTTACCCTGTAAACATCTCTTCAGCCAGTCATAAATTTTTAATAAAGGCAAAACAGGCATGGAAAATTAGGACAAAACCTATGCTTACCGGCAAAGGTAATGCCTGATTTGGCTTTATGATTAGCAAGAAAAAAGACGATAGGTAGGCCAAAGGGTAAGCCAAATTATTTTATACCTTAGCAGAAATCTGCCGAAGGCAGTTAAAAAGAGAGAATCAAAATAATTTTCTTTTTACTTGCTAAAAAAATTTATGACGGTTATCTTTGTTTACAGGGTGAAGCGGAATTGTATAACGAAAATTAAAGGGTGGTTTCTTAAGGTTTTAAACTATAATATTAATGGGCGTTAATTCTTTTTTTCAAAAAGCTAATCCTATACTTAATGATTAGACGGTTGAAATTACAGGGCAAGGGTTGAAAACTTACAAGCGACGATAACCTCATTAATTCTTTTCGGTTAACGGATTATCAAAATTAAGTGTTGTTAGTTTAAAATTAAGGATGAACCCAAGTTTCGCGTGTTTTTTGAATAACACCACCTGGATGATACCACAGAACCAAAGTATCTTGAGTTAGTTTTCCAACATTAACGTATGTGTCACAATTTTTTAAAATATTCCCTGTCAATGACCATGTACCTGGGATAGATTGAGGTTCGTCAGGAAAACAAGGAATTTCACCAGTATCATAAATAACCAAATTGGGATTAAAATAAAATGTAAAAAGATTATCTGTTTGACACTCATATATTTCTACTTCATACCATGGATCATTGGGGGTGTGTTGAAATTCAAGTTTCACCATATTCCATGAACCAAAGTTGCAAAGAAGTGCTTCGTCTTCAGTCGGTAAAATGACAATTTCATAAACCTTAATAAAATGTTCTATTTTAAAGGTAGAATCATTTTTATAAAGTATAGTACTCCCCAATTTTAGGACACGGAATTAAAGTGTAAATTTTAAATTTGTGTCTATGAAAACAAGCAGAAGAAAATTCAGTACGAAGTTTAAGAGTAAAGTTGCCTTAGAAGCACTAAAAGAGAGGTTAACCTTGCAAGAGCTCGCCTCTAAATACGAAGTTCATCCCAACCAGATAGCCACCTGGAAGAAGGAACTGTTGGAAAATGCAGACGCTGTATTTGAGAAAAAATCTTCATCAAACAACCAGGAAGTAGAGAAATCAAAGCTCTATAACAAAATCGGCAAGATGCAGGTAGAGATTGATTTTTTAAAAGAAGTCTTGGGCAAATGACCACAACACAAAAGAGACAAAAGGTTGTGAAAAGTCATCCAAGACTCAGTCTCAAAGAACAATGCAATATTTTATCTGTTCATCGCTCAGGGCTCTCTACAAGCTTAAAGGTGAAAGCCTTCTGAACCTTAAGCTGATGGAAGCCATCGATAGATATTTCATTGATCATCCATACTATGGGGTTGAAAGGATGACAGATTATTTAAATATGGATTTAGGCTATTGTGTAAACGTAAAACGCGTTAGGCGCTTATACAAATTAATGAATCTTCAAACGATCTATGCCAGGCCTAAAACTACCAAACGCAATCAATCACATGCTGTTTATCCATATCTATTGAAGAGCCTGAAGATTGAACGCCCCAACCAGGTATGGCAAACAGATATAACCTATATCCCGATGTTTAGAGGATTTATGTACATGGCAGCCATTATTGATGTTTACAGCAGAAAAGTATTAAACTGGAGTATCTCAAACTCGATGACAGCAGACTGGTGTATAGAATTGCTGGAGGATACTATCAGCATGTATGGCCCTCCGGAAATTCACAACTCAGATCAAGGTTCACAGTACACCAGTGCGGAATACATCGAAGTATTAAAAAAATACAAGGTGAAAATCTCAATGGACGGTAAAGGACGTGCTTCAGACAACATTTATATCGAACATTTTTGGAGATCTATAAAGCAGGAGAAAATATATTTAAACCCACCCAATGGAGGAATAGAATTGTACCAAATGGCTAAGGAATGCATTCAGTTTTACAATGAAAAAAGAAGACATACTGAAATCGGAAAGATGCCACCGGATCAGAAATACTATCAGAAAAAAATGGCATCATAACAACTAATAATTAGATTTGTGCTGTCCTATCATTTGGGAGTAGTAAAATAAGCCACCTTTTAAGCACGATTCTTTCTTCCAAGGTATTGATATTAATTGCTTCTTTGACGTCTCTAAGTAAACGTATTCACGTTTCTCGGTGATATTATGATGATGTTTATTTCGATAAATTTCCTTACTGCGGAAGGTTTCTTTTCTTCGTGGGCAATAAAAGTGCGTGCACCTACCTATAGTTGGCTTCATGTGATTACTATTTAATCAAAGTTGAAAGGGCAAGGTAAGGGATATTTTTATTATTATTGTTACAAATTAAAAAAAAAACTGTAACAGGTTTTGTAACACTGTTAATTGTTTGATTCACTATATGTTAAATTCATTATGTTACAAGTTACAAAAAATTTAGCCAAAAGAAGTTTGCAAAGAATTGAATCTTCACTTTGTGATTAATAATGCAGGTATTTTTAAAGCAATAATTGCATAGATTATTAAGTTTGATAAATTTCATGCAAATACTGACGCATTAAGAATTAATAGTATGATTTTTTTATTGGTATAAACGAGTTATAATTCATTATCATGCCATTCTCAATAGCGTCTTCTAACATCTGACAATTCTAAATCTGTTAAGATTTCAAAATTTATATCTCTATCAATAATGAACCAATAAGAACCATAATTGTTATCAACTTGATATTTCCAAAGTTTATAACGAGGCAACATCAGATATATTCAATTTTATTTCAGATTATTGACGTTCTAAATTTTAATATTTTTCTTCTTTACATTTAAGTTTCAAATTAGAAAAAACAGAAAATATATACAACTGTTCTACTCAATTTGATCGAATACTTTTGTAAGAAAAGCAGCTAAAATATTTACGACTTAATAATGTAAAATTATTATTAGAATGAGAAAAATATTATTACTTATTTTAAATTTACTCGTTGTTTTCAGGTTGGTAAGCACAAATCACTAATTTCGATAAAATAGTTAGTTCTAACAAAAAAAGTAATGCAAGACTCGACATGAGTTTGGCAATAGATGTACGTAATTCAATTGGTGTTGATGCCTTAAACTCACAAATAACTAAAAACCAACAAGCAGATATAAATTATTCTAAAAACATTGATGAACTATTTAAAAAGTATGATGATATAAGAAGCAATAATGATGTTGGATTGTATTTAGTTAAAGGGAATAATTTTTTAATTAAAACATCTTTATTGTGTTTTACTAACCAAATCAAAATACCCATACTTTGTGACTATGCTAACAAAGGGCTTGACAAAGTTGAATCAATGGTTAAGGAGACTAATGATTCTGAAGCAAGACGAATACTAAAAAATGGTTTAGATAATGTAGTAAATAATGCAGGCAGTGCTGTTGCTGATGAAATTAAGGGGAACACTGACCCACAGAAATTTTTAAATGCACTCGAAGGACATTCAAAGATTATGGATGGTCTTTATAAAAATATGCCTAGCGCAACTTCTGAAGATAGGCAGGTTGTACTTGCAGCAATGTTAAAAACTATTGACCAAGAAATCAAAACAGGCTTTAAAGGTGTTAATGCTGCGTCGAAGATTCAATTTGGAGAAATCGAACAAGTAAATAAAAATGTATCCGCTCTGTCAATTACATTTTACAAATTTGCAGAAGCAAATAATAAAAGATTAGACACTATAATAAAAACGCAAAATGAAATTAAGGTTCAACTTGACAGCATAAATAGCAGAGTTGGGAAAACTGAGAAAGGAGTTGACTTCCTTAAAGAGTTCTTTTTTGGTCGAATGTCTCCAGGCGAACAAATTAATGCTCTTAATTTAGGAATGGTTCCAGGTATCTCTGACTCTACAAGGTATAAACTAATTCAAAAAATACATCTTTACGAAAAGCAACAAGAATTAAATAATACTATAAGAAGTTATTTAGAAGGTGCATCAGAGGTTGTTTCCATTGCAGCAAAGTTTGGCCTCGATAGTGAAATAGTTTCAAAGTTAAATGCTGGTATCTCAATTGGCACGAACACCTTTAAAGCTTTTACGGCATTTCAGTCAGAGAATTTTTTAGGAACAATTGGTGCTGTGGCTGATATTTTTGGACTTGGAGGACCAGATGTTGCCACAGAGAGGCACAAAAGAAATCATGGAAGCTTTAGGCAACATTTATCAAAAACTTGATGTTATTGAGGAAAAAATCGACTTTTTAATAAGAGGGCAAGAGCAAATATTAAAGAATCAACAGCAAGTGTTTGAGGCTCTCAAAACTATTAGTAAACAAATTGATCAAAATCAAAATGAACTAAGAGAAAAACTTGAATCCGTTCACAAAGATATTATCTATAACAGACAGCTTCTAAACAATTATGTAATTACAAAATATACAAATTGTTATAGAATGATTGTTAGTGATCCAACAAGGACTATGCCTGATACACTCATTAATACTGAAATGAATAAATTTCCAACTTACAATGAGTTAAGTAACTTGTGCGATAAATGGAGTTCAAATGGCGATATAAATGGTTGTTTTGATATAATTAGTCAGGTAAGAAAATTAGACGGAACATTTGATAATCCTATTTTTAATTTAAAAAGTAGTGAAGACCCAAATAATTATAAATGGGTTCAGTTATTTATAGAAAACGTTCATGAGCCATTAATTAAGTACATTGAACAAGATACATCATTGTCAGAACTTTCAATAAACCAGAAAAGAACTTCTCTTTTTGTTCCATCTACCTCAGCAAAAGGGCTGGACACTAAAATTCAACAAATAAAAATACTCAAATTAGATTTAAGTTCAAGGTATGCGTCTTCAAGTTTCCCAAATTCATTTCAATTAAATATTGCCACACCTCTTTGGTTTGAAGCTGTTGAAAGACACATAAATACTATACTAAATATTCACTATTACAGAATGGTAATAAATAGAACTACAAATAGACCATACTCAGTAAATAAACTTTTAAGGTCTGATATAAACAGCGTTGGCTATGAAGATTTAAAAAATGGACTTGATTTAATAGACTTTGCAATATCACAGCAAAATCTGTATAGTGGTGATATTCTACTTCCTATACTAGGGGCTATTTTTGACAATCATGATTCTTTAAACTTAAAGAAAACGGAAGAATTATATACTTTACTAAATAGTAATTCATTATTGGCAACCAATTTTTTAATGTATAAATTAAGAAAAGAGGTACTTGCAAATTCTAATTTTATTAATTATGAATTGGGATATAAATCACATGATAAGTTTATGCTTTCATTGAATTTCAAAAACAACTGGAATTTTGAATGGAATGATAGTACTGAAATTTTAGAAAGTCATATTCGCCCAAAGGGTTGGTCTATTAAAATTGGTAATCAATATTATCTTGCTCCCTCTCCTGTAGATTTACAAGAAGGAAAGTTGGCATATTCTCAAGACATTCAAAGATTAATCAATTTAAAAACACGTTTATTAGAAGAAATAGATACGTATGAGATTTACAATAGCCTTACTCAAGAAGAACGTAAATCATTTAACATTCTAACCCTATTTTTGCTTCCAGAAGAAAGCAATTAACATTAATGAATTACAATAATCAAAAAATTAACATGAAACACTATTTAGTTATTATTTTAACGCTTTGCTTTATAATAAGCAATGCGCAAGAAGAAAGGGTTCTTAAGATACAATCTGTAAATATAAGTGATGGTCGTGTTCATAACCAAATAATGAATTATAAAATTGGGGGAAACATAATCCTTCTAAATCAGGAATCACCTTATGGAACTAATGAATATGGAGATCCGATCGGTGGACAACAAATAATGTCAAACGCCATAGATAATAATAATTCCTTTATTGTTTATACAAAAGAGAAAATAGATGAATTGCAGGAAAATCAAAAGAAATACATAGGAATACAAGCAGATTCTATTAAGATATTCCTAAAACATCTAATCGACTCTTTGCCTCAGCAGACTTTTGTAATTACTGTACAGGAGCAAATTCAAGAATCAACAATTGATAAACTTCGCAAAGAAGATATTGCTCAACAAAACCAGGAAATAGTTTTTCTGAAAGAAGAAATTACTAAATTAAAAGAAGAAATTGAGGAACTCAAGAAAAAACCTAGAAACTAAATAAACTGCGAATTTCAGCAACTACCCAAAGAGCAAGGATTTGTGGTTAGTAGGCGGCAAAGTGCTTAATATGCGTTGTGTGCAATTTATGATGTTCAGTGATAAAAATCCCATCCTTCGGATAAATGCAAAGCGGAATTAACTAGAAGGGCATACTATTATTCATAATAGTATGTGAACTTTCTGTTGCTGACTGTTCTATATCCATGGACAAAATAGGATAAGTCATAACTTTACGTGTAGTGGAAATAAAAATCATTTCTTTTACCACAGTTGGGTCAACTCTTTCAATTATTCTCCTGGCTTCTGTATCTGCCTCGCTATACACAGGTGCTCAGAGGCTATTTAAAAAGGGAAAGCTATTTTATTTCACCTTTAAGAATCATTTTTGCCTTTTCTTTAGTGTCTTTAGTAAAATCCTTGTCTAACATCCATATTGCAAAACCGCGTTCATCGGTAACCTTTTTGTTTTTTTGGGGCCCAAAAGTAAAGACTATATCACCAGCGCTATTTCTTGAAAATTTACCGGCAAAATCTATAATCTCGTTTCCGTTTGTACAAATTTTTTGGATTTCGTTCAGGTCAGCGGGAAGGTTGTACTTATCGACCTGGGCAAGGAAGACCTCTACTGTGGCTTTAGTGTCGGATTCGGCGGAATGGGCACCTTCAAGTCCCTTATTGCAATAGAACAGCATTGCTGCTTCAAGGTCGCGCTTTTCGTAATTGTGGAAAATAGACATTGCATCAACGAAATTGGTATCGGGTGCAGGGAAATCAGATATTCCTACTCGAAGCATTTCTTCAACCAATAATGGTATATCAAAGCGGATGATATTGTATCCTGCAATGTCGCAACCGTGCATCATTTTGTAAAAATCTTCGGCGACTTCCTTAAATGATGGATTGTCTTTTACATCATCATCGGAAATACCGTGTATGGCTGTTGCTTCTGCGGGAATTGGCATGCCGGGATTAATCCTTTTCGTAAGGATTTCCTGGCTTCCATCAGGGTAAAGTTTTATTGCTGATATTTCGACAATCCTGTCGGTGGCAATATTGGTGCCTGTCGTTTCAAGATCGAAGAATACCAAGGGTTTATTTAATTTTATATTCATTGTTTTAGTTGTTAGGGTTATTAATTTTTAAAAGATTACACGAACTGAACATTTGCGTTAATTCACTGCAAATAAATTCAGTTAAAATACTGGTGCCGGTGCTTGTTGAGCAGAGGCAATCATGAATGGAGAAAACCGGTATTTCTGTATTGTGCCGGTATATCTCTTTGCTTATCCTGTTCAGCATTAATAGCGCTTCCAGGTTTAAGAGAATATGAGACAAGTTTGATTTATCGTTCTCTTTAATTATCTCAAAAAGTTTGAAAACATTGGGAAATTCCTTCCTAATGATGGCCTTTACAGGGGTGTTATAACTGTTATCAGAATTAAAGGCCATCAGAATTTCCCGTTTAATGACCTTGCGTGTTACATCCTCTTTCAACGTTTCACTGGCTCTTTTCTGTAAGTGTTCATAAAACTGCCCGGTGGACACCAATTGCCTGAAACGTGCAACATCCTGACAATCATTTTCTTTGATGTGGTTTACTATCTTAATGATAGAGGGCAAATCAAAATTGAAGCTATGAGGGGATCGATTTATAATTGTATAGTATGTAATTGGTAAATTGGATTGCGTTGTTGGTTTCCAGAATTCAGGGTTGAATAGAATTGTACTGAAATAAGGCATGGCGTTGACAATGTCAAGGCTAACGAGGGGGTGACCGTCGTAAGTCAGGAATTGCCTCAACTCGGATTTCAGCAAAGTAATGTTGCTGTGAAACCGTCCTACCGTATCATCCACCGTGATTATATAGTCCTGGTTGTTGATACGATTGATGTTGATCAGGTTACGTTTCAGGTTTTGCAGTGCCTTTTCTTCACTTTCTTCTTTCTGTTGCTTGAAAATATCGAAAGCGCAATCAAACGCCTTTTCGCTGTCGATTTGTAATAAGGGATTGAACCACTGATACAAATAATGGTACTTCCGCTGATTGATGTAATCATTAAGCGTGGTCTTTTTCAGTGAACTAACAAAACTATCCTCGTAAATGGATATAGGTGTTACCGTGTCGTTGTACTTGAACGCATACTTATAACCGGTGGACTTTTCGCCAATGATGTAGGTCGCATCGGTTTCGTAAATGCCAGTCATTAAAGCATAATCAAGATACTGGTTGTAATTCCTGATCGTGCCCTGCAATGTGTGGGCGTGAACCGGGACAAAACCGTCGGGAGCCTCAAGATCTTTGTTGCCGGCTGCGATTTTGTTCACAAGCCCAAAAACATAAATGAGCTTATCGCGGCTGAACCTTTCAATTTCTGACGGAGGATACTCCGTTAACAGAGTATCCACGTCAAGGTTAGAAGGTAAATAACAAGTGTATCTTTCCATTTTACTGATTAATGTTTATGATTCACTTTGTTGTTTTCCAAAAGCTTTAATTACTGCGTCGTAGGGATAATATACTGTACCGCCTACTCTTGGAAAATTCGAGGGTTCCGTTGATCCTCAGGTTCTGGAGGGTACCATCGGAACAACCAAGGATTTCCTTTACTTCGTTGGATTTCAGCCATTTTTTCTGTGCTGGCTGGCATTTTAAGAGTTCTTTTATTTCAGAAAGGAGTTCATTGTTTAAACTCCTGAAGGTCTTTATTGGTAAGTATTTCAACTGTCATTTTATTGTTTTTTTAGTTTATACTAATTTCAATACTGCTTAGATTTAAGCGTAAAAATTAATTATTGCCAAAAAAATGTAAATAATTGAAGAAATGTAATTTGTTGAAATTGTGGCTAATACGTAATTGATAATAATATATCTAAGCGAGTACAAAAATAAGCTATTTTAAAGAGAATTCAAGTTTTTTTATACTTATTTTCATTATATTTTACAGTGGATCAATCAATAAGGCGAAAATATTTGGTATTTAAACATCAGAAGAAGGCATTTTTGCCAGTAAAATACCTTATTATATAGTAAAATTTACTGCTTTTTTTACCGGTGCAATATTCAGGCATTCCTTAAGCTTCAACATATCTGCGCTGATCTTACTATCTACCACCTTGCTGTAAATTTGAGTGGTTCGGATATCGGTGTGTCCTAACATCTTGCTGACCGTTTCGATGGGGACTCCATTTGCCAGGGTGACCGTCGTTGCAAAGGTATGGCGGGCCACATGGGTGGATAAAACCTGTGTAATCCCACAAACATCTGCAATCTCCTTCAAATAGCCATTCATTTTCTGGTTGGATTTAAAGGGCAAAAGCTTACCGGTGATTTCTGCTACTGATCGCTGTACTTTTCTATGATCTTCATTGCCTGGGGTAACAATGGTATGGGCGAACGGGTGCCGGTCTTTTTGCGATAAATAACAATCCACTTTTCACCATCAATGCCGGTGGAAATATCATCGGGAGTCAATACTGAGGCATCGGAATAGGCTAAACCGGTGTAACAGGAAAACAGAAAAATGTCCTTTACCTCCTGCAAACGCGGAATCGTAAAGGTTTTGCCTTCAAGCTTGTCCAAATTTTCCTGTGACAAATAACTGCGCCTGGATTCGGTGTAATTGCACTTTACATTTATAAAGGGATTGCGGTCCATCCACTCATGCACCATGGCGAAATGTACTATCTTCTTGAGGCTCTTTATATGTTTTGTCGTTGTGTTATGTCCGCAATTCATCATGGGTTTTCAGGTACAGCTCAAAATTTGAAGCAAACTGAAAATTGAGTTGATCCAATAAAATATCTGATTTGCGATATTGATATTTAAGAAAATCCTTTAATTTTCCGATGGTAACTTTATGCCTTTTCCAGGTACCGAGTGCAAACCCTTTCCCTATCTTCTGAAAGATTTCATTGTTATGGTATTCATAAATTTCGATCAGGGAATGTTTTTTCTCTGAGATTCCGAGTATGGCGTTCCTGATGGCATCGGCTGTGATCTCCTTGCCCTGGCTCTCTAAAAGATAGTACTGCTTTTCAACTGCTGATTTGAGCGCGGCCAAATGGTTGTTTAATATCCGGACCTCTTCTGAAGTGCCGTTGGCACAACTTGCGGAAGCATTCCAGTCATCTGTTTTTATTTTGCGATTGGTGCTGATCTCTGCCCGCTTGCCATCGACCGTCACTCTGAGATAAATAGGAATAAAATTATTCCGGTCCATTTTGTTCTTCCTCAGGTAGAAGAGTGTTGATAAAAAATGTCTCATTTTGTTAAGTTTTAAGGTTAAAATTTGGGCCCAAATGGGTCACCTCGATCTATACAAATATACGAAAAAAAAAGGCAAAAGTCAAGTGTTTTCGCACATTTAATTGACTTATTTTCAATTAATTGAGGCTATCTGGTGACCCATTTTTGGTTTTCAAAACAGGTAACCGAATAGGTCACCTAGAGGTTGAAAATTTTGGGATAATTTGCGGGGAGTAAAATAAAAAAACCGCTCATAATCAATGATTTAAGCGGTTTTTGTTTTATTAAAGGGTCGTTTTTGTGATCCCGGGAGGGCTCGAACCCCCACCCCCAGAACCGGAATCTGGGATTCTATCCAGTTGAACTACGGGACCCTAAAAAGATTTAAGAAATACGATTTTAGATTTACGATTTCAGGTGTAAGATTTATGATTTAAAGATTATAAACTCAGATACCTTAGTAAATCTTTGGCTGCAAAAGTAGAAAAGATTTTCACAAGTGAATTATCCATATTTATCAACAATTTGATGTTAAGTTAATCCAGCTTTTGGCAATTTAAGTAATTTTGCTCCCCTTTGTAAAGAAAATTCATTAGTATTAATAAATTTAAATTTATGTCAGAGAAATTATCGAATTACATAAAACCGGGAGTTGTTTCCGGCGATGAGCTTCAACAATTGTTTGCTTTAGCGAAGAAAAATCAGTTTGCTTTGCCGGCAGTTAATGTTGTAGGCACCAATTCTGTTAATGCTGTTTTGGAAGCCGGAAAGGTGGTTAATTCTCCCGTTATTATTCAGTTTTCAAATGGTGGTGCTGTTTTTTTTGCTGGCCAGGGACTGGCTAATACAAATGAGCAGGCAGCAATCGCAGGAGCCGTTTCAGGGGCAATTCATATACATCGTATCGCTGAATTGTATGGCATTCCAGTGGTCATTCATACCGACCATGCTGCAAGGAAATTGTTGCCCTGGATTGACGGATTGCTCAATAAAGGAGAAGAACATTATCAAAAAGCATGGGAAACCCGCTCTTCAGCTCGCACATGCTTGATCTTTCAGAAGAACCTATTAAGGAAAACATTGAAACCTGTAAAAAATATCTGGAACGGATGAGCAAAATCGGGATGATGCTTGAAATTGAACTGGGAGTGACAGGTGGAGAAGAGGATGGTGTTGACAATACAGGAATCGATAGTTCAAGGTTATACACCCAGCCGGAAGATGTTGCTTACGCTTATGAAGAACTTATGAAGATCAGTGACCGCTTTACTGTGGCAGCATCATTTGGCAATGTTCATGGGGTTTACAAACCGGGTAATGTAAAACTGCAACCCATTATCCTGAAAAACTCCCAGGAATACATTCAGAAAAAATTCAAAACGACAGAAAAGCCAGTCAATTTTGTATTCCATGGCGGATCGGGATCGAGCCGTGAGGAGATCAGGGAAGCTATTTCCTATGGGGTGATCAAAATGAACATTGATACCGATACTCAGTGGGCAATGTGGGACGGAGTAAGAAAATTTGAATCCAAAAATCACGGATACCTGCAGGGTCAGATTGGAAATCCTGAAGGCGAGGATAAACCAAACAAGAAGTATTATGATCCCAGGAAATGGCTGCGTGAAGGCGAAAAAAGCATGGTCGAGAGATTAAAAGTCGCTTTTGAGGATCTGAATAATATGAGCAGATTTTAGTGGCATTCTTTTTAATATAATAACTGTCTATAGGTAGACGATATCAAATATAACTATTAATAAATCTAAAAAATTTAAAGATTATGACAAAGTCATTTTTACTTTCGTTTGTCGTTCTGGCTTTCATTTTCACCTTTACTGCTGAAATAAAATCGCAGAACCTTGTTGTCAACGGGGATCTCGAATCCTGGTCAGGAGGTGCTCCTGAAGGATGGGGATTAGTCGAAAACATCACACAGGAAACAACCACAGTGCATGGAGGAGGTTCCTCAGCAAAGCATACATCGACGACAAGTTCGAAAAAATTTAACCAGGAGTTATCCGGTATACAAGGTGGTCAGGAATACACAATTAGTTACTGGTACTATGATAATGACCCTGCTGCTAAAACAAGAATATGGTCGTATTGGCTTCAAGCTGGAGCGACAATGACCGAAAATGCCGACATTCTTCGACCATCTGCCTACTCCTCGGACAATTCAGCATGGCAAAATTTTAATGTTCTATTGGCTGCCCCTGCCGGAGCTGATGGATTTAGATTTGAAGTCAGGGTTTACCAGGAAAACGGCTCTGGAGGAGCAGTATATTACGATGACTTTACTTTTACCGGAGACATAATCATTAATCCGGAGCCTACAAATTATCCAACAAATTTTTCTGCTTCCGTTGCCGGATTAGGAATCAGCCTTTCATGGACAGATGCCGTCGGAGCGCAACTACCGGACGGATATATAATAATGGCGGGTATTAACTCAGCGTTACCTGTTCCTTCAGATGGAGAGCCTGTGCCGGACGATACGGATTTGTCCGACGGGAATGGTGCTTTGAATGTTGCCTTTGGGTTGGAACAGGCAGCCTTCGGCAACCTGGAAGGAAATACCCCTTATTATTTTACAATCTATCCTTACACCAACAGCGGACCAAATATCGATTTCAAAACCAGCGGGACAGCACCTGCAGCGCAAGCCACTACATCCAATACCACGACTATCGAATCCGAAAATTTTGACATCTCCTGGGGTAACTGGACAATTATCAGCGTTATCGGTGACCAGGTTTGGGACCGAAATAACACTTACGGTATTAATAATACACCCTGTGCTCGTATGAGCGGGTTTTCAGGCGGAGCCCTGGATAATGATGACTGGCTTATATCTCCGGCCCTGAGTTTTGATGATTATGAAAATGAGATTCTTGAGTTCTATACAGCTAAGAATTATACAGGACCCGATATGGAATGCAAAGTATCGACCGATTATGATGGAGGTGGAGATCCATATTCCGCTAACTGGACCGTATTACCGTACACTTTGTCACCTGGAAGCTGGCAATGGACCTCATCCGGATTTCTTGATCTATCGGATTTAAGCGGGACAGTTTATATTGCCTTCCAATATACTTCCAATACAGCTGGAGCGGCAACATGGGAGGTAGACGACATCGTTATCACTGGGGAAGAGGGCGGAACCATTGATCCTGAACCCTCCAATTATCCGACAGAATTTGCTGCTGTTGCTGAAGGAACAACAATTAACATTACCTGGACTGATGCCAATGGCGCACAATTGCCAGATAAATACATTTTATATGCTGGAATTAATTCCAGCCTGCCTGTACCGGCCGATGGCACTCCTGTTCCAAATGATCCCGACCTTAGTGATGGCTCCGCGATGCTAAACATCAATTACGGGGTACAGCAAGCATCTTTCATTGAGCTGGTTCCTGCTACAACTTATTATTTTACCATTTACCCTTATACCAACAGCGGAGTAAATATCAATTACAAAACCGATGGAACAGCCCCTTCGGATGAAGCAACAACCGAAAATATTGTACTGGTAACAATAGAAACAGAAAACTTTGATGAATCGTGGGGTTCATGGACACCGATTTCTGTCATTGGCGACCAGGTTTGGGACAGGGATAATAATTATGGTATCGGCGATTCTCCTTGCGCATCAATGAGCGGCTATTCAGGGGGACCGCTTGAAAATGAGGACTGGTTGATTTCTCCTCCGTTAAATCTGAATAATTATATAAACGAAGTTTTGACTTTTCAAAATGCCAAGAATTATCCGGGAAATGATCTTGAATTGAAAGTATCAACAAACTACAACGGCGGTGGTAATCCAAATTCCGGAACATGGACCGCTCTGACTTTTACTAAATGTCCGGGAAACTGGGTCTGGACTTTCTCGGGTGAAATAGACTTATCCGGATTCAGTGGTACAGCAGTTTATGTTGCTTTCTATTACACCAGCACCACCACCGCTTCTGCTACATGGGAGGTAGACGATATCGAAATAACCGGGGAAGAAGAAGCAACCATCTATCCTGAACCTTCAAATTATCCGACAAGTTTTTCAGCTGATGCAACCGGAACAAGTATTCTCGTAACATGGACCGACGCAACCGGAACCCAGTTGCCCCACAGTTATATTGTCTTTGCAGGAATAAGCTCATCATTACCGGTTCCTGTTGACGGACTACCCGTAGCTGACGACCTGGATTTGAGCGATGGATCAGGTGCGATCAATGTTGAATTTGGAGCAGAAGAAGCTGCTTTCAATGCTCTTAATCCCGGAGTTACCTATCACTTTGTAATTTATCCATACACCAATACAGGCAACAATACTGATTACAAAACGGATGGTACTGCACCTGTGGCTAATGCGACAACCACTTTAACACCTGAGCCTGCTAACTACCCGACAGAGTTTGAAGCCGATGCGACAAGTAATTCTGTATCTCTGACATGGACAGATGCAACAGGTGGTCAGCTTCCTGAAATGTATATCATTTTTGCAGGAACATCGGCCTCACTGCCAGTTCCTGCAGACGGCACACCGGTTCCGGATGATACGAATCTAAGCGATGGCATCTGGAGCTTTGAATGTTGCTTTTGGAATCGAACAAGCTTTATTCTCAGGCCTTACAGCTAATACCACCTATCATTTTTCAATTTATCCTTATACCAACAGCGGGTCGAGCATCGATTATAAAAACGACGGAACAGCCCCGACAGCGCAGGCAACAACAGTCCAGCCGGTTCTTGTAACTATTGAAGCTGAAAATTTTAATGTTAGCTGGGGTAACTGGACAACAATTTCTGTCCTTGGAGAACAGGTTTGGGACAGGGAAAATGATTTTGGAATTGGAGATACTCCTTGCGCACGGATGAGTGGTTATAGCAGTGGTTATGTTCAAAATGATGACTGGTTGATTTCACCTGCCCTTAATCTCGATGATTATACCAATGAAATCATATCATTCCAAAATGCTAAAAATTATAATGGAAATGATCTTGAATTAAAAATATCGACTGATTATAATGGCGGAGGCGATCCTTATTCAGCACAATGGTCTGCGCTTACCTTTATTGCCAGTCCCGGCACATTTGAATGGACTTTTTCAGGCGAAGTCGATATTTCGGGATTTAATGGATCAATGGTCTATATTGCTTTCCATTATACCTGCACTACATCAGCTTCAGCTACCTGGGAGGTAGATGACATTGAAATAACTGGAGAGGAAAATGCTACCATTGATCCGGAGCCTTCAAATTATCCGACAGATTTTCTGGCTGCGGCAAGCGGATCAACCATTGACCTCAGCTGGGCTGATGCAGTTGGCGGACAACTTCCTGATAAATATATCATTTTTGCAGGACTGAATTCTTCTCTGCCGGTTCCGGTTGATGGTACTCCAATCGCCAATGATCCAGATTTATCTGATGGATCCGCAGTTTTGAATGTTAATTATGGTGTCGGGGAAGCCTCCTTTGATAATCTTCCATCAAATACAACTTACTATTTTGTTATTTATCCTTACACCAATAGTGGCATTAACATCAATTATAAAACTGATGGTATTGCTCCTTTGGATGATGCAACAACACCAAACATTGTTTTTGTGACTATTGAAGCTGAAAACTTCGACGAAAGCTGGGGTAACTGGACTGCCGTTTCTGTTGTTGGAAACGAAGAATGGGATCGGGATAATAACTATGGTATTGGTGATACTCCTTGTGCAAGTATGAGCGGCTATAGCGGTGCGCCATTAGAAAACGACGACTGGCTGATTTCTCCAGTACTTAACCTTGATGATTATGTCAATGAGAAGCTTACTTTCCAGAATGCGAAAAACTACAATGGTAACGATCTTGAATTAAAAATCTCGACTGATTATAATGGCGGAGGCGATCCGTATTCGGCGCAGTGGGCTACTTTATCTTTCATTAAAAGCCCCGGCCAATGGGCCTGGACTTTTTCAGGTGAAGTTGATCTTTCGGGATTTAATGGATCAATGGTTTATATTGCTTTCCATTATACATCCACTACTTCAGCTTCAGCTACATGGGAGGTGGATGATATTGAAATCACAGGGGGAATGTTAAGTGCCGATAATCAAATTGATGTCAATAATTTGATCCGAATCTATCCTAATCCATCAAATGGGATAGTCCACATAGAAAAAACCGGTGATGGATTCGAAAAAGTTTCAGTCATAAATATAACCGGTTCACTGATTCGTGAATATTGGCTTGGTGAAATACTGAGTCAGCAGGATTTTACAGATTTGGAAAAAGGAATATATTTAATCAGAATAACTGATGAGGAATCCGGTCAATCAATAATCAAAAAACTGATCTTGAATTAGTTATCTATACTGAACTAACTGAAAAGTCCGCTGTTTCCAGTGGACTTTTCTTTTTTAATTCAATATATGGGAGTTAATTCCGTTTTTGATTTGCGATACTTTTTACATTTGTAAACTGCTTTTATAAAAAATACGAAGCGTTTTTCAATTAGAAGCAGTTATGCCGCTCGATGTAGCTCTGCATTTGTTTGCAAACCCATTTTGTAGCGGAATAAAAGCGACTTATCAAATTTTAGAATCGGTAAAAATGAAATTAAATACCGTCGTTTTAATATCAATAGTTTTATTTTCCGCCTTATGCTGTTTTGGGCAGGGTGATCTTCCGCTTCGCATTGAAATAGAATCAAAGTCGGATGAAGCTGGTTATAGGGTAATCCCAAGTGGCAACAATGGTTTTGTCTTATTTTATGAGACAACCGTGGTTCAGGACAGTTACAAATTCTGGGTTTTGGTTTTATACAATAAATTTATGCAGGAAACATGGAGGAAAGATGTTCCCGTGTACCAGAATATGTCGTACCGAAGAAAAGTGCTGGCAGAAGATAACCTCTTTCTTTTCTTTCACGATACCGAAAAAAAGAAAAAAGAAAATTATAATTATCAGATACTGAAAATCGATGCAGTTTCGGGAAGGTATGAGTTATTCAGCGGAAATTTACCCGATGATGCCCGGCTTGTCGATTTTGATGTTCTGGGTGAACACCTTGTAGCTGGGATGGATGTGGGCGAAGAAAATACCATGATCTTTAGCCTGAATTTGACTACCAAAGAAACGAAAATCGTTTATGAGTTAGCGGAAGTAAGCTCAAGGTTTGAAAATATATATATCGACACATTAAATAATTCCTATATCGGTATTATAAACGTATTTGTTTCAAAAACCGAAAACTACCTGCTGCTGAAAGAATTCGATTTCAGCGATGTGAATGTCGGTTCTGTAATAATCAGACCACAGGAGAATAAAAAACTGAATTCAGCAAGAATTTCTGCGATCAGCAAAACGGAACGTTTGCTCATTGGGACCTATGATTTTGTGAAGGGCAGTTCAGTCGACAAGAAGAATTATTTTAAAAACTCATCCACCGGATTCTATTCAATAAAAATAATCGATAATTCACCTCAAACAGGCCATTACTATAACTTTCTGGAGCTTGAAAACATGACGGGTTATCTCAAAAGTAAAGACTATCAGCATGCCCTCAAGAAAGCTAGTAAAAGTGAGGAAAGTCCTGAAAAATTCTCACCGGAATTTGATCTTTTATTGCACGACATCATTAATAAAGATTCTGTCCATTATTTTATCGGCGAGGCTTATTATGAGGAGTATCATACCGTCACCAGCACATACTATGATTATTACGGACGCCCTATGCCTGTTTCATACGAGGTTTTCGACGGATACAGGTATTTTAATACATTCATTTCCTGTTTCGACCGGAATGGAAACAAGCTATGGGACAATGGTATGGAAATTTTTAATATCCTGACCTTCGACCTGATCAATCGTGTAAATATCTATTTTGCCGGGGAGGAGACAGTTCTGGCTTATAACAGGGAAGGGAAAATCGGGGCTAAGATCATAAAAGGAACGGTGACAATTGAAGGTATTGAATATTACCCGTTAGAATCCATGTATGTGAACGATAAAATCATGGCCGATTCAAAGAGTAGCATGGAGTATTGGTATGATAACTATTTTCTTGCTTATGGTTTCCAGACAATAAAAAACAACTCCCGATCCGAAACGGATAAAAGAGTTGTTTTTTATATCAACAAAGTCTCCTTCCAGCAAAACTTTTGATCCTGTGTTTAAGACAGTTTAAATCATTTTTCGCGGATCAACCCATTGGTTGAATTCCTCATTGGTCACATAGCCCAATCCAAGAGCTGCCTCCCTCAATGTCAATCCCTCTTTATGTGCCTTCTTGGCAATTTCGGCGGCCTTTTCATACCCGATATGGGTATTAAGAGCGGTTACAAGCATCAGGGAATTTTCAAGGTTTTTCTTTATAAAAGGAAGATTCGCTTTAATACCCACCGCACAGTTATCATTATATGAAACACAGGCTTCGCCGAGCAAGCGGGCTGCCATCAGGAGATTATAGATCATTACCGGTTTAAATACATTTAATTGAAAATGGCCATGCATTCCACCGACCGTGATGGCTGCATCATTTCCGATCACTTGGGCGCAAACCATCGAAAGCGCTTCGGACTGCGTCGGATTAACTTTGCCTGGCATTATTGAAGAACCGGGTTCATTTTCCGGGAATATGATCTCTCCGATGCCACAGCGCGGACCTGATGCCAGCATGCGGGAATTGTTGGCAATGTGCATTAAGCTCACCGCAAGCGTTTTCAGCGCTCCTGAAGCCTCAACCATTGCATCATGTGCGGATAATGACTCGAATTTATTTTCCGCTGTCCGGAAAGGATGGCCTGTTAGCTCAGCAATTTTCTGAGCAACTTTCACGGAATATCCTTTGGGGGTATTGATACCGGTTCCAACGGCTGTTCCTCCGAGCGCAAGCTCTTTCAGGTGATCAAGGGTAGCCTCCAAAGCCTTTAACCCATGATCAAGCTGAGATACATAACCCGAAAACTCCTGGCCCAATGTGAGAGGCGTAGCATCCATCAGGTGTGTACGACCCGTTTTGACAATGTCTTTAAATTCCTCTGCCTTTGCAGCCAGTGTATTCCTGAGTTTGGTAACACCCGGAATAGTAGTTTCGACAATCATTTTATAGGCGGCAATGTGCATTGCTGTCGGAAAAGTATCATTTGAGGATTGTGATTTATTGACATCATCATTCGGATGGATTATCTTTTTCCCTTCACCCAGTTTACCCCCGCTTAAAACATGGGCACGATTAGCAATGACTTCATTCAGGTTCATATTCGATTGGGTTCCTGATCCTGTTTGCCAGATAACGAGCGGAAAATTGTCATCCAGTTTACCCTCAAGAATTTCATCACACACCTGGCTGATGAGTTTTGTTTTATCTTCAGGTAAAACGTCCAGTTCATTGTTGGTTAGCGCCGCCGCTTTTTTTAAATAAGCAAACGCACGGATAATTTCGATGGGCATAGAACCCTGATCGCCAATAAGGAAATTCATTTTTGACCGCTGGGTTTGCGCTCCCCAATACTTATCGGCCGGTACTTCAACCGGACCCATTGTGTCTTTCTCAATTCTGTATTTCATTTGATTAAATAATTTTTTTGTGATTGTAATATGTGAACTAATCTTCTTTTTTCGTCCTGAATAATTTTTCAATATTTTCCGGTGGATCAGCCCAGACGGCTCTGTAATCCTTAACCACAATCGGCCTCTTGATCAGGTTCGGGTTTTCGACAATAATCTTGATCCACTCTTCATTTGTAAATTTTTTACCCTTGAACTGTTTTTTATAAATATCTTCCTGTTCGCGAATAATTTCCTGTGGTGAAAAGTTCAGTTTGGCTAAAACTTCCTTTATGCTGCTTTGGGTAAAATGGCCTTTCATATATTCTACCAATTCGAATTCGACTCCCTTCTTTTTCAGGTAGTCAAGCCCGGATCTGGATTTCTTACAACGCGGATTGTGATAAATTTTGATCATAAAATCAGGTTTCAGTTTGAATACCCCGTTAATGGCGAAGATGGCTGATTTTTCAGTAATGTCATTTCATCAATCAAATGCTTAGCGCCGGCAAATTTATCTATAATAAACAAACAATAGCGGATATCCAGTGCAATATTCCGGCACTGAGAAATATCATATACAAGGTCGCTCATCGTACCTTCCCAACACCGGTCGAAGTTTAATCCTATCAGGTTCCCATTTGCATCAAGAACCGGACTACCCGAATTACCTCCCGATGTATGATTGGTTGCTGTAAAGCAAACCTGCATCTTTCCGTCCGCATTGCCATACTGACCAAAATCCCTGGTTCTGTAAAGCTCTTTGAGTTTATTTTCAACAACATAATCATAAACATCGGGATCTTCCTTTTCGAAAATCCCATCAAGGGTGGTAAAATATTTAAAGGATACAGCATCATCTGGCTGATAGCCCAGGATATTGCCATAACTCACCCTGAGGGTAAAATTAGCATCAGGATAAAACTTTTTCATTGGCTGCATCTCCATTTGAGCTTTCATATAAATTCTCATCAAACTATCAATTGATAAAGATTTTACTGAAATCCGGGGCATAATGCCTTTCTCTATGAACTCCATGACCCCTGAAGCAATCCTGTAGGCCGGATCTTTTTCTATTGCTCGGTGGTTTTTTGATTTATAATCATTCAGCAGTTCTGAAGTTTTCTCAGCGGTGCAAAAAATTGAATTGTCATATAAATCTTCTGCCATTAAATAATAATTACCTTTAAATCTATCGTATATATCATTAATGGCCTCCGGCCACTCAGATTTTGAATTGTTTGCACAAAACCCGGTCATCATAGCAATAAAAACTTCCCGGTCAACTGCAAGCTGGTAATTCTTAAAATGTGATTCTGACGATTTAATCAACTGACCGACTTTCTTTTGAATCTCGACTTCATCAGGTTTTTTCACTTTACTGAGTACCACGAGATCATTGAATGACCTTGCAAATCTGATGACTTCAATACTCTGGATCGATTCCCGCAGGTAGTTCAGTTGTAAGCTTAACTGGACCTATGTCCTGATATAATTTGGCCAGATGATCAAGCACACCACCGTAGTTTTCCTGATTCGATTCTGAACCATTCACCCAGATATTGAACCTGTTTTCAAATTCCTGTTTTTTCTCAATTGTCTTTAATCGCCTGATACCCCGGCTTTCACCAATAAGCTTCTTCCATCCATTGGCAATGCCCGACCGCTTGGCCGAATATTGAATCCTTACCTCTTTGCTGTTTTCCATCGCAGCGTTATATATTTCCAGTTTCTTCTCCCTCATATTGATTCGAACAGGGTTTAATTTATTCACCTGCAAATCGATGGCAAATGATGGGATATATTGTTGTGTGCTTCCCGGATAGCCAAAGACAAAAGTAAAATCGCCTTCCTTAACACCATCGAGAGAAATATTTAGATGCCTTTTAGCTTTATAGGGAATATTTTTGTCAGAATACTTTGCAGGTTTATTGGAACTATCGGCATAGATCCTAAACAATGAAAAATCGCCGGTATGCCTTGGCCAAACCCAGTTATCTGTATCTCCTCCAAAGTTCCCGATATTTGAAGGCGGAGCGCCTACCAGCCTGACATCTTCGAAAACTTCATTGACGAAAAGGAAATATTGGTTTCCATAAAAAAATGGTTTTACCTCGGCTGTGTAATGGGTATCTTTAACTGCCTCTTCTTTGATTTTTTTGATGTTTTCAGCGATCTTCAGCGACCTGTCTGCATCATTCATTTTATTATCCACCCCGTTCAAAACATCAGCTGTAACGTCAGCCATCCTTACCAGGAATGTGACTTTTAAACCCGGATTCGCCAGTTCTTCCGACCTGCTCATAGCCCAAAAGCCATCGGTTAAATAATCATGTTCAAGTGAAGAATGAGATTGGATATACCCATTTCCGCAGTGGTGATTGGTCAGGATCAAGCCCTCGGGAGAGATAACTTCGCCGGTACAGCCTCCGCCAAAAATAACGATGGCATCCTTCAGGCTTGACTCGTTTTCATTGTAAATATCTGCAGCCGTTATCTTCATTCCCATAGCCTGCATTTCAGCCTCATTGAGCTCACTCAGATACATCGGAATCCACATCCCCTCATCAGATTTGGCAAAAAGGTATCCTACTATAAAAGAGAAAAGAAAGAGATATTTTTTCAGCATAATTATAAAAGTTTCATAAACGGGCAAATTTAGCAAATTGAATTTCGTATTTAACTTTTGAACTAATTTAATTTTTTAGAAAAAAATCAGATAATCATGGCTATAAAACATTCGGCCGCTGGAATATTCCAAAACCAAACTGGATTCTGGTGCTAAGAAATCCTTTAATAAGTAAACGACTTTAGTCCTGATTTTAACAACTTGTGAATTATTAAGGTTAGTAATAGACAAGTCTTAATCAATATAATGGGATAATTTTATCGAGGCCCTGCCAGATATAATTTTTACTGAGTGCATTTGTAAACTCTATAAAAGCTTTTTCCCGGGCTTCTTTGGAGTCAGAACCGACACCCCTGATCCCATTTATTTCTTTCGTCCAAACTGTGTTTCTATTTTTATCCAGAATTTTCAGCCTGCCATTAAGTTCAGTTGAAAGAAGGCCGCCGGCACTTGTGCCTGGCAGCAACCAGTAACTCAACTGGAAAGTAAAATCAGAAACTCCTTTATCAATGAAAACCAGTCCCGAGGTGTTTATATTTTGATTAAAAATCTGTAACAGGCTTTCGCATTCATCTCTTTCGCAGGAATTTTCAGTAATCTCAAGCGAAAGGGTAGGGGGTTCGATATCTATTTTGACTGTAGCTGGTTGTATTGCTTTCTTCAAAACCAAACCACGAATGAAGGTATCCTCAACCGCCCTGGAAGCCATTTCTTTTACATTAATACTTGCTGACAATTGCTCCTGCTTGTTTTTTGAATAGATTATTTCCGGTTGTAAAATTGCATATCCGTTAAGGTCTGTTATGACACGGTCATTTTTAAGGTAGCCGCCCGTGTAGGAGAACTCAACCGGAATCCCCCGCACCGCTTGGTTTTTATAAAGCACCATGAATCTTATATCCTGATTGAATGACGTTCCCCTCTTTACTTTCAGTTCATTGATTTCGGTATTGATGACCAGGTCGGATAATAGCTGATCCATTGCAGAAAATAAGCGGTTGCCAATATCAATCTTTGAATTACCTGAAACGACTGATGTCTCCTCTTTCAGGTAAGGCTTTATAGCCTGGAGGCCTTGTAAATAAAATGCAAGAGCTTCTTTTGGTTTTCCGGAAATATCTTCCTGAATTCCTGAATTGTATTTTGCCAGCGCCATCATAAGGGCTTCCTGCTTTTTAGATTCCTTTTTTTCGATATAAACCTGCTTGCTGATGCTGTAATAAACCCAGTAGGAATCAGCATTTTCATAAATTTCAACAGGCTCAAAGCCCTCAAGGTAGTCTTTTACGTTTGTTTCTATCCTCTGATCATACGATTCAATCTGTCCGTATTTATTTTCTATAGAGTGATAAACCGAGGTTGAACTGATCTGGACAGCAACTTCACCGGCGAGATCGGCAAGGGCGTCTTTTCGTGCATTAGCGATATACTCGGAAGAAGTTCCGACTTTTTTAGCACTTCCAATTCCGGTGTAATATCCCGGAATAATTGGCTTTTGCTTCATCCATGCAGGTTGCGCTTCGAATTCTGTAGCTTGCTTTTTTGCAGTACAAGCTGATAGAATAACAACCAAAAAGATCAAATAAATTTTCATTTACTTTCGGGATTGTAATTTTCTACTTTCTGAGCAATCCGTTCCGTCCCCTCATCCATTAGTTCGCCGGCCAATGCTGATGTAGTCTTTACCGTCTGCCTCGCGCTGAACAAATTTTTTAAATCGTTGATGTCACCCTGATTGTTTTTGATCACATCCTCAGGCGAATTTTGATCCTTGTATTTCCAGTATCCGGGTACGAGGTTTTTCTTTTCGCCATCGTACTTCGCATAATGGGCTTTATCCGACTTATTGATAGTGATTACGTCACCCAACAACACCATACCGTTTTCAGTTGAAACCAGTTTATAATAGAGACTCAGCTTTGATTTATTTTCAATTTCAAATTCAGTATATTCGATCTTATGCCAGATTATTTTTTCAATTTCCTGTCCGGCTTCATTCTTTTCCTTTAATACTTCCTTGCGGAATCCTCGCCTTACAGTTTTAAACAGATTCCCATCAATCCTGATCATTTCATTTATATTCCCAGAAAGGACCGCTTTAATCCCTGCAAGATTGGCTGCCTGAAGGTTGATTTTGCCTTTTTCGTATATGTTATTGTTTGCAGGCTGGTCAATTATTCTGACAAATGGATTCCTTGAGGTGTTGATCCTGCTTTTAACCTTTGCTGTTATTGCATTTGATACTTCACTGGTAAGGTTTTTGGTGGCCGTGAAATCAGTGATAAAAATAGTTATTGTACCCTTTTTCAATGCTTCTTCTTTGAGCACATCCGATTGTTTATACCCTCCGGTACCAGTAAGTATTTCATTGAATTTATAGTAGGCTTTCCTGTACAATCCATTTTCAAGCATTTGGCCTGCTTCACGGTACAAGGGTTCATATCTGGCAATTGTATTTTTTTCTTTTACATCTTTGTAATTGGGATCAATTTTAATAATTTCATCGAAAACTTTCCTAGCCCCTGAAAAATCCTCCCGGTTAAGCTTATCGAGGCCGTCGGCATACTTCTTATTCAGGAAATCGCCCTTTGCCTCGTCGTAATAAGCATGATAACTATCAGGAAAATTCAATTCAATACCAACCGCTTTTAGCTTGCTATAATAGGACTCAGCTTCTTTGAATGTGTAAACAGCATCCTGGGAATTTGCCCCATTGTATGCCTTCATGAAGTCAGCCAATTTTTCCTCCAGCGTCAACTGACCGTTTTTCCTCAAGCCAAGCTTTGCCTCTACGTTGGTATCTTTTCTTTTGACGGCTTCATAGTAATAATTGGCAGCATCCTCATACAAGCCGGCTTGCTCAAACCTGGCCGCCTGCTTTGTAAACCGCTTGGAAGCGCATCCTGTAAGTAAAAACAGGATACTGATCATCAGACAAACATTTCTCATACTTTGCATGAATTAATGGCTTTGCAATGTACAACAAACTTTATATAGAAAACTTCATGCCATAAAATTATAAAATATGTTGTAATGGAATATTCTGAAGGAATTTTATTCATAGCAACATAATTCATATTAGCCTTAAAAATTCATAAATTTTTCACTTTTGCAATGCCATCGCATTACAAAAGCCGACAAAGTTTAACTTTGTCGAGGGTTAACCCTCGACTGAATTAAATGAATTCAGTCGGCCTCCGGTGATTAATTCATAATATATGAATTAATCAGGTTTGAAGGCTAATCTTTGCTCATTGTAACTGTTTTCATACTTTTGCTGAGTGGTTAACTTTAATTCATGATAATAATGTTTAAACCTAAAAACATTCTACTTACCCTGCTTGTCCTCTTTACTATCATGGCTTTTACCCACGTTCTTGCAATTTACCACATAGCCGATGTTCCTGTATTTCTGAATTTGACATTAAGATGGCTGACCATTTCCGTCATCATTTTGTATGCTTTTGTCAAAAAAAACCTTACAACCTGGATACTAATCAGTATGATCGTCGGAGCTGAATTCGGCTATGACCTTCCGGAATTCTCACTGAACCTGCAGTTGTTCTCAAAAATATTTCTCAGCCTTGTTAAAACCATCATCGCCCCATTGCTTTTTGCCACGCTGGTAATTGGAATTGCAGGCCATTCAAATCTGAAGCAGGTTGGAAGGATGGGATGGAAATCACTCGTATATTTCGAGGTGGTTTCTACCATTGCATTGTTCATCGGTTTGGCCGCCATCAATCTGAGCCGGGCCGGAATAGGAGTCACCCTGCCAGAAGGAGCCGAGAACGCAGCCGCCCCTGAGATTAAAAAGCAAACCTTACAGGAAATAATCCTTCATGTTTTTCCGGAGAATATTGCTAAAGCAGTCTATGAGGGTCAGGTTTTGCAAATAGTTGTTTTCAGTATTATTTTCGGGATTGCGGTAGCAATGCTTAAAGAAAAGCACAAAATTTCCATGCTGAAGTTTACAGAAAGCCTTGCTGAAACCATGTTCAAGTTTACTAATATTGTAATGTTTTTTGCTCCTGTGGCGGTTTTTGCTGCCATTGCTTATTCTGTCGGACACATGGGCCTTGATATTTTGTATAACCTGTTTAAGCTTCTAATGACCCTTTATGTTGCGCTTATCGTTTTTCTTTTGCTGGTTCTTTTGCCAATTGCCCTTATGTTTAGAATTCCAGTCCGAAATTTTATCCGGGCTGTTTCCGAACCAGCATCCATTGCTTTTGCCACCACCAGCAGCGAATCAGCGCTTCCCATTGCAATGGAGTCGATGGAAAAATTTGGGGTCCCAAGGAAAATCGTTGCCTTTGTAATGCCTACCGGATACAGTTTTAACCTCGATGGAACGACACTTTATCTTTCACTGGCCACTATTTTTATTGCACAAATTTCGGGGATTCATCTTTCTTTTGACAGGCAACTGATCATCGTATTCACATTGATGCTTACGAGCAAAGGCGTTGCCGGTGTACCACGCGCTTCTCTGGTAATCCTGCTGGCAACCGCAACTAATTTCGGTTTGCCGGTTTGGCCGATCTTTATAATTTTGGGAATTGATGAATTAATGGATATGGCCCGAACCTCCGTTAACGTTATAGGAAACTGTCTTGCCACTGCGGTAATTGCAAAGTGGGAAAATGAATTTGACAGGGAAGCCGCACTGAAATTTGATCCCAGGATAATAGATAATTAGTCTTATAATCACCCGATAAACGAAACGTTATGGCAATTCCAACATCAAGAACCAAGGAACCGGCGAAAATTACCATTGACCATGAGAAATGTAATGGCTGTGGTTTATGTGTGGAGGTCTGCAAGGATTTCAGCATCGTTATGAAAGAGGGTAAAGCCCATGTGAGCGGAAAACCTTTTTTTGGCTGCATCGCTTGCGGCCATTGCATGGCCATCTGCCCGAAAGATGCAATTAAAATTGAAGGACGCTTTACATCTGAGGCTGACTTGTTTCCATTGCCGGAAAAGGAAAAAGCCGCCGGTTATGAATCCATCCTGGCTCTCTATCAGCGGCGAAGGAGTATTAGGGAATTCAGGGATAAACCGGTCGAAAAAGAGATGATTGATAAAGTGCTCGATGCTGCAATGACGGCTCCAATGGGTTTGCCACCTTCGGATGTTGGTGTGGTAGTTCTGGGTTCAAAGGAAAAGGTAAGGCAGTTTGCAAAAGATTATTGTACCTACCTTGAAAAGATCAAATTTTTTGTTTCCAAAGGATTTCTTGCCATAATGCGTCCATTCTGGGGCAAGGCAGGTGATGAAATGTTCAGGGGTTTCCTGAGACCACTGGTTCATGGATATATCCGTTCGATGAAGGCCGGGAACAATTTTGTGACGTATGATGCACCGGTTGCCATGTATTTTTATGGCTCGCCCTATTGCGATCCGGCCGATCCCATCATTGCTGCAACCTACGCTATGATCGCTGCCGAATCCCTCGGACTGGGAACCTGTATGCTGGGTGGAGTCCATCCGTTTATCCAAAAGGGAAAATCGGCAAAGCTTTTTCGCGAAAAATATGGAATCAAATTTACCAGCCGTGAAGGATTGATCGTCATTATGGGTTACCCGGCGGTTAAGTACCAAAAGGGAATCAAAAGGACTTTTGCCAATGTCCATCATTTGAATCAATGACACTCGATGAAAACAATCCATCACCCGACGGAGCAGTTTGAAGCGAAAGTGGAATTGATCCCGACAGCAAAGCTGATCGGGATCTAAAGGTAATATTCCCTGCTTATTGAAGCGAATAAAAAAATAAATTTCAAATAGAAAATTTTGTTGTTTTGCAGCGAGGAAGTTTATTTAAACATCAATTGAAAGTAAATTAAATTTATAAATTAAAAAAATTAAAAAAATGAAAAGAAAAGCGACAGCCGTATGGCAGGGAACCGGAAAGGAAGGCAAAGGCCACCTTTCGACGCAAAGCGGGGTATTAAGCAAAACACAGTATTCATTCACTTCAAGGTTTGAAGAAGGCATTGGAACCAACCCTGAGGAGTTGGTTGCAGCTGCCCATGCAGGATGCTTTACCATGAAGCTCAGCTTCAACCTGACTGCAGCAGGATTTGTTCCGGACAATCTTGAAACCACTTGTGCCATTAACTTTGAAAACGGAGCTATAACAAACTCACATCTGGAGTTAAAAGCCGTTGTAAAAGGAATTGACAAAGCCAAATTCGACGAACTGGTGAAGGATGCTGAACAGAACTGCCCGATTTCAAAGTTGCTGAATACGAAAATAACGGTTTCAGCACAATTAGTTTAAAATGTAACTTATGGATTCCCGCCTGAATTTCATGCAGGCAGACACATACAGGAATGCTTTTGCACATCCGGGGGTATTCCTGCCTCTTGTATTATGGATGTAAAAGTCGGCAAGATTAATCGGGAATTCAGATCCGAGTCTTCCTTTGTTTTCTTCAGGATAACCGGCATAAACAGTTAATTCGTCTATAAGGTATGGTATAAGGATTTATAGGTTTAAAAATTATCCTTCAAGTATTTGGTTACTTTCTTTGCAATATTCTCAGGGGTAAATCCAAACTTCTCATCCAATACTTTTGCCGGTGCCGAGTAGCCGAAATGATCCAAGACCAACTACTTTTCCTTTCGGTACCAACCAATCCTGCCATCGTAACCGGTAAGCCCTGCCGTTAAAGCCAATACCGGAATATTTTCAGGGATAACTGTTTTCTGATAGGATTCATCCTGAAGCCTGAAAAGCCCTTCCGAAATAGCTGAAACGATCTGCAAATTAAGCCCTTTTTCTTTCTCAAGAATGTCAGCAGCTTCAACCAAAGTCGAGACTTCAGATCCAGATGCAACCAGAACAACATCAATTTTGCCTATCATCTTTTTGAATGATATAGGCTCCTTTATGTGCGGAAAGCGCTTCCGAAAACCTGCTCTTTCCGGAAGAGAATGGCAAATCGTTAATATTTTGTCTTGAAAGCAGCAAAGCAGTTGGTGTTTCTTTATTCTCCATAGCCATTTTCCAGGCAACCAATGTTTCAGCGCCATCAGCCGGACGTAAAACAAGCATGCTGTTTTGACCCTTATGATTTTTGAGTTTCTCCATCAACCGAATCTGTGCTTCATGCTCAACGGGCTGATGGGTGGGACCATCCTCCCCAACCCTGAAAGAATCATGTGTCCAGACATATTTTACCGGAAGTTGCATCAATGCTGCAAGCCTGACTGCCGGTTTCATGTAATCAGAAAAGGCAAAGAAAGTTCCGCAAACCGGGATGATGCTGTGCAATGCAAGTCCATTGGCAATAGCTGCCATGGTGAGTTCCGAAACACCGGCATGGAAAAATGCGCCAGTGAAATCTATGGTGAGCCAGTGGTTTTGTATGTTTAAGGAATCCATCCGTTTTATCACTGTTTGAAAGATCGGCGGAAATGACGATCATATTTTCAACCTTTGCAGCAAACTCAGAAAGGACATTGGCAGAAACTGCTCGGGTAGCGCTGTTGGGTTTGAAGGCTAATTTCTCAAAATCAATTACCGGAGTTTCACCCTTTAATATTTTTTCAAGTCGCAAAGCCAGCTCAGGATTACTTGTTTTCCATTGTTCATAAGCTGCTTTCTTTTTGGCTACCAAACTCCGTTTCTCATTCAAGGACTTTGCTATAAAATTGCTTTACATCAGGAAAAATGGCAAAAGGATTTTCCGGATCGCCACCAAGATTTTCAATGGTTTTATTTACTGAACCTCCGGCGGCGCTTAATGGCTGTCCATGAGTTGAAACCATTCCTTCAAAACTTTCACCCGATTCAGTCAGGCTGCCTTTTCCCATAATGGTTTTCCCGATGATCAGCACCGGCTTTTCCTTTTCTTCATTGGCTTTCATTAATGCGCCCCTGATCTCATCAGGGTCATTACCATTGATTGTCATGACCCGCCATCCCCAGGCTTCATATTTTTTGGCTGTATCTTCTCTGTGTTACTTCACCAACTTTTGTCGAAAGCTGAACATCATTCGAATCATAAAACATGATCAGGTTATTCAAGCCAAGATAACCAGCAATTCTTCCGGCTCCCTGTGAAATTTCTTCCTGGATTCCTCCATCCGAAATAAAAGTATAGGTTTTATGTGACATCCATTCACCAAATCGGGCAGCGAGAAATCGTTCAGCAATGGCTGCACCAACAGCCATTACATGTCCTTGTCCCAAAGGTCCGGAAGTGTTTTCGATTCCTCTTTTTACATCCAGTTCAGGATGGCCGGGAGTCGGACTTTGCCACTGTCTGAAGTTCTTTAAATCCTCCATTGAATAGGTTCCAACCATAGCAAGAACCGAATACATCATCGCCGACATGTGACCCGGATCGAGGAAAAAGCGGTCACGGAAGGGCCATTCCATGTTATCGGGATCGAAATTCAGAAATTCTGAATACAGGATGTTGATAAAATCGGCTCCGCCCATGGCGCCGCCGGGATGGCCTGATTTTGCCTTTTCGACCATTGCCAGAGACAATATCCTGATGTTATCAGCTGCTCTTGTGGTGATTGTGTTGTCCATATTGCAATGCTATTTGGTAATTATTTTTCAATTTTAAATCCAAGTTCAGATAAAACTTGTTCAGTATTTTTATTCGAATTCTTTAGTTTTAAGATATAACCAGTGTTTTCCCTTCTGAAAACATAGTTTCCCCGGATACGCTCAAAATCAGATGGGTCTTTCCTTAATAGCTCATCATCTTTTTGAATATCATAAACTGCCTCGAAACACTTTCTGTATAGATTGCTGTTCATTTAAATTTATTAAATCAACATCCAGAATTTCTTTTTTTAAACCTAAATCAGGTCTTCCAGTTTTTTAAGGGTAAATTGAAGAATTCACTAACCGAGTGGACTACCATTTCAGTTGCTTTTGCCTTTCCTTCGATGGAATAACCTGCTATGTGTGGTGTACCAATTGTAGCAAGTTCCATAACTTCGGGATCAATGTGTGGTTCTCCTTCCCAGACATCAAGAATGAGTTGTGTAATTTTCCCCTGCTCTTTCCCATATTTCAATGCTTCGGAATCCACAACAGGTCCGCGGGAAGTATTAATCAAAATAACTGGTTTTGAAAGCTTATCTATGAAATCATGATCCAACAGGTGAAAAGTTTTGCCCGTTCCTCCATACTTCAGGGGAACATGAAAGGTAATGATGTCCGATTGCTTTTGGATCGTTTTCAGATCCGTAAAATCTGTGCTTCCCTCCTTTCGTTTCGCGGGGCGGATCATTTAAAAGTACCTTCATTCCCAATGCCCTGCATACCTTTTCGACTTTGCATCCGATATTTCCAACACCGATAATACCAATGGTTTTATCCTCTAAAACGAAACCCGCTTTTTCGGAAACGGAAAGAAGCGCAGAAGTGAAATATTGCACAACTGCATTTGCATTACAACCCTGTGCAGTCGTCCATTTTATATTATTTCTCTTGCAAAATTCCTGATCTATGTGGTCATCGCCAATGGTAGCTGAAGCGATCAGTCTTACTGACGTCCCTTCAAGCAGTTCACCATTGCATTGGGTTATTGATCGTGTCAGCAAAGCATCAGCATATTTTAAATGAGCCTTTTTGATTTTGTCGCCGGGTAAATAAACAACTTCTGCAAAGGGTTCAAAAACCCCTTTCAGAAATGGAATTTTATGGTCGGCGACTATTTTCATTCAACTTAAAATCGTTTACAATACCAGTCTTTCCTATAAGTTAAGGTTAATAATCAATCTGTTATTCTTTTCCGATACTCCGATTCAAAAGTATTAAAACAGGAATAGAAATCAGGGGATGTTAACAAAAGTTGAAAAAAAGTTAAGGTGGAAGAGTGGGATGATGGTCATACTGCAGGCGAATTGGAAAGATGGAATGTTGGGATGAAAGAATGAGATCTATAAAATATCAATAGTTGTATTGTCCTATCGAAAAATAGATGATCTGTGCTTCTATAAGGTTAAATAGTTTGCAGAAGTAATAACTGATGTTTTAATTTCCGGATAAAGGGATTTTATTGTCATAAAAGATCTGGGTTGTTTTGGATCATTCCACTTTACTTCTATTGCCTTTAGTCCCTGATTATCCTGAACAATAAAATCGATTTCCGTTTTGTTTGTCGTTCTCCAGAAATTTATCTTATTCAAAGAATAATGGTCCTCAGAAAGAATTTCAGTTAAATAGAAACTTTCAAACAATGATCCTTTATCCGTTCTGAGGTTTAACGGATTGAAATTGTTTAAAATAAAATTTCTCAGCCCAAGATCAAGAAAATACAACTTGGGTGTTTTGGTAATTTCTTTACCGTGATTTTTATGAAAAGGGTAAATTCTTTTACACACAAAAGTATGCTCAAGAATGTTAAGATACCCCTCAACGCTAATCCTGGGAAGCCCCATTGATTTTGAAATAGAATGTATATTTAACAAGTCACCGGACTGCATGGCAACCCTTATCAAAAACTTATTATAGACATCCACTTCTCTCAAATTAATAAATTCAACCAGGTCTTTTTGAACATAGGACTGGTAAATATCTTTGATTCTTAACATTTTACCTGTTGATGTTACCTCTTTGGCAACAGCAGGATAAGAGCCGAATAACAATATTTGATTTAATGTTTCCTCGTTGGTTATTGGAGCAGCAAAATTGCGGTATTCATTAAACGACAGCCTGTTAATAATAAAAATCCGGGCTCTGCCCACCAGGTGTTCTTTCGTTTTTGCCTTTACTTCCAGTTGAGATGAACCACTGTAAACGATCTTTATTTTTCTTTTAGGTCGAAAACCTCCTTTAAGAATAATCCCGGTGAATTGAGCCGTTGCACCTCATCAATGAAAACATATTTCAACTTATCATCGTCTGCCAGAAATTGAACAAATTCTGGCACTGAGTCAAACAATGGATGAAGTTTCTGGTCGTCTAAATTGAAATAAAATATGTTTTGGTCTGAAACATTTGAATTCAGCAGTTTTTCGATAAGCATGTACAGCAGTGAACTTTTACCCACCTGCCGGCTTCCCATTAGTCCGACGATCAATTCATTTTCCATATTTTCGAGTAGGGTATTAAAAATTTCCCTGCTTTTCAGGTTGAATGAAAAATTTGGGTTTCCTCTCCAGGGATTTTGCAATTGAAAGATTTCTTTGATCATATTATCCAGATGAATTTTTTCAAAAGTAGAAAAATTATCTGGATAATTTTTCAATTAATAGATTTTTAATCTTGAAAGACAGGAAGACAATCCGGCTGATACCGGGATGGAAATGGATGGACGGATAAAAACAGGAATAGAAATCAGGGGATGTTAACAAAAGTTGAAAAAATGTTGGAAAGGGAAATTTGAAATTGGAAAATTGAAAATATCGCTATTGTTTTTCAGCTAAGGAAATTTTATTTATTTCCTTATTCGTGAAATGCAGTGAATCGCCCCATTTCCCCTGTACTATTTCAAAACCTTCTAATAACGGATTTGAACGGAATCTGGCCAGCAATTCATCGGCTTCGATAATAAAAGGCTTGTCCTTGTAAATCAAATAATTCTCCCGGTATTTTAACGGTGTAATGTTAGGCATGAGCACATTGGCTCCGGCTCTGATGGCTTTGATCCTTCCCTCTTTATCGAGGGTATCCATGGCGGTGGAAGCTGCAATGTTGATGTTTTTCATCATGATACGAATGATGGCGATCATCAGCAGCGTTTTTTCGAACCTTTCCTTTGGAGTCGGGTATTTCATTTCTGAAATCATAAAGCGGCGTTTCGGGATGCTCTATATATGGACCCATGCCAACCATATCCACATCAAAGTTTTGCAGGAAAAGAAGGTCATCCGCCAGGTTTTCATCTGATTGAAAAGGCAAGCCAACCATCACACCCGAACCGACCTGGTAACCGGCAGATTTCAAATGGTTCAATGCCATTAACCGTGTTATTGAAATCATGATTTTCGTCCTTGGGATGTATCCTGTAATACAGTTCCTCATTGGAGCTTTCAATCCTGAGCAGGTAACGGTGAGCGCCGCTTTCGAACCAGCGCCGGTAAGTTTCTTCTGATTGCTCGCCGCATGAAAGGGTGATCCCAAGTTCACCATTGGATAATTTTTTAATTCCTTTGATCAGCTTATCAATGCTTTCAATAAATTGTTTATCGCTTCGCTCACCGGACTGGATGACAACCGAGCCATAATTCTGATCATAGGCATATTGAGCACAGGATAAAACTTCCTCCTCGTTCAGGCAATAGCGGCTAACGAGGGAATTCCCTGCACGGATCCCGCAATAGAGGCAATTCTTGCTGCAGATGTTTGAGTATTCAATGAGTCCGCGGAGAACAATCGTATTGCCGATAAACTTTTCCCTGATTTCGGCTGCCTTTTGGAAAATGAGATTTTTTTCCAAGTCAGTTTCAACCGAGAGTAAGCGGATGATGTCTTCTCTGGAGAACGATTCTTTCGTTAATATTTCCTGAACTTTATTGGACATTTTGCTTTGTAAAAGGCTGAATTGCACGATCGAAAATCCCATTCATCCAGGCAATGGCAAGGCCGTAATTGGTAACAGGAACACCGGAATCAACAGCCGGTTTCAACCGGCTGGATAGCTGTTTTCGGGTCACCATGCATCCTCCGCATTGAACCACCAGCGCATAATCTTTGAAATCTCTTTCAACTTTGGTGAGACCGGCAACGATATCAAATTCGAGTTTTTTCTCACTGTGCTTTTTGATCCAATCAGGAAGTTTATACCGTCCGATATCATCGCAATTTACCTGGTGGGAGCACGATTCAAGAATTAATACCCTGTCGCCATCTTTCAACTGATCAAGGGCAGGAGTTCCTTTTTTATAATTTTCGAAATCACCTTTCATTCTTGCAAAGATGATGCTGAAGCTTGTCAGAGGAATATCCTCCGGGACGATTTTCTTCATTTTATGAAAAACCTGGCTGTCGGTAATTGCAATTCTTGGCTTAATCCCTGAGTTCTTAATAAAATTTTCCACCTGGTCTTCTTTCAAAACAATGTTGATCGCGTTGTTGTCAAGCACATCACGGATCGCCATTTGCTGTGGAAGGATCATTCTGCCATCAGGCGCTTCATTGTCAATAGGGGTGATCAGTAGCACATAATCGCCCGGCTTTATAATATCGCCAAGCAAGGAAGTTTTAAAATAGTAAGCGGATTCAGGAATGGCTTTTTTAAGTCCATCAGCAACATTCTTCAATTTAACAGGGTCGATTACGGAGAAAATCAAATACGGGACATTGGCAACCTTTTAGAATTCTTGCTTCGGCAGAATTGATACAATGGGTTCAATGTCCGATTTGCCATAAACAACGAAAAATGGGATATCCAATTCCCTGAACTTATCGATCAGGAAATTTCAAATTCGCCAAAGATATTCCCTGAAATCATCAGAACAGCGCAATCAATTGTCTTCAGGGCTTCCAGCGATTTACCAATGCGCTTCTTACCCAGTTCACCTGAATCATCAATTCCTGCAGTATCAATGATGATAGCCGGACCGATGCCAAAAATTTCGATTGATTTTTTCACCGGATCGGTTGTGGTTCCAGCCTGATCCGAAACGATGGCTATTTCCTGTCCAACCAGTGAGTTGATAAATGAACTTTTCCCTACATTTCTCCTGCCGAAAATCCCGATATGTGGTTTATTGTCTCTGCCTTTTGCCATTTTGTTAGTTCTTTAAAAAAGGTCACAGGCAAACCTGCCTGCGACCTCACTACAACAAATAAAAATCAAAGCGAGTTTGACTAACTTAAAAAATGTATGAAATTGTTTAATTGTTTTCATCACCATCATCTTTTGGATTTCCTTTAAAAATATAAATCCCGCTCCCCTTGTTTGATCCTGTCAATCCGTTCAATTAATTCAGTCCTGACTTTGGCTCCATCCATTTTACCCAGTTCACGTTCAATGATCTTCCACCCTTTTTCGCGGGTTTTTTCCGGAGCATAATCGGTGAGGTATTCTGCCAGGGTTAAAATGGCATTCGGAGTACAATATCTTTTAATAAATCCCGGAACCGAAAACTCCATGAAATGCTCACCGGTTCTTCCCAAACCGGTAACAGGCAGTACAAAACGAAGGTAGCATTTCATGATCAAGCAGTTCTTCTATGATTTCATTCAGCGAACGGTTATCGTTGATCCGGAACTGACCTTTGTTCAAATCCTGATCTTCATTCAAATTCTTCGCATAGCTTCCCAATTCAAGCTTGGTTCCGCCATCAATTTGCGAAACACCATACTGGATCACTTCATCGCGCAATTCCTTTGGTTCGCGGGCGGTAAGGATCATACCGGTATAAGGAACGGCCAGCCGGATGATGGCGATCATTTTTGCAAAATCCTCATCACTGACAAAATGTTTATGACCGAACTGAAGCATGGAAGCATCCTTGATCCTGGGAAATGAAATGGTATGCGGTCCGACATTAAAACAAGCTTCGAGATGATTGGTGTGCCTGACCAGGCCCATCACTTCGTATTTCCAGTCGTACAATCCGAACAAAGCGCCGATACCAACATCATCCAGCCCAGCCTGCTGTGCTCTGTCAAGAGCGGTAAGCCGGTAACTGAAATCAGCTTTCTTCCCACGTAAATGATAGGATTTATAAGCTTCCGGATGATAAGTTTCCTGGAAAACCTGGTAGGTTCCGATGCCTGATTCCTTTACAATCCTGAATCCTTCAACATCCAGCGGTGCAGCATTGATATTCACCCTTCTGATTTCACCGTTTCCTTTTTTAACACTATAAGCAAGCTTAACCGTTTCGGCAATAAAATGAGGATCGTATTGCTGATGCTCACCATAAACCAGGATCAGTCTTTTCTGGCCGTTATCTTCCAGCGCTTCAATCTCTTTGACGATTTCATTGTCGATAAAGTGTTTTCGTACAGCATCCTTATTCGACGACCTGAAACCACAGTAAGTGCAGTTGTTGGAGCATTTATTACCAATGTACAAAGGGGCGAAAAGTACAATCCGGTTCCCGTAAATTTTATCCTTCAGGGTTTTTGCACCTTGTTTGATTTCTTCGACCAGTTCAGGGTCGTTGGTGTTGAGTAAAGCAGCGACTTCAGATAAATTAAGCCGCTTTTTATTCAGTGATTTTTGAATGATATTCCGGACGTCTTCCTTCGTTGGATTTGCTGCAGCCAGGATCTCCTCAATTTCCTGCGGATCGATAAACGGTTCGCCGGGAATGTCAGGAAGACGGTATATTTCGGGTGTGAATTTCATTTCAGTTTCAATTAGTTCAGCGGTAAAACCACAGTAAATTTAGATCCGACATCGGGTTTGCTTTCCACTAAAATTTCTCCATCGTAAAGGCTAACCATCTTCTTTAAGATTGACAATCCAAGACCGCTTCCGGTAATATTCCGGGTTTTAGCATTTTTTATCCTGACAAATTCCTTGAAAAGTGTTGCGGTTTCCTCTTCTGTCATTCCAATCCCGGTATCTTCAACCATGATTTCTATTTTGCCATTTTCAGTTCTGGTGTTGATGTGAACCTGCCCGCCGTCTTTGTTGTACTTCACTGCATTTGAGATCAGGTTGTTCATGATAATTTCCAGTTCTTCGGCATCGGCTGTGATGTAAATATCTTTGGGAGGATCGAAGTTGATCCTTACATTTTTCTGGATAGCGAGGGGTTCCATGGTATCCTTTGCAATTCTGATGACTTCTGCAATGTCAACCTTTTTCATTTCCCTGGTTTTCTTTCCCGATTCTATTTTTGTCAGGTCGAGCAAATCAATGATGAGCGATCGCATCCCTTTCATCCGTTCGATCGACCGGTCAATCATAACTTTATAGGCATCGATATTATCGCCTGCTTGTTTATCTTTCATGATTTGCAGATAACCCTCGATGGCATTGATCGGCGATTTCAATTCGTGTGACAACACCTGCAAAAACTGAAACCGGATTGCTTTACCTTCTTCCTTCATTTTCCGGGTCATCCGTTTCAGGAATAAATGCTTGGTAATGCCTTCCATGGCTGCTTTCAGTTCATCGGGAGTGAAGGGTTTGGGCACGAAATTGTAAGCACCATTGTTGGTCGCTTTAACAGCAAGATCCAGGGAAGCATAGGAGGTGATCATCATCACATCAATATCGAAGGACTTGCTTTTAATGTACTCGAGTACCTCAATACCATGGATACCGGGAAGATTATTGTCGAGCAGGACAATATCAATTTCCTGCTGGTTGATGAATTCGATGGCCTGTTCACCGGTTTCGGCGTCAATCAGCTCAAATCCAAAATCTTCTTCCATGAAGGGATACCCAACGGTAAAGTTCCGGAGTATCCTGTTTATCCCCGACCGTATACCGGCCTCATCATCTACTACCAGAACATTCAGCTTTTTCATTGTTGCTTTTATTTTTTAAATGTCGACTCATCAAACTATAATTCTGATCGTCATTGCGAGGAGGAACGACGAAGCAATCTGTTGGGTTTTGTAACCTGGAGATTACTTCCCCCGCTGAAAAAGCGGGATCGCAATGACGCCTTTTCATATTTTCAGCAGCTTATTGATTTCCCGTAGCAATTGGTCGGGACGAACACCTTTCTCGAGGTACTGATCGGCTTTGATCCAGTTTCGTTCTTCTTCCGTATCGAGTCCGAAAACCAGGCCGGTTTCAGCCGTAACTGCAGTGGCAATGATTACGGGAACATCGGGATATTTCTTTTTGATCTTATAACTCAGAATAAAACCACTGTCTTTGTTTTCCATCATCAGATCGAGGATCGCAAGGTCGGGTTTGATCTTTTCAAGAATTTCTTCTCCTTCTTTCTGGCTTTCAGCAGTTATGGTATCAAAGCCAAAAGATTCCACATGCATTTTCATCTGTGTCAACAGGTCAATGTCATCATCTACAATCAGAATTCTTTTCTTCATTTCAGTCATATCGGTTTATGTTAAAATTTCATTTAAACGGGGTATTGTTATTTTAAAATTCGTTCCGGTTGGTCCTTCTTCCGGAATCGCATTGGAAGTAATACTGATCTGTCCCTTGTGCATTTTCACAATACCATAAATCAGCGGCAAACCAAGACCGGTTCCTTTTCCAATTTCCTTTGTTGTAAAAAATGGAGTAAATATTTTTTCCATGTTTTCTTTCGGAATACCGACACCGGTATCCGATAAATTGATTTCAACCGAACTGGCATTTCCATTCAGGCTTATATTGAGATTTCCACCGTTTGGCATCGCTTCTACAGCATTTTTTTCAAGGTTGGTCAGCACCTGCATCATCTGGTCCTGGTCGATCATAACGATCGGATCCTCAAGCGACGAATTGAAATTAACTATCACTGTATCAGGTTTGATGATAGAAGCAATGCTTTTCTGAACAAACTTGTTAAAATCAGTTTCACTAAGCCTCACCTGGTTCTTGCGTGCGAAGTTCAGCAACCCGCCGACAATGTTTTTGCAACGGTTAGCCTGTTCAACAATCAGCTCAAGGTCTTTCCGGATCGGATCATCCTGCGGAGCTTCGTCTTTCAGGATGTTGGAATACATGGTGATGACACCCAACGGATTGTTCAGTTCATGAGCAATTCCTGCTGAAAGTTGTCCCATGCTCGCCAGCTTTTCAGATTGCTTCAAAGCTATTTGAGCCGAAGCCAGCTTTTCGTTTGATTGGTTCAGTTCATCAATAGAATGATGTAGTTTTTCGATGGCGTAAGGAAGACACATTTCAATTTCAGCAAGACCCTCGGTTATAGCTATGGCATGTTCCACACAGGTGTCGTAACCGCAGGCTCCGCAATTCAGGTGATCTTTTTCCGTGTTCTTTCCCATCTCCTGCAAAACCTTTTCAATTTGTTCCTTCTCCGGTTCCGGGATACGGCGATCAACCACAGCAAATTGTTGTGTAAGGTCAATATCACTGAGCTTTTCAATGTTCTCCTGCCAAACTCCGACATTGTTTCGTTCGATCTTGTTTTTCACATAATCGCCTACCAATGTCCTTCGGGTAAATTTCTGTGCACCTTTTGACATTCCAGGACCCATGATGCACCCTTCACAGCAAAGCAATTCGAGGTGATGGGAATTGATCAGTCCTTCTTCAAATTCCTTCACAGCATCCCTGAAATTCACTCTCCCTTCAGCTACTACAATGTTCCCTTCGCAAATATCATCCACTTTGTTTACTGTCTGAAGCATTCCGCGGCTGACCGGGAAAATCGCTCCCTTACCTGCATGTGGCTGATCGAAATCAATTGGCTGAACCTTTTCCTTTGAGATTCCAAATTCATTAAAAAGTTCTCTCAACTCAATAAAGGTAATGGCTTCATCAACCTCAGCAGACTCAGCTTTCTTGGCAATGCAAGGCCCGATAAAAACCACTTTCAGTTCTTCACCATGAAGTTTTCTCAAAGCTCTCGTCACAGCTACCATGGGTGAAGCGATATTTGCAAGAGATGGAACAAGCTGGGGATGATAATGCTCGATATAATATACAATGGCAGGACAATCGGAAGAAATATGCGGCTTCTGGGTTTTGTCGTCCAGCAGTTTTTCATATTCCTTTGCAACCAGGTCAGCACCAAAAGCCACTTCATTTACATAATCAAAACCCATTGCTTTGATCATACCAACCATGATCTTATAATCACCGAGATCACTGAACTCAGCCGGAAAACTTGGAGCTACAATTGCAGCAACTTTGCTTTCTGAACGCAGCAAATCTTTCACCAGTTCCGTTGAATCGAAGTAAACCTTGGCTCCCTGGCTGCAAACTTTCACGCAATTTCCGCAACCGATGCAGCGCTCGCTCATCACTTCCGCCTGCCCGTTCAAAATCCGTATGGCTTTCACAGGACATTCCCTAACACAGGTATAACATACCCGGCATCGGTCCTTCACCGTCTGAACTAGCACATGTCGTTTCCTGTTAGCCATTTTTGTTTTTAATTTTTATACGTTTTATCCACGAAATTTATAGATGTAAAATCCTTTCTGTCAATTTTTAAAGTATCAAATAACAATGATCAAATAGCAAATAATTACCAAATATCAATTTTCCAATTTCTGAAACAGTTGACACTTTTGTTATTTGATTTTTGTCTTTTATTTGAGATTTAATTTTTGACATTTGTTATTTTTTTAGAGAACTTTAACTGGTTTTATCATCAATTAAAGCATTACGTCTCTTTCGTCATAATTCGTATGAAGCAACTCATGGCATTTATGTCCCAGTGGTTCTCCAAGGAATTTGGCGTACAGTTCAATGATTTCAGGGTTTTTATGTGAAACCTTGATCGAATCTCTGTCATCAATATCATACAACGATTTCATCCTTGCCTTAATAGCCTCCTCGTCAGCTCCGATGCGCTGTCCGCCACCGGCTATGCAACCTCCCGGACAAGCCATTACTTCAATAAAATGAAGATCTTTTCTGCCATTCCGGATTTCATCCAATAATTTCTTCGCATTGGCTAACCCACTAACGACAGCAACGCCCAGTTCAAGATCACCAATTTTAACTTTGGTTTCCTTTATACCATCCAGGCCGCGAATGGCCTTAATCTTAAAGTTTACAAGTTCTTCACCGGTCAGTTTATAATAAGCAGTACGAATGGCTGCTTCCATCACTCCGCCGGAAGCACCGAAAAGCTTTCCTGCTGAGCTTCTGACGCCATGTGGTGAATCAGCGAGTTCAGGTTCCAGCTTATTCATGTCAATTCCATAAAGCTTCACCATCTGAACAAATTCACGGGTCGTCAGCACTGCATCCACGTCAGTCAATCCATGACGCGTCATTCCCGTGCGCTGACCTTCAAATTTCTTTGCAGTACATGGCATGATCGAAACGGAATAAATATTTTCCGGTTTTACACCAACCTTTTCAGCAAAATAAGTTTTGATTACCGCACCAAGCATTTGCTGCGGTGATTTGCAGGAAGAAATATTCGGGATAAAATCTGCTGCAAATTCTTCTGCATATTTAACCCAGGCCGGACAACAGCTTGTGATCATCGGTAAAACACCGTTAGTGCTGACACGCTGGATCAGTTCAGCGGATTCTTCCATAATGGTAAGGTCAGCCGAAAAGGTTGTATCAAAAACCTTATCGAATCCCATCTTGCGGAGGGCAGCATTCATGATGCCGTTGATGTCTTTTCCGGGTTCCATTCCAAACGCTTCAGCAATGGAAACAGAAATGGCAGGAGCATACTGGATCACGACCATTTTATCAGGATTACTCAAAGCCATCTGAATTTCATTCTGGTGTCCCTTTTCGGTAAGTGCACCTGTTGGGCAAACCATAATACACTGTCCGCAATTCACGCAGCTTGATGTGTTCAATCCTTTATTAAAAGTAGTTCCGATAATTGACTTGCTTCCTCTGTTGATATAATCGATTGCCGAAACACCCATCACCTCTTCGCAAACCCTGACACATCTTCCGCAAAGGATACATTTATCCGGATCGCGCGTTATGCTGGGGCTGGACAAATCTTTGGGGAATTTGTTTTTCTTACCAGAAATTCTCCTTTCGGTAACATGATGCTCTATCGCCATATCCTGCAAAGTACAGTTCCCACTCCTTACGCAGTAAAGACAATCGTCAGGATGGTTTGAAAGTAGCAATTCCACGATCATCTTGCGGGCTTCCACCACGCGTGTCGAATGGGTTTTGATTTTCATTCCGTTTTCAACGGGATACGAGCAGGATGTAACCAGTTTGCCGGTATTTTCATGCTCAACCACACACATTCTGCATGCTCCCGAAGGAAAATAGTTTTTCATGTGGCATAAAGTTGGAACCTTGATGCCGTTCCTGGTTAAAACATCCAGAATGGTTTCACCGCTTTTCGCTTCCAGGTTTTTGTTGTTAACTTCTATATTCAGTTCCATGTTTTCTGTCTTTCTGGTTCATTATTATGCAACACTAATCGCATCAAACTTGCAAATTTCCTGGCATGTGCCACAACCTATACATTTGTCTTCAATGATGAAATGAGGAGTTTTTTTGGCGCCGATGATGGCTGCCGTCGGGCACTTTTTAGTACATGCTGTACAACCCGGTACATTTCTCAACATCAATTTTGAAAGTTCTGAGTTCAGTGCAAACTCCGGGTACGCATTTCCTTTCGTAAATGTGTGATTCATACTCATCGCGAAACCATTTGATGGTGCTCAGAACAGGATTAGGAGCCGTTTGTCCGAGGCCACACAATGAGGTTTCCTTTATAACTTTTCCTAGTTTCTCAAGCTGAATGATTCCCTTGAAACGGTCGAGCGCATCTTTTTCGCTATTTCCGTCTGGCTTGTGGGTAATGCTTTCGAGGATTTCGAGCATACGCCTTGTTCCTTCCCGGCAGGGGATACATTTTCCGCAGCTTTCACGCTGAATAAAATCCATAAAGAACTTGGCAACATCCACCATGCAGGTGTCTTCATCCATCACCACCAATCCGCCGCTGCCCATCATGGCGCCAACCTGAATAAGGGATTCGTAGTCAATCTGAATATCGAGGTTCTGGGTCGTAATGCAACCTCCTGAAGGTCCGCCAATCTGAACAGATTTAAACTTTTTGCCATTTGGAATACCACCGGCAATTTTGAAGATGATATCCCTGACTGTTGTACCCATGGGAATTTCAACCAGCCCGGTAAGCTCCACTTTTCCTGAAAGGGCAAATACTTTGGTTCCCTTGCTTGTTTTTGTTCCAATGCCAGCAAACCAATCTTCACCTTTTTCGATAATGGTTGGAATATTTGCAAGGGTTTCCACATTGTTGATAATGGTTGGCTTGCCAAATAAACCACTGACAGCCGGAAATGGCGGCCTTGGTCGTGGCATTCCGCGTTTACCTTCAATGCTGTGGATGAGCGCTGTTTCTTCACCGCAGACAAAAGCTCCGGCGCCCATTTTAATGATGATGTCGAAACTGAAACTGCTGCCGAAGATGTTTTTACCAAGTAATCCGTAATACCTTGCCTGGTTCATCGCAATCCGCAGTCTTTCAATGGCAAGCGGATATTCAGCCCGGATATAAACATATCCTTTGGAAGCTTTGATCCCATAAGCAGCAATCGCCATTCCCTCGATCAGCCGATGCGGATCACCTTCGATGACCGCACGGTCCATAAATGCACCCGGATCACCTTCATCTGCATTGCAGATCAGGTATCTTTGTTCTGCTTCCTGGCTGTGGGCGAATTTCCATTTTTTACCGGTAGGAAATCCACCTCCGCCACGGCCACGCAAACCACTCTTTTCAATTTTATCACAAATTTCAATGGATTTGTAAGTAGTTGATTGTTTTAATCAAACCTTTGTAACCACCTTTTGCGATGTATTCTTCAATGTCAACAGGATTGATGAGTCCGCAATTTTGCAGAACCAGCCTTGTCTGAGGTGCAAAAAACGGATGCTCATCAAGAAACGGAACATTTTTCCAGGTCTCGAAGTTTTCGCTCCTGAACTGTCCGAGAATATCCATTCCATCAATCTTACCTGAAAGGACTGCATTTAAAACCTGCTCCACTTTATCACCGGTAACATGCTGAAACGATAACCTGTTCTTTCCGGGGATCTGAATATCCATCAAGGGTTCAGCGGAACAAAACCCGATGCATCCTACGCGGATGACTTCGGCGTCAATTCCATTATCCGTCAGAAATTTTTCGGTTTGCTCAATGGTTTTTGCTGCACCAGCGCCAAAACCGCAGGTTCCTGCACCAATGTAGATCACAGGCCGGGTAATGACTTCCCTTCTGAGAGCAGAAAGTTCCTTTTCAACAAACAGATCCTTGTGGTTTCCATTTGCGTTTTTAAGGACATTTTCGATCAGAAATTCCCTTTTATCAATGCTTTTAATTGCTTCCATCCTGTACCTCCATGCTTTTGTATTTTTCAATGATCTCCTTCAGGGAATGCTCCGTTACCCTTGCATGAAATTCGCCATTCACACAAATAACCGGTGCCAGTCCACAGGCTCCGATACAGGCTACCACTTCAATGCTGAAAAGCCCATCGCGTGAAGTCTGCCCGGCTTTGATCTTTAATCCTTTTTCAAGACTTGTAAGAACCGTGGCCGAACCCAGCACATGGCAAGCTGTTCCGCGGCAAACCTGGATATGGTATTTCCCTTTCGGTTCGAAGCGAAACTGATTGTAAAAAGTGGCAACGCCATAGATCTTGCTCGTTGGGATGCCAAGGTGCTTGCCAACATCCACCAGTGCATCCAACAGAGAGAAAGCCCTCCCTTTCCTGTATTTCCTGCAGGATCGGGATCAGGCTGTCTCTCTTGGCTCCTTCATGATCCTTCAAAATTTCTGCAATTCCTGTTTTCATTCAACCAATTTTATAGTTACACCTTATAGTTTGATAGGTAATTTGCGATCGTTCAATTTATGCAGTGTGAAACTCAGCTTTCTTGGCAAGCAATGCTTTTATTTCCGGGAGAAGTTTCTTGCTGTCAACCGGTTTTTTCAGGAAGCCATCAACCGGCAGCCAGATGGAGCGGCCATCAACCGTACGATAGTCAATACCTGCTTTTCCGGTAACAATGTCTTTCAGAAGAATGACCTGTAATTCCTTGTACTTGGGATCCTGCCTGAATTCGCGGGCCATTTCCCTTACGCTTTCCTTGGATGTCGTGAGTACATCGATAGAGGTCTGCATGAGAATTGGCATATCCCTGAAAACAGGATCATTTACAATTTCTTCTGCCATTTCGAAACCTTCATAAGGAGTTGTCATCATCACATCGAGGATAGCCAGATGCGGATGCTCTTTGCGTGCGAGTTCGAGGCCTTCCTTTTTGTCGTTGGCTGTGATTACTTCATATCCTTCGTTTTCGAGGATGGTACTGATAACATTGATGATGTCGATGTCGTCGTCTACAATTAAGATTTTCTTTGTGTTCATGATACTTTGATTTAAAATGTTTAGAAAAATGTGAATTAATTTATGCTGTTATTTAATGTATGCATGTTAATGAGTTCATCCGAGATAAAACCGCCCTGATGCCTGTCTTCGATGATCTGCCTGAACAAGTCGTAATTGTCCCGATTCTTTGAGAGATAACCTTCTGCGCCAGCCTCGAGCATCTGATCGATGTATTTCCTGTTTTCAAGCGATGAAAATGCAATGAAGGTCGTGTCGGGAAACTTTAAATGAGCCTTCCTGGTAACCTCAATTCCGTTCATTTTTGGCATATTCACTTCCACAAAAACAATGTCGGCTTTCTGTGATTCCATCAGGTTCAAAAGATCATTACCGCATTCAGCTTCGCCAACGATTTTTACCCTCCCGATATTCATCAGGATCGTTTTCAATCCTTCCCTGAAGAATTTGTTGCTGTCTGCGATAATGACTTTTTGTGTTCTCACCTTTATTAACTTTACGAGCCAAAAGTAGAACCGGCAACCAACCCCCACAAGAGTAAAAGGCACACATGGGAAATCAGGTAAAAATACCCGGAGGAGGACGAGAGTTCGAGTCATGAGATGAGAGTGTCGATAGATAAGGGTTTAGAAGAATGGGTATAGCGGTTGATGTTTGCAACGAGGTAAAATTAGATAGGGAATTCCAAATAAGAATTGAAAGCATTATTGTTATTCAATTAACAATGGATAAGAATAGTTGTCTGAAAAATAATAAAAAAATGTGAAAAAAAATTTTGATCAGGTGTTTTACACGGGTGTGTGGCTGCATTTTAAAGAGGTTGTTTTGCGCAAAATGAAGTTTGCTGGAAGCGGAATTGGTGAAACATGGTACAACAGGCA
>CAVPSZ010000025.1:0-113317 GCA_963708435.1 uncultured Bacteroidales bacterium
CACTTCCCACATTCCTGTGGAGGTTTCGCTGGGGTTGTAAACCATCAGGAAGGTGTTGTCTTCGGCGCCAAGCTTCGGATGTCAGGATGTCGCATTTACCATCGACTTAATTTCCATTATTGTTTCTGGAATTTTAAACTGTTGGACTTTAAATATTCTTTGATCTGCTCAAAATTCATCCCCGAAAGTTCTTTTGAGATTTTCTCTTTAATTTCCCTGAAAGTTTTAACAGTATCAAATTCCTTTTCCTGTATTTTTTCTTTAGTCTTCATACTCTATTATTTCTTTAGGTGAACGGATTTCCAATGAAGGATAGTTCATGCGTAAATTTATTGCATTGTATCCTCTGATTCGATAAACATTGACAATATGCCTGAAATTCCAGCTTAAAAGAATATCAGCTTTGTAAATTGTAGCTGTTGCTATGTGGACACAGTCATCAAAACTTGACTGTCCAACAACCTTTTCGCCGATATATTTTGTGGCAAGTGTCAGTATTTCATCATTGACAGCAACCCTCTCCAAATTTTCTTTTGGCAAAACTTTGAAAAAGTTTTTTATTTTTTTGGGCGCTGAATTTAACTCAGTCTCTGTCAGATCAGAATAAATGCAAATAATTCCTCCCAGTTTCACCCGTTCAAACAGAAGCAAAGTTGCCTCTTCAAACTCAGCGTCGAATACTCCTCCAAAAACAGAGGTGTCAAAATAAAATCTTTGTTTCATTTTTCAATATATTCTGACAAATTTATACAATATTTCAATGTGTTTATTTCTCGTGCCACTAAAAGCAAAGTACCTACTTGTTAAAATCTCTTATAAATCTTTCAGACTCATCAGATCCAAATAGCTCAAGCTTCCACTTATGCCCCTAACTTACCTACCCTTCATTCCCCTTCCACCACTTCCCATAGTCCTCTCGCTGGTTTCGCTGGGATTGTAAACCCTGAGGAAGAATACAACATTTTCAATGGCTCAACATTTTAATAAATTCCATTTAAGTCCCCAGTAAAAATACAAATAATAAATCAACCTGAAAAACATCCGCCGAAATATTATTAAGCCATTATTTATGAATTATCATGTAACAATAACTGATATTTTCTGCGACAATCATCGTTATCGGCGAGAAAAAGGGATAATGTTTGCTCCCACAGAAAGCGCTTCTTGCTGCTAATTATTGAACCGGCAGGCGTGGAAAAGGGCGGGGAGGAGAGGATGGGAAATATTGGCATAGAGGCTGCACGATTGGGTACTGATCTTTTTCGTTATTCATTCAGTAATTTCAAATGTATTTGAATAGATCAAAGTGTCTTTACTATTATCAACAAACATAACTTGAAGTTTATAAATCCCTGTTTCAAGCAAGTTTTCGTTAATTGTATCTTTTCTGATTTCATTTATATTCAGTGAAATCCCTGAAAATTCAGGACAAGGCGTATAATAGTAATAATCCCAAGTATTCTGATTATTTTTTAGAATGGCAACATTAGGGTCGGATTGATATTGACATGCCCAATACACTATTTCTTTTGAAGTTTTATTTTTAATAGAATATGGAATTTTGTCAATTGCTTTATAAGAGCTTTGGCTTGTTAAAATTTCAATTTTTTCAATTGGTACATTTGAGGCTCATCTTGTTTATTACATGAAACCATGATAATTACCGATACAAGAAATAATACTTTTTTAATGTTTTCATATTGATTCAATTTTAATTGTGGTCTTTAAGCATTGCGTTATTTCTTATTCACCTGGTCAAATGTCCGCAAAATTTATGAGGATCAATTAACCTGTTTTTCTTTCACTATCCAGCCTTCATTTGACTTTGTTAAAGAAATTTTAATCACATCCTTAACTTCCCCGCAACCGAATCGATGTCAGCGGTATCTTTAGTTACGTCGAATTTCCTGAAAATGAGCGGATCCCTGATATTCAAAAAGAATAACTTCTCGGCTGACAGGAACAAAACCGGGTTGCCGAATTTTTCAACCTGCAGGTAAGCAGGAACAATACCATCGTCGCGAATGACAAGGTGATGCTTTCCATCCACCAGTTGCTTGTGATAATACTTCTGCAAGTCCTCCTGATCAATACAAATTTGAAGCACGGTTTGCATATCCTCTCTGGTCTGGGCAAAGGCTAATGAAGCTGAAATGGCTAATAAAGCGATGAAAGTGATTTTTTTCATAAGGTTCCTTATTAAAAATGCTTTTGAAATAACAGAACGTGTTTTAACCAGCGAAAATTATTTCTTCTTCAAATGAAGACGTATTTACAGGTAAAACTACAAATAATAAATCGACGTGTAATCATCTGCCGAAATAATATTCAGCCAATATTTATAAATAATCGAATAACAATTCTTAATGTCTTCTGCGAAAATCAGCGTTATCAGCGGGAAAAAAAAGAGTAGCTCCCGCACCTGCCTTGCCGTCAGGCAGGGATTGCGCAGAATATCGCGGATTAAGAAAACTACCGGAGTATTGAAGTAATGTATCTGCCGAAAGAATATTTACCGAAAATAAAACCCACCGGGACGAATGCAGGTATAATATTTTAATTTTGCGAAGGGAAATTCGGAGCATTTAAAGATCATGAAGCAGTACAGGAACCTGTTATATTACGTGTTGGTTACCGGCGGATTCGGACTGCTCATCTATTTATTCCTGGAGCGTGGACGGCTGCTTGAGGCAGGCAAGGCCATTGTCCGGCCCTCTGCTGACAACGGCTCTCTGTGGCAGCAGTTCGTTGAAACGAACTACCACAACCTTACCCACCCCCTGGCCATTCTGCTGCTGCAGATCATTACCATCATAATAGTGGCGCGGGTAATCGGTTACCTGTTCCGGCTGATACGGCAGCCCATGGTCATTGGCGAAATAGCCGCCGGAATCATCCTCGGTCCTTCGCTGGTAGGTTACTATTTCCCTGAGTTCTCCGGTTTCCTGTTCCCCGCGCAGTCACTCGGAAATCTGCAGTTCCTCAGCCAGATCGGATTAATACTTTTCATGTTCATCGTGGGCATGGAACTCGACCTTAACGTGATCCGTAACAAAGCAAGCGATGCCGTGATCATCAGCCATGCAAGCATAGTCATTCCTTTTGCGCTTGGAGTGGGGCTGGCCTATTTTCTTTACGACAGTTAGCACCATCAAACATCAGTTTCCTGGCTTTCGCCTTGTTCATCGGTATCGCCATGAGCATCACCGCTTTCCCGGTACTGGCGCGCATAGTGCAGGAACGCGGCATGACCCGCACCCGCATCGGGTCGCTGGTGATCACCTGTGCCGCCGCCGACGACATCACGGCCTGGAGTATTTTTGCCGCTGTCATTGCTATCGTCAAGGCAGGGTCGTTTGTCAATTCAATTTTCACCATTTCCCTGGCCATCGTTTACATTTTCCTGATGCTGAAGATAGTAAAGCCCTTCATGAAAAAAATGGGCGAGATTTATTCAAGCAAGGAAAACCTGAGCAAACCAATTGTAGCCATATTTTTCGTGATGCTTTTTATTTCTTCGTTTACAGCCGAAATCATTGGCATCCATGCATTGTTCGGCGCTTTTATGGCCGGGGTCATCATGCCCAATAATGTGCAGTTTCGCAACATCTTCGTCGAGAAGATGGAGGATGTGGCGCTGGTTATATTCCTTCCGCTGTTCTTTGTCTATACCGGTTTGCGCACTCAGATAGGATTATTGAATGATTCAGCCTTGTGGAAGGATTTCGGGCTGATCATTTCAATAGCTGTTGCCGGAAAGTTTATTGGAAGCGCTTTAACCGCAAGGTTTGTGGGGCAAAGGTGGAAGGATAGCCTGATCATTGGTGCATTGATGAATACCCGTGGACTCATGGAGCTTGTGGTGCTCAACGTTGCCTATGATCTCGGTGTTCTCACACCTGAAATATTTGCTATGCTGGTTCTGATGGCATTGGTTACAACGTTTATGACAGGGCCTGCTCTCGCATTTATTGAATTTGTATTTCCTTCTGAAGTTACGATACCTGCTCCAATCGGAATTAAAGAGGTGGAGAAATTTAAAATCCTTCTTTCGTTTGGACACCCCCAAAGGGGAAAATCAATGCTACGTTTGGCCTATGGGTTTATAAAGAAGTCAGTCAGCAATTCAACGGTTACGGCTCTGCACCTTACTCCGGTCAATAACCTGATACACGATAATGAGTACGAGCATGAAATACAAAGTTTCGAACCGTTAAAAAGTGAAGCAGCCAGCCTCAAAGTACCCGTCATTACCTTGTTCAAATCTTCGCCAAACATCAACAAGGATATCATGGAAGTCGCCAACAACGGAAACTACGACTTACTGGTAATCGGTATAGGACAGTCGGTATTTGAAGGATCATTTCTGGGAAAGGTGCTCGGTTTTACTACCCGTTTCATTTATCCTGAACGCTTATTCGATACCCTTACCGGCCGCGAAAAACTTTTTGATAATACTTACTTCGACGACCGTACCAATCAAATCATTAAATCCTGCAAAATTCCCCTTGGCATATTTATCGACAATGAACTTGATAAACTGAACCGGGTTGCCATTCCCGTATTGAATACAGGCGATCTGTTTCTCATTAAATATGCGCAAAAACTTATTGAGAACAACGAATCGAAGATCAGGTTTTACACCGAACAAAGAAATGGCAGTCAAAGTAAATCCATAGAAGCTGCAATAAACGATTTAAAGCAAACATACCCTGATCATGTCTCCCAAACCGTATTCAATAAAAATAATGACCCGGTTGATGCTCATGATTTGACCCTGATGAGCATAAGAAGCTGGAAAGAACTTAATGAAGCCAAATCTGTGTTCATAACATTGAGCACGTCAAAGCTGATCCTGAAACCTTGAAATTATGAGGAGTGGAAGATTAATCTCGAATAATTTTGCACTGGTTTAACCTCCTTTGAGCATGCAGCGGATTTTCGAAATAGAAACCGATAAACAAAACGGGCTTTATGATATTACAGCCACTGTTCAGAATATTGTAAAAGAGAGCGGAATCCTTCAGGGAATAGCAAGCATTTATGCGCATGGGGCAACGGCTGCAATCATGATTCAGGAAAACTGGGATCAATCGGTGCAAAATGACGTTATTAATTTGCTTCGGAAATTAATTCCTTCCGGCATCTGGGAACACGACCGGCAGGATGGAAATGGGGATGCACATCTCAAAGCTGGATTGGTTGGACCCTCAGAAACCATTCCTGTATTAGATGGTCGACTTGGACTATCGACCTGGCAGAATATTTTCTTTTGTGAGTTTGACGGCCCTAAGGAGCAATCGGAAGATTGTTGTAACTGTGGTTCAGACTAACTGAATGTGCCTTTCTATAACTCATCATCAACCACCAGTACAAATCCAATCCCATGCACATTGTTGATTTGTATTGCAGGGTCATCTTTTAAATATTTGCGGAGCTTCGAAATAAATACATCGAGGCTGCGGCTGTTAAAGTAACTGTCATTATCCCAGACTTCGTTCAGTATTTCTTCTTTCCTGACCACCTTATTTTTATTTTCACAAAGATATTTTAACAGGTCAGCTTCACGGTTTGTAAGTCGAATGGACTTGGTTTTATGCTTTAATTGAAGGTTTAAATAATCGAATATGTATTCATGGAGCTGAAATTCACCGCGAACCGGCTTTTTATTACCCGACACCCTGCTTCTTTTAAGAAAAATTTCGATCTTGAGACATAATTCTTCTATGCTGAAGGGTTTGGTAATGTAATCATCTCCGCCAGCCATAAGCCCGGTTATTCTGTCTTCCTTCAAAGATTTGGCTGAAAGAAAAATGATAGGGACATGTTCATTTATCTCCCGGATTTTTCTCGCGAGTTCGAAGCCATCCATTGTCGGCAGCATAACATCGAGAATGCAAAGATCGAAGAACGTTGTCCTGAAAGTAGTGAGAGCTTCCTTCCCATCCTTGCAAAAGATGATGGAATATCCTTTTAATTCAAGATTATCCATGGTGACAAAACTAAGATAGACATCGTCTTCAACGTACAATATTTTCGGTTTCTCGGTCATCATTATTTAAATTCTATTAATAGGGATGAGGATGCTGAATTTCGTCCCTTCACCAGGTTTACTTTCCACCTGTATGCTCCATTTATGAGCTGAAATAATATTTTTAACATAATTCAACCCAATGCCGAATCCTTTTACATTGTGAATATTGCCCGTGGGAACTCTAAAAAACTTATCAAATATCTTTTTATGGTATTTCTTCTCAATCCCAACTCCGTTATCAGAAATATCAAGAATTATGTAATTATCCCTGCATCTGGTACTAACCTTGACGATAGGTTCATCCGTACAATATTTCACGGCATTATCAATAAGGTTGTATATGACATTGGTAAGATGCTGCTTATCGGCCTGGACCATAAATATATCAGCATTAAGTTCCAGTTGAAGTTGCCCGTTTTTATTTTTAATATTCAGAGTGAAAGATCTTGAAACTTCTGCGACAATTTTATGCAGATCAATTTCTTCAGTTTTTAATTTTAATTTGTTCTTTTCGATTCGTGCAACCTGTAACACTTTTTCAATCTGGTTTTCGAGTCTTGAGTTCTGGTCTGCAATAATGGCGGCATAATTGGCAAGTCTGGAGGGATCATTAAGGATATCTTTGCCGGATAATACATTGGCAGATATACCTATTGTCGAAATGGGTGTTTTAAACTCATGAGTCATGTTATTGATGAAATCTTTCTGAATTTCTGAAAGCCGTTTCTGCCTGAAGATAATAAAAATAGCATAAGCGAAAAATACTATTGCAGTAAGGAGAACAAAAAAGGAAATGATCCAGAGGTTCATTGTTTTAAGGACATAAGCTGTCTTTGTCGGAAATATGATGCCGAAATAATAGGTGAATTCATCATACTTTTGAAACTTCCGTTCTTCATTACTATCGCTTTTCAGGTGACTGATATAACTGCCAAAAACCATTTTATCGGTTTCGCAATCATAGATGGCATACTCATAATCGATCTTTATATTGCTGTATTCAAACTCAGTTTTAAGGTAATGATCGAGTATGCTTGCGTCAATAATTTCATTGATGTCGACAATGAAATAATTGGAAGAAATCTGCCGGACGGGATTCTCATTCGGAAGTTCGTGCCCGTTGAAAGTAACCATTTTCTCAGCAACATTATAGAGGGCTATCTCCACAGTCCTGTTGAATTGCTGTTCTGCAAGGTTGAAGGATTTATTTACCCAATACCACTGAAAAACAATGATCCCGATTATCGAAACCGATCCGAGGATAACTGCAAGCCTGATATGGTTGTTTTTCATGCCAGTAAAATTAATCAAAATGAAGAAACCGAAACCGGCTATTTGAAAGTAAGCTTATAAATCAAAAAAGCCGGTTAACATCCGGCTTTTCTAATATTATCGGAATCCTTATTTACCTGTTGACAATGAATTTTCCGGTGGTCAAATCTTTACCCTCTGCTGTAAAGGTATAAAAATAAAACCCTTCCTGGTATTTGTCAGTATCTACCTGAATAGTTCCTGAGTTTTCAATAATTTTAATTTCTTCGACAAGTGAACCCACTAATGAATAGATTTTTAGAGTAGCATTGCCTTCTTTCATCAAATCAAAGTCAAATTTAACAAATTGACTTGCAGGATTGGGATAGGGTTCAGAAATAGAATATTCAGGTTCAAAATTAGTTTTAATACCCGTAGTATTACAAGTAAATAAGACCGTTACCATGACTGAATCATTTACATTATTCTGATCAAAGAAAACATATGATATAGAAGACTGGCCTATGATTGTACCGGGGTTGTAATCTCCTGAAAATGCTCCGGGAGGAGTTGTTTCGCCTGCTTCGATAGTTTCAGAATTGGGTGACACATAAGTGTCGGGGCCATAACACTGGCCTGCCCAGCAAAATGTATTAACAGTTCCTTCTAAAAGATAATTCTCAACTTTTTTAACCAATACATCCAGTGAATTGGTTGAATTATTGGTAACCTGAACCTCAAAAACCATAACATTGCCATTGGCAATCCCTTCAAATATTATTTCCTGATTAGCAGGGATAGGATTGCCTTCATAAATCAAACTTAAACTTTGGCCAAATGAGATGCTTACCCCCAAATAAAGCATGCCTGCTATTAACATTATTCTTTTCATAAAACAATAAAAGTAAAATGATTATTTATGCATTAAAACAACTACAAAGATAGCGAATAATATGAACCCCTAAGCGACCATGAAATAATTTTTAAACAGTTGTCTGAGGATATTCAACATTAACTATTTTTAGTCCCTAAAGAACGATTATAAATATAGACATAAAAATATGATAAGGGGTTTCATTTTGGCCAAAGTTTTTTTTATTACCCTTATGGAGGTAATCTTGCAAAACTCTTCAGTTGCTCAATTGTCAGAAGATAAGGATAAATTAAATCAACTTACTCCTCAGGAAGTAAATGATGGTTGGAAATTGCTCTTTGACGGCAAAACCCTGGCCGGCTGGAGGAATTTCGGAAAAAATACTCTAAATGAAGGATGTGAAGTGCAAGACGGTAGCCTGGTTATTCTTGGTAAGGGAGGAGAAATGGGTGGTGACATTATAACGATTGATCAATATGAGGATTTTGAATTTTTTCTTGAATGGGCTATTTCTCCCGGAGGCAATAGCGGCATCTTTTTTCATGTTCTGGAAGATGGATATTCCGGCCCTTATGAAACCGGTCAGGAGTATCAGTTGATAGATGATGAAGGATTTCCGGAAAAACTTGAAGAATGGCAAAAAACCGGAGCCGACTATGCAATGCATAATGCAAAGGACAAGGTCCTGAATCCCGTTGGTGAATTTAACTCAAGTAAAATTATTGTTAAAAACGGACATGTTGAGCACTGGTTAAATGATAGGAAGATTGTTTCATATGAGTTATGGACTGATGAATGGAAAGCCTTGGTTCAGAATTGCAAGTGGAAGGATTACCCCGGATATGGACTTGCACGTAAAGGCTACATCGGATTACAGAATCATGGAAGTGAAATTAAATTCAGAAACATAAAAATCCGCGACCTGACTGAACCGGGAAAATCACTATTTAATGGCACTGACCTGGTTGGCTGGAAAATTCATGGAACTGAAAAATGGTATATCGAAGATGGTTTATTGGTTTGCGAAAGTGGTCCGGAACAGCAATATGGATACCTGGCAACGGAGAAAAAGTATAAAGATTTTATCCTTCGGGTGCAGTTCAAGCAGGAATCCAACGGCAACAGCGGAGTGTTTTTCCGGTCTTCCATTGACGGGACTAAAATCAGCGGTTGGCAGGTAGAAGTTGCACCACCTGGAAATGACAGTGGCGGTATTTACGAATCTTATGGACGAGGCTGGTTATGGCAGATACCGGACGAAAAGGAAAATGTACTGAAAATGGGTGAATGGAATGACCTGGTTATAAAAGTTGAGGGTAACCGGGTCATGACCTGGCTGAACAATGAACTGATGACCGACCTGAAAGATGACAAGATAGGGAAAGCGAAAGGCGTTGTAGCCCTTCAGATTCATGATGGCGGAGGTATTAAGGTGAAATGGCGGAATATTAATATTACAGAGTTTTGATTTATTAAGTCCAATGAAGATATTATTGAATATCGGGAAATGGGGGAAATAAAGGGAATATGGGGAATAAGGGAAATTAAGGAAATAAGGGAAATAGGGGAAAGGTACCTTAAATCCACTATACCCCTTATACAACTATTTCCAAACACATCTTGTGTTTTTTAATCAGTTTTAACATAAACGCAGCAAACTTATCGAAATGACGCATAATTACAAGAACATTAATTATACCACCATGCAGCTGTTCTGGCTGGTGGCCTTGCGGGTTCTCATCGGCTGGCATTTTTTGTATGAAGGATTGGTTAAGGTTGTCAACCCAAATTGGTCAAGTGCCGGGTACTTGATGGACTCTCAGGGATTATTTTCCAGGTTTTTCCAGTCACTGGCTACAAACCAATCTGTCCTGTCGGTGGTTGATTTCATGAATATTTGGGGTTTGGTGGCCATCGGACTTGGACTCATCCTGGGCTTATTTTCAAGGATTGCGCTTAACGGTGGAATTCTGTTGCTTTTATTCTATTACCTATCGCATCCTCCTTTTGTAGGATTAAAATACGGGCTTCCGATGGAAGGCAGCTACCTCATTGTAAATAAGAACCTGATTGAATTGGCAGCGATGATTGTTCTGCTCCTTTTTCCGACAAGCAAAATCATTGGTGTGGACAGGCTGATTTTCAAGAACAAAAAATAAAAAAAAATGGAACAAGATAAAAATCCGGAAGATTTCCTGGCTCATTCAAAAATTAACAGGAGAGAAATCCTAAAAGGACTCGCAACGGTGCCAGTGCTTGGTGCATTATTTTATGGATGGTACCAAAAACAGAAATATGATAACCTGCTTAAAAATGCCATTCGGGAGGAAGTAAAATTAATGGATGATAATCCATCTTTCAACCGCTCAGTTTCAAATGACCGACTCATCAGGCTTGGGATCATCGGAACCGGAGGCAGGGGTCGTTCACTACTAAAGGCTGCCGGTTTTTTGCGACCCGAACTGATTGATGACTATATTGAGGGTGCTAAAAAAGATAAATCGGATACACGTTATGCTGAGTTTTTAGACCAACCTGACCTTAATGTCGTCGTTAACGGTTTATGTGATATTTATGACATCAATGCAGAAAGAGGATTGAGGGCCTGCGCCAATATTAAAAGGCTGGGATCTGATGGTGAAATGAGCCGGCAAACAAAAAGATACGGGAATTACAAGGAACTGCTTGCATCAAAGGATATTGATGCCGTTATCATTGCGACTCCCGATCACTGGCATGGTACAATGACCATTGAGGCAGCCAAATCCGGTAAGCATGTTTATTGCGAAAAACCGATGACCTGGACTGTTCCTGAAACATATGAAGTTCTGAAAGCGGTAAAGGAAAACAATATCGTTTTTCAATTGGGACATCAGAACCGGCAGACCGAGAGTTTTTTCAAAGCGAAAGAAGCCTATAAGAAAGGTTTACTTGGACCGGTAAACCTGGTCGAAGTCACCACTAACCGTAACGATCCCGAAGGTGCATGGGTCTATAAAATTGATGAGGAGGCCGGTCCGAATAACATTGATTGGGAGCAATTCCTCGGGCCAGCTCCATACCACGAGTTCAGTCTCGAACGGTTTTTCAGGTGGCGCTGCTGGTGGGACTATAGTACCGGGCTATCCGGAGATCTTTTTACCCATGAATATGATGCAATGAACCAAATCCTTGGTTTGGGAATTCCTCATTCGGCAGTGGCTTCGGGAGGTATTTATTTTTATAAAGATGGCCGCACAGTTCCGGATGTACTCCAGCAGGTTTTTGAGTATCCTGAACGGGACCTGACATTGATATACAGCGCTTCCTTGTCTAGCAATAAGATGCGCGGGAAAATGATCATGGGGCACGATGCTTTTATGGAAGTTGATAATGACCTCAGAATTTATGCGGATTCGGGTTCGACAAAATACAGGGATAAAATAAACAGCGGAGTGATTGACCCGTCCTTGCCCTTATATTCCTTTACACCAGGTGCCAAACATGTAGATGCTATCACATCAGCTACTGAGCAATATTTCGCCAGCCGCGGATTGCTTTATACTTATCGTGGTGGAAAAAGAATGGACACTTCACACCTTCATATTAAAGACTGGCTCGATTGTATACGTGGTGGGGGAATGCCAGCCTGCAATGTTGACCAGGGATTTGACGAAGCCATAACGGCGCATATGGGAACCATTGCCTTGCGTGAGAACAGAAAAGTTTATTGGGATACTGATAAAAAAATAATTGTTTAAATTAGACGATTCATTTTAGCAGATGAAAACAACCAACCGCAGAAGTTTTATCAAAGGGGTAGCTGCAGCAACTGCCGCCGGATTGATCATCCCGGAAGCATTATTTGCCATGCCAACAAAGAAAACCATTGGAATTCAGCTTTACACGATCAGGGAAATGGTGAATAAAGATTTTGCAGGCACATTGAAAATTCTTTCAGAGATTGGATACAATTCAGTCGAGGCTGCAGGGTATGGCGACCGTAAGTTTTATGGTTACCAACCACAGGAATACGATAAAATCTGTAAAGACTACGGGATACTTCCTTTAAGCTCACACAGCGGTATTAACCTTGAGAATGCTGAAGCGGTGATTGAAGATACTGCTGCGGCAGGTATGCAGTACCTGGTTTTGCCTTCCATTCCAAAGGAAAAGCGTCAAACTTTGTATGATTATAAGCGACTTGCCGATGAATTTAACAAGATTGGAGAAAAATGCAATAAGGCAGGTTTGAAGTTTGGCTATCACAACCATGCTTTTGAGTTTGAAAAAATCGAAGGCAAGGTACCGTATGATATTTTACTTGAAAGCACTGATCCGGAACTTTGTTTCATGCAGGTCGATTTTTACTGGATGGTTTATGGAGGTTATGATCCGCTGGATTATATTAAGCGATATCCGGGACGATTTGAATTATGGCATGTGAAGGATATGGACAAAACTGAACAGAGGGAAAGCACCGAAATAGGGCAGGGGATCATTGATTTTCCGGGATTATTTAAGAAGAAAAAGAAATCGGGTATGAAATATTATTTCGTTGAGCAGGAGGAATTCAAAATGGATATGGTGGAAAGTATTACGATGAGTTATAAATATTTGAACACCCTTTAAACCTAATAACCATGAAAAAAATCATTCAAACAGCGATTGTCGGATACGGATTATCAGGCAGGTATTTCCACGCCCCATTCCTGCATGTTCATCCCGGATTCAGGGTTATTAAAGTTCTTGAAAGAAAAGGGGAAACCTCAAATGAGTTATTTCCTAAAGCTGAAGTGGTAAGGGATTTAGAATCTATCATTAATGACCCGAAAATCCATCTCGTGGTAATTGCCACGCCTAATGATCTTCATTATCCGATGGTGAAAAGCTGTCTCCAGAAAGGTAAGCATGTGGTCATTGAAAAACCGTTTACATTAACTTCAAAGGAAGCCGATGAATTGGTTTCCCTTGCGGATAAAAAAAAGCTGAAGATTTTTGTTTATCACAACCGACGTTGGGATGGTGATTTTCTTACCATTCAGAAACTGCTCAAAAGTGGCGCACTGGGAGAAATAAATGAATTTGAAGCTCATTTCGACCGTTACCGTCCCAAACTTACAACCCGCTTATGGCGTGAAGAGGAGAAAAACGGAGGTGGTGTGCTCTATGACCTGGGACCACACCTCATTGATCAGGCTTTACAACTGTTTGGTAAACCTGATAAATTATTTGCTAAAATTGAAGCACAGCGAAAGTCGGGTAAAGTTGACGATTATTTCCGGCTGGTTCTTTCTTATGGCAAAATGAAAGCCATTCTGACCGCAGGAATGCTGGTAAAAGATCCGGGTCCTAGGTATATCATTCATGGTATCATTGGGTCATTTGTAAAGTACGGGATCGATCCGCAGGAAGGAGAATTGCGAAAGGGTGAATTGCCTGGCTCAGAAATGTGGGGCATTGAAGACCCGGATAAATGGGGTCTTGTGACCATAGATTATGACGATATGAATATTCATGGATCAGTGGAAACGGAACATGGAAATTACATGGGGTTTTATAGTAATGTTTATGATGTTATAACGAAAAAAGCCGTCATGGCTGTTAAACCATCCGAAGCAAGAAATGTAATCCGGATCATAGAACTTGCAAGAGAAAGCAATGCAAAAAAGAACGAAATTAAAGTGAAGTTTTAACCGAAGGTCGGTATCAAAGACAATTAATTATATAATAGTGATCATCAAATAAAATTATCCTATGGAAAACAAAGAAAACAAATCAATTAGCCGAAGGAACTTTATTGGAACTGCAGCAGCAGCAACTGCCGGATTCACCATTTTGCCCTCTTATGTTATAAGCGGATTGGGATACAAAATGCCAAGCGACAAATTGAATATAGCCGGTGTTGGAATCGGCGGTGTCGGCGCTCATAATGTGACCAATTGTGCCGGTGAAAACATCATTGCCTTGTGCGATGTTGACTGGGCTTATGCTGCCGGAACGTTTGAAAAATATCCTGATGCGAAAAAATACAAGGATTACAGGAAAATGTTTGACGAAATGGGTAAATCCATTGATGCAGTGATCATCGCCACACCCGATCATACCCATGCCATCATAACTGCCCAGGCAATTAAAATGGGGAAACATGTGTATACCCAGAAGCCTTTGACACATACCGTATACGAGTCGAGGTTGCTGAAAAATCTGGCTAAAGAATACCAGGTTGCCACCCAAATGGGTAACCAGGGAAATTCGGGTGAGGGCATTCGTCAGACCTGTGAGTGGATTTGGGATGGTGCTATCGGTGAAGTTACCGAAGTTCATGCCTGGACCAACCGCCCTATCTGGCCGCAGGGTTTGGAAAGACCAACCGAAGCGTTTGATGTACCTTCTACACTCGATTGGGATTTGTTCATCGGCCCTGCGCAATGGCGTCCTTATCATCCTTCTTATACGCCCTGGAACTGGCGTGCATGGTGGGATTTTGGTACCGGTGCATTGGGTGATATGGCTTGCCATATTGTTGATCCGGCATTCTGGGCTTTGAAATTGGGACATCCTACTTGTATTTACGGAAGTTCTACCCAGGTGAATACCGAAAGTGCTCCTCATTCGGAAATGGTTCATTATGAGTTTCCCGACAGGGGCGTCATTGGCAGAATTAAACTGATTCCATTGAAAATGACCTGGTACGATGGCGGACTTCTTCCGCCTCGTCCGGCCGAGTTAAAGGACGGACAGATCATGGGTGACCAGAGCGGAGGAGTTCTTTTTATCGGAACCAAAGGAAAACTTATGACAGGTTGTTATGGACGAAACCCGATTCTCCTTCCGGAGCAGCTTCACAACGATTATAAACGTCCGGAACCTTCAATTCGCAGGATTGAAAATGCAATGGAAGGCGGTCATGAACTGGACTGGATCAGGGCGTGTAAGGAAAGCCCGGAAAGCCGTGTTCAAACCAGCTCTAATTTCGATTATTCCGGTCCGCTGAATGAACTGGTGGTGATGGGCAATCTTGCTGTCAGGTTGCAGGATCTGAAACGCAAACTGATGTGGGATGGGGAAAACATGATGATCACCAACATCACCGATGCGGATGAAATCAGGGTTGTAACAACAGATAAATTCACCGTTATCGAAGGTCACCCGAACTTTGATACACAATATGCGACGATAAAGGCTTTGCCGGCAGCGCAGGAGTACGTTAGGCATAAATACAGGGAAGGATGGGAAATTTAAGTTTGAGGTTTGAAGTTCAAAGTTTGAGGTTCCAGGTTCAGGTTGACCGAGAACAAGTTTCTATTAATAAATTAAAATAACGATTGACATAAATACAGTTAAATATGAAAAAGTTAGGAAAGTTAATATTATTATCATTTATCATTGCAGTAATGACTAATTGCGTATCAAAAAGTAAAGTCAGTAAAGACGAAGGCTGGGTGCCTTTGTTTAATGGAAAGACTACTGAAGGTTGGAGAGGTTATGGAAAAGAAACCTTCCCCGAAAAAGGCTGGGTGATCGAAGATGGCGTATTGCATGTTCAGGGTTCAGGAAAAGGCGAGGCCGGTGGCGGTGGCGACATCATTACCACCAAAAAGTACAGCAATTTCGAGCTGTCGCTTGAGTGGAAAGTCTCTGAAGGCGGCAACAGCGGCATCTTTTACCTTGTGCAGGAAAAGCCCGACCAGGAAATCTGGAAATCAGCGCCGGAAATGCAGATACTGGACAATGCAAAGCATCCCGATGCAAAACTGGGTGTGGATGGTAACCGCGCTGCCGGATCACTGTACGACCTTATTCCCGGGAAATTTGAGGCGGTGAAACCTGCCGGAGAGTGGAACCAGGTGAAGATCATGGTTTACAAAGGAACCGTTGTCCACTGGATGAATGGTGAGAATGTGCTGGAATACCACCTGTGGACCGACGACTGGAAAAAGATGGTTGCCAACAGCAAGTTCAAGGATTATCCTGATTTTGTGAACCCCGCACAGGAAGGCTACATCGGACTGCAGGACCATGGCGATGATGTGTGGTTCAGGAATATTAAGATACGAGAGCTTTAGTCCAGTGAAAAAAGTAAGAAAATATTTTCACTTTTTATTGTAAATAATTGTACTTTTATAGAATAGAAGTTTTTTATTAATAAATAAAGAGAAATCATGAAAACATTTTCTACTCCTATTCTTAAGAAAGGCATATCCTACTTTCTGATTATTTTGACACTTTTGCATTCGGCAGGATGTAAATATTTTAAATTAAATAATATCCCTGCTGATAATATTGCCAGTATTCATAATATTGATTTAAGCCAAAAAATTTTTCTTGTTCATTCTGATGATCTCACTTATAAATTTATTGATATTCAGGTCGATTCGTTGAATATTTCAGGGACATTATCATTAACGACAATCGGCTATTACTATAAGGAAGGCCGCAATTATCGTATTAAAAAATATGAAAATCCGATCCTCCATGAAGTACATATGTACCTAAAAAAGGGTGGATTACAAACAGGTTTTGCAAAAATTCCATTGATAAATATTAAAGAAATTAGGATTGTTGAAAAAGATTCAGGTAAAACAGTCTCTTCTTACTTATTTGGCACACTTGGAATAATTGCCGGAGTCTGTGTTATTATTGGGGTAATTTATGCTTTAACAAAAAGTTCCTGCCCTTATATTTATTCTTTTGATGGTGAATCATATATTTTTGATGGTGAAACCTTTGGTGGATCCATTTCGAAAAATCTGGTAAGGGATGATTATATTCCGCTTCCGTCTCTCAAAATAAATGATGGTAATTTTCGGATCAGGATTAGCAATGAGCTTAAGGAACGCCAATATACTGATATTGCTCAATTAGTATTAGTAAATCATACCTGAAAATCAAAAGATTTTATTGGATAAATATGGCCAAACCCAGCTAGTGGAGAGGTTGTAAATCCTAAAGTAGCTGTCTCACCCAGTGGCGAAAATCTTCTTCCTGCTTTGCAAAAAAAAGATACCGATATTTTCTTTTTTAATGACAAGGATTACTCGAAAAACAATGTAATAATGCTGTTTGACAGACCTGAGAATGCCAGAAATGGTAAGCTGGTTCTTAGTGGAAAGAATACCCTCTGGTTTGACTATTTATTCGGTAAATTCCTTAGCAAATTTGGAGAATCCTATCAAGGTTGGATGGACAAACAGGGAAAAATCCCAACTGAGGAACGCTTACAAAGGATGCTTGATAATGATTTTCCACTTTCAATTTTTGTAAAGAAAGATGGAAAATGGAAAATGATCGATTATTTGTTCACAGTCGGTCCTCTTGCTTCACGGGATTTTGTCATACCAATTGATTTATCTGACTTACCCGGTAAGGAAGTTGAAATAAAAGTAGAAACCGGGTTTATGTTCTGGGAGCTAGATTATGCTGGTATGGATTATTCTGATAATGTAAAATTGCAGGTCGACATACTGAAACCCTCACTTGCAGCAGGAAGCAACTCTCAGGACTGGACATCCGCATTGGAAAATACAGACGACTACTATATGTCCCAGGAAAATACAGGAGATGTCACTGAAATTATTTTCAAAGCCAGTCCTCAACCAAAAGATCAAGTGCAAACACTTTTTCTTCATACTCGTGGTTATTATGAACTTATCCGAGATTTCAAGGGCTTACCTGAAATTTCGGAGCTAAATAAATTCAAAGTCCCTGGATATTTTTCAGAATTTTCAAGGATCCAATATTTGAAAGTCTTAAATAATGAAGACGAAATAGCCAGCCTGCAAACTACACATTAATTCAGGACAATGCTGATTCAAGAGACATCGGAAATGCTTTCTGAAAATATTTCGGTACAGCATTCTCCATTAGTTACAAGTCAATCCGAAATGATAAGGCTCAAAATTAGGGTATTGACACAATTGTTTTGGATTTTTTATCAAAGATCGGGCAATCCAATAAAGGCATTAAAGCTAATCCATCAGATCAGGAAAAAATACCAGTCGACTTTTGGAGAGCCATTATTGACTAAAGCTGCAAAGGTTAAAGACCGTTATTATTGGCGATTGGGTACACCCGGTTTTCCATCATTAGCATTAAGTAAAATGCATGAAAATGAGGTGAACAGGTTCTTCCCAGGCAAACTTAACCTTGGTCTACGCACACTTTTAATAGCTATTACTAAGAAGTGCCCGCTTAATTGTGAGCATTGTTTTGAATGGGGCAATCTGAACCAAAAAGATAAACTTAGCACCTCTGATATTATTCAGATAGTGCACAAATACCAGGATTATGGCACTACACAAATTATGTTTAGTGGAGGAGAGCCTATGCTTCGCGTAAACGATATTTATAAAATTTTATCTGCTGCCAAACCAACTTCGGATTTTTGGATTATCACTTCTGGTTTAGGTATGGATTTAGAAAATGCCCAACGATTGAAAGCAGCAGGTTTAACAGGAGTAATGGTGAGTCTCGATCATTACGAAGCGATAAAACACAATCATTTCAGAGGATCCGAAAGCTCATACAAATGGGCACTTCAAGCAGTTACCAGCGCCAATAAAGCAGGATTGGTCACAACCCTTGCTCTTTGCGCAACCAAAACATTCGTTACTAAAGTTAATCTGACTGCCTATATGAATTTAGCCAAAGTCTTAGGCGTATCTTTTGTACAAATCATAGAACCCAGGGCAACAGGAAGGTATGCAGGAAAAGATGTTGAATTAGGGGAAAGAGAAATCATTATTTTAGAGAGAACCTATTTGGAATACAATTCCTCAAAAATGTTCAAGGATTATCCAATTATCAATTATCTGGGTTATCATCAAAGAAGGGTAGGTTGTTATGGTGCCGGTAATCGATTTTTTTATATGGATGCTGATGGAGATGCCCACATTTGTCCCTACTGCTATAACAAGATAGCTAGTGTTCTCGAATGTTCCGCAGCGGAGATGATTGATCAGATTTCACATCATGCATGTCATGTTTTTGCTAAAAATAGCATTATTTAATTAGGAGGCTTGATATTTATATATCCTCAATTTTAATCAATTGCGAACAATTAAATTTTCTTTATGTCCTAAAGCAAGGTCACTCATATTCAAAATAATGTCAATTAATCAGAGATTCATAAGTGAAGTATTCGTGAAACCATTATCCTTTTTTATCTGGGCAACCATCATTCTGTCTTGTTCTAACACCATAGACAGTAACAAGAACCCCGAACATAAAGATATTCGTTCTAAGGTTTTTAGACCGGATTTCCAGCAAATCCTCGATTCGGCAAATGTGGTTGGTTCTGTTTTGGTTTATGATCATCAGAGCGATACGGCTTATTCAAACGACTTCAGCCGTTGCGAAATGGGTTTTTTACCTGCATCTACATTTAAGATTCCCAATTCGATCATTGCTCTGGAAACCGGTGTAGTGGAAGACGACAGCACCTTGTTTAAATGGGATGGCGAAAAAAGAAGGCTGCCCATCTGGGAGCAGGATTTGATTTTCAGGGATGCTTTCCAGCTTTCGTGTGTTCCATGTTACCAGGAGATAGCAAGGAAGATAGGAGTGGAGAGGATGAAAGAATATTTAGCTAAGCTCAACTATGGGAACATGGTGGTTGACTCTGCTACCATTGACCTTTTCTGGCTCGAAGGCGAATCGACCATTACGATGAACCAGCAGCTTGATTTCCTGATTAGATTTTATAATTCAGGTCTACCGGTTTCAGAAAGAACCCATGAAATAATGAAACGACTAATGCTGATAGAATCAAATGATTCATGGAAATTCAGCGGAAAAACCGGCTGGGTAATCAGGAACGGTAAAAATATCGGGTGGTTTATGGGTTATCTTGAAAAAGGCAAGCACGTATATTTTGTTGTGACCAATATTGAACCAATGGGGTCTTTTAATATGGAATTATTCCCTGTGATCCGGAAGCAAATTGCAATGGGTGCCTTGAAAAACCTCAAAATTATCGAATAGGCCGAAGATGCTTATCTTTGGATCGTTGCAGGTTTGGATTATTTTATCCTGCTCACCGGTTTTATAATTTTGGGCAATGAAAGTTCATTATATCCATAAGCTTATTGCTGAGGGTGAGCATCAGCATCTTGATTTCAAGTTTGAGATTGCAGATGCAAGAAAAATTGCGCGTACTTTTTCGGCATTCGCAAATGCCACAGGGGGAACGCTACTTATCGGCGTTAATGACGATGGAACCATTGCAGGCATCAGGACCGATGAAGAGAGATTTATGGCAGAAATAGCCGCCACAAAATATTTAAAACCGGTCGTCCCTTTCCGGTTAAAGGATTGGTCGGTTTCAGGTAAAAAAGTACTGGAGATTAAAATTTCGGAAGGGAAAGAAAAGCCCTATTTTGCTCAGGATGAGAATGGAAAATGGATTGTTTATATCCGCGTAGACGACAAGAATCTTATTGCCGACCGCGTACTTATAAATGCCTGGAAAAGATTGAGCGGTAAGGATGGGGTATACATAAAATACACCGAAACTGAAAAATCTTTACTTGAATATCTTGAATCTAATCCCTCGATTTCCCTGACCGGATATTCTGATCTCGCCTGCATCCCTGTAAAAGACGCGGAAGATATTTTATCAGGATTTATTGCCCTTGACATTATTGTTCCTGAAATTTATGAAGATCGGGTTTTGTTTAAACTGAAGGATTAGATTCAGGATTATCAATACAAATTGCAACTTTCCCCACAGTAAATTGTTATCCAAATTGTTTTGTGCCTGTTTATGATATTGGAAAAAGCATTTTCAATTCCTCATTATTTTTGAAGTTTTTTCTCGTTAATTATTCTGTACCGCCTCGAAATTAATAACGATGATTATTTATCGGGATCTTTGAACATCTTGATTTATGTTGAAAATTTTAAATAGTACTTTTGTTGAATCAAAAGATTTATAAGATGAAACTACTAAACGGCAAAACAGCCTTAATCACGGGTGCTGCCAGGGGGATCGGAAAAGCAATAGCGGTTCGGTTTGCCTCTGAAGGCGCTGATGTTGCCTTTTCTGATATTCGTTATGATGAAAATTGCGAATTGCTTGAAAAAGAGCTTAAGGAATTGGGTGTAAAGGGAAAGGGTTATGCATCGGATGCGAGCTCTTTTACCGGTAGTGAAAAATTAATTGAAGACATCATCAGAGATTTTGGTAAAATTGATATTTTAGTCAACAATGCCGGTATTACTCGTGACAATCTGTTGCTTAGAATGTCAGAAGACGATTGGGATATAATAATGAAAGTGAATCTGAAATCGGCATTTAATCTGACAAAAGCAGTGCAGAAGCATTTTATCAAGCAGCGTTCAGGATCGATTATCAATATGAGCTCCGTTGTTGGAGTGAATGGCAATGCAGGACAATCAAACTATTCTGCTTCCAAAGCCGGACTTATAGGATTTACCAAATCAGTTGCCCTGGAGTTAGGCAGCAGGAATATTCGCTGTAATGCAATAGCGCCTGGGTTTATCATTACGGAAATGACGGCTAAACTTACCGAGGAAGTTCGTAAGGGTTGGGAGGAGCAGATACCATTAAAAAGGGGCGGGACTCCGGAAGACGTGGCAAATGTTGCACTGTTCCTGGCGTCTGACCTATCATCTTATGTTTCAGGGCAGGTGATCAGCGTTTGTGGAGGCATGAGTACGTAGTGGATAATCAAAGAATATTAATTATGCTTATGAAAAACTAATACTATTTGTAAAACAATAAATTAGAAAAAAAATGAAAAAACTGTTCTTATTGCTTAATTTTTTTCTGGCGATGGGCTGTATAACAAGCCTGATCGCACAGGATTGTAAAGTCTTTTTTCCGGTTGAAAAAGGAACTGAAATGACAATGAAAAGCTATAATGCCAAAGACAAGTTGACTGGATCCACAATAAATAAAATCCTTGACAAGCAGGTTGATGGAAACCTGCTGAAGGTGATCTATTCCAGCCGAAGCCTGGATGAGAAAGGAAAGGAAATAGGTTCCGGCCAGCTCGAAGTGAGGTGCGAAGCAGGGCTATTTTATATTGACATGAAAAACTATCTCAGTGATGAAATGATGGCTGCCTACAAGGACATGACAGTTGAGATTGAAACAAAGAATAATATGCAATTTCCCTCAACGCTTGATATTGGTACAACCCTTCCGGATGCTGATATTACTGCCCGAATCAGTAACCAGGGGATACCGATGTTTGCGATGGTTGTAAAAATTACAAACCGGAAAGTTGAAGGAAAGGAAAGTATTACAACTCCTGCAGGAACATTTGAATGCTATAAAATGACTTACGATGTTGAAACCAAAACCATGATGACTATTAAAACCAAAGGAGCTGAATGGTTTGCAGAAAATGTCGGGTCTGTCAGAAGTGAATCGTTCGATAAAAATGGAAAACTTTATGGTTATTCTGTTCTTGAGAGCCTGGTTCCCGGAAAATAAAGGATAATTATCAAATTGAAATATAATCTTTCCTTTTTCGTTCCCTGATTACGTTTTAAAATTGCGTTAGTAGAAAAATTGACTTTCTCTCTTGTTACCGGGTATCCTCAATGGTTGATATTGTTTTGCGTTTTGCTTGGCATTGGTTATGCAGCGATACTTTACTATAAAGAAAGAGGAAGTGAGTTTTCGGTTACTTTAAAATGGACATTGGCGGTTATCAGGACAGTGGCAATTGCACTGCTGGCTTTTCTGCTTTTGGATCCACTGATCAAATCAACAACCCGATACACCGAAAAACCAGTTATTATATTTGCCCAGGATAACTCTAAAAGTATCATCACTAATGCAGATTCCAGTTATTATAAACAAGAATACCTGAAGGCAGTCGATGAATTTGTTGAAGAAATCAGCAAATCCTATCCGGTTGACAGATATACCTTTGGTGAAACCTTCGATCAAAAATTACCGGTTAATTACGGTGAGAAGCTGACAGATATTTCAGGCTTGTTTTCTGATCTGAACACTAAATATTCACATCGGAATGTTGGAGCCCTCATAATTGCCACCGACGGTATTTTCAACAGAGGTATAAATCCACTATACTCATCGGATAGATTTGATTTTCCAATCTATACAGTTGCACTTGGAGACACTGCAGTTCAGAGGGATGTCATCCTTTCAAAAGTGAATTATAACAGGCTTGCCTATCTTGGAAATAAATTTCCTCTTGAGATTTTAGTCCGGGCAAATAAGTTTATAAATCAATCGGTTCAACTTTCTGTTTCTAAGAAAGACACCGTTTTATTCAGAAAAAAGATAGTTATTTCTTCAGAGAATTATTCCGAAACAGTGGAAATGGTTTTAGATGCGAATTATAGTGGTTTACAGCGTTACCGTATTGCAATCAGCAGCATTGAAAACGAAATCAGTACACAAAATAATTACCAGGATATTTTTATAGATGTCCTTGAAGGAAAGCAAAAGATCCTGCTGCTTGCACAGGCACCCCATCCTGATATTTCAGCCTTTAAGCAGACCGTTGAATCAAACAAGAATTACGAAATTGATGATTTTATCATTGATGATTTTGACAAGGATGCTGGAGAATATAATCTCATTGTTCTGCATGGGCTGCCATCCTTGGAAAATCAGGTAGGTAATTTACTGGCAATAGCTGATGAACTGAAAATCCCTATTCTTTATATAATTTCAGGACAAACGAGCCTTTCAATATTAAACAAGAGAAATGCAGGGGTTACATTCAGGAATGATAAAATTATATATAATGAAGCACAACCCGGTTTTAATACAAAATTCACTTTGTTCAGGTTATCCGAAAACACTTTAAAAGTTGTTTCAGATTTTCCTCCCCTTGTCAGTCCTTATGGCAACATGAACCTTCAACCCTCTGGCCAGGTATTGTTTTTCCAGCAAATCGGATCTGTTTCTACATTTGAGCCTCTGCTGTTACTGAATGAAAGCCAGGATTTAAAATCAGGATGTATAATTGGTTCAGGAATCTGGAAATGGAGGCTGACGAATTTTGCCAGGGAGGGAAATCATGATGCATTTTCAGAGATAGTCAATAAAATCATTCAGTTTCTTTCGGTCAAGGTCGACAGAAGTTTCTTCCGGGTTTATTGCAAGAACAACTTTTTGGAAAATGAGGATATTGAGTTTGATGCAGAACTTTATAACGATAACTACGAACTGATCAATGATCCGGAAGTGAGTATTACCATTATCGATAGCAAGGGAAATAAATACCCGTTTATATTCAATAAGACTGAAAAAAAATATTTTCTGAAGGCTGGCAAGCTGCCGGTCGACAATTATTCATTTTCGGCAAGAGTAAACCGTGGGGATAAAATACTGACGGATAATGGTGAGTTTACGGTATCTTCTCTTAGCATTGAAGAAATCAATACAGTTGCAGACCATAATTTGCTTTATAATTTGGCTTCCTCCAGAAATGGGAAAATGGTTTTACCTCAGAATCTCAATGAATTAAAAAGGATGATTGATGAAAGGGAAGACATTAAGCCGGTTATTTATACCCAGAAAAAATTCAATGAAATTTTAAATTTTCCTTACCTTTTGATACTTCTGATAATCATTCTTTCACTGGAGTGGTTTATTCGTAAAAGGGCCGGAGCATATTAATCTCTGGGCTTAACAAAGTATGCCACTTTTTCGAGTGAAGTAATCATATCATATTCTTCAAGGTACACACCTTCCTGCCCGCTTAAGGGTTTTGGAGTAAAGTTTAGAATACCTTTTATGCCGGCATTGGCAAGCCGCCTGGCAATTTCAGGAACTACCTCAGGTGGGGTAGTTATAATTCCGATTTTGATATTAAACGATGCAATTATTTCTTCCATCTGATCAGAATGATAACAATTTACACTTGAGTAAACGTTGTTAATTTTTTCGGGATTGATATCAAATGCCGCAGCTATAGATAATTTCGACTTTTTTTCCTGTAAATAATGAATGATGGCTTTTCCAAGATTTCCGAGACCAATAACCGCTATTTTTTGTCCATCATCAGTATCGATAATTTTACCTATCAGATCGACCATTTCTCTGATATCATATCCCTTCCGTAATGTCCCGGAATATCCCATTAGCATAATATCCCGCCTCACCTGGACCGGGGTTATGTGAAGTAAATTAGCAATTTCATGCGAAAAGATATGCGTCTTTCCTTTTTCTAACTGATTATTTAGACTTCTCCTGTATTGGCTAAGCCTTTCAACAGTCTTTTCAGGTAAATTTCTCATGCCAACCTCTTTTCAATTGTTATTATATTAACAAGCAAAAATATTAATTATAATTTAACCTGAAACTGATAACAAGATTTTTTGCCTACCAGATTTAGTATTTACTTTAAGACCAGAAAGCCTTGCTTAAAGAAATATTTCATCCGGGTATCTTATGTCAACCAGAAAAAGGCCTTTGGCGGGAACCGATGGTCCTGCATTTGACCGGCTTTTGCTTTCAATAATTGTTTGCAATTCATCCAGGCTGATCTTACCCCTTCCCAGTTCAATCATAGTTCCTGAAATTGCTCTGACCATATTTCGTAAAAACCTGTCTGCAGTAATTGAAAAAACAAGGAGGTTATTTTGATATTGCCATTTCGCTTCTGCTATTTTGCAATTATTATTCGTTGTTTGCGTATGAAGTTTTGAAAATGATGTAAAATCGCAATACTTCATAAGTATTTCAGCTCCTTCATTCATCAATTGTAAATCCAGCTTTCCTTTATAGAAATGAGCAAAATCAATAAGGAATGGATTTTTTTTCAAAGATATCCTGTACTCATAGGTTCTGGATATGGCGCTAAACCTTGCATTTGCATCAGGAACAACAGCCAGTAATTCAGCGATTGAAATATCATCGGGAAGAAATCCATTCATCCTGCCAATGAATTTATTTTTATTTTGTATAAGATTTGTAGTATCAGTATCGAAATGAGCATAATATTTTCCAGCATGCACACCGGTATCCGTTCTTCCGCAACCCACAACTTTGATTTTTTTTCCAAGTATTGTTGAAAGAGCTTGATTTATAACCGATTGCACACTAATACTGTTGCTTTGGGTTTGCCATCCATGGTAGTTTTTACCCATGAATGACAATTCAATAAAATATCTTTGAAGGGATAAATTCATAATCGTTTTCTATTTGAAATAAAGCACCTCAAAAATAAAAAAGGCAGGTATATGCCTGCCTTTTTATTAATTATGTTTTATTAACTATTGGTCACAAACCTCAGAGTGAGCTGCAATATAAATATTCCCTGATAATCCATTTATTGTGAAAGTGTCTGTTGAAACTCCATTTAAAGAGCTATGCTTATATGGGAATTGTCCGGGAGCAGTGGTAAACTTATTCTTTTTCTTTGGCAGAATCTGATTACCCACATACAGATGAGTAGCATTAAGTTCATAACCTTGAAAAACTGTATAGGTTATCGTAGCCGTTGGAGGAGTATAAGATACAGTTAAGGTACCTACATTAATCCCATTGCCTATATTGCATTGTCCTGCTCCTGCGTATATTGGCCACGAGTAATTTCCAGCGCCGACCGGTCCGTTCGACCAACCCCAATTGTTTGAATTTACCCCGGGTATGTTTAGGAAACAGTTTGCATAAGGCGCTCCATAGGCATAACCTGTTTCGCAACCTCCAAGAGGAGTGGGAGGGGGTGTACAACTTTGTTTGCAGTATTCGATGTAATAACCGCTAAGTTTTTGCATACTTTTACCCCAGATAAATTTGTTTTCGTTAGTAACTAAGTTTTTTGCATTTATATATGCAACAACTATAAAACAATTCTCCAGATCAGCTAAATCTACTTCATAGGTATAATTCTTAGTATAATCCCATGGGAAAAAATTATGCCTATAGGGAGATTGCCATTCCCAGGGTGCAAATTGACCAGATCCATCAGGATGAATTGTTCCGGCTAATGAAGCCGGTCCTGCAAATAAAACAGAGCTTGCAATCCACCAATCTCCTGTCAGATCAAGACTTACATATAATTTACTTGCATCATTGCCAATAACAGCATTACCGGCAACAAATGTTTCATTAAAATCAACAAGTGTCGCATTAATTGGCGTACCACAGTATACAATGGTGTTTTTTAATGGACTGTCCTTGAGGTCTTGTTGTTCAGATTTAGTTACATCAACCACTTCGCTTTTCTGACAACTTATCAGAATAAAAGGAAGTATTAAAAATAAATAAATAAAATTTCTAATGTTTTTCATTGTCTTCAAATTTAGTTTATAAAATATTTAAAAATGTTATTTCAAAAATTATACTTTATTTATTTTTTTCTCTTTATTATTTAAAATCAATGAGTTAATTAAGTTTGCAGAGCCATATGTTCTCCCAAATTGATTCATGAATTCCAGAAATGGAATATGATTTAATTCTAGTAACACTAAAAATTAAATAGTAACACAAAGATTAGAATTACTATTTTAGCACCGTCTTTATAAATAATTTGTAATGAACCAGGAAATAGTTCTTCTATCAGGTACTGCTGCAACCATAGGATTTGTTCATACCATCATTGGTCCGGATCACTATTTACCGTTTATTTTTATGTCGAAAGCCAGGAAATGGTCGGTCTTTAAAACAGCCTGGATAACTATATTATGCGGTATTGGTCATGTAGGCAGCTCAATTTTATTGGGCTTCATCGGAATAGCTTTCGGTGTAGCTTTATCCAAACTTGAACTATTCGAGGGTATAAGAGGAAACGCAGCTGCCTGGGCTTTTGTGATTTTTGGTCTGGGATATTTAATTTGGGGTATCAGAAGAGCGGTTATCAATAATCCCCATCATCATGTTCATTACCATGAAGATGGTACAATGCATACACACAGTCACTCTCATTTGAACAGTCATGACCACGAACACAAGAAAAATGTCACACCATGGATTTTGTTCACCATCTTTGTTCTTGGTCCCTGTGAGCCATTGATTCCAATTTTAATGTATCCTGCAACCCAAAGCAGTCTAGGTGGTGTATTATTAATATGCCTGATTTTCTCGGTTGTTACTGTTGCCACCATGCTTGGCGTGGTATTACTGGCAACTTTTGGAATGAATTTCCTGCCATTAGGAAAACTTGAACGATATATGCACGCTATGGCCGGTGCTATTATTTTCCTTAGCGGAGTGGCAATTCTGCTTGGTTTGTAATAGTTTCAATATTAGCCAACCGACATATCATGGTTAAATCTGTTTTTAATAGGTCGGGAGCCAACATTTACCCCATCAATGAATGAAGTTACACATTGCAATATCTCATCATGATATCCTCCTTCAAGAACTGCGAAAACATTTTTAAATGCCCGTCTAAGCCTGAAACCGCACTCATAGTATCCCTTTTGTGTAACTTTTAATCCCAGCAGCCGGTCTTTATAATAGGCATCAAAACCTGCTGAAACGCCAACAACATCGGGACAAAACTTTTGACCGGCAGTTATAACTTTAGTAAGTGCATCGAGTAATTCTTTATCACCGTTTCCTGAAATCAAGGGGATATTCATCGTATAACCTTCCCCTTTGTTAATGCCGGTTTCGATGGCAAATCCGGTAAAGGGGTAAGCAAAAGCCTGATGAGTGGAGGCATAGAATACTTTATCCGAATCGTAAAAAATTGATTGTGTTCCGTCTCCGTGATGACCATCAAAATCAACGATGAGCACACGTTTTCCTTCATTCACAAGCTTTTGAGCCGCAATTGCAATGTTGTTAAACAGGCAAAACCCGGCGGCACGCTCTTTTCCGGCATGATGTCCTGGAGGCCTTACTGCAGCAAAATCTCCCTGAGCAGAAGCCAGGATACTCAGTCCCACAGCAGAGGTGGCGGCTTCGTAGCTTTCTGGTGCGAGGCTGACCTCGGCTAAGATTTCACCATTGTGACAAGCCTGTTTAATTCTGTCGATATATTCAGGTGTATGAACAAGGGATAGGAATCGTTCGCCATTATAATCTTCCTCTTCGAAAAGCTCCGGAAATGATTTAATCCGATAAGCGCCTTCAGCATCACTGTATATGTTGTGCTGCAAAAACTTACGGTTGAAAAGTACCCTCATAGACTTTATTCAATTGTATGTTATGCCAAATGATTATTTAAATTGGTCCGAAGAACATTTGAATGTTGCAATGCCCGCCTGACCGGACGGACAGGATTAATGCCCCTGAATAAAAATGTTTAGCCGAATCAAACCATGCGCAGATTGGACTATTTTATTTTTCCAAGCGGTATTAATTTTGTAAAAATAGTTATTCTTCCTAAAATGCAAGACAAAAAAACCCGGAATGCTATTCCGGGTTTTGTCCTATTTGTGAAAAACAGTTTAAATTTCTTTTCTCAGGAATTGAATTCTCTCGAATTTATTGCTGCATTCATCATCTTTACATATTTTCCCGTTGAAGTCGGAAATTGAAGTGAAATGGTGCTTTTCCATCCATTTTTGCAGATCATATAACATAGTATCAATATAACTGATACCGTTATTATACAAGGTCGAACAAATTTGAGTAGCATTGGCACCGGCCAGAAGATGCTTGACCACACCTTTATAATCATGGATTCCTGTTCCCCCAGCTAATGAGCATTTCAACTTATTCGATAGAAGGGCAACCCATCTGAGAGATTTCGTTGCCTCTTCAGGAGAGCTTAAAACATTTTCCCTGACTACAGTCATTTTATCGATATCGATATCAGGCCGGTACAACCTATTGAACAATACCAATCCGTCAACGCCGGCATCATCAAGCCGTTGGGTCATTTGCATAAGATTGGTAAAATAATTAGTCAGCTTGACTGCTACAGGAATCTTGACATGTTTTTTAACCTCAGTTAAAATTTGCACATACTGATCTTCTATTTCCTTGCTTGCAATAAATTTGTCAAAAGGAAAAATCGCTATATTCAGTTCAATGCCATTGGCTCCTGCATCCTCTAATGTCTTGGCAAACTTGGGCCATTCAAAAGCCGTAACACAATTAATACTGGCGATGACAGGAATATCAGAATATTCTTTTGTCTTTTTTATCAATTCGAGAACTTGTTTTAAACCGTGCTCTTTTGAATGCTTGTTAATATATTCAATGGCTTCAGGGAACCAGAAATATTTGATATCCTGATCCATCAGAGCAGACGAATCGGCCAAGAGTTGCTCCTCAAATAAGGATTTCAGGACTATTGCTCCTGCTCCTACATCTGCACATTTACGAATGGTACTGATATCATCCGTTAGTTTGGAACTGCTGACGATGATGGGATTTTTCAATTTTAATCCCATGTATTCTGTTGAAAGGTTCATGGTAATTTATTTTTAAGTATTGTAAAATAGTTTTAATCATTAATTCATGAAAGCATGAATGAGTGTTTCGGGATTTTTTAATCGGGTCTTTAATTCTTCAAGCGACTTTTCAAGATTTATTTCAGCTTTTTTTGTCAGACCTTCCCTGAACTCCCATTCATATCCTTTTATATGAAGCAAATATGCGGCAGGAGTATGATCGAACATTTCCCTGCATAAATTGAAGATGTATCCCGGAGAGGCAGCATGAGTAGTAAACGTCACTTTCGCTGATTCATTTACCGGTGTTAGTTGAAAGTCGTCTATCTCTTCCTGTGAAGCATCTACAAAAACCACAAGATCTTTACCTGCAATATTAGCAGCATCTTCTATATTCAACTGGTAATTGCTTTCGAATTCAAATCCGGCTAATTTCTCTTTTTCAACCCAATCCTCCATCCGCTGAACAAAAGCATTGCCAAGGCCGTCGTCCTGACGGCCCGGATTGCCATATCCATAGATCAGAATTCTTTTTGCAGTCACTTTAAATTATCTTCTTTTACAGTCGATAACGTTATTTTTACCGTCGACCAGCTTAATTTCAAGTGGCATTTGCCCCAATGCATGTGTTGCGCAACTCAGGCAAGGATCATAAGCCCTAATAGCAACCTCCACCGCATTCATCATTCCTTCGGTGATTTTTTTCTGACCGTTCATGAATTGTTTTGCTGCATGATTGACGGCTACATTCATTGGCTCATTATTGTTGGTAGTCGACACAATAAGGTTTGCCATAGTAATCTGGTCATGCTCGTTAATGCGATAGTGGTGGAATAAAGTGCCACGTGGAGCTTCAATCAAACCTACCCCCTCATTTTTCTTCTTGCCTTTAACGACAAGATCACCTTTCAACAGGTCAGGATCGTTCAGCAGATCCTTCATCATTTCTGCCGAATGAAGTAATTCGATCAACCTTGCCCAATGCATATGCATTGACATATTATTGGGTTTGCCTTTGGTATATGCCCTGAATTCCTCGAACTCTTTTTGTGCAAGAGGAGTTGGAATAAAGTCGCAGGTATTCAACCTGGCTAATGGCCCTACTCTATACCATCCCTCCTTCTTACCAAATTCGACAAGGTAAGGAAATTTCATATAGCTCCAGTTCCTGACTTCTTCCAGGATATACTCGGTATAATCCTGATAATCCACATCGTTGAGGATTTTTTTACCATTGGCATCAACTGCCCTTAGTACTCCATGATATAAATCAAGGGCACCGTCTTTTCTTACCAGGCTAAGATGATTTGAAGGGAAGGCCGCAAACCCATCGATAAATTCTTTATTCGCTTTATGGAATGATTTCAGGAAATTTACAGCATCGACCGACCAGGAAATCATTTTATCAATGTTCAATGGATCAGCACCTTTCAGAAATGAGTCTCTTTCTTCAACTGAAAGATGCTTGTTGATACCACCCGGAATAGCGCCGGTCCCATGAATTTTCTTGCCAGCGGTGACAGCGATGACTTCCTGACCGAATTTCCGCATCATTACTCCCTGAACTGCAAGATCAGGATGTTTTTTTGCAACTCCGATCACATTGCGGATCATCGGGTCGCCATCAACGCCAAACAGCAAATCGGGAGATGCAAGATGAAAGAAATGAAGTGCATGCGACTGGAACATCTGCCCATAGTGCATGAGTCTTCTCATTTTTTCACCTGTCGGTGATAATCCGTCGCCTGTTCCGGCTCCAACGATAACGTCCAGTGCTTTTGCCGCAGCAAGGTGGTGGCTCACCGGGCAAATACCGCAAAGTCTTTGAACAAGAACAGGGGCTTCCCAATAAGGTCTGCCCTGGACAAACCTTTCAAATCCTCTGAATTCGACAATGTGTAAACGACTCTGGGAAACATTCCCGCTGTCATCAATATGAATAGTTACTTTTCCGTGTCCTTCAACCCTTGTTACGGGTTCTATAGTTATTTTTTGTTCCATAGTATCGTTTCTTAGTGATTAATCAAATTTTACAACTTCATAAGGTAGTTTCATTTCGTCGCCAGTGATCAAAGCTACAAGAGCATTCCAAATCAGATCGGCACGTGGCGGACAACCAGGCAGATAATAATCGATTTTTACGATTTCATGGCAAGGATAAACTTTGTCAAGAATGATGGGAAGCTCCTCATCATTTGGTAAAATACCATCAGGATTTGCATTTTTCGTGGAGGGGCCATTTAGATAAGCTTCTTCAAGGCATTCCCTGAATAGGAATGTTGTTGCGAAGAGCGGGTAATCCACCCATTATAGCACATTCACCACAAGAAATAAGTATTTTGCAGTTTTTCCTGAAATCTTTTAACACATGAACATTTTCGCTGTTGCAGCATCCGCCTTCAATGATTCCGATATCGCACATCTGCGTAAATTCTTTTATGTCGTTGATCGGTGATTTATTAAAATCAACCAGTTCGATCAGTTTTAAAATTCTGTCGTCGATGTCGAGTATTGACATGTGGCAGCCAAAGCATCCTGCCAATGATGTCGTTGCAACTATAGGTTTACTCATATTAATTTTCCTCCTTTATATTATACATTAACAGATTTTTCAATATCGCTACCGATAGGTTTTTTATCATATTTTCTTGAACCAATGGGTTGAATGTAGCCTCGTTCCTTTCTTAATATGCTCCCGACAGGGCAATTATCCATCGCTTTCTGTGCTTCCTCATCGGTCAACTTATTGGCAAGTTCATGATCAATGCCGATCATGGCCTTATGTCCCCTGCCATTATAAGCAAAGATACTTTTACCGTCTTTGGTTTTGATAGACCTGATACATCGTTTACAAAGGACACAACGGTTGCGGTCGATATAAATTTTCGCGGATAAAGCATCTACTGCTTTGTCTTCAAACTCATAGGGGAAGCGAGGCGCCATCATCTGGAAACGGTATCCCAATGCCTGAAGTTCGCAATTGCCGCTTTTTTCGCATGCCGGGCAGAAATGATTACCCGAGACAAATAACGTTTCAACAATAATATTTCTAAGTTCTTTGATTTCCAGTGTGTTGTTTTCGACCACCATTCCATCGGCAACGCCTGTCGTGCAGGCAGTCATATACCTGCCGTTGATCTTGACATTGCAAATCCTGCATGAACCGGCCGGTTTTATTCCTTCAAGATGGCAGAGGGTTGGAATATAGACCCCGTTTTCCTTTGCAGCATCAACTATATTGACACCTTTTTCGGCAGTACAAGCTTTACCGTCTATTGTAAATTTTACTATTTCGCTCATAATTGTGTTTTTTTTAAGATACTTTTATTGAATATCAGGCTTGCGGAAATCTTCCGACAACCCTGCTCGATTCGATAATGGCCGCATCGAGATTGAATTTGGTACTGAAATCCTTACCCTTTTCGATCTTAGCTTCATATTCGGGACGGAAATTTTCTATGCTGGTCAGGATTGGATTGGCAGCAGTTTGTCCTAATCCGCAACGGTTGGCATTTTTCATTTGCTTACCCCAGTGAACCAGGTCGTCGATATCTTTTGCTATTCCGTTTCCATCCATGATTTTCTGAAGCTTGTTTCGCAATACGACTGTCAGATACCTGCAGGGTGCGCATGATCCGCATGATTCATCAATGAAGAAATCGGTGAAATTTTTCACTACATCCAATATCTTGCGATCCTCGCCGATTACGATCATGGCTCCTCCGGTAGGTAAATCTTCATAGCAAATTGTCCTGTTAAATTCATTAACCCCGATCAGCCTGCCGGAAGGTCCTCCTACCTGAACTGCTTTAGCGTTGGTAGCTCCAGCCATTTCAAGCATCTCTTTTATCGTCATGCCCCATTCGATCTCGAATACACCGGGGAATTTAACATCCCCTGAAATGCTCAATAATTTGGTACCTGAGGTTTCCTTTGTACCCATTGACTTGTACCATTCCGCTCCATTCAAAATAATTTTTACTGCCGAACACAGTGTTTCCACATTATTGACTACCGTTGGTTTGTCAAGGTAACCAACCTGTACAGGGAATGGAGGCCTGTTTCTGGGTTCGCCTCTTTTGCCTTCACATGATTCAATCAGGGCTGATTCTTCTCCGCAAACATAAGCTCCGCCACCGAATTGTATCCGGATATCATAATTAAAACCTTCGATGCCCATTGCCTTTTTACCTAGCCATCCTTTCTTTCTGAAATTGTTCAGGACATTTTCAAGATGTTTTTTCAGGTAGTCGTATTCCATCCTGAGGTAGAGAATCCCTTCTTTTGCACCGATAGCATAACCTGCAATGATCATCCCTTCGAAAAGCAGGTATGGTATCTCTGTCAGGATCACTCTGTCTTTAAATGTCCCCGGTTCACCTTCGTCGGCATTGCAGAGCACATATCTTTCATTGCCCGGCGATTTGGTGCAGAAATCCCATTTTAATCCGGTCGGGAATCCTGCGCCACCTCTTCCGCGCAAATTTGAATTTTTTACTTCTTCAATAATATCTTTTGGTTTCATTGAAGCGGCTTTTTTTAGTCCATCGCCTTCAGTGTATTCTGAGAAAATAACCGCTCCTCTTCTGTTCAGGTTGTTGGTAACCATAGATCGGATCAAATCCGACTGGTTTTGTCCTCCACCAAAGCTATTAATCATGTCTTCAGCAGATTTTCCGCTACGGAAAGCTCTTACCAGTTCACGCACCCTGTAAGTAGTAATCTTTGGAAAAATAATACCGTTTATTATTGCGGCTGGCTCCTGATCGTTCATTCCGATACATGATGTATTGAAAAGACCGAACATGCCATCGTCGGTAACATGTCCGAATTTGGTACCTGTCGCTTTTTCAAATGCCTCGGCTATCTCTGCACGCCCCATCATAATAGAGACAAGACTTTCATTCAGATAAATGTTGTATTTTCCCATTGGCTTTTGAGAGAAGAAATGATAAAATGATACCGTTTGCAGCACATCGACTTTTGAAAGGTTCAACTGCTTTGCCAATTCTGCAACAGTCTCATTACTGACATACCCTTCCTCGTTAATGATCTCAATTATGATATCCATCAGCCGTGTTGCGTTTTTACCATATTTGTCAACTATACTTTTGACTTGTAAACTCATATTTATATATTTTATAAGTGATTTTAACTTCTGTTAAGGAATTAACAGCCCAAAATTATGGTCATTTTTTTTACTAATCCAAATCTGATCCAAAATTTAGAATGAGTTCAAATTGTAATTACGGTTAACGTTCTCGTTAACAATTTATTGAAGCCTATTGCTGAGTCTAAATTTTGTTACAGTTAGAATATCTTTTAATGTTTTGTTGGTGTAAATAAACTGTTCCGAAATATTTTATTTACCTGCTCAACAACTTATTTTCAAATAGGGAGAAGCAGTGAGGGTGTTAGATTTATTTTAAGGCAGTTTCACCGGGATAATAAATGATTTCATTATTGAGCTTGATTTCAGCGTTAAAGCAGCCGATGCGGTTACAAACAAGAATGCAATTGAAAAAGTCAGCTTTCTTATCAAGGAAGAGAGCAGTAAGATCACCATGACAACTGCATGTTGAAAAAACAGGTAATGGCTCTTCACACTCCGGGCAGCAGATTTTCCATTGTTCATCCTTTTTCAGGTGAAGGTTCACCGAAATACGGGATTTTAAGCCATAAACCGGACTTAGCGCCACTAATCCGGCCTTTTTACCTTTTTTTAATTTAATTAATATGCCGTTCATGCCATCAAAGATAACCTTGTCACTTATAAGATTATGTCCGTTCCTGCAAAAGCATTCATTTACAGCCCACAATTCCTTTTCCTTTAATACACTGGTTTTACTGACAGGATTTGGAAATTGCATCATTCCTTTAATATCAAACCTTTTCATGATCGTTTTTTTTATTATTTTAAGATTACTCCTCTTTACCTTGAATAAGCCTACCGATGCCAAATTTAAATAAAATGATTTGAATCAGATGAAAATAAAACTAATAAAAATGCAAGATAAAAATTAATACGAGGGATATTAATACCAAAGCAAATGAATAAGCAATAATACCGGAGTGATTTATGCAATAGTACTTGTTTTTACTTAGCTTTGCATGATTAACCCTAACATATATCTACACAGAATTAACCAAAGGAAGAAATTCCATTACGTCAGGTATTGGCGGGCTAAACAGAATCTCATTTTGGTATAAGATACCGGAAGCAAATCAATAAATCCCTGAGGTCTGTTAGCTTTAGTATAATATACGGTCTGAAGTTTCGAGTGCCTTCTGGAGTTTATTACGGTCAATCATCAGTGGAATACTTTTATTTGCAGCCCAATCAATAATATTTATTGTAGGCAGGTTCCCCAGCAACTCATATCCTGTCATCGGACAGCCACCCAAACCGTTGATGACCCCTTCAAATATAGTGCAACCATGCCGGAAGGCCGCGTCAAGCTTTAGATTCCAGTCCTCTTTAGCGATGTGCAGGTGCAACCCGAATTCAATGTTATTGTGGTAGGATTTCAGTGCTGAATAAACAGTGTCGATCTTTTCAGGGGAGACGACTCCGATGATATCAGAAAGGCTGATGTTTTTTATTCCGGTCTCATGCAATTTTTCGATCCAGTAATAAATAAGGTCTGTATCTTCCGGATCTCCGTATGGATTTCCGAAAGCCATGGAAAGATAAACCATAAAGGTCTTATTGGTTTTCAGGCATATTTCCTGGATTTCAACAATGGTTTTCCACGCTTTTTCAAAATCAGAGTTGATGTTCTTTTTAAGGAAAGTGGGGGAGGGGGAGAAGGGGAAACCTATATATGAGATCTGGCTGTAATGTGAAGCTTTCAATGCTCCCCGGGTATTGACCACCAAAACAAATAATTTCGACCGGCTTTCACTCATGTCAATTCTTTCGAGCACTTCAGCAGTATCGTTCATCTGCGGGATGGCTTTGGCCGAAGCAAAACTCCCGACATCGATTATATCGAATCCTACTTCCAGCAGTGCATTGATCAGTTCAATCTTTTTTTCTGTTGGAATGATCCTGTGAAGACCCTGCATGGCATCGCGGGGCGTTTCAAGTATTTTGATCGGGGATATCATTGTTCCGTTTACGAATTCTGCATGATTTTAGTATAGTTTAATGCAGGATAAGATTAATCGTAATACTCAAACATAAAGCGTATGGTATAAGTTAATTTTCCTGAAGAATCATACCTGTTGATCTCAGAGACGTTGCCATTTATATCGTAAAGGTAGAGTTCATACCAATCGGTCAGACCGTCGGCTTTCGTTTTAACGATTTTAACACGTAATCCATTATCATCGTATTCATAATTAAAGGTATAATCAAGGGTGAGGTCGCTTTTGTATATCTGCTTTTCGAAAGCCATTCCCTGCTTATCGTATTTTTTAACCGCCTTTAAAATTATTTCTTTTGCAGAATTAAACTTGATGGCTTCAGTATAATCCGATTGATCATAATCTGTAGCATATTTGTAAACGATCCTGTAATCGAGACTGTCACCGGCTTTATATTTAACGAAATCGACCTGTTTTTTATCACTGCTTTTTTCGATGATAAAAGAATCGATGATCTGATCCCTTTCATCAGAGAAGTTACCCGAAATAACCCTGCCTTCGTTATCGTAGCTGTAAACGTTTTTTTCGGTCATTTTTCCATCGGGAGAATAATCCGTATCGGAAAGCATGTTGCCGCTTTTATCATACATATATTCTACCCTGACTTTTAAAGAATCGTTACTGAAAGATTCAAACGACTCATAACTTCCATCTCTGCCAAATTTCTGAATATATATCTTTTGCCCGTATACCGGCTCATTTTCATCATTCACCGAAAACTTCAAGGCGGTCAATTGTCTCACACGACTGGTCTGCCAATTGATCCGGGCTTTCTCTTTTTCCTTTTTTTCGAAAAGTGTTTTTGAAGGCTCTTCATGTGCCTGCAATGAAATTGCATTACAAAAAAACACAACCATTAAACTCCATTTTTTCATTTTGTATAGTGTTATTTGTTTTTTATATTTCAGATGTCTAATTGGCAGCCAAATGATCAACTCTTTTTTCTTATTTCAGAGGCAATAATCTCCGCCATTCTTTCAAATGCAATTTCATTGGGATGAACCCCATCGCTAAAATTCCCGGGCTGATTGAGCAGGGGATGATACAGGTCGATAATGGTATATCGATTTCTTTCGCCTATTCTTTCGATTGCCGGGATAACTCCATGTATAAGGGTTGAATCATTTATTCCCCATGCCGTCCGGTAAACAGGAACCGGCAGGCAAAGGTATATCTTAGGACGGGAAGGAAGGTTCCTGAAAGTATCCGTTAGTGCCTGGTAATCCCTTTCAAATTTTTCCGGATTCCAGTTTTGAGGCTTGGTATCGTTGGTTCCAAGCTTGATGATAATAATGTCTGGACAATATTCTTCTACATTGTTGAATTCATTGCATGACCAGTAAGGAAAGTCCCCATCCTTCACAGCAGTCGTGCCGCCGCGTCCGCAGTTCAGAACGGAATAATCTTTTCCGAGTAATCTATCAAGAAAGGCAGGATAACTATTCTCGCTCTCATTCTTTAAACCAGAACCTTCAGTAATGCTGTTGCCAACACATGCAATTTTAATCCGGTGGCTGTTGCACGAAACAACAAGCGCGAATAATATCAAGAGATAACCGTTCCTCCTCATATGCATTTTTTAAATTTAAAGGGCGAAAATACATGATTTTAATTATCCCAGTTTTGTCGTTAGAAATGATATGAAATAATGACAAATGCGTCATCCTATGCTTTCCTTTAATGATAATCCCCGCCTGCGTATCGACACTGAAGAGGTTGAATAACAATAGCCTCCGGTGCAACGGGAGGTAAATAACAAATCATCGACAACCACGATCCCATAAGGATCGAATCATTAGCGTTTCATTAGCACCCTGTCGAAACATGATTGATAGGCTGGGTGCTATACCTTTCGATAAGAGTTCGACCAGGCTCTTCCAGAAGTTAATAGGTGACCCGCATTTGTAACTATTAGAAGCTGCAACCCGGACGATGATCACCTGAAACCTGTTTGCAGGCATTTGATGGCTTAGGTTCGTCGGCGAACAGGTTGCTTGTTTTAATCTCTTTCATAGCTGCTCCAATAACTTACCCACATCTTAAAACTGGAATTCAATATATTCATCAATCGTTATTAAATCCAGCCTCTCTTTTTTTTCAACAGGAACAAATAAAGGACATTTCAACCTATCGTATCATTGTCATCTTGATGATTTTGATAAGGTTCCCGGTTTCCAATTTGCAGAAAAACAGCGTGGCGGCTTTATAGGAGTTAAGCGATTGCAATTCATTCAGATAAAATTCCGCTGTATATTCTCCCGCAGGTTTAAATTCGTCAACGAGAGTCACAACCTCCTTGCCAAGGATATCATAAACCTTTAATGTCTGATGGCCACCTTCAGGCGCGTACCACCTGATCATGGTTCTGGTATTAAAAGGATTGGGATAATTTTGCTGTAAAACAGATTTATCGGCGAACAATTCAATTTCTTCATCTATTCCCGAAATCATATTAACCGTTATTTCTCTTGAATAAACCGTATTGCCTCCAACTACAACCCTGCATTTATATACTCCGGCATCACTTAATTCAAGGGTGCTGAAGATCATCATATCGCTTTGTTGTCCGGTAATATCCACCCCGTCTTTCATCCATTGATACGAGGTTCCGGTCAGCATGGCTAAAAACCTGACTTCTGAGTTGATGTGGTTCGAAATATAAATAAACTGTTGTTCGGTGTCCTTAACCTGTATTTGAGAATAATTAGATATATTACCGTGATTGGTCAGGTTGCCAAACAAATCCATAGAAAGACTGTAATATTCGCCTTCGTTTATAAAGTGACCATAAACAGATAAAACATTTCCGGCCTGAGGCCAGGCAGCGGTTATGGTCTCATGATTAATAAACGTGCCATTGAGCGTGCTGAACATCATGTTGTTCGTCCCATAAAGATCGGTAGAACCTTCCAGGTTAACATTTTCATAGTAACCTTGCAGAACGATGTCATCGGCATTTGATATTGTACCGTTATGGAAAACTGTACTTGCTTCTAGTATAAACCCATTGCAATTCAACTCCCCATTACCTAAGAAAAAATGATCAGATGAAATTTCAGTATTGGCGGCACATTTGACAACTGCATCCGCATTATTTATGATAATCTGCACACCGTCGAAGGGATGACCTGCCGAATTCATAATGATCTTCTGATCACTTCCCATAAATTTGGTTAACTGGTTGTACCATGTTCCGTAATTGGTTACATTATGGTAAAGGTGAACTTCGGAGTGCTGAATTGAGCCATAATTAATCAAATCTCCTTCAAAGGTAAGAACCGTGGAGTATCCGGGAAGGTTAATTATTCCTTCAAGATTGGTTGCTGTACCTTTGAATATGTTATTCTGAAAAGCATAGATCATCCCCTTCAGTGCGTAGTTTCCGTTTACGGTAACCGTCGAAAGAATCGTATTGATAAAATTAAGCGTATCGTTAGTTGTTAACCGTAAATCTATTAATTGACCTTCTTCCATGGTCAGGTTATGTCCCTGGGTGAATAGCTCAGAATTGGCCATCATACAGGAATTATCCCCATCAATGACCAGTTTCAGGTTCGATCCGAGATAAATGTTCTGGGTGCTGTCGGTTGCGTTAAGTTTTGATCCTATTGGGCAGTTTTCGGCGCAGGTAATGGTTTGGGATGAGCCTTTTAGGTTAATATTGAACTGCGGATTGCTCCAGGTACCGTTGTTTGTAATATCCCCATGAATATCAAAACTGGCACCACCACCGATTCCACCGTTGTTAGTAATGTTTTCAAAAACCGTAAGCTGTCCGTAGTAACCCGTTGTGCCTCCCAGCCACTTTCCAGGGTTGACGATTAGGTTTTTACATTTGTTATCATAGTTGAGCACAACAACATTACCGTTTATTACCACATCATTGCCACTTGTAGGAACCATTCCCCCAATCCAAGTGGAGTTTTCATGCCATTGGCCCCCGGTTTCGGTTGAATAGATCGTTTGCCCGAATGAGCATGCAGCGCAAAGTAAAAATAAAATAGTAAACATTTGTTTGGTTTTCATTTTGACCTCCTTTTTATAAATATTAAACAATTTCATTTTCTGTTTTATTAGAATTTCAAATACGAGACTAATTTAGGTGATGGTATTATTTCGACAAGTAGCAAATTATTATTCGCCAGGAACTATTTATTATTCGCTGTGAATTTGCAGGGATTCGTAATAAATCTTTTAGAAATTCAGGATCAAATGAATATTTTAAAATGAAAGCTATGACCGCAGATAATTTGTAATTGTGTTTGCTTTTCGTGGATTTTAAACCAATGCAATTCTCCACAGGTATTTTCGCAGGCAAAAAAAATCCGGAACCTCATGCCCCGGATTAAGTTTTATATATTGTGCGGATAATCTCTTTAAGCTAATCTTTTACGCACCTTACCGAACGGCCGTAGCGTTTGTCTTCAAGATAATTCCACACATCGTAACTGCCATGATCCATGTAGCGGACCCTCGCATCATTCGGGTTTTCACCTGTAGAGGTCCACCAGCCTCCTCCCCACTGGATATAGGTGTAAATACCTGCATAATCGCGGTGGCCTCCCGGCAATGCCGAAAATCCGGTTTCATTGGTTGCTCCCGAATTGGGCTCCAGCCAGTGGATCAGTCCGGCTTCTTTCAGCTTGCCTCCGGCTATGCCTTCACCGCCCAGATAAGTTGTCATGGCCGTCCATTCAGCATCCATAGAAACATGCCAGCCTTCGGGGGCGATGTTACGGCTGTCGTCCACGGCAAACCAGTTGTAAAGCCTGCCGTATGTGACTGCATTGGCGGCGTTGTTTTCATAATCGCTGTAGGCGCCCGAAGTGAGGCCTTCCCATTCAGCGTTATCTGTGACCAAAGGGATCTCGTCGCCGTTGCGATAGTGTGTTACGCTCAGGTTTTCCACCAGCCACACCTGCGACCCTACGGTAACGGTGTGGTATACATTACCATCGATATCGGTAACCATCTCGTCATTCCATGTCCTGAACGAAATTTCCTGGCCATAGGCCGTTCCCTCGCTATTGACAGCATAGGCGCGGACAAAATACTGGGTATTGGTGTTCAGCGTTCCCAGCATACCCGTAAATGTATCCAGCCCCGATCCGCAAATGAGTTTCATGTCGCCCGTTGTCGGGTTGTGCGTTATACTCCAGCAGATGCCTGTTTCGGTAACTGTTGTGCCGCCATCGGATGTTACGGTTCCCCCGCAGATAACCGTTTGCTCGTCAATGTAGGTAACCGGAGTAGTAGTAAGCTCGGGCAGCGATTTGTCTTCGTCTTTCTTGCAGCCTGCTGCAATTGCAAATATTGCTATGGCAAATGCCAAAGCGCAAGTCCTGTAATTCAAAATTAATGTCATACCTCTTTGAAATTTTTGTTGTTAATATTTATTTTTATTTCCCTCCTCCTGTTGTCAGTAAGGATAAACAAAATTAAAATTTTTCTTTTTACAAAATTCATACGGATAATCAGGTCATTATGTTTCTGAATGAGGTATAAAGCTAATAAATCAATTAACAAAACTTTTTAAAGGACGAGACATTTCAATTTTTGCAAACTTCCAACTGCTTACTGCTCCTGCTGCTCTCGCTGCTTCATCTTCTCCTTATTCCGTTATTCATTAAATATTTAATTTTTAGGGTTTTAAAGATGCCGGTTTCCTTCCTTGCCCTCCTTATTCTCAGTCTTAGCCTTCGCCTCCTTCATTAATGATACCTGTTCGAAGTAAACCTGTAAAAGGTAAGCTTGTCGTTACTCGTTTTTGCTAATCCTGCTTTACGTTTTGCAATTTCGATTTGCTTCTCAACCGTGTCGATGGTTGGGATGGCAGGAAGCAGGACGGCGCGATGATAGGTATTGTCGGCAACGATTACTCCGTAGATTTGCGGGTCGAGATCGTCAAAATTGCTGATCTCCTCCGGAACGGTTAGTACATCGACCGAAAGCTCCACAGTGTCCAGTTCATCCCAAGTGAGCGGGTCGAAGCGGTTATCGTGAAATGCTGCTGAAACGGCATTGCGACTGATCTCTTCAACCAGGTTTTTCTCAAAAGGTTCTATCGTTCCGATACAGCCCCTGAGGGAGCCATCGGTTTTATGCAGCGAAACAAAGCATCCGCGGCGCGATTGAAGCAGATCGGGCGGAATTGCTCCGACCGGTTTAGTTATTGATTTATTCTGTCCTATATAGTCGAGAATGGCTGCAAGCGCTATTTCAGTGTAAATTGTTTGTGGTTTGTACATAAGTTACTTTTTCATTAAATCCTCAGTTTTTTCCAGACCAAACCGGCTGTAACTGTATTTCTTATGACCGGTTTTTTCTCCTTTTTCATTGTAATAAATATACTCTTCTGCTTTAAGCAATCCATCATTGGTTCGCTCTGTAGTGATCACTGACTTGACTGAGCCGCCTGGAAAATAGCTCTTTTCCTCGATCAGGTCGCCTTTGCCGTTGTAGTGAAAAGTGTTACGTGCCTGTTGCTGTAAGTGGCTGTTATGATCATAACTGAAAAACTTCTGCTCGGTTTTCTGGTTGAGTTCGTTATAAGTAAATTGATTCACATTTTTATAGACCGGTTCGCCTTGCGGATTCCTCGATTCTTTTATCTCTTCCACCAGGTTGTTGCGACTGTCGTATTTGTAATAATAGTTTTCGATGGAGCGGATGGTGTTATCCGAGCGGTAATTGGCAGAATGACGCTCGGTAATGTTCCCCTTAGCGTCGTATAAAAGCTCTGGTTCTTTTCGTGCAGATGCTTTGATTTCGGACGGAGGCAATGCTTTATCTTCTCTATCAGTGCCTTTGCAGGAAGCTAATCCACATGTGGCTATCAATAACGGTACAACGAAATTGAAAACCACTATCTTGGGAAAATTGATTCCTTCTGCTTTGGAAGAAATTCGTGTGCCAACAGGCTTGCCCCAAAACCATCCCGAAGCCCTCATGATGACTAATAAAATGGCATTGCGGAACTTACCGATTCGTTTGTTACAAACTCTGAAAATAATTATATAGCCCATAATCTGCCCCGAAAGAAATCAGGTACATAAAAACATCCTGTCAATCTGAATAGCCGAAAATGAATATGCAAATATCGGAATTCTTTAGTAGTGTTAAGCGCTGGTTGGTTTATAAAGAGAAAATGCGGGAATCAGTTTTCGATAAGTCCCCTTCCGGTTTTTTTTATTTTGTTATCCTTTTTGAGGTCAACGATGAGCTTGTCGAGTATTCCATTGACAAAAATCTTGCTTTTGGGTGTACTGAAAAGCTTGGCAAGCTCGATGTATTCGTTGAGGGTTACTTTAAGCGGAATGGAAGGTGATTCGAGAATCTCAACCAGCGCCATTTTAATGATCAGGATGTCCATTATGGCAATTCTGTCCATTTCCCAATTAGTGGCTTTATCTGATATCAATTCATCATATTCCTTTCCTTTCAGTATCGATTTCCTGAAAAGGTTAAGCACGAAATTCCTGTCTTCACTTGCCGGGCCAGAACTACCATCCATGAATATTACAGGTAATTTCACATTATCATCCCAATCTTGTTGCCATGACCTGATGGTTTTGATCACCAACATATTGGATGTGTTAAAATCATCGTGCCAGTAAATGCTTTTTTCCTCGAAGTAAAACTGAAGCAGTTCGGATTTTGCCAGTGGCTTTTTAAAGAGATTGGAAAAAATTTCGCGGTCATCCTCAAAGTTGCACTCAGGTGCGTTCATGTAATCCTTGAAATCTTGGCAATCCTTTATTTCCTGCAATAATCTTCGGATCAGGTCTTCCTGGTCCGACCAATTGATTTTATACTTATTGAGGTAATGGTTGAAATCGGCATTACTGAGCAGTTTTTTGCAGAAAGCATTGTTGATAAAACGGATGTTGGGACTCAGATCTTCCTCGGTGGGAAAGAATTTTTGCTTGTTCTCTTCCATTCTTTTGCGGGCGAAGTTTACAATTTCGACCACGAGGGATAGCTGCCAGATGTATATTTCGTAAAGCTTATCAAGGCTTCTCATCAGCTCCTTCTCACCAAGGTCCAACCGGTCGTTGAGTGAAACATTAAATGCGTATAGTGCCTGTAACACTTTAATTCGAAGGTGCCTTCTGCTCAGCATACTATGTCAAAGAGTTTTGGCAAAAATAGAAAAAAAATGATAGCGATGAATTTTTGTTGGGAACGGAAATGAGTTTTGCTGGTGCTTAATTCATTTAAACCCACAACTGTCATATGAAATGACCATTCTGCCCACAGGGTATGACGAAGTGAAGCTAGTCATACTCTGACCAAAGCGTCATGAGCTGACTAACAGCATTGGAAACAATACTTTTCGTCAGGATTAACCCCGCCATTGAAAATGAAAGGAAATCTTGCTTTAAGTTCATGAATAAATCTATTTCATTTTCAATCGTCGGTACTAATTGCAAAAAAGTCGAATGACTTTGGGTTAAAATAAGAGGAGATAGGAACGGATTCCATTTCTACTGGTCTGAATGTTCCGCGTAATTTTGCCTGATTCCGATTCAATCATTGATATTCAGCAAACTAACAATTCCAACCTTCAATTAATCGAATATTCCAGCATTCCAGCATTGCTCCATTTTATCTTTTCTTTTTTAAAACAAGAACTGGAGATTTAATAACCAGTTGCCGGTATAAATTTAAAGTCATTGTGTCGTCCGATGTTCCAATAAGTATTCTGATAGCCGTTGCCTTTAAGGTGCTCAAACTTGAATTTTGTTTGTATAGGCTTTACATCAATTTCATCGAGACATTCCTCAAAATCCTTTCCGTATAAGAAGAGTGCATTGAGAAAGTACCAGCCCGCATCGAACCCATCGAAAGCGTAGAGGTTCATTGCCGGTTCGGTTGCATACCTTTTTCGAAATTCATCGATCCATTTCGTGATCCTTGCATCGCTGTAGTTGACAAGTGCAGGAACAAAAAAATGGGTATTAAGGTTAACCAGGTATTGATTATCGAGGTCGGTGTACTTTTTCCATTCAGGAAGACCACAAAGTGTTATTTGATAAGTCTCGCTCATTTTGTTCAGTCGGGACATAAGATCCTGGCAGAATACTTTCTCGTCGCTCAGGACAACGATGAAATTCTCCCTCAGTCGGGAAAGGCTGAATTTCAATTTGCTGGAGCTGTCCTCAGACATGATGATTTCTTTAATGCTGTTGGGGGCGTATGTGCTCTCGTTCAGTTTTCCACTGACTTTTTCTCGGGTAATGATGGAATTATCGCTAATGATTTTATCGGTTTTTAATGAATCGAGAATCGCCAGGATTTCCTTATTTTTAATAGAAGAGCTTGTTTTCCGGTGGCTGTTCAGATAGTTTTTGATAAAGGAAACTTCTTCCTGGTATTTATATCTGTTCTTTCTGATGATGATTATATTGCTCTCAGATTTATGGCTAGTGATATATTTAGCGAGCTGTTCAGACTGGTGCACCAAGGAAGGTTTCAGCTTAAAGACGAATGGATTGCCGTTGACGATTTCATCGCGAGTGGAGAGCGGATTAACGATTTTAATTTTTTTCTCAGCGGCAAATTGCGACATTTGATTAAAGGGTTCGGCAAAAAATGGCCCGATGATCAGATCCATATTGGAAAGCTCGGGTTTATTTATGAGGGAAGTAATTTTCCAGGTTGAATTATCAGCGTCATAAACGTGAAGGTTCATTTTAAGTCCTTCATTTTTCATCGAATCAACGGCCATCATAAACCCTTCGTAAAACTGAATGAATTTAAGGGGATCAAAATCCTTATAGCTTGTTCTGTCTATTCCGGAAGAAGTGTAAAAGGTGCTGTCCAACTGCTCAAGGTAAAGTGGAAGCAATAATGCCACCTCGTAAGTCTTCTGCATATTCTTTTTAAAATTGTCACAGGATGGTTTTGGAATCGCTGCAACTTCTTCGGTTGTCTCTGCCGGTGGCTGCTTTTCTTTTTCTTCTCTTTTCATGGGGATTTTTACCTGTTGTCCTTTGCTGATTTTTTTCTCAAGGCCGGGATTGAGAGCAACCAGTTCGGAATAGGTGACACCGTATTTTTGTGCAATTGTCAGCAGCTTGTCATTCTTCTCTGCGGTATAATAAATATAATCAACAGTCCTGCTTTTTCCGGGTATTACAAGTATCTGACCCGTCTTCAGCACATCGCCTGCCGTAGGATTCATTTTTTTCAAATCATCGGTGTCTACCCCATACAGTTTGGAAATACTGTAAAGTGTTTCACCTGCAACAACCTTATGTGTCTTAACCTGATCCTGCTGTGCTGGATGAGCATTACCTCCGGGTACAGCAGTTTGGGTATCATTTATTTCGGGTATCCTGATTTCCTGCCCCGGACTGAGGCTTTCGGAAAGGCCCGGATTAGCTTTTTTTATTTCATCGACAGTGACATTGTAACTCCTGGAAATGGCATATAAAGTTTCTCCCTGCTGAACAATGTGCTTTTGCGGATTTTTATCCTTTGGTATAGAGCTTTCATTTTCTTTCCGGTACTTCTGAGGAATTTTTATTGTTTCGCCGTTTTTCACCGATTCACTCATGCCGGGATTAATGGCTTTAATTTCTTCGATAGTCGCACCGTAGTATTTGGATATCCCGTAAAGGGTTTCTTTTACCTTAACTGTATGAAGAAAATATTGTTCTTGCTCCGGTTTCCGGTTTTCAGGGCTGCTATCACTCTTGTTAAAAGGAATTTTCAGTATTTGACCGGTTTTAATATTGGTTTTGGCACCCGGATTATGGAGGTAAATATCATCAACCTGAACATCATAAGCTTCTGCGATCTTAACAATGGTTTCGCCCTGTTTGATAAAGTGCATATAAAATTGCTTGCCGCTGATATTCTCAATGATCTCCGACTTTTTAATAATGGTTTGCTGCTGAGCCATTATCAGCAGTGGAAATAGTATACTGAACAAACCGGCAATAAAAAACTTTTTCACAAACTATTCACTTTTCTTTTTGAAGTATATAGTAATAAACGACTTTAAAATTTCCCTGAAAAAATCCCTAATATTAAACTTCGAGCTTCAAACTACAAACTTCGAACTACTGCAATTATTACTCACCTATTCCCATTCTATGGTAGCGGGTGGCTTGGAGCTGATATCATAAACCACCCTGTTCACACCTCTCACTTTGTTAATGATTTCATTCGAAATCCTTGCCAGAAAATCATAAGGAAGGTGCGACCAGTCCGCTGTCATGCCATCGGTCGAGCCAACCGCACGAAGGGCTACCACATCTTCATAAGTTCTTTCGTCTCCCATAACTCCAACCGACTGAACAGATAATAAAATAGCGCCCGCCTGCCACACTTTATCATATAATCCGGACTTCCTGAGTCCTTCAATATAGATGTCATCCGCTTCCTGCAGCACTTTTACCCGCTCTTCCGAAATTTCACCGAGAATACGTATACCAAGGCCGGGTCCCGGAAAAGGATGCCGGTTAATCAGGTCAGTATCCATTTCAAGTGTTTTTCCGATTTTTCTGACCTCATCTTTGAATAAGGTGTTCAATGGTTCAATTACCTTTAGTTTCATATAGTCAGGAAGGCCTCCTACATTATGATGCGATTTGATAGTAGAAGAAGGCCCTTTCACTGATTTTGATTCGATAACATCGGGGTAAATTGTTCCCTGGGCAAGCCATTTCACATTGCTGATCAAATGAGCCTCATGATCGAAGACGTCGATAAAGGTACTTCCGATGGCCTTTCTCTTTTTCTCAGGATCGGTGATCCCTTTAAGGGATTCATAAAAGCGTGCTTTAGCATCTACGCCTTTTACATTGAGTCCCATGTGCCGGTATGATTCTAAAACCTTTTCAAACTCGTTTTTTCTCAATAACCCGTTATCGACAAAAATGCAATTGAGATTTTTACCTATGGCCCTGTCCAGAAGAACAGCCGTTACCGATGAGTCAACTCCCCCTGATAGCCCGAGGACAACCTTATCGTTTCCGAGTTTCTGTCTCAGATCATGAATGGTCGCCTCGATAAAAGACCCAGGAGTCCATGACCCGGAACATTTGCAGATATCCCGCACAAAGTTTTTCAGCAGCACCATTCCCTGTGCGGTATGATAAACTTCGGGGTGAAACTGAATTCCAAATGTCGGTTCATCGTTTACCCTGTAACCTGCAATACTGACATCAGCAGTACTGGCAATGGTTTCGAATGACTCCGGAACATTTAATATTGTATCGCCATGCGACATCCATACCTGCGAATTCAGGGTTATATCTTTCATTAATTCCGATTCATGATCGATAAATGATAAATTCGCCCTTCCGTATTCCCTGATATTAGAAGGCATTACCTTGCCGCCGGATATCATGGGCAATATATTGTGCCCCGTAACAAATTCCTAACACAGGGGTCTTTTTCCTGAGTTTTGAAAGATCGGGAGAGGGAGCATTTTTGTCTTTAACCGAAAAGGGACTTCCCGAAAGGATAACACCTTTTAAAGCGACTCCTAATTCAGGGTAATCATTGAAAGGGTGAATTTCGCAGTAGACATTTAATTCCCTAACTCTTCTGGCGATAAGCTGGGTATACTGTGAGCCGAAATCAAGGATCAAAATGGTTTCCTGCATAATAAATATCTAAGGGATTACAAATTTAGCTTCAGGCAATAACACGGCAAAATTAAGTTATAAACAAGCCTTCGACTAATGTTCATGAAATGGATGGAAGAAATATACAGGAATTTTAGCTGAGAAACCTTGATAAAACCTGAAAAAGCTGATCCTGTGATATAGGCTTGGATAAGAAGTCATCACAACCGGCTTTGAAAGCGCAGTCTTTATCTGAATTAAGAGCATAAGCGGTCTGAGCAATTATCGGCAGGTCTTTCCGGTGGGATTTGATCAATTTAGTCGCTTTGTAGCCGTTCATCACCGGAAGCCTGATGTCCATCAGTACAAGGTCAATTTGGAGGTTCGACTGACAAAGGTCGACTGCTTTTTGGCCATCGCTCACCTGTATAACGGTAGCCTGTGTTTTTTTGAGGTAGGCTTTCAATAAATAGGCATTCGTTTCATCATCTTCTACAATGAGGATATTTTTCATACTCCAATTGGGTACTTTATCAACCAGGGGCTTCGCATAGACCGGATTGTTTTGATTCCATGAGGAACTTCCGGATAAAAATACTGCATAGCCAAGAATTGAAGTGTTTATCATAAACCGAAGATATTACAACCTGTTTAACAAAAGAATATCAGACGGGTAAAAAAAAATATAAATCAATTTGCCCAAAATTCGGCCACAAAGATAAATTATCAGATAAGCAAAGTCAATAAAAATTGAGATTAATTTTGCCCTTCTAATAAACTTTGATGCATTTTGATGATTATATCGGGCTGGATGATTTGCTGGCAGATCTGAAGGAACTTGAAAATTGCAGCATTTGCCCAAGAAATTGCAAAGCAAATCGGTTTTCCCTGAAAAAAGGATTTTGCAACAGTGATGCCGGATTCAATATCGCTTCGGTTTGCCTTCACCGGGGCGAGGAGCCTTTTATTTCAGGAAGAAAAGGTATCTGTAATGTTTTTTTCAGCCGCTGTAACATGCAGTGCTCATATTGCCAGAATTATCAGATAAGCAGGAATGATATTCAGGCAGATTCTTACCTGTACGAACTGAGAGAGGTTTTATCGAGAATTATAGAAATTCTCAATTCCGGTGTTGATGCCCTCGGTTTTGTCTCTCCTTCCCATTTTCTACCGCAGGTTAAGATCATCATCAGAGCTTTAAGGCAATTGGGGAAAAACCCCATAATAGTATACAATACCAATGGTTATGATACAGTAGCTTCCATAAGGCAAATGGAAGGACTTGCAGATGTTTACCTGCCTGATTTCAAGTATATGGATGACCAGCTGGCGGAATTATATTCCGTATCACCACGGTATTCTGAATTTGCCTCAAATGCCATAGCTGAAATGTATAGGCAAAAAGGTTCGACATTACTTACCAACGGAAATAATTATGCTGAATCAGGATTGATAATCCGCCATCTTGTTTTACCTGGCCATGTCGAAAACAGTTTAGCTGTATTGCGGAAGATTGCCGAAGATATCTCGGTTAATGTTCATATTTCCCTCATGTCACAATATCATCCGAATATGCTGGTGAAGGATCATCCCACCCTGGGCCAGTTGGTTTCAATAAAAGAATATACAATGGTAACGCAGGAGATGGAGAAACTCGGATTTACCAAAGGCTGGATACAGGAACTTCAAAGCTCAGGATTTTACCGGCCTGATTTCGCTAAGCTCAACCCTTTCGGCGACTAAAGAACTTAAAGGATAAGTAGCCGGCCACAGGAAATAGCCTGGTCGCTATCGATTTTGTAAAAATACAAACCGGAATTCAGTTCGTCAATATTCAGTTCGATCTTATTGACTCCCGGCACAGGATTTAAAACTTCAGTTCTGTTTATTTCTTTCATTGAGCCGTCAAACAAACTAATAGTAACAGGGCTCTGAAATTTCGAAGGAAGGTTAAACTCGATATGCACTATGTCCTTAGCAGGATTAGGAAAGCAGGATGATGCAAATCCTTTACCATGGAAATAATCATCTTGTTGAGTGATGAAATTATCAAAGGTTACGATCATACTGTCAATATCCATATTACCGTATTCATCCCATGCTTCGACAACAAGGCGATAATCTCCGTCGGGGTAATCTGCGGTTTGAAATGCAAGTTGTTTCTCCTGCAATTCAGCAATTGAATCACCGTTATTGTTAGTAAGTATTTGCCAGTAGTCACGATCCTCATTCATCCAAGGCGGCGAAGGATGAGCATTATCCTTTTTATAGATCAGCGGAGCATAACTTTCAAAAAAACCTGTAGAATAGCTGGTGTAGGAATGATTTAAAATCTGCCCGAGTGTTTTAGGGAAAACATTTGTATTTTCCGGAAGTTTTTTCAGCCAGTAGTAAGTTTTGAAAGCTGGCTGTTCCCATTCGGAACTCCCGTGATAATCGCTTATCTTAACAATGATATCGATGTTGCCATGCAGGTTATCCGGGCTCAAATAGTTGCTTGTTTCATTAATACAAAAGCCGAATTTGGAGCCGGAAGAAAAGTTCTCAATTTGAGGCGGAACTTCATCGGTAATCGGATCAAGGGCTAGAAGTGGATTATAGTTAATTCCCCATTCATCATCATCATAATACCAAACTGTACCATGATCGCGGATGTTAACAAAGTGAATATGCCCCCAATCTTCAGCCCAGTATATAATATCCCCGAGATAATCATGCACGTAGACGGTGTCGCCTACATCAACCTGAATGGTGCTTTGAACCAAATGCGCATAAAGCCATCCGTTTGAATAACCGGGAACCTGCTCAGGAGAGATAGCAACACGCCAGTAGGAATCGCCACCAATCGTCAATACGAGTTTAACAAATCCTTCCTCAACTGCATAGGTGGGTTCATCGATTGGCACTTCTAAATCAAGACCCTGGTGCAGGTAAGACCAATCACCTGATCCGTCACCCATGTGCTGTTCGTAATGATTCCAAACCTTATGAACTTCGTTGAATGGCTCGAAGGGCCATGGAATAGGGGTGTAAAGCTTTCCCTGCTTTTTCGGGTATTCACTTTTTTCAAAAGTTCTGAAATACTTTTGTGCTTTTTCTTCCTGTTCAATTAATTCCCCTTGCGGATTATAAACATTAAGAATCCCCTTGGAAACACCATTGTGCCGGTAATGAACTCCCGCAAGAATCATATCCTCATTTCCTGTCCTGATGGCACGAAAGGAATAATATTCGGGAAGTCCGGCGCTGAATATCATCCTGAGACCTTTGATGGAATAGGCTTTGAGATTTTTTTTGTCAATAATGCTAATGATTGCATTGTCTCGCGAAATTGAAATTCCACGGGGATAAGTAAATCCTGTGGTGAACTCAGAAATTTTGATGTAATTTTCGTATACACAAACCCTGTCTTCTCTGGCTGTTGCAAGCAACAACTCATCTTCAGAAAAGACAAACTTGCTGCAGCTTTCAACTGAGGTCACGGAATTAGGCACGAGATTGATGATATGGAGATTTTTATCAGTCCCAACAACGAACTTATCACCTTTGGGTGAAAAACCAAATAGGGAAGCATATCGGTATGATTGATTCATGATTAAATTACCGTAAGGATTATAAAAGCTGATACTTATAAATTGCTCGAAATGATATCGCATATCAATAACAGCCAACATGCCAGAGTTTGATATATAAATGTCAGATCCAGGTACCTCAGGAAGCGTGAATAAAAATTGGTCTTCCTTATATAATTGAAGATTTCTGATTTCTCTCATTTCATCTGATACGGCTCCTATATCGTATTTTACTGTGAATTTGCCATTTTCGGAAGAATTTCTTACACCGTTACTTTTCGGAGTTTGAAAGGTACCGTTGAATGAAAGGCTGACATTTTCCGGAAGGTAGTCAGTATTTTGTGCCTGCATGATTGGATAAAATCCAAAAAAAATCGTCGGAATGATAAGATGTGAATAGAACCTATGGAAATTCATATTTTTGTTCAAATTTTTTGCGAAAGTAAAAAAAGGGTAGCACATAATAAAAATTTGAAAAATCCTCATGCACTATTTACCTATCCAATATGATGAGCCGCTTTTCAGACCGCCAAGCGAGGCTTATTCTCTCATACTACAGGTAACTATCGGATGTTCATGGAACAAATGCTCATTTTGTGAAATGTATACGTCAAAAAAGTTCCGTGTGAGACCGGAAGAAGATGTCTTCAGTGAAATACAACTGGTCAGGGATAAAGGATTTGAGATTAAAAAAGTTTTTCTTGCCGACGGAAACGCAATGGTTCTATCCACCCAAAAGTTAATCAGGATTCTGAATCAGTTGAACACAGCTTTCCCGAAACTTAACAGGATTTCGGCCTATGCCATCGCAAAAGATATGGAATATAAATCTGTTGCCGAACTGAAGGAAATGAATGATGCAGGATTAAAACTAATTTATGTGGGAATTGAATCGGGAAATGATGAACTGCTGAGGCGGATAAACAAAGGTGAAACATTCTGGTCAACACGCGATAACATGCTCAAGGCGAAAAATGCCGGAATAAAAAGTTCGGTTATGATACTTACCGGTTTGGGCGGAAAAGTTTTTTCAGATCGACATGCAACCGACTCAGCCAGGCTTATCAATGCAATTCAACCTGATTATTTGTCGACTCTTGTATTAAGTTTTCCTTACGGGATCGCACATTATAAAAACCGATTTGAAGGAGATTTTGAAGTTATGTCAGTAACTGATTTGCTGAGCGAACAATATCGGTTTATTTCCGGTATCAATGTTAGTAATGTTGTTTTCCGCAGTGATCATGCATCAAATTACTTTGCATTAAAAGGGATCCTCTCGCGTGATAAAGATATGATGCTGTCGGCTTTGGAGACAGCGATCCATCACCCTGATCAGGCGGTTTTAAGAGAAGAGTGGCAAAGAGGTTTGTAGTATGCCGCCAGCAATTGGGCTTGCAATAAACCCGAATGTGTAATTTGAAAAGAACGATTTTGGATTTTAAACAAAAGAAGCAGATGGATTTGGGTATTAAAAATAAAATGTTCATCGTTACAGGAGCTACAAGCGGATTGGGAAACGGTGTGGCTCAGGCATTGATAAAAGAAGGCGCCCGTATTATTGCCGTTGCTCGCGATTCTGAGAGGCTAATGCGTTTTGAGTCAGAGAATAGGGGAAAGGTTGAGTCTTTTCAGGGTGATATCACAGAGCCTGAAACAATTGAAAAATTGATTCGATACATGGGAGACAGGTATTTAAGCGGTATTCTTGTCAATGCCGGAGGACCGCCAGCAAAATCGTTCCTCGAAACAGTTTTGGAAGACTGGGATACAGCTTATCGCAATCTTTTAAGATGGAAAGTTGACCTGATCAGTTCCTTAATGCCGGTTTTCATTAGGCAAAAATATGGCAGAATAGTTTTCATTGAAAGTATGTCGGTTAAACAACCGGTTGCAAACCTGATATTAAGCAATTCTCTTAGGCTGAGTGTCGTCGGTTTTGCTAAGACACTTTCACAAGAGGTTGCAAAGGATGGAATCACTGTTAATATTCTTGCTCCCGGTTTTCATGATACTCCCGCCGCACAGCGTCTCTTTGTTAAAAGGAGTGAAGTTGAAAACATTCCGGTCGCTGATGCCAGAAAAAAATACGGGCTCGAGATTCCTGTCGGTAAAATGGGAGATACACTTGAGTTCGGGAATTTGGCCGCCTGGCTGCTATCCCCTTACTCTGGATATATAACCGGTCAAACCATCAGTGTCGACGGTGGAGCAATTAAAGGAACAATGGGCTGAAAAAAAACAGGTGTGAACATGATCAGGAAATGAATGCGCTTTCGGAAGTTTTAAGGACTTCTCTCAAAACCAATTATGGCTGACATTTATAGAATTTTATTAATCAATCCTGTTAAAGGAGGAGTTCCACGCAGATAGCAGTTTCATTTGCGGATTTTGGAATGTGAAAGATATAAAACAGTAATAAGTTCTCATAAACCGATTTGAAATAATTTCTATTTTTGGCTGGCAATTAAAGCATCAAAAAATGGAAGGAACGGAGGATCCGAAAAAAAGTAAAAAGAAAAAGCTGGACGAGGCCTATTATTTGAGTGAGTTGATAAGGCTGCAGGTTGAACTGGTTAAACTTCAGGAGTGGATCAAAGAGAAAGGGCTTAAAGTTGTCGTCATTTTTGAAGGACGGGATGCCGCCGGAAAGGGTGGAACGATAAGTAGAATAGTTGAAAAGCTTAATCCCCGCGTTTGCCGTATAGTTGCACTTGCCAAACCGACAGAAAGAGAGAATACCCAGTGGTATTTTCAAAGGTATGTTGCTCACCTTCCTGCTGCCGGTGAAATGGTTTTGTTCGACAGAAGCTGGTACAACCGGGCTGTAGTTGAAAGGGTTCTTGGCTTTTGCACTGATGACGATTACTGGGAGTTTTTAAGGTCATGTCCTAATTTCGAACAAATGCTGATCCGTTCAGGTATCATTCTTATCAAATACTGGTTTTCGGTCAGTGATAAAGAGCAGGAAAAACGATTCAAAGAACGTTTGATCGATCCCATGAAGCGGTGGAAATTCAGTGAAGTTGATATGAAATCCTACGAAAGGTGGGAAGAATACTCAAAGGCCAAGGATGAAATGTTTGCCTATACCGATACCAAGCAATCACCCTGGTTCGTTGTCGCGGGCGATGATAAAAAGCGGTCTCGACTGAATTGCATCAGTCATTTGCTGAGCGCAATACCCTATGAATACATTGAACATGCTCCCATCGAATTGCCTGATCGAAAAAGTAAATCCACATACGTAAGGCCCCCAATTTCTGAACAGACGTTTGTGCCGGAAGTATACTAGTGTTATGTAACTATTTTATCCCGAATTTATAAATGGTTTTCTGAAAGTATTCTTCTCCAGGTTTGATTATTGTATTTGGAAACTCAGGATGATTTGGTGAATCAGGAAAATGCTGGGTTTCGAGGCACAAGCCAAAGTTTTTTCTGTAGATCATACCGTTACTGCCGGTAATGCAGCCATCTAGAAAATTACCGGAATAAAACTGCATTCCCGGTTCATCGGTAAAAACCTCCATTATTCTGCCTGTTTTGGAATCGTACAACTCTGCAACCTTAGCAAAAGAGGACTGATTATTCAGCACATAATTGTGATCGTAGCCACCTTGCACGTCATTGATGCGACTTCCGACTGCAATTGGTGTGCGAAAATCCATTGCCCCTGTTACTTCACGTAATTCACCTGTAGGTATTAACGATTCATCAACGACGGTATATCTATCTGCATTAATGAACAGGATTTGATCTAGTATATCTCTTCCGGTTGTCCCGGCAAGATTGAAATAGCTGTGGTGACTGAGATTTATCGGTGTGGGATGATCTGTTTTTGCCAGGTATTCAATTTTAAATTCATTTTCATTATTTAAAGAATAAGTTACTGTTACGTCAAGGATGCCTGGATAACCTTCTTCACCATCTTTCGATAAATAATGAAGTTTAAGACCGATTTCCTTTTCGTTTCTATTTTCTTCAGCCTCCCAAACAACTTTGTCAAAACCTTTTATCCCGCCATGCAAATGGTTAGGCCCATTATTAACAGCAAGATTATATTCCTTCCCATCCAGAATAAATTTGCCTTTTGCAATTCGGTTTGCATATCTTCCTACGATCGCTCCGAAATAGGGTTCATTTTTCAGGTATCCTTCAAAGTCCCGGAATCCCAAAACGATGTTATCAAATTTACCGTTTTTATCAGATGCAAGTAGGGATGTTACAATTCCGCCATAATTCATTATTTTTACTGTAAAACCGGAGGCGTTTTGCAATGTGAAAAGAAAAATATTTTTGTCATTAACTTTTCCAAATACTTCTTTGGTAATACTCATAGACTGGTTTTTATTAATATCTTGTTTTGGAAGATTTTGCTGGCATCCGCCAAATAATATGGCAATAATTAAACAGTTAATTACTTTGTGCTTTTTCATGTTTTATTTTTTTGCAAATATACTGACACTTAACTGGTTTGCGAAGCTGAATTTGTTTAGTGTCAGTTATACCTCCATTTATGGTTCTCAATTGATCGCAAACCTGTATTCTGACGGTATAATTTAACCTCTTCAATGAATTTTTTTGCAATAGGTCCACTCAGTAGATTTTTATAGTCCATTCGTTCAGGATGCCACTGGACTGCAAATAAATATGAGGAGTTAGCCCTGTCTTTAAATCCTATTGCTTCAATTAACCCATCCCGTGTTTTTGCCATACCCTGAAGCTCTTTGCCAAGCAGATCAATACCCTGGTGATGGTTGCTGTTGGTAATCCCGTTTTCAATGCCTGCTAATTCATACAATAGGGTTCCCGGAGAGATATCAACTTCATGAGGGCAGTTATAGGTATCAGGCAATTGGTGTTTGACTATAGTATCAAGGTCGTTGGGAATATCTATGATGAGAGAGCCGCCGAAGTAAACATTAATTAGTTGTAATCCTCTGCAAACACCCTGAACCGGCATTTTAAGATCAAGTGCCCTGGAGAGCAGCATAAACTCAAGCGTATCTCTTTTAAGGTTAGGTGGCAGGATACGGGTGGTATCGTATTCTTTACCAAAACGGCCCGGGTATATATCTGTTCCACCTGTTAATAAAAGGCCGTCACAGGTTTGCAGTATTTGCAATGCTGAATCCAGACTTAAGTGGTACATATCGTAAAATTCTATCGTCGGATCGATGCTTCTTAGCCACCTGAAATAATTTTCATAGTCAGCTTCGGGAACTGCTTTTGAAACGGCAATTTTTAGTGGAGATTCCTCATGGGAAACTTTACAATTCCATAAAAATAGGCTAAGGAATAGAAGTAAAAGGTATGCTGGAAAGGTCCTCATTCGCATATGGTCAGCTCTTATGGTTAATGAAAAGATAAACACCATTCAGGAATAAAGAAACGGCTATTAAAATAACCGAAAGCATGATAAGAATGTGTGAGATTTTAAAGGAAGGAATTAAAAAGAATCCCGAAAGAAAAACTCCTGCTATACTCCCGACTGTTGAAATTGCGTAGAGGTTACCTGCCGTTGATCCGCTTTTCTCGGGAGACTTCATTTTAATTCTGACGGCAAATGGACTCACCATGCCCAGAAGAATAGAAGGCAAAGCAAATAAAATCAGGGATGAAATCAGTGATATTGCATGTATGTTATCTATCACACTAAAAAGAAATTCAAGCACAGGTTTATTGATTATAACCGTAAGAATAATCAGCAAAGCGGAAATGAAAATAAACAATGACAAAATATCGGCCCTCGGACGCCGGTCAGCAATCCGGCCTCCCCAGAAATAACCAAGGCTGAGACTAATTAAAATTATTCCTATGATGCTGGTCCATGCATACACTGTAGTTCCGACATAGGGTCCCAGCATCCTCGAACCGACAATTTCGAAAGACATAACTACAGCGCCGCATAGAAATGCAACGATTTCGAGGGTAATTTTCTTCATGAGACATTTTTATGAAGCAAAATTAAAAGGAAATACCATTTGGCAGATTCATTTTTTATGAACAGCGAATGATTTGGCAAAAACGATTTGAAATAATGTCTTTCAGGTAAAGATGCATTTTTGACAGCATCTATAAAACAAAGGTTCCTCTGGGTGTTATGTCAGTAACTTTTCAGCGACAATCATATTCTTCCTGACCTTGATTTATCTGAAGGCGAGGGTGGTGGTTGAAATTTCTGCGGATGATTTTGCGGGGTAGGGTCTTTATCCTGATCCGGCTGACTGAAATATTTTTCAATCAGTTTCTGATGTTCATTTTGATACTCCCTGAACCTTTCAAGGAATTCATCCTGCTGCTCCATCAATTCCCGGAGGGTATTGTTATCTTTAAATAGCCTGTCAATATCTGCATGATGGTCAAATAACCTGGATAGGTCATCGAAATGGAAAAGGGACATGTCGAGGCTGTCAGAGAAATGGCCTTGATCATTATAAAAAGGAAACAATCCTAAACCTGGATTGCCATAAAAGAAATCCTGAAGAGAAGAGTCGCCTGGTTGAAAATCTATTGAATCAAGTTTGTCCCAATACCTGAAATGGTGCGGATCAGTCTGGTCATGGAAAGGGGTTAATCCCGACCAATCCCGGTTTTCGTCAAAAATTTCAAATTGTTGATGGAATTGTTTAAAAAGTGAATCGTAATTCTGCCAGTAGGATCCATCACCAGACCAATACCAAGAGTAGGTAGAATCGTAATTGGTAAGGTTCCCATCTTTGTCGTATTCTTTTTTAACGTCATAATTAACTTTAGGTTGATTCCTGTTATGATCAATGGTATCCTGAGCTATAACAGGTGACAGAAGGATGAGGGAGCAGAGTAAACTCATTAATCCTGCATAGCCGAAAACAATTTTGTTTTCAAATCTATAATTAATCTGTTTATACGCTTTCATTTTTTAAAAATTACAATTTAAAAATGCAACGCCTAAACTATCTAAAATATTAATCCTTAGGGAAATAATTTAAGAAATTTTAAGGATTTTTAACAATGGCTTTAAGCCATATTTGCCGGAAAGTCTATCAATAGTAATGGTAAAACGAAAGCAAGGGGGGATCTATAGGAATGCCCTGCAGTTAATCACGCATAATTTTTAAGTTAGCTAGATTTGCAATACTTGAATCAAATCCGTTTTGCTTTATAAAAAACTGATTTACCAGTTGGGTGGACAAAATCCCAGATAAAGCCATGTCGTCGATTTCCGAAATACCAGATCTGTTTGTAAATTTTTCGACTAATTTTTCGACTTTAAGAGGATCAAAACAGTCAAATGATTTAATTGATTCAGGTGTAAGCAATTCAGCAACATAGTCTGGTGCATGATCCCCAAAAAAACTGGTATGGATTGGAGCGCGGTATGCTTGCTTATAACGGGTTAAGATCGATTGCGGAATTTTGCCAGCCATCATTTTTTTCAGTATATACTTCTCATCCAGTATTCTTAGTTTAAAATCTTCAGGCATTCTTGCGGCAAGTTCAATAACCCTGTAATCGAGAAAAGGATAACGGCCTTCAACCGAATTTGCCATCGCCATCCTGTCACCTTGTGATGACAGAAGATAACCCGACATAAAAATTGTAGATTCCAGATATTGAGATTTTGCCAGGTCACCCCATTTTGAAAAATCATCTTCGAGGTTCTTGAAAACTTCATCGATCGGGTTATAACTTTTCAGGGCCGATTTTACATTATCTGAAAAATAATTTTGTATTCTCGAGGTATTATGCCATCTCAGCAAATGGGAATAAAAGGGATTATCGGTTTCAGCTAATTTGAATCCGAAAAACATCTTCAGTACATTGGCCGAGGCATTTTTCATCATCGGCAGGTAGGGATAAAGTTTGGTCAGAAGAAGCGGGCGAATTGCCGATTGGGGTTGTTTTGCCCAGAAACGCCGGATTTTATCTTCCTTAAATATATCATACCCTGCAAGCATTTCATCAGCACCTTCGCCTGTAATTACCACCTTTATCCCGTTTTCTCTTACCTTCTTTGACAAAAGATACATGGGTGTGGGAGCTGTCCTTAATATGGGAAATTCAGTATGTTTTACCGTATCATAAAATGCATTTCCGATTTCTTCCGAAGTGCAAGAAAAGGCAACATGATTGGTGTTGAAGTATTTGGATGCCTCCATCTGGTAGCTGGTTTCATCAAATACCTTATCCGCAAATCCGATTGAAAAAGTATTGAGTATTTTTGGTTCTATCTGATGAATAAAAGCTGTTGTAACACTTGAGTCTATCCCGCCGCTAAGATAAGCAGCCACTTCAACGTCAGCTCTGAGCCTGATTTTTACTGCATCCTTAAACATTTCCCTCAGTTCTTCGACTGATTGATCGAAGCTTTGCTTTTTATATTGATCTCTTTCGGGAAATCGCAAACTCCAGAATTTTTTTATTTCTTTACCATTGGGTTTTACAGTCATGAAATGTCCCGGAGGCAATTCATAAATATTTTCAAAAGGCGTATCGGGTGTGATGGTTGTCCAGAAAGTAAAAATTTGAGATAAACCTTTTGGATTTATTTTTCTTTCGATTTCAGGTAATTGGAAAAGTCCTTTTATTTCGGAGCAAAATGCAAAAGTTCCGTTTACCTGGGAGTAAAACAAAGGCCTTATTCCGACTCTGTCGCGGGCGAGAAATAATGTTTTCAGTTCATTGTCCCAAATGGCAATTGCAAATTGTCCATTGAACTTCTGGAGGCAATCGGATCCATATTGGGCATAAGCCTGCACTACTACTTCCGTATCAGCCTGTGTGTGAAATTCGCAGCCCAGTTTCTCCAGTTCCTTTCGCAGCTCAATATAATTGAACAGTTCACCATTATAAACAATTCGGTAGCGGTTATTTCGGATGGATATGGGTTGCTGTCCTGATGACAGATCAATAATGCTTAACCTGACATTCCCAATGCCGACGTTTTTTCCGATATAAATTCCGCTTTCATCAGGTCCGCGGTACCAGATAACTGAAAGCATTTTTTTTAGGTCTTCTTCTATAATAGGTGCAGCGGGAGCATTAAAGTTATAAATGCCGGCAATTCCACACATGGATCAGATTTTTAGTTTACTTTTTTGTTGATAAAATTCACAATGGCGTTTACAGATTCAAAATTCTCTTCGAGCAATTCTGAATCTGCTGCCTTGAATTTATAAGTATCTTCAATAAAATTTATAAGGGATAAAAACCCCATACTATCGAAGATGCCTTCAACAAATATTTTGGTATCATCCTGTACTTTTTCCTTTGGGACAAATGCGGTTTGGGCTATGAAGTCCTTTACTTTTTCCTTAGCGTCGGATATTTCAAACATGATTAATGTATATTACTATAGATTAAATTAATATTTCCTTCTGAATCAAACAAACTTTATTTATATGCACCTGTTAACGATGTTTTTTGGCCATTGGTTTCAATAACATCAACAATTCTTTGGCAAAATAATTCAGATGCTTCTTCACTGAACTTTTTATTCGGGTGAGAATTCTCTGAGTTTCTTGCGTTTTCGTCTGTCAGATAAAGGCCTCCTTCGGTTTCGAGAGCAAAGAAATCCCAAAGGAATATATTGTCACCCTCGGTATCCCACTCGTTAATTACCCAATCAAAAAATGTTTTGGTCCTTTGGGCATACTCGGGTGTCGTTTTAGATTTAACATTTGCTGCTCCTGTCCAAATGAGGAATTTATTTTCGGGAAATTGAAGCATTTTTTCTTTCAAGGCAGCATATTGCAGTTTGTAATTTTCAATTCTTTTCTCTGGGGAGTCAATGTTGGGCGTACCTGTATCTTCTTCTATATAACCAACGGGAAAACAATGTTTAAAAATGATTAAGTCATTTTCTTTTGTAAGCATTTCCAAAGTCGGTTCTTCCATGTACGGCGAATTTCCAGCGTTTTTAACCCAGATATTATAGTAATCGTAAGGGTAATTGTCCCATGGATAGGGTTCGCCTTTAGGAAAGGATTGCTCACGAATAAAATAATTAGTACCTTTTTCTGCATTGTAATTATCAAACCACTGTGGAACTGAATATACCTTCTGGAAGAGATTGCTTATGATTTCAAATCCTTCAGGTTTGCCGTTCCAGACACTATGGCCTGTGCTGTGATGGAGAAAAATGATTTTATATGCGCCTTCTGTTGGCATTGTATTTTCCTTATTCTGACAATTCGTTAATAATGACAAAGATAATCCAATCATTAAAATTTTTAATAAATATTTTTTTACTTTTGTAATCATATTTTTTTATTTTATATAGTTAGAACCAATGAGTATTTTTTTCGTTTAAATCATTCTAAAACATTTAAATGCTTTTCGATTCTTTTTATTATTACGTTTTTTTATTTACAGCATTTATCACTTTTTATCTTGTTAACAATAAATTAAAGTGGTTTGTTCTATTCATAGCCAGCTTATTTTTTATTGGAACAATTGCCCCAAATTTAATATATTTCACTTTACTGTTTACCTTATTCAATTATTTTCTTGGAATTGGTGTTCAGAATATCCGGAATGTTTCACTTCGTAAAACAACATTTTGGCTGGGGATTTCGATTGATATTGGCGTACTTGCCTTCTATAAGTATATTAATTTCTTATTTGAAAATATTAATATCCTTCTTGGGTTACTTCCAACACAGCCATCTTTACCGTATATTTCTATCATCATCCCGGTAGGTATATCTTATTATACTTTTCAGGCTTTGGGTTACATAATCAGAATCAACCGTGGGGCTGAAAAAGCGGAAAAGAATTTTATTGTATTTGCTACTTACCTTACTTTTTTCCCGAAATTTCTTTCAGGTCCGGTCGAGCGATCGAACCATTTTTTCCCCCAATCAAAGACTAACATAGAATTTAATAGAGAAAATATTACTGCCGGCCTGAGATTGTTTTTATGGGGAATGTTTAAAAAGGTTGTTATAGGAAACAATCTGGCAGGACCTGTTACTATGGTTTATAATGATGTTGAGAAGTATACCGGAGTTCCTTTATTGGTCGTCTTCTTTATCCAGGCACTCCATTTGTATTGTGATTTTTCAGGATACACCGATATGGCGCTTGGTTCAGCGAAAATTTTTGGCATTAACCTGATCGATAATTTTAACAGGCCATTTTTTGCTAAAAACGTCGGGGAATTTTGGAGGCGCTGGCATATTTCCCTTTCTTCTTGGTGCAACGATTTTATTTTTTCTCCATTCATTGTCAAGTACAGAAAGATGGGTAACAAAGCGGCGATCATTGGTATTTTCCTTTCTTTTTTCGTAATTGGAATATGGCATGGAGCAAACTGGACTTTTATTTTTTTAGGAATACTCCAGGGAATTGCCATAAGTTATGAGTTCTACACAAAACGAACCCGTTTGCAGATTGCCGGTAAATTACCACCTAAGGTTGTTGTTGCCACCAGCCGGATGATTACGTTTCTGTTTTTTTGTATCACCCTGATATTTTTTAATTCAAAAACTATACAGGATTCATGGTATTTCATTACTCATCTTTTCTCTGAAATAACATTTCAGTTAAAGGGCTATGATTTTATCTATGAAAAAGAGGGTTTTTTGGTTGCTTTCGGACTTTTTATTGTGCTTTTTATTTTAGAATATTTGCAGGAACGGGGTAAAGATATTCTTGGATATTTTACCAGGAGGCCAAGATACTTAAGATGGCTGGGTTATTATGCGATAATAGTTTTAATTTATTATTATAGTGGCGACGGAGAAAATTTTGTTTATCTCCAGTTCTGAAGATTTTTAGTTTATCCTTTATCATGAAGAAATATTTATTGACAGGTTTATTGTTTTCGTTACCTCTGATTATATATTTTTCTTTTTTACTGCTTATCGATCCTCACAACTTTGCAAATGTTTTTCATGTCATCAGTGATTCGGATAAATTAAAAATCATAGGAAGAAATGATGAATCAAGCCCGCGGGGCAATATGCTATGGAAAGCGCTTGAAATAAAGCGAAATAAAATCAAATCGGTGATCATTGGTGATTCACAGGGTGCCCACATCAATATGGATTTAGCAGAACAATGTAGTGGTGAAAAGATCTATAATTTTTGTGTTCCGGGTGCCAGTTTTGATTCTTTTTTTAAAATTTTTTGGTTCGTTGCGGATCATCAACCTGATCTTGAATCTGTATATTTTCAGGTCGGTTTTATGAACTATAATTCATACAGGGAATATTGTATTTTTAAGTTTGCACAAGATTATTTTGATAAACCCTATTTGTATTTCATTACCAAGGAAAATTTAAATGATGCTCTGGCTAATGTTAAATACCAATCTACCAAAGACCCTTCTATTCTTCAATATTCTTATGAGTTTCAAACAATAGAAGAGATAAATAAAATAGCCATCCACAGACTTGACCTATTTTTTGGCGATTACACCTATCCTGATCATTTTTTTGGAGAGTTTGTGAAGATTAAAGAATATTGTGAGCAAAAGAATATTAAAATCCGGTTTGTTATTTTGCCGAATTATAAAGACGTAGATCAATACCTTGCTGAAAATAATTTAAGCGGGATGATGCAGCGTTTTAAAGATGATTTTAACAAGCTTGGAAATACAATAGACCTTGATGTACCTTGTGAAATAAAGAATACAAGGGAAGCGTACATCGATTTCTTTCATATCAGGCAACCCTATCTTGATCAGTTAACAAAGCAAATTTGGGGGAATCCTGAATTAAAGGTGAATTAAGCCCTGGTAATCAATACTTCGATTTTTTACCCGCCAGATTAAAGGTAAGTTTGGTGTCGAATACTACCTTTTGAGGTACCTTATGGATAGCAAGCTTTTGTGCACAGTGTTGCTTGATCAGGTCTACTGTAAAGTTGGGTAATTCAGTTTCGTTGATAAATACAATTGCTTTGATCGATTCGCCCGTTATTTCATCGTTCTCCGCCTGAATCGTACAATCAATCACACCTGGGTAAGTTACAATTACCTCTTCTATTTCCTTTGGGCTTATCCTGATCCCCCTAACTTTAATGATTTCCTTTTTCCGGCTCTGGATAAAAATATAACCATCTTCATCTACTGTTGCTATGTCACCAGTATGGAGCCAGCCATCTTTCAAAGCATGTTTGGTCGCTTCCTCATCCATGAAATATCCTGGCATAATATTACCACCTTTGGCAATAATTTCTCCGATTTCACCAGGTTTAACCTGGACACCATTTTCATTTATCACTTTTAATACAACACCCGGAATACCTTTTCCGATAGATCCAAGTTTACGTTTCAATTCCGCAGGAGGCAAATATGAAAGCCGCGCGGTTGCCTCCGTTTGTCCGTACATAACGATGAACTTGATCTCAGGAAATGAATCAATGAATTCCTGGATGAAGGCAGTATGAAGCTTTCCCCCGGCCTGGGTAACATATTTAAGGCTGTGGAATTTTGTTTGCTTAAAGTCTTTGGTTTTCCGTAATAATATTTGAAAATGGCTTGGTACGCCAGCAAATCCTGTGCAGTTATATTTGTTGAGGTCATTGATTACACTTCCAATAAAAATAAAAGTATTATTCAATACAACAGAACCGCCTACCCTCAGATGAGTATGTAGCAACGATAATCCATAGCAGTAATAAAATGGCATTACAATCTCTATCGTGTCCTCCTGAGTAAGTTTCAGGTATTCGATAATCGATTCGGTATTGGAAATTATATTGTTATGCGTTATCATCACCCCTTTTTGCTCACCGGTTGAGCCTGAAGTAAAAATAATTTCCGCCAGCCTGTCTCCGTTAAATTCTACATCTGAATCAAGAGAAAGATTTTTTGTATCACCGATCCATTTGTCAAAAGTCTCTTCAGTTATGATATTAAAACTGAAGTTACTGAATCGGGCGGCATATTTTTTATTTACAAATGCTAATTCAGACTTTGTTTTTGAAATTACCTTTTCAAGGTTCTCAAATTCTATATTCGGATTCAACGGAACGCAAACGTGCCCCGATTTTAGAATGGCAAGGTATGCCATTACAGAGAAAACCGAATTCTCGCACAATACAAGTATATTTTGATTTTCCGGGTATTTTTCTTTCAAACTTTGGGATAAGTGAAGTGAGTCAGAATAAATCTTAAGGTAAGAAACAGTTTCCCGTGATCCTAAAATTAAATTTTTGTCTAACTTGCCGGAATGCTCAAAAAAATAATCAAAAACATTCATAAAACCAAAAATTAAATCACCGGAAAATAGTAAGGGTTTGCTCTTAAATATTCGGTTGTCTTCTTTTTCCTTGCGAAGTTTTCGAATATGATCTCGACTTCTTCCTCAGTTTTATCCATTACCTTTCCCACTTCGGCCTTACTATAACCATTTTCAAAGCCATACCACATCAGGTCCATAACATCAAACGGGAGTTGGTAGAAAAACTCTTCCTGTGTTTGCTCTGCACTGTATGTATCTGTTGTAGGTGTGCGGTCAATGATTTCCTGTGTAACTCCCAAATATCTTGCTAACTGGTAAACCTGCGTCTTGTAAAGGTTGGCCAATGGATATAGGTCAGAACCGCCATCACCGAATTTCACAAAAAAACCCTGGTCAATTTCATGTTTATTCGCAGTACCCAAAACAACAAAATGTTTTTGCTCTGCATGGTAATACACCATCGACATCCGGCAACGCTGCTTGAAGTTTGATGCAGCAACAATTTGCAGATATTCTTTTACCGGTATGACCTTGCTTTTTTGCTCACCCGATGGATGGATGATAGTTAAATGAAAAACCGGAGGCAATTTTTGGTCCAGTCCGGTTTGATTGATTCCAATCTTCGACTTGTCAGTCAAAGGATTGAATTCAGGAAACACTCGCTTTATTGCTTCATCGCGCCTTTCATAGCATTTGAAACCTTCAAGGGCAGGACGGATATTCTCAACAACTGCTTCAACCCCAAACTTCTTAGCAAGTTTGTAGGCAAGGTTTTCGCTGTCGGGACTCGAATCTTTTTCCGGCATCATCACACCAAACACTTTATCAGCGCCCATTGCTTTTACTGCTAAAGCCATGGTTACTGATGAATCAATTCCTCCGCTGATTCCAATGACAGCGCCCCTTCTTTTATATTTTCTGAAAATCTCTTCAATTAATAATTCACTCAAATGTTTGACCAGCGATTCAATATCCCTTATCTTTAGGATATCCCTCGAAAATGCTTCTTTGTTTTTTACGCTCATGTTGTTAAGTTATAATTGTTGTTTCTACATTTTAGCAAAAATAAGGTTACTTTTCATGATAAAAAAATTACCATGAAATTATTCTTTCCACTTTGTTCCTTTTAACATAGCTTTTTAAGATTTGTTGAACATCCCGGTGGTCAGGATAGGATTTTATGCATTCTTTTAACAATTCTGTCGAAATATTCTCATTGTATTCCACATCAATAAAGCCGTGTCCAAGGTATTTCCCATTTTCAACATAAATCACCGATTTCTCCCCGTTCGACCTCCCTTTGTCAATCACTAAAAAATTCTGCTCTTCAAAACGATAAGGCTCAATGGCCTGCAAAACCCGTGTATTGTATATCGCAGGTGATTCATTACCCACACATGCACCATTGCATTTATGAATATTGTAATGAAAACATGCGCCGGAAGTTTCATATAATCCGCACAATTTCTGGCAAAGGCTAAAAGCTTCGACCAGCATAAACAAATGACTTTTTGCAGAAAGGGAAGAGGTAAAAGTAGTCAGCGGTATTTGATCTGTATTGTTTTTTTCTATCTTCAATCGCAGGTATCCATGATCATCTTTATTATAGTACAATCCGCAAGTGATACCTGATCTTCGCTGAGCTCTGTTGAATTTTGGCAGATGCTGTTTTATTTCATTTGATTCCATGATCAAGGCGATGAGTTCATTGCCGGTTAGTTCGATATCCAATGTCGGCAATTTCATTTCGCATTTCAATTGCCCGTTTTGAAGAATTATTGGTAAGATGAGAAAGCACCCGTTCTTTAATATTGATGCTTTTTCCGATATAGATTATATCACCCTTATCATTATAAAAATAATATACTCCTGGTTCAGTAGGAAGATTTTTAATCAAGTTGCGATCAAGATTGGTATTGAGCCCATGAAGCGAAATCTCCTCTACATTTTTCTCAACTTTTAACAGTATCTCAAATAATCTCATTGTTGCAGAAGCATCGCCAAAAGCTCTGTGACGCTGAGGATTTGTTATTCCTAATTCCTGACAAAGCTTGCCAAGAGAATAGGACCGCCGGCCGGGCAAAAGTTTACGGCTTAGTCTGGCAGTGCAGATTTTCTTGCGGTAGTAATCATAGCCAAGTTCCCTGAACTCTTTCCTTATGAAATTATAGTCGAAATTTACATTATGTCCGACAATCGTCGTATCCTCCGTCATTTCAACGATCCTTTTAGCAACTTCATAAAACTTCGGTGATTCTTCTACCATCCGGTTATTGATGCCGGTAAGCTGTGTAATTCGGTAGGGGATATCAACCTCCGGGTTCAGCAGGGTTACAAATTCATCCACAACCTTTTCTCCGTCGTGGACATAAATCGCAATTTCGGTGATCTTTTCACGGTTCGGGCTCAACCCGGTGGTTTCTATGTCAATAATGGAGTACAAAGAATGTTCAAAGTTTGAAGTTCAAAGTTCGAGGTTTTTCAAAAATTTAAATTGAAAGTTGCAGCTGATACGATGTTTTTGGCATTTCCTGAATAATCCTGCCATTCAATTCGCAACCACCCTTTGCATAAATTTTATTTTTTTTATCCATAGTCGGATCAGAAGGATTGACATTAAATTGTTTTTTACCCCATTGTTTGAAGAAAAATGGCACAGAATTACGATTGCATTGATCATGAATAACAACAACCCATTCTTTCTTTAATTCTCTTGCCCTTGGTCCGGATTCGCCACCAACAATTACCCAATCAATTTTATCAAGATAAAGCGAATACAAAGGTCCGATAAGAGGTTCGCAGGATAAGAATTTCACTTTAGCCGGGGTACTTATCAGGTGTTGGATTCTACCGGATACTTTTTCATTTTCAACTGAAACCCCCATCCAAATATTATCTGTCCAGTTCAACGAAGTAGCTATTTTTTTCAATCGCTCTGATCTCTTTGTTAAAACCTGATAAGTATGCTGAGGAGTATCATTCATCACATCAAAGACCTTCTGAATGAAATCCAAAGGAACACTATAATGAAATAAATCACTCATTGAATCTACAAATACTGTTGTCGGTTTATTCCAGGAATAAGGAATATTTAGAGCATCTGGATGCAAGGTAAGTTTAAATCCGTTTCGGTATTTATCAATTCCCATCGCCTTTAACCTTTTCGACATGGTTTCAGCATAACAAAACAAACAACCATTTGAGATTTTATTACAACCTGTCGTTGGGTTCCAGGTGACTTCAGTCCATTCAATATTTGATTGTGCCATTTTACCTTAGGAGGAATAATACTTTAGAAAAATCATTTTTGTAGTACCGATAAGAATTATAAAAAGCTCCTTTTCGTGCTTTTTGTCCATTTTGTAGTACAACTTCTAACCTGTTATTTTGTTGCCAATTATTTAGAATTTCGTTAGCATGTTTGGGTAGGAATCGCTGTTTTAATGTAAATTCAAAGATTTCGCCATTACTTTTTGTTCCAGTTTTAAGGAACTCAATTAAATTAGCTTCTAATGGATTTATCTTATCCTGATAAAATAGACTTGGTTCATTTCCTGTATAATTCCATCCCTTCCCTTGTTCATTATCAATCTCCCATTTAGACTCTAACATTTTTTCAAAGCCTTTAATATGAGATGTGAAGAAAAATAGACAAAATACAGTGCATTTATCTTTCTGAATAGTAAAATGGTCAACAAAATATTTATTTCCAATCGCATTTTGAAATCCATCTCTCAATTGACTGATAAAACTCCACACACCATCAGAACTTTTCCAATCCTTAAATGGTACAATTTCTTCAATAAAATCTTTTAATGCTAAAGGTGTACCATTAGCTTCAAACCTATACATAAATTGAGTGGGTAACCAAAGCAATACTTCAGATTTATTAATGGAGAGGAGATTTTTTATTTGACTTATTTTTATATGCTTATATTCATAAGGGTCAATGAAAATAAAAGTCTTAACATTTTTTAAACTTTTGAGTTTGTCTTCTAGTTTTATTAAATAATCCTTATAGTCAATACAGGAAAACTCCAAACTGCCAATTTTTTCAGAATGAAGAGATTTACTAGAAATTGCATTTTTTACTTTTGTCACTTTTAAAGAATCTAAATCATTAAAACAACAATTGATTTTTGGAATTACCTTTGATTTAGTTTCATTGATAAAATAAATATCCTTAATTATTCTCATAACAACCAAGGGACTTCCTTCTCCAGCATTTTCATAGATCCCTTCACCACAAAACAAATCATAAATATCAATTTCTTTTGTGTATCCATCATTACAAATAATACTAAGGTACCTTTTAAGATATTCGCCTAGTAATCTAACTTTAGCTTCTGAATGATTCAATAAATTCTTTTTAACATCTTTCCCTGACATTATTAATTTTATTTTAAGCAGTTAATCAACATTGTTCAATTTTAAAAAACATTTATCAATTTCAAATTCCAACTTCATCTGTATTGCCTTCACTTCTTTCCTCAGCGCTTTAATTTCACCCACCAGTTCATCTTTTTCCATATTAGCTTCCGGCATTTCGGAGCTGATGTAATTCACAAACTTCCAAACCTCCTTCACATCTTTAATATCAATATCATAAGGATTCATAAATTGTGTTCAGCGAATGTAAAACAAGTTTTCCATCCTTTTCAATTTTGTTTTCAACAACTTTGAAAACAATTCCTTCTTCCATAGTTAAAATAATATAAGGTTGTCCATCCTTTATATACTGCCAGTTCTCAACATACTCGCCCGTCACCCATGATTTATCGGGGATTGGCAGCATGGAGTCGCCGCTGATCTGGAAGGTACGGTATTTTCTTTCTTTCGACAGAAAAGGAAGCTTGAACGCCGGAAGTATCTTGATGTATTCGGGATCAGCGAAGCCGCTGGTATAGCCCGCTTTCGCTTTTTCAGATACCAGTTCGATGTTTTCGTTGTTGTTTGTGTCAACTGTAGTCGCCAGTATCCTCATCGAACCACCTTTGATATAAACATCATAACCTCTTTCCAACTGAATAACCTCCCTTTCCGGTAACTTAGCAAGGTTAATTTTTATTAACGTATCTACTGCTATTTTAAAATACTCAGAAAATGCCAGGAGTACCTCCACGCTTGGTTTGGCTACATTATTTTCGTAACCACTCAGTGTTGACCTGAACATTTTAAGCGAAAAGGCTACATCGTCCTGTGTGCGGCCTCTTCTTTTCCTCATAAATTTAATATTACTGCTGAAATACATATTTTTTTATTTTTTATTATTCCTGTTCTATTAATTGATTTTCTGTATGGAGTAAGGTAATGATATTTGAATTCATTTCAATGGATTCAATTTCAAAGCTGATTTGATTTTTCAGAGAAATGTAATTCCTGATAATTTCATTGATCTGTCTTTTCCCTGAAGTGAATCTTTTTTATTCTTTTTAGCAAATTGATGGTTTCATCGCAGGATGCACTTGCATGGTAAAGTGAACGAATATATCCCGGAGAATTTTTACCTGTGAATACCCATCGGCTATTGTATCTTTAATACCGATTGAAGAGCGTCTGAGCATATTTCCTTCTTTGATTAGCTCATGCCTGGGAAGAGCCATATTAATTACGTATACCTTAATGGCCAGGTCGAAAGCCAGTCTGTATATTTCCGTGTCCTTAAAGCTATTCATAACTTTATTTTTTTTATCTAAATACTTTATAATTTAAAAATAGTGTTTATATTGTAAACGTTTTTATGATTAAATTATGATCAAAAGTAATATAATTTTTTAAATGTCAAGAAAAAAATAATAAATTTTTAAAATTGACTAGAATGACTCAAATTTCGATTGACTAAAATGATGAACAAACTTTAGTCAATTTAGTCACTATCTTATGATTAACTACAAACCGTTGCATCGTCCATCTTGATCTCGATACGTTTTTCGTATCGGTCGAACGGCTTATGAACAGCAGTTTGATTGGCAAGCCAGTGATAATCGGCGGTATTTCCGACAGGGGAGTCGTGGCTTCATGCAGTTATGAAGCAAGGCAGTTCGGTGTTCATTCAGCCATGCCGATGAAATTGGCAAGAACCCTTTGCGATCATGCTATTGTGATCAGGGGTGATATGGACCAGTACAGCAAATATTCGAAGATGGTCACCCAGATCATTGCTGAGCAGGCTCCGGTTTATGAAAAGGCTTCCATTGATGAGCACTACCTTGACATTACCGGCATGGATAAATATTTTGGTAATTTAAAATGGTCGCAGGAACTGCGGCAAAAGATTACACGGGAAACCGGCCTGCCGATATCATTTGGTGTTTCGGTGAATAAAACGGTTTCGAAGATCGCTACCAACGAAGCCAAACCCAATAGATTGACTCAAGTTCCTTATCACAGGATACATCCATTTATGGATCCGCTTTCGATTAAAAAGATTCCGATGATCGGCGACAGGACTTACATGCTGCTTCGCTCGATGGGGATTTCAACCATCAATACCCTGAGGCTTGTTCCTGTGGATATGCTGGAAAGGGTGATGGGCAAGAACGGGATTGTGATCTGGAAAAAGGCCAATGGTGTTGATAATACTCCTGTTCAGCAATATTCGGAGCGGAAATCAATTGGCACGGAATCGAACTTTTGAAACCGATACGACTGATATTGTAATGCTCAAGAATATTTTGACCGGTATGGTGGAGAAAATTGCTTTCCAGCTTCGCAAGGAGCAGCGGCTTACTTCGTGTGTGACTTTAAAAATAAGGTATTCGAACTTTGATACCCATACTTTGCAAAAGCATATTCCTTATACGGCGTTCGATCATATCTTACTGAAAATAGCACATGAGTTATTTGAGAAACTATATACCCGAAGGATGCTCATCAGGCTGATCGGGGTGAAGTTCAGCTCGCTGGTGCAAGGTTCGCAGCAACTGAATATGTTTGAAGATACACCTGAAATGGCCAATCTTTACCAGGCGATGGACAGGATCAGGCTGCGGTTCGGGACAAAGGCCATCAGGCGTGCTGCCGGAATGAGGGATGAGCAATATCGGCCTGTTGGCGAACCGGGAACAGGGTTTAGTCATCTGACTTTAACCGATCATTCTGTTCCGGGTTCCAGGTTTCAGTTTCCAGGTTCCTTCTCATCAACGACGGAACAGGTTTCAGGTAAATAAGATAGGTTACATGTCGGAAAGAAAAGATTGGCTTTTGGTTTTTCTGTTTTGGAATTTCATCAGATGTATTTAAACGTCCATTCATATTATAGCCTGCGATTCGGAACCCTTTCCATCGAAAAGCTGGTTGAGATTGCCAAGCAAAATAATATAAGGGAACTTGCCCTGACCGACATCAACAACTCGACCGGAATGATTGATTTTGTGAAAACCTGCCGCGAAAATGATATCAAACCCATTGGCGGAATGGAATTCAGGAATGGCAATGAGCTTATCTTCACTTGCGTGGCCAGGAACAATGAAGGCTTTCGTGAACTCAACGAATTTCTTACCGATCATAACCTGAATGCAAAAGAAATTCCTTACCAGGCTCCCGTTTTTGAGCATGTGTATGTGATCTATCCCTTTGGCAGAAAAAAATTATCGGATTTGAAAGATAATGAACTGATCGGCATAAAACCAAACGAGGTATTGAAACTTTTTTCGACGGATTATACTGATGATCCATCGAAGCTGGTAGTTTTTCAGCCGGTAACTTTTACCGATCAGAAGGGTTATTACCTTCACAAAAACCTCCGGGCTGTTGACAATAATATTTTGCTGAGCCAGCTTACGCCTAAAATGCTGGCGGATGAGTCGGAAGTAATGATGCCTGCCAGTCGGCTGCTCGATTATTACTGTGATCACCCGCAAATCATCAGTAATACTGAAAAGATACTCAATGACTGTGAGATTGATTTCGATTTTAAATCGTTTAAGAACCGTAAGACCTTTACCGGCAATGATGCCGACGACAAAGATTTGCTTACCAAGCTTGCCAGGGACGGTATGCTTTACCGATATGGCAGGAATAACAAGGTTGCCAGGGAAAGGGTGGAAAAAGAGCTTGCTATCATTTTTAAACTTGGCTTTGCAGCTTATTTCCTCATCACCTGGGACATTATCCGGTACTCCATGTCGCGCGGATTTTACCATGTGGGGCGCGGAAGTGGCGCCAATAGTGTGGTTGCATACTGTTTAAAGATCACTGATGTGGATCCGATCGACCTGGATCTCTATTTTGAACGTTTCATCAATCCAAAGCGAACCAGCCCGCCCGATTTTGATATTGATTATTCGTGGCGCGAAAGGGAGGAAGTGCAGGATTACATTTTCAAGCGATATGGCCATCAGCATACGGCTTTGCTGGGAGCTACCAGTACGTTTAAAGGAAAATCAATCTTCAGAGAGCTGGGTAAGGTTTACGGTTTGCCAAAGCAGGAGATCGATGAGCTGGTGGACAATCCTGAAACCGGCATCCATAAGAACTCCATTACCAAACGGATATACGAAATCTCTTTGGAGATGCTCGATTTTCCGAACCTCAGAAGCATTCATGCAGGCGGAATCCTTATTTCGGACCTTCCGATTACGTATTACACGGCGCTCGACCTGCCTCCGAAAGGTTTCCCTACGACCCAGTGGGACATGTATGTGGCTGAAGCGCTTGGGTTCGAAAAACTTGATATTCTGAGTCAGCGTGGGATAGGACATATCCGCGATGCAGCGGATATTATCCGCGAAAACAGGAGCATCAGCGTGGATGTGCACGAGGTGGAGAAGTTTAAGAACGATCAGAAGGTGAAGGCGCAACTGAAAAGAGGGGAGACCATCGGTTGTTTTTACATCGAAAGTCCTGCGATGCGCGGTTTGCTGAAAAAACTCCGGTGCGACAACTACATAAGCCTGGTCGCCGCAAGTTCCATCATACGTCCGGGCGTGGCGAAGTCGGGTATGATGCGTCAGTACATTCACCGGTTTCATCATCCTGACCAGTTTGAGTACCTGCATCCCATTATGAAGGAGCAATTGGGGGAAACGTATGGCGTAATGGTTTACCAGGAAGACGTGCTGAAGGTTTGTCACCATTTTGCCGGGCTCGACCTGGCCGATGCTGATGTTTTGCGGCGTGCCATGAGCGGAAAGTTTCGCGGTCATAAGGAAATGCAGCGCATCGTCGATAAGTTTTTTTCCAATTGCCGGGAGCGCGGTTATCCCGATGAGCTTACGCAGGAAGTTTGGCGGCAGATTGATTCTTTTGCCGGCTATTCTTTTTCGAAAGCCCATTCTGCCTCGTATGCCGTGGAGAGTTTCCAGAGCCTTTTCCTCAAAGCTTACTTTCCGCTGGAGTTTATGACGGCCGTGATCAACAATTTCGGGGGCTTTTATCATACCTGGGTTTATTTTAACGAGGCCCGGAGGCAGGGCGCCAACATTAAGCTGCCCTGTGTGAACCACAGCAACTACCAAACGCGGATCATCGGGAAGGACATTTACATTGGCTTTGTGCACATTGCCAACCTCGAATACAAAACCGGGCAGGGGATAGAAGAAGAGCGAAAGCGGAACGGCGATTTCATCGACCTGGAGGATTTTGTGAGGCGCGTGCATGCCGGCATCGAGCAGATGATCATCCTCATCCGCATTGATGCTTTCCGGTTCACCTGCAAGCTGAAGTCGGTACTGCTTTGGGAGGTTCACATGCTCATGAACAAAGGCAAGCCTTTTCATCCGAATGCGCTGTTCTATAATCCGCCAAAGACTTATACGCTTCCGCAACTCGAACACAGCCTGCTCGAAAATGCCTACGACGAAATTGACCTCGTGGGTTTCCCTGTGTCGATGACTTATTTCGAAATGCTGCAAACCACCTTCAGGGGGGAGATTCTGGCTAAAGATATGATCAGCCATGTGGGCAAAAAGGTGCGCATGCTGGGGCACCTGGTTACCATTAAGTATGTGCGAACCGTGAAAAAGGAGTGGATGCACTTCGGAACCTTCCTGGATGCAACGGGCGAGTTCTTCGATACGGTTCATTTCCCCAATTCGCTGAAGAACTACCCGTTCAAAGGGCAGGGCGTGTACCTTATGCTGGGTGAAATTACGCAGGAGTTCGACTTTCCAAGCCTCACCGTGGAGAAACTTGCCAAACTACCTTTTAAACCAAACCCCAAAACGTAGAGGAAATTATTGAATTGAGGAATGGGCGAATTGATGAATGTTAAATGTTGAGTGTTAAATATTAAATGTTGAGCATTCCATTTTCCATTTACCCTTTTCTATCCCCAATTTTCCAATTTCAAATATCCAATTTCAACTTTCAAATTTCACGATTAACATTATATTTGCAGTTGCCTTAAAATGCAATAATTAATGATGATCATTCATTTAATAAAAGGTGGGATTATTTGTTTGGGTCGCATTTCGCAGTGTCTTCATTTAAGTTTCAATATTAATTTATAGGTCATGGTAAAAATATTCATTCAGTCATTTGCGATAATTATCATTACAACATCTGCCTATGGACAGATTGATAGTATTGAGAATATTATGACAAAAAGGAAACTAACATGCAGCGACATTTACTATAATGCCACCTATTTAATCCCACACTTCTATAACAAAGGAGCCATTGATTCGGCAGAGGCAGTTATTCATTATTGGGAAAAGGAGTGTGGACAATTCGAATTGTCGATTCGATGTAAAATATTACTTGCCATTCGTAATCATAGCTTTACTGAAGATCTTTATGATTCGACTATAATTAATGCACTTCTTTTCTATAAACAAAGCCAGGATACAATTGGGTATTATGTATATTATAAAAGTGACCTGGACACGTTTACTGTGGATAAATCGAAGCAATTGCTTTCTAATAAGGATTTAACTGAGGTTGAGAAATTCTTTTTACGTTTTTATTCAAATGATTTTGAAAATACATTTGGCATGTTGCAAGGCGAGAATTTCAATGGGACAAAAATTCAGCAATACTATTTAAAGGAGATTAAACGAAATAAAAATCAAACTTCGATTAATGTAGCTATACCTATGGGTGCATGGATTCCTCTTGGTAATTTAAAGACCGTAGGTTCGCATCCATACCTCGGAATGAGAATTGGTATGAAATACAGGAAACTTTTTGCCGGTGTCGAATTCGGTTTTAAGTTTATTAAATCTCCTAATACTTACCAGGTTTATGAAAATGATTCGCTTTACGACACCGATCATTTTTTTGGAGCTAATTTAGGGCTTGAACTAGGTTATGAATTATTCTTTATAAAAAATAACCATTTCGATTTAATTGGTGGTGTTGCTTTTGATGGATTTACTGCTTTAAAGGTTGATTATCCCGGTACAGATGATGACTTAACAAAATCCATTAACTCCCTCAATTTAAATATTGGCGTAGGTTATAAATATTTTCTTAATCCTTATAATTACATTGGAGTTGAGTGGAAATATAATTTTGTTGATTACAATAATCCAAAGGGAACCAATCTTTCCGGGAATGCAATTACTATAAATCTTATTTATTGCGGGTTTGGTAAAAAGTATGATCCTATAACGCTTAAAGAATTAGATTATACCCATTAGTAATTTGTAACATATCGAATTCTCCATTTGACATAGATTATCGAAGTCAAACATTTTCCATTTACCTTTTTCCATCCAAAATTTTCCATTTTCAAATATACAATTTCAACTTTCCAATTTCCATTTTCCCCCAATACACCTCCCTTTATCATAAATCGCTGTAAAACAACCTTTTTGATGTGCGGGAGGGGCAGTTTATTTTTCTGGGGAAGCTCCGCGTGTTGGCGCATTTCTGGCAGGGGCATGTATTTTTTTCTTAACAGGGTCGCCGTAGTGGCGGAGGGTGTTTTTTTTGTCAACCACCCCTCGCCGCATCTGGTGGACTATGGTTTTTAGCCTCAAATTTTTCCCGTTGAACTTACACTTCGTCTTGGTCCATTTTAAAATATGGTCTTGGACTTAGCTTATAAATGAATATCCCAAATTATAACAATTTCTCCACTTTATTTCCTTTCTCTATCCTTAAACCTCATTTAGGGGATGGCGGATAAGACACTACAAAATTACCATCATATAAAATGTAAAACCGAGTCTTTGGTTTTCTTTAAAATGGTTATTGAACATTCCAGAAAGGGAATCCAAAAAAAAAGTATGTAGCTTATCTTTGAAAGCCACATACTTTTTTTACCTATTGAAAAACTAATCAACCGTAATAAGATGTTTATGCTGATCGAGCCATTGGTTAAAACTGAGGAGGGATGAATTTAGCGAACGGGTCAACTCAACGTTTCTTGATGCACAGTATTCCTTTTCAAAATCGCGCTTAAACTGGAACATATTTCCCATGTCCTCAGCACCGGGAAACCCGAAACCTCGATAAACTTCAGGTTCTATGGCATTGTAAATAACCTTTTGGCCCAATATACGGCTAAAACCTTCAGCCATCTGTTTTCCGGTCACATGTTCTCCGGCAATTCCGACCGTCTTTCCGATATATTTTGGTCCAGCTTTGAATATCCCTAAGGCACATTTGCCAATGTCGGCTGCAGCTATCCCCGGAAGTTTCTTATCACCCATAGGCATTGTAATAGCCAGGTTGCCATCAGGTCCTTTTTTTGGACCCAAACCGAAATAAATAAAATTATCCCAATAAAAAACCGTATTAAGCATCGTTACAGGTAAACCAAGATTGGTAAAAAAGTGATTGGACTCGCCTTTTGCATCAAAATGAGGCACTTTGTATTTTCCCATCAAAGTGGGCATGCGATTATCGCTTAAAGGGATCAGTTTGCGGGTGTCATCAAGTGTCGACCAGATAACATGTTTTATACCGGCATGCCTGGCTGCTTCAGCCATGGCTTTAGCATGTTCCATTTCTTTTTCAGGAGAAAAATGGTTCCAGAAGAATGTTACACAAAAGGCTCCCCATGCTCCCTGAAAGGCTTTTTTAAGGCTTTCTGCGTCATCCAGATCAGCGGTCACCACTTCAGCTCCAAGTTTGGAGAGTTCTTTCGCTTTATCCGAGGTTACATCGCGTGTTATGGCGCGGACATTAAATTCATGATTTGGGTCATTAAGAATAGCCCTTACCAATCCGCCGCCCTGCGCTCCTGTGGCGCCGACAACAACAATAGTTTTTTTAGTATCCATTTTTAAAGAGTTTATTTAAAGTTATATATTAATGATTTTTCGATTGATTCTTTACAACAACTTACATTAGAGTTTTGTTCAACGATCTGAATTGATTGGCAGCAAGGATTTGCTCAAAATGTAAAATCGGGGATAAATTTGGTTGCAGGATCAATTATGTTAATTGGAATTATAAACAAATAAAATTTTCTATTTTTGAAACGAAAAATGATCTGCGTGAAGCCTTGCTGAATTAAAAGTTAGCAGCAATGTATTCCGGATAAAATGTTGTGGGAGGCTTTTTTAGAAAGTTATCTCAATCATAAAAAATGACAAGCTAACCTGAAAAATATATGAAAATGAAGGTTATTCTGTCAGGAATAATAGTGCTGGCAGTTTTGGTTTTTTTTGTTATTTGTATTCGTCCAGGAAAAGATGACCCGCGCGATGCATGGGAAAAATACCTGATGGATGCATACCAGAAAATACCTGCAGGCGCAGGCATGCCTGATATGGCGGCTCTTCAGAATTACTATATGACCATTGATCCCGATCTGAAACGTGTCCCTTCAGAAAGATTATACATTGCCTACCAGCAGACTAAAGAGTTGTTAAATCAAAAAAAAAGTAAAAAGTCGGTAACCGACCTGCAATGGATTGAAACGGGTTCCAACATGGGCGGGCGAACTCGTGCAGTTATGTGGGATCCTAACGATGCGGCCGGAACCAAAGTCTGGGCGGGAAGTGTTACCGGCGGTTTATGGTATAACAATAATATTTACGATAATTCATCAGAATGGCAGCCGGTGAGCGACTTCTGGCCAGGACTTTCAATCAGCAGTATGGTCAGTGATTCAAATAATCCCATGATCTTTTATGCAGGAACCGGTGAATATCAAACAGCAAGACTCATATACCGCGAATCATCTGGTGTGGGAATGGGAATCTGGAAATCAACTGATGGCGGGGAAACATGGGACTTAATACCTTCAACTGAGGATTTTAAGTATATTTCTGATTTGAAGATCAGGGACGAAAATGGAATAAGTGCATTATATGCTGGTGTGGTATCCGGTTTTTATCTTGGAATTAATTTTCAAAGTGAACCTTCTGACGGTCTTTACAGATCAACAGACGGAGGGGAAACCTGGTCTCAGGTACTCCCGAATATAGCCTGGGAGGATCATCCCTATGCACCAGCCGATATTGAGATCGGGCCTGAAGGCAGGATATTTGTCGGAACGATGAAAAATCTTGAAGGAAAAGGTGGTGCGACAATATTATATTCTGATGCAGGTACCTCAGGCTCATGGACTGTATTTGACAACTATGAAGAAATTATTCAAAATGATCCTGAATATAATATACCAGACCGGGTCATTTTAGCATGCGCTGCCTCTAATGCAAACAGGGTTTACGCTCTGGTAGGAGCGGGCTGGTTGAATTCAACCAATTTTAATTATGCAATAGGGAGGTATATACTCAGGTCAAACAATGGCGGGCAAAGCTGGATACAAAAGAATTTACCGGGCGGCAATGTTGAATGGGCAACCCTTTCATGGCATGCATTAGCCGCAGCCGTAAGTCCGACCAACTCGAATAAAGTTTATGTTGGAGGATTGGATGTCTGGAAATCGACCAATGGAGGGGATTCATGGTCGAAAGTGTCGGATTGGACCCTGATGTACACAGGAGGAGGAGATGATTATGTGCATTGCGACCAGCATTCAAAACTCTATAAAAAGAATTCATCCAGCGAAATGCTGCTCAGTAATGACGGGGGTGTTTTCTTAACAGAGAATGCTTACTCCGATAATCCTGTTTTCCAGGAAAAAAACAGAAACTATAACACACTTCAATTCTATACCTGTGCAATATACCCTGTCCCTGGTTTTAATTTTTTTGTCGGCGGGCTTCAGGATAACGGAACACTGCTTTATACCGGTGAACCTCTTGACATTAATGATATGATCGATGAGAATGACGGCGCTTATTGCTTTTTTGATAATACAGAACCCAATCTCATGATCACATCCACGATTTTTAATAAATATAAAATATTTAACAACTGGAACCCATACTGCGACATGGGTATTGAGGAAACCGGTGTATTTATTAATCCGGCTGATTATGACAGCGAAAATAATATCCTGTATGCCAATGCGGTTAAATTCAATGGCTTAAATGCAAATCAAATTTTGAGGATCGGGGGAATACCCAATAATCCGGTTGAGCAATTAATCAGTTTACCTGTTAACCTGAATTCCTATTTTTCGCAAGTTAAAGTTTCACCTTATTCTCCTGATGGAGCTACCACATTGTTTTTGGGATCGCAAAACGGCCGGTTATTCAAGGTGTTCAATGCGCAGAGCACTCCGGCGGTGACCGAGGTTGGTTCGGATAATTTCCCGACTGCAAATCTTTCCAGTATATCAATTGGAGGTTCGGAGGATACGCTGCTTGTGACCTTTTCCAACTATGGTGTTTCCTCAGTCTGGCAAACCTATAACGGGGGCAGCATCTGGAATGATATATCGGGCAATCTACCCGATATGCCGGTCCGGTGGAGTTTATTCCATCCCCAGAATTGCAAACAGGTGATGCTTGCTACCGAAGTTGGGATATGGTCGACCAGCGATGCCAGTGTGGAAGATGTAATCTGGGAACCGGATGGTGGTATGCCAAATGTCAGGATAGATATGCTTCAGTTAAGGGCTTCTGATAATACCGTTTTAGCCGCAACACACGGAAGAGGGCTTATGTACACGACCTGGAACCTGAATCCAACCACTTCTCTGCCTGAAATCAAGTCTTTGGATGTAAGTGTCTTTCCAAATCCTGCCAGTGAATTCATCTGTTTTCAAATTGAAGATGTTCAGAAAGCGGAATTATCCATTATTAGTCAGGATGGCCGGTTGGTTTATGAAGGAACGCTGCGGGGAAATGAAAAGATAGATATTGGTTTTCTGCCTGGAGGGGTATATCTTTTTACATTAATTTCTGAAGCGAAGAAGTCCATTACTAAAGTCGTTGTTTACAGATAAATTTCTCTCGCTGAAATAGAGCAAACATTCACCAACAGACGACCCTGGAGTCCGGCGATTTCATGATGGTGCTTTTAAGCAAAAACATTGGCATCACAAATAACCTTTAAAGAGAAATATCTATATCCTGTCTTATTTTTTCCCGGCCATCTGCGCCTGAATGGCAGTGATGAGAACCGTGTTTACTATGTCTTTCACCGTGCAGCCACGACTCAGGTCATTTACCGGCTTATTTAAACCCTGCGAAACCGGTCCTACTGCAACAGCTCCTGATGCTCTCTGAACCGCCTTATAGGTATTGTTACCTGTGTTAAGATCGGGGAAAATATATACCGTTGCTTTACCGGCAACCTCACTTCCCGGCATTTTTTGCTTGGCTACGGTTGCGTCAATGGCAGCATCGTACTGGATGGGACCTTCTATTTTTAGATCAGGACGGCGTTGGCGGGCGATTTCTGTTGCTCTGCGGACTTTTTCCACATCTTCTCCTTTACCTGATTCACCGGTGGAATAAGATAACATAGCGATTCGCGGTTCGATGCCGAAGGCTTGCGCAGTATCCGCCGAACTGATAGCAATATCAGCAAGCTGTTCTGAGTCAGGATTGGGATTCACAGCACAGTCTCCATAAACGAGCACCTTATCTTCGAAGCACATAAAGAAACAACTCGACACGATTGAAAAGCCGGGTTTGGTCTTGATAAATTCAAAAGCCGGTCGGATGGTATGTTGTGTTGTATGTACCGAACCTGAAACCATTCCATCAGCGTGACCCTTATAGACCATCATGGTGCCGAGATAGCTGACATCGCGCATGATGTCGTAGGCAGCTTCCCGGGTTACTCCTTTTTCTTTCCTGAGCTTAAAATAGGTCAAGGCATAATCGTTGATCAGGTCATTATCAAATGGATCAATAATATTGGCTCCTTGAATCTTCAGGTGCAGTGAATCAGCCTTTTTCAGAATTTCCTGCTCATTTCCCAGTAAGGTAATATCAACAACGTTTCTCCGGAGTAAAATTTCAGTTGCCCGGAGTATTCGCTCCTCCGTTCCTTCAGGCAGCACGATGTGCATGCGCTGCGCGGTTGCCCTTTCATAAAGCTGGTATTCGAACATGATAGGTGTTACCACGCTCGAGGAGGTAACTGAAACAATTTGCTTCAGTTTATCTGCATCTGTATGGGCATCAAAGTGACCAAGTGCAATGGCCATCCTGCGTTCATTATCGTGGGTCAGTAGCGGCCTTATTTTGCTAATGTTCATAGCCGTATCGAAGGTGTCTGTTTCCACTTTGAAAACCGCAACCGGTAGTTTCTTGATCCCGCGGATCAGTTTCATCAGATCTTCGTTGGGGCGGTAACCTCCAGTAAGGATGATACCGGCAATTTTTGGATAGCTGTCAGACAAAAGTGTCATAAAAAGCACTGTCAGGACATCGGTTCTGTCTCCGGGTGTAATCACTAAAGTTCCGGCTCCGGTAAATTTCAGAATGTGCTCGATGTTCATCGCCCCGATCTTAAAATCATTCACATCGTAATCCAGCACTTCGTCATCGCCGTATATCCAGTCGGCATGAAGGTCATGGATGATGTGGCGTATGGTGATCTTTTGCAGCATTGCATTTTCAGGGATGACAAAACCAATTTCCTCACCTGCTTTATAACGCTTGAGAACCTCAGCAACAGTAAATTTATCTTCAGGCCTCACTCGGTTTACCACCATTCCCATGTATGCACATTTCTCCTTTGTGAGTACATTTTTAAACAGCTGGATATTATCTGCTATTTCACCGACGGTTTTTCCGTTGCCATTTACAACAGCAAGGATAGGCGCTCCAAGGTTATTGGCGATCTGTGCATTAAAATCGAATTCAAAAGGTTTCAGTGATCCTGCAAAGTCAGTTCCTTCGCATAAAACAAAGTCGCACTGTTCTTCCAGCTTTTTATACTTGTCAAGGATAGCAGTGAACAAATCATCCATATATCCGGCCTGGATCAATGCCTGTGCTTCATCTGATGTCACACCGTACAGGGTGTCGTGGTCAAAATGAAGATTAAAAAGTTTAGAAACAAGGTTGATATGATGATCCTGCTTTTTATCTGACCTGACAATCGGCCTGAAAAATCCAACTCTTTTCACATACCTTAAGAGGATGTTCATTATACCGAGAACGATCAGAGATTTTCCTGAATCGGCCTCTGCTGCCGCTATATATAGATTTTTTGACATGAATTTCTTCCTCCTTGTTTTATTTCATAGCCGTGTGCAAAAATAACTATCCCTTTTTAACTTCAAATGAATTTATCTCAATCAATTTCAATTTACTTCCTAAAAAAATCTCCGGATTAAATCAGTGAGACTATAATTTTGAGCAACAAAATTATTTAGTCGAACTGATCCCGAGCGGAGTCGAGGGATCAAATGGGTTATATTCCCCGCCACTTGTGGCGAATAAAATATAAGTTTCGCCAAATACCCCATCCGCTTGCGGCGGGGTAGTTAATTTACCTTCTCACCCAGAAGATTGGATCAAGTTTTTCCTTTAGATTGCAAATACTATTTTTGCATTCCTTAAGACTTGCTTTATTCATTTTGTTTAAAACCGGAATTAAATATCGTGAAATTTGGAATATTGCCTATCCAATTATCCTCGGCAGTATTGCCCAGAATATTTTGAGCGTAACCGATACTGCTTTTCTGGGAAGGGTAGGAGAGGTAGAACTTGGAGCAGGTGCTATTGGCGGTGTTTTTTATATTGTGGCAATTATGCTTGCCTGGGGTTTTGGGATTGGATTACAAATTATCGTAGCAAGACGAAATGGCGAAGGCAATTATCTCCAAATTGGCCGCACCATCGATCATGGAATTTTGTTTCTTGCCCCACTGGCGATCATCTTGTTTTGCCTGATGAAGTTCTTTTCGCACGATATTCTTAGCCTTGTCCTTCGCTCAGAGGAGGTAGTTAAAGCGACAACCATTTATATTAATTATCGTTCGTGGGGAGTATTTTTTGCTTTTATTCATGTATTCTTCAGGGCTTTTTATGTTGGAGTTGCCAGTACAAGAGTCATAACCTACACAACATTTCTCATGGCAATTGTCAATGCCATTCTTGATTATTGTCTCATTTTTGGCCATTTTGGATTCCCGGAAATGGGCATTGCAGGAGCGGCGATAGCATCAGTCATAGCTGAAATTGCCGCAGCGATCTATTTTATTTATTTTTCGCGGTTCAGGTTCCCGATACAAAAATATCACCTCTTTGGATTCAGGCATTTTGATTTTAAATTATATATCCACATCATCCGGGTTTCTTTTCCAATGATGCTTCAGAATTTTTTATCACTGGCTTCCTGGCTTGCTTTCTTCTTACTGGTTGAGAAAATGGGCGAAAAAGAACTCGCGGTTTCCAATATCATTCGTAGTTTTTATATGTTGCTCATGATTCCAATGTGGGGACTGGCGGCTGCCGTGAACACGCTGGTGAGCTTCCTTATCGGCAGTAAAAGACAGGAGGAAGTCATGCCGCTGGTTTATAAAGTGGCGGCAATATGTTTGACAGGTGTGGGTTTTATGGTAATCCTGGGTTCTTTTCTTCCCCGGCTTGCCTTGAAAATATATACCAATGATATAACCCTTATATCAGAAGCCATACCTGTTGTTTATGTAATCAATGTTGCAGCATTGCTTCTTTCAGCGGCTTATATTTTCTTTTCTGCCGTATCGGGCAGCGGTAAAACACTGGTTTCTTTTATGATCGAAGTGATTGTTCTTATTGTTTACCTCGGATATGCATGGTATGTGACCATCGTTGCAAAAGGAAGTCTCACTCTTGCCTGGTCTGCCGAATGTGTTTATTCTGTCGTGTTGGGTTTGCTGTCCTTCATCTATTTAAAAGCAGGAAATTGGAGGGGCACAAACGTTTGATTTGAATAAACCGCTACTGAATGGATTTGAGAATTATGCAAAGTTATATCAGCCATTTAAATAAACTTTGCAATTGAAATTCATAGATTTACTTTAGTTGCTAATACTTGATCTGACAACTGGTCCCAAATCCTAATTACCAAATCCCAACTCTTCCCCAATATTACTGTATAACCAACTTCTTAACCACCATCCCTTCCTTAGACTGTATTTTCACCAAATAAATCCCATTTGTCAGCCTGCTCACATCTATCTCAATCAGTTTTTGATTATGGAATTTTTCCTGCAGTACCTTTTGTCCACTAATTTCAAATATGCTTACAATGGCTTCTTCTGGAATTTCCTTGTTATTTGAAATGGTAATTTTATTATTTGCGGGATTAGGGTAAATAACAATATTTTTTTCCTTACCCATCAGGTCATTTATTCCAAGAACCGTATGGTAATAATAGTAGCTGCTGTCGCCATAAATCACTTTTGTACCTTCATCATTCCACTCTTTATATGTATCGGTCATATTGAAACTATTGCCGTCATAAGAATAGGCATATTGCCATATGTTCACCCAGGTGCTGCCATTCCAGTCTTGCCTTAAATCACTTGTTTGATTATTGCTGGCATCATAGGTATATGTGTATTGAACATTATTCTCCCAGCATGGTGCCGTTCCAACTTTGCCATATTTCACTTGTCAGATTATTGTTAGCATCGAAGGTATTGATGATTTGCCCATAGTCTACCCATACATTACCGTCCCAGATTTGGTACAAGCGACTTAACAGATTATTGTTTACATCGTAAGTATAATTTGTATATTGGAATTGATTTTCCCAAGTATTGCCGTTCCAGGTTTGAAATAATCTACTTGTCTCGTCATTGTTTGCATTATGTGTAATTATGAACTGATAGTCATTCTCCCAGTCATTGCCATTCCAGGATTGTGCTATTATGCTTATCAGATTATTGTTGGCATCATAGGTTCTTGTAGATTTATTTTGATTCACCCAAGAATTACCAATCCATTCCTCTGATAAAGAACTTGTTTGATTATTATTGTCATCGAAAGTATATGTAGTTTTATATTGATTCTCCCAGGCATTACCATCCCATATTTGATATAATTCACTTAATTGGTTATTGTTTGCATCATAAGTAAAAGTGTATATTTCCCCATTTTCCCATTCGATATTGTTCCAGTATTGGTACAACCAACTTGTCCAATTATTGTTGGCATCATAAGTAGTGATGTATTTATAGTCGTTCTCCCAAGTGTTGCCATTCCAGATTTGTCCTATGCCACTTATCAGATTATGGTTAGCGTCATAGACGATATCAATAAATTTGGAATCAATCAGCCATCCGTTGTTGAGCGTATCCCATTGCCAGTCGTAGATGCTATCATATATTTGGATTAATGAGGCCGGCTCTGTTTTTTGATGTTTGCAATAAAGATCCTCATTCATTTTAAAAATGAGTGTGGATGTTTTCTTACTTTCATCTCCCTTCATACCGCGAACATTCTCCGTTGAATTTAATTTTGGATGATGCATGATAGATGTGGTTTGTTTGTTTTGTGCAATAGCATTAATTGATAATGCAATGAGTGCAAAGAGTAATAATTTTTTCATTTTATATGATTTTAAATTTTGACCTTCATTTCTGGATTTATGGTAAAGCCTTCCTTTTGTTAATTAGATTCTATTTTACAACCATTTTCCCTCTGTAAACCTTATCCCCCTTGAGTTCAAGATAAACACCTTTTAGCAAGTCGCCTTTTTCCAATATGTCGGATAAGGAAATATTAAAATTAACCTCCGGTTTTTTGGGAGGGGTCACCTTTATTGTTATTTTGCGACTCAGGTCTAATTCTAAGTTTGTGAAAATTTTATCTGCTATAATTTTATTGAGGTTCATAGTTTTAATATCACTCGTCGAAAAATCGGTTAAATTCCTAATTCTTTAAACAACGAATAGACTTCCCACCATCCTTCCCACTAAGATAGTCCCTTCCGACGGCATTATTATTGTAACCAATTGCCCGGTACCAACCATAATAAGTACTACTTTCAGTTGCAGTCCACCAATAACCGTTTTTGCCAATACTAAAGTATGATCCATCGAAGTCACGACCACCACCGGGAAAGGCAGAAAAACCATACTTATCAGTTCCATTTCCGTCAGAATTCCAACCGGTTGTGGATTTTAAGTTTATGCCAGCATCAAAACCCCTAAACATAATTTCGTTCCAAATAGAGTCATCAATACCATACTGGCTATCTACAGTCCCTTCCAAAATTTTCCATTCATTATCTGTAGGAACATGCCAACCATCAGGACACAATTTTCCTGTATTTATTGTGTACCAATTGTACAATGCTCCATAGGTCTGTTTATTATTGATGTCATTATTGTACCAAGCATAAGCTCCACTTGTATTGTTTTCCCAAGCTGTATTATCTGTACCCGGATAATCTATATTAGAGCCATCCTTATATTTTGTAACTTTCAGGTTTTCTGCCATCCATATTTGCGTACCTATGGTAACTGCATTATAAATATTCCCATCAATATCCTTAACTTTCCCTGATGGTACACTATTATTATCATTGTTATCATCTTTCTTACAACCGTTTATAAGAATAAGAAACATTCCAATTATTGAAAATTGGTAAATTAAAAAAAACATTATTTTTTTCATAATAAATAACTTAAATAGTCTTAAAATAGCGTTGTTTATTGAGGATAGTGCATTTTTAAGTATAATTGTTTTAGGGATTAATGAACAATCTCGGTCCAGGCATATTAGACCATCTCGGTAAACCCTTTTCGTAATTGAGTTCAAATTATTGATCTATAATTTATATCCTACTTTATTGTACAATCATTTTCCCACCTTCCTTATAAACCTTTTGATCGTTCAATGCCTCTGCTGTAATTAAGTATAGGTAACTCCCGGAAGGCAACCCTGCGATATTCACTTCGGTTTTATTTGGACCAGCCAACTGATTATTTTTAATTATTTCCTGAACCAATCTTCCATTTTGTTGGTAAAGCTCTATACTAATATTACATTTTTCTGGCAGGTTACAGGAAATAGATATAATCTCTACAGCAGGATTGGGAGCAAATGTAACTGCTAATTGATTAACATTTTGTAAATGATGTTCAGTAATTCCAACAAGGTCATTTTTTATAATGAGAAGGCCGTCATATCCTGCAGCTACATACACAAGTGATCCTTCTACTGCAACTCCTTGTGTGTAATAAGGTGCATCATAAAATCCAACCTCAACAGGATTAGTTGGATCGCTTATATCTAATATATGAAGATCACCATCGGTTAGATAGGCGTATTTATCCAGTACAAAAACACCCTTTGAATGACCTGTAGTATTGTAATACCCAACTTCTAAAGGCTCTTCAGGTATGCTAATATCAATGATACGAAGACCTTCTCCACCATCTGCCAAATATGCAAGATTCCCTACAACAAACACATCCCATGAGGTACCAGGAGTATCAAAATACCCCACTTCAAATGGTTCTAAAGGATCACTAACCTCTATTAAAAACAGTCCTCCCTCTCCGTCAGTAATGTAAGCATAATCATTCAATACAAAAACTCCAACAATATAGCCAGAAGTATTACAGTTACCTTCAACAGTATAGTTTGTAGGATCAGTAATGTTGATTATCCAAAGACCTGCACCTCCTGCTCCTATATAAGCATAGTTCCCCGATATATCTACACCACGTGCGTCACCAGGGCCAAAGTATCCAATCTCATTTGGTAATTCCGGATCACTTATGTCAATAATTCTGAGACCTGCCCCCCAGTCTGCAACAAATGCAAAGTTGCCTGATAAAGCAACATCTTCTGAACTTTGATAAGTTTGGCAATTACCTACTTCAAAAGGAAGTGACGGATTAGTAATATCAATTATTCGAAGGTGATCAATATCTGCAACATAGGCATAATTGCCATAAATAGTTACACCACAGGCAATATATTGGAGATGTACATTGGCCTATAAGAGTGGTATTTAAGTTTTGCGAAATAACATTGGCACTCCATAAAATTCCCGAAATAATAATTATTATTGTTTTCATACTTTTTGTTTTGTATTATTTCACCACCATCTTCCCCCTGTAAACCTTTTCCCCTTCGAGTTCAATTAGATAAACTCCATTTGGAAGGTTGCCCCTTTCAAATTCGATTTTATCTGATTCGATATTATCCATCTCAAATAATTTATTTCCTGAAATACTGAAAATGGTTAATTTGTAATTTGTGTGCTCGGGATTAAGGAATTCAATGATTGTTTTGCTTTCAAAAGGGTTGGGATAAACAGTAATATTTCCCTCCTGCACAATCAAGTCATCTATTCCAAGAACCGTATGAAAATAATAGTAGATGCTATCACCTTCCGTTATCTCAGTACCAGTACTATTCCATGCTTTCATTGAAATACTTTGTGTGAAATTGTTGGCATCGTAGGTATAGGTGACTTGCCTCGAATTCACCCAGCCGTTGCCTTCCCAAGTTTGCCATACTAAACTTGTCAAATTATTTTTGACATCATAACTATAGGTGTATTGCTCGCTCATTCTCCCAAGCATTACCGTTCCAATCTTGGATTAATAAACTTGTTTGATTATTGTTGGCATCGTAGGTATAAATGAATTGCCAAAAATTTACCCAAGCACTACCGTTCCAATCTTGATTTAGTACATTTGTCTGATTATTGTTAGCATCGTAGGAATAGGTGTATTTCCATCCATTCACCCAGTTGCTTCCATTCCAGTATTGGTATAATTCATTTATCTGGTTATTATTGCCATCGTAAGTATAAATGTATTGCCAGTCATTCTCCCAAATGGTAGCATTCCAATATTCGTATAATTCACTAATCCGATTATTGTTTACATTGTAAGTAAATGTGCCTTGATAATTATTCTCCCAGGAGCTTATGTTCCAACCTTGTCCTAATACACTTATCTGATTATTGTTTGTATCGTATGTATAGCTCCATTTTAGAGACATTCTCCCATGCGTTTCCATTCCAGTTTTGTCTTGTTTCACTTATCTGATTTTTGTTAGAATCGTATGTATATAAATATTGTTTAGAATTCTCTAAGGCACTTCCGTTCCATTCTTGCCATAATTCATTTATCAGGTTATTATTGGCATCATAAGTGCAACTATATTTCTCGGAACTCACCCAGGCACTACCATTCCAGGTTTGGATTAATTCACTTATCATTCTGTTGTTAGCATCATAAGTATAGGTATGTTGATTTAAATTTATCCAAGCACTGCCGTTAAAGGTTTGCTCAATGAGACTTGTCACATAATGGTTATCGTTATAAATTATATTAGTTAATTTGGATTTAAATACCCATAACATACTTATCGAATCCAATTGCCAAAGGTAGATACTATCAATTATTGGGATCAATGAGAGTGGCTGAAGTGTTTGCTGGGTTATTACTTGTATGGGTTGGGATTTGGAATTTAAGAGATGGAATTCTTTCAATGCTTTATCTTCCAACATACCCTGAATATCCTCTTTTGAATTTAATGAGGGATGATGAATTTTCAACATCGGTTGTTTGTTTTGTGCAAAAGCATTAATAGGATAATGCAAGGATTGCAAAAAGTAATAATTTTTTCATTTTATTTGATTTTAAATTTCTATACACCAATTGCGAAAATTTTTATTCGTACCAATAATATACTCCGGATTTGTATTGTTACTTTAAGCTCCTGTTCTTCTCAAAATTAATATCTGTATTTCATTTTCTTTCAAGTTACCTACCCATAATCCTGTGTACCATTTTTGTAAATTCGCGGCCTGCAAAAGGTTTAATTTTTAGAATCGTAATCTTTTCCTGATATAAATCGCTGCCAGAATCAATACGAAAAATATAATTCCCTTTTTGGAGTTTGCTGATATCTATATGGTTTTCTCCTTTTTCAATAGAACCGTTTCAACAGAATTGCCCAAGATTCCATAAATACTTAGTATGGACATTTCATCATAAGGATTATTGATGTTAATCATTTCTGATGCCGGGTTTGGAAATATTTTTATTAATTCATGTGAATTCAATTGACCGATATTAGTATTTATGTCCCCAATAATCCTTATATCATCAATATCCCAGTTTTCACATTCAATATCATTTGAGGTGTAAACTAAGGCAATGCGTACATTTTCACCTAAAATAGAGACAGATCGACATCTCCTAAAAAGTCAACTCCCAATAAGATACCATTGCGAAAGTGTCGAGGGATAATTGATCAAAGTGGGTTATATGGATCCCCGCCAATATAGTTTTCCGATATTTTAACAGATAAATTTGTATTTTGAAGGGCGTATGACATCACGAAATAAATCTCAAAATTTCATTTGAATAAATCTCAAAATTCATAGGTGGAGAAATAAGCCAGTCGTCATTTGCAAATGGACCACCTTCATATCCTGACGTTCCAGCACAAGGAGTGTCTCCGATTACGTAATAATTATCTCTGGTCCATTCTTGTGTACCTGCAAGAGAGTAAAGACCCCAGTTATTCCAGTCTTCATTAAAATTAGCTTCACATATCGCCGGTCGGAATAAGTTCTCCGATAATTGAAATATTATCAATTTCCCAGGTTTCACAAAAAGAGTCATCAGAAATATATACAAATGCAATGTGCACATTAATGCCATCATATCCGGAGATATCTAACTCCCCAAAAAGTCCAATCCCAATAAGGATCTCCGTCCGAAAGACGGGTATAGTTCTGACCAGTTATTTGGATCCCCGTAAGTATAATTTGTTGATATTTTAACAGTAAGGTTCGTAATAGGTGCTGGATAAGCCATTGCTGACCAAAATGTAAAAACAACATTTGAATAGTAGTCCATCGGCAATGATGGGGAAATAAGCCAGTCCTCATTTGCATTTCGCGCCCATAATATCCATTCATTCTGGCACATGGGGTTCCACCTATGCCGTAGGTATTGTCCCTCCCCCAACTCTGGGCTCCAAATAAATTTTGGGAGTCCCCAACCGCCCCATCCCTCATCAAAATTTTCATAAACCAAAAATGTTTCCGGAACCTTTACAAGGGGCGATATAAAATGAAATCAATTACAAGTAAAACAATCGAAAAGGAAACAGTTGACTTTTCTCATAATTTTTTTGATATTTATAGTGTGCTTACTCTTCACTCTTTTCGGCTTCCGGGATTATTAGCTGATGTCCCAACTGATTGTAGGGCAGTCTTTTCCTATATTTCATCTTTTTTACCTTTTCATTTTATTATACTATTCCTTTTTTATCATTTTTCCTGATGCTTTATAGCACTTATTGCCATCGGTACTTACTGCATTAAGGGAATAGAAATATATTCCATTTACTAAATCACTTAACGGATATAATTATTTCCTGCTCACCGGTGCTTATATCAGTCCATGCTTCTTCCTTTATTTTATTTCCTATTTGGTTATAGATCGTTAAATTTACATTGCATTTTTCGGGTAGTACATAGCTGATGTTTGCTTGTGAAATCGAAAGGATTGGGATAACATTGCTATCAAGGTAAGACATTGTGCTCTGCTTTTTGGTTTTCCCTATCAACAGGTTAGCAGATCATTTTGTATTATCAACATTCCCGCGTCATGATCTGCCACATAAGCATAATTACCCGATAATGCGACTCCCCAGGCATAACCTGGAGTGTCATAAAACCCTTCTTCGAAAGGCGTTGCAGGATCGCTGATGTTGATGATGCGGAGCCCGGCTCCCCCATCCGCCACATAAGCATAATTACCCAATACAGCGACTCCCCAGGCACCACCAGGAGTGTCATAATACCCTTCTTCAAAAGGCGATGCAGGATTGCTGATGTTGATGATGCGGAGTCCTGCACCCTCATCCGCCACATAAGCATAATTATCAGAAACAGCGACTCCATGGGCACCACCAGGAGTGTCATAATACCCTTCTTCGAAAGGCGATTCAGGATTGCTGATGTTGATAATGCGGAGTCCTGCACCGTCATCCGCCATATAAGCATAATTACCCGATACCGCGACCCCAAGGGCATAACCGGGAGTGTCATAATACCCTTCTTCGAAAGGCGTTGCAGGATTGCTAATGTTGATGATGCGGAGTCCTGAAACGAACATCCGCCATATAAGCATAATTACCCGATATAGCTACTCCATAGGCACCAACGGGAGTATTATAATACCCTTCTTCGAAAGGCGATGCAGGATTGCTGATATTGATAATGCGAAGCCCTGCATCTGCATCTGCCACATAAGTATAATTACCTGATACAGCGACTCCCCATGCCCAAGTGGGAGTGTCAAAATACCCTTCTTCGTAAGGCGTTGCAGGATTGCTGTTGTTGATAATTCTCAGTCCTGACATCTTCATCGGCCACATAAGTATAATTACCTGATACAGCAACTCCCAGGGCACCACCATAAGAGTCATAAAACCCTTCTTCAAAAGGCGATGCAAGAATGCTTATGTTGATGATGCGGAGTCCTTCACTTCCATCCGCCACATAAGCATAATTTCCCGAAACGGCTACTCCGTTGGCAATACCCGGAGTGTCATAATACCCTTCTTCTAGAGGTGTTCCAGGATTATAAATGTCGAGGATCCGAAGTCCTGAATTTCCAAATGCGATACATAGGCATAATTGCCTGATACAGCTATTCCTAATGCATAACCGAGAGTGTCATAAAACCCTACCTCGAAAGGCGATGCAGGATTGCTGATGTTAATGATGCGAAGCCCGGCATCCGCCACATAAGCATAATTGCCTGATACAGCGATTCCAAAGGCATAACCGGGAGTGTCATAAAACCCTACCTCGAAAGGCATTATTGGATTGCTGATGTTAATAATTCGCAGTCCTGACTCTCCATCTGCCACATAAGCATAATTGCCTGATACAGCGATTCCGAAGGCATAACCGGGAGTGTCATAAAACCCTACCTCGAAAGGCATTATTGGATTGCTGATGTTAATAATTCGCAGTCCTGCACTCTCCATCCGCCACATAAGCATAATTACCCGATACATCAACTCCCATGGCATTACCGGGAGTGTCATAATACCCTTCTTCGAAAGGTTCAGTAGGGTTTGAAATGTTGGTAATGCGAAGACCTGCTTCATCATTTGCTATATATACATGATCTCCGTCAACAGCAATCGCTTGTATAACATCAGGCAATAGTAAATCACCAACCTTAACCGGCACACCGGGATTTGTTTTATCAATCACCAGCAACATGCAGCCGCTGCCAATAAATGCATAATTGCCGCTTTCAGAAACAGTATAACATGGGCCATAGCCCCAGTGGCCGATGAGGGTGGTGTTGAGATTTTGTGCAATACCGTAAATATTTACAATAATTGTCAGAGCCAGGAATGTAAATTTTGCTTTCATAATATTTTGTTTTAATTCACTACCATCTTCCCCCTGAAAACTTTTTCCCCTTTGAGTTCAATTAGATAAACTCCATTTGGAAGGTTGCCCCTTTCAAATTCAATTTTATCTGATTTAATATTATCCCTTTCAAATACTTTGTTTCCTGAAATATTAAAAATGGATAGTTTATAATCTGAGTAAGTAGGGTTAGAAAATTTAATTGTTGTTATAGTAGCAAATGGATTAGGGTAAATTAATAGCTTATTGCTATTTAAAGCATTTTTTCTTTACCCACGAAGGGATACCCCCTTCATTATAGGCTGACAGACCACCATATTCGGTCCCGATCCACTTTGTTCCGTTTGCATCAATGACTAAAGCCTCAACATTGTTATCGGACAAACCCGAATTGGACATATTGTAAACTATCCAATTGTTACCGCTGAATTCTGCCATTCCGCCACCATCGGTGCCTATCCACTTTTTCCCGTTCCCATCTATGGTTATTGCATTGACATAGTCCACAGGCAAACCTGAATTGGAAGTGTCGTAAACAGTCCAGTAGGTGCCATCAAAGGCTGCCAGGCCACCACCATCAGTTCCAATCCACTTTGTTCCGTTCCGTCTATGGTTATTGCATTGACAAAGTCAGAAGGCAAACCTGAATTGGAGGTGTTGTATACTGTCCAGTTAGTGCCATCAAAGGTTGCCAGGCCACCACCACCGGTGCCAATCCACTTTGTTCCGGTCTCGTCTATTGCTATTCCATATATATAGTCATCGGGTAACCCTGAATTGGAGGAGTTGTAGACGTTCCAGTCGATGCCATTAAATTCTGCCAGCCCACCGTATTCGGTACCAATCCATTTTGTTCCGTTTCCATCTATGGCTATTGCATTGACATAGTTATAGGGTAACCCTGAATTGGAAGAGTTGTAGACGTTCCAGTCGGTGCCATTAAATTTTGCCAGCCCACCTTCCCATGTGCCTATCCACTTTATTCCGTTTCCCTCAATAGCTATTGCATAAACATAGTCAGAAGGCAAACCTGAATTGGAGGTGTTGTAAACTGTCCAGTTTGTGCCGTCAAATGCTGCCAAGCCATATGTACCTATCCACTTTTTTCCGTTCCCGTCTATGGCTAATGCATAGATATAGTTGAAGGGTAAACCTGAATAGGAGAAATTGTAAACTATCCAATTTGTACCGTCAAAAGTGGTCAGGCCATCCGAGGTACCAATCCACATTGTTCCGTTCCCGTCTATGACTATTGCAGTGATATAGTTAGAGGGTAATCCTGAATTGAAGAAGTTGTAAACAGTCCAATTGGTGCCGTCAAAAATTGCCAGGCCACCCGAAGTCCCAATCCACTTTGTTCCGTTGCCGTCGATTGCTATTGCATAGACATAGTTATCGGGTAACCCTGAATTGGAGGTGTTGTAAACTGTCCAGTTGGTGCCGTCAAATGCTGCCAGGCCACCGCCATCAGTTCCAATCCACTTTGTTCCGTTCCCGTCTATAGCTATTGCATAAATATAGTCTTCTGGCAAACCTGAATTGGAGGTATTGTAAACTGTCCAGGCGGTGCCGTCAAAGGCTGCCAGGCCCCCACCACCGGTGCCAATCCATATTATCCCGTTCCCCTCTATGTTTATTGCAGTGACATAGTCTTCGGGTAACCCTGAATTAGAAGAGTTGTAGACGGTCCAGTTGGCGCCGTCAAATGCTGCAAGGCCTCCGCTATCAGTTCCAATCCACTTTGTTCCGTTCTCGTCTATGGCTATTGCATAGACATAGTTATCGGGTAAACCTGAATTGGAGGTATTGTAAACTATCCAGTCGGTGCCGTCAAAGGCTGCTACACCGCCATCAGTTCCAATCCACTTTGTTCCGTTCCCGTCTATGGCTATTGCGACGACCCAGTTATTGGGCAATCCTGAATTTGTAGAGTTGTAGAAAGTGGTGGCGCCTGTGGTTTTATCAAACTCCACTAATCCACCATCAGTCCCTACCCACATAATATTGCCTTCTTCTACTAAAGCACCGATGAAATCACTATGTGTATAATTAAGCCATTGAGGGTTTTGAGCATTTACAAAGCCTGCCAGGCTTATCAATGCAGCTAAGAGTAAAGTTAATTTTTTCATAAGGTTTTATTTTATTTAACTATGATTTTCCCTCTATAAACCTTTTCCCCTTCGAGTTCAATTAGATAAACTCCATTTGGCAGATTGCCTCTTTCAAATTCAATTTTATCTGATTTAATATTATCCAATTCAAATACTTTATTTCCTAAAATATTGAAAATGGATAATTTGTAATCTTTCTTGTTGGGGTTATAAAATTCTATGACTGTATTATATGAAAAAGGATTGGGAGTAATAAATAATCTATAATCCTCACAATTATCACTAATTGAGGTATAATTTTCAAGGGTAAGCTTACAAAGCGTAAATGGATAGAAGTTGTCATCATCTGGTTTTAAGGCATAAATGATATTTTCTGAATTATTATCCAATGCGCTCATTCCAAAAAATGGTTGATTAATATAGTATCCGGTACTTTCAACCGAGTCTAACGAATAGTTATATTTAAACAACTCAGCATTAAGTGTATTATGATTAAAAAAGTATATTGAATTAGCCGATGATATGTGCCAATAATAGTATATTCCGGTAATTGGTATATTCCCATTCATTTGTTCGACCTCATGAGTATTTGGATTAAATCTTTCAATTGGTTTTTGCTGATCATGATCACTCAATATATAAAGCCATCCGTCATTTCCCATAATTAATGCTGGATTATTTCTTGCAACAAAGAGATTAGCAACTATGGCATATTGTTTGTTTCTATGTTATATTCCCAAATCTCATTATGATCAGATCCATCATGACCACCAACAAAATAGATTTTCCCATTTATTTCAATGTTGGCGATACCCCAAATGCTGCCGGTGCTAAACATTAAAGTTTCAGTTGCAATACCATCTGATAAATTTACATTTATTAATTTTTTATGTGAGCCCCATCCATTTGAATTTCCGGTTGCTAAACAGGGTGGAATATAAAAATGATTGTTATAGTAGGATGCAGATATATAATCATATAGCTCATAAGGGAGATTAAAGGTTAACTCTTCCCATTCATTTGATATTAAATCATAAAATCTGATTTTATCACTGCATTGATAAGATTTTTTACCTCCATAGAATAGCCCTCCAAAAAAATAGATTTTATTATCTACTGTTTTATATGCAGGTAGGGGTCTTTGCACATTATCAGGGAATGTTGACAATTCTTCAATGTTAACCATAAGCTGGCTAATACTTGAAAAATAAAAGAAATTTACCAGAATTACAATTAAGAGTTTTGTTTTCATAATATTTGTTTTTATTTTTGAATATCATTTTTATCTTATCACCATCTTCCCACTGTAAACTTTTTCTCCTTTGAGTTCTAATAAATAAACCCCGTTTGGCAAACTCCCCCTTTCAAATTCATAATAAGATGATTTAATTTGGTTGACCTTTTGAACCACTTTTCCACCCAAATCGAAAATGCTTAAAGAATAATCCTGATGAAACGGATTATTAAAATAAATAGTTGTTCTTGAACTATATGGATTAGGGTAAGTAATTGCTTTACCTGCAAAATTATCATTAATTCCTGTGTATACATCAACTGTAACCAACCAATCCTGGACATTTAAACCGTTTTCGGAAGTGATTACGTAATTAACCGGGTAAGTAAAATCATTTTGTGTTATACCGCTAATTTGGTCTATTCCATTGACCTTTGCCGACGCTCCCTCAGAAAGCAAAAATGTAGCGACAAGATTAGTTACATCCGTTCCATATTCGACTTCAATGTCAACGGTATGGATAGTGGAGTTAATAAGGGCAGGAGCGGTCTGTTCAGTGAAGCTATATACCAGGATATCTGTTTCACTATTTAGTGCTATCGAAACATTAACCATCCAGTTCTGAACAGTTATCTGATTTTCCGCAGTGATTACATAAGTAACCGGGTAAGTAAAATCATTTTGTGTAACACCGCTGATTTGGTCTATTCCGTTGACCTTGGCCGATGCTCCCTCAGAAAGTAAAAAGGTAGCGACGAGATTAGTTACATCCGTTCCGTATTCGACTTCAATGTCAACGGTATGGATAGTGGAGTTAATAAGGGCAGGAGTGGTCTGTTCGGCGAAGCTATATGCCAGGATATATGTTTCACTATTTAGTGCTATCGAAACATTAACCACCCAGTTCTGAACAGTTAACTGATCTTCCGCTGTGATAGCATAAGTAACCGTGTAAGTAAAATCATTTTGTGTAACACCGCTGATTTGGACTATTCCGTTGACCTTGGCCGAGGCTCCATCAGAAAGTAAAAATGTAGCGACAAGGTTAGTTAAATCTGTGCCGTACTCGACTTCAATGTCCACTGTATGGATAGTGGAGTTAATAATGGCAGGGCCGGTCTGTTCGGCGAAGCTATATGTCAGGATATCTGTTTCACTGTTTAGTGCAATCGAAACATTAACTACCCAGTTCTGAGCAGTTAACTGATCTTCTGCAGTGATAACATAAGTAACCGGGTAAGTATAATCATTTTGCGTAATTCCGCTAATTTGGTCAATTCCGTTAACATTGGCTGTTGCTCCGTCAGAAAGTACAAATGTAGCAACAAGATTAGTTACATCCGTTCCGTATTCGACTTCAATGTCAACGGTATGGATGGTGGAGTTAATAATGGCAGGAGCGGTCTGTTCGGCGAAGCTATATGCCAGGATATTTGTTTCACTATTTAGTGCTATCGAAACATTAACCACCCAGTTCTGAACAGTTAACTGATCTTCCGCTGTGATAGCATAAGTAACCGTGTAAGTAAAATCATTTTGTGTAACACCGCTGATTTGGACTATTCCGTTGACCTTGGCCGAGGCTCCGTCAGAAAGTAAAAATGTAGCGACAAGGTTAGTTAAATCTGTGCCGTACTCGACTTCAATGTCCACTGTATGGATAGTGGAGTTAATAATGGCAGGGCCGGTCTGTTCGGCGAAGCTATATGCCAGGATATCTGTTTCACTATTTAGTGCTATTGAAACATTGACCACCCAGTTTTGAACATTTAACTGATCTTCTGCAGTAATAACATAAGTAACGGGGTAAGTAAAATCATTTTGCGAAATTCCGCTAATTTGATCAATTCCATTAACATTGGCGGCTGCTCCCTCTGAAAGTAAAAATGTAGCGACAAGGTTAGTTACATCCGTACCATATTCGACTTCAATGTCAACGGTATAATCACCCGGATTAATAACAGCAAGGCCTGTTTGTTCAGGGAAACTATATGCCAGGATATCGGTTTCTGTATTTGGTGCTATTGAAACAACGGTAACAATCCAATCCTGAACTGTAACTCCATCCTCTGCTGTAATAAAATAATTAACAGGATAAGTAAAATCATTTGAAGTAACTCCACTTTGTTGAGCAACTCCACCAACAGCAGCATTGGCTCCGTTAGAAATAATGAATGTTGCAACAAGGTCAGTTACATCCGTTTCATATTCAACTTCAATTTCAATAGTATGGGCCACCAGGTCAATGATAGCAACACCAGTTTGAGGTGGTATACCAAAGCTGTATTCCAAGATATTAGTTTCATCATTAGGTGCTACAATAACTGTAACCAACCAATTCTGTGTATTAGTGCCGCCATTGGAAGTTACAATATAGGTGATCGGAAATGTAAAATCATTTGAAGTTTCACCACTAATCTGTTGAATCCCATTAACAGTTGTAGTTGCTCCTCCAGAAAGATTAAAATCAGCAATTAGATCTGTAACATCTGTTCCACTTACAACCTCAATTGTGATATCTTGATTAACGGGGTTAATAAAAGCAGGACTAGTCTGTTCAGTAAAGCTATAAGTAAGGATTGCTGCATTGGAATGCGGATAATAATTCGCTCCCATATCCGGCATTGTTCCATCCGGATCGTAGGTGAACTGCCCCAGAATCAGATTCGTGCCTGCATCTATACATTTTGATCCAGGTTGAAGACTGAAATTATTATTGACTGTATCGACAAACATAGGATCGTTGTATATATTGAAATAAATATCGCAAGAGTCTCCACTGAAATTTTGATAATTACCATTTGATCCAAATCCTGTTGGAAATGAAATCCCTGAGAAATTGTTTATTCCATTTCCCCAAAAACAATTATAAAGGATGTCTTGAGCTGAAAACGGCCCAACACTGGAATTTCTAATTCCAAATATATTATTAAAAGAAAATATAGAATTAATTACTGTTGCCAATGGCCCATAATATCCATCAACATGGACTCCAGTTGAGTTCCCGAAGGATGAACAATTGATAATAGTAGCTTTACCATAAGAGCTATATGCATAGTTAGTAACATAAATTCCAGTTAAACAATAACTGATATCACAACCATATATAACTGTTTTACTCGTATGGGTATGAATTCCAATGTTAGCGCCTTTAATTTTGCAATATCTTAATGTATCATTATCTTGAGAACTATTAAAATATATTTTATCCCACAATCCGGGCTCATTGCCTTGGTATGGTTCAAAAATAATCGGGCTTTCATAAGTTCCATCAGCCAGAAACGTATCTCCACTCCCAATTTCAATCATCCACCCGCCTGCCTGAAATTTTACATTAACTCCAGCTTCGATTGCAAGAAAGTCAACGACATAAACATCACCTGTTACAATGTAGGGATTTCCATCCGGCTCCCACACACCGGTTACGTTGCCCGAAACGATTGTTTGGGCTGATAGCCAGCATGAAATCATAACAATGCCGATAAATAAAGCTAATTTTTTCATGATCTTAATTTTTTATTCAATGTTGAATTTATTTTTAAAAATTTGTTTTTAAATTTTACCCAAAAATAAAGCATTTTATTTGAAATATTGCAAGCATTTAATAATTTTATATACTTTTATTTCCTTTAATTTTTTCAATCATGAAATCAGGTATTTATTTAACTTGCACAATTATTTTTCTTGTTTCCGTGATCAGCAAAACCTATTCACAATCCTGGAATATTATTCAGCGCACCCCCAGCGTGATGCTTACCGATCTGTGTTTTCTGGATGACGGTCTGCATGGTTATTCGGTCGGAAATGTTTCCGGAGGTTCCGGGGTACTGACCGGTATTTATCAAACTACCGATGGCGGGCAAAATTGGGACAAGATGAATTTCCCATTTTCCACCAGTGTCCGGATGAATGGAATATTTTTTATTTCTCCTGAAAAAGGCTGGGTTTATGGGGCAAATGGAAAAATATACAAGACCGTTGATGGCGGAACCAATTGGGTTGTTCAGCCCAGCGGTACAAACCGTTCATTGGCCAAAGGCGTTTTTCTGAATGAAAATGAAGGTTGGATCACTGGCGGTTGGTCTGACGGAACTCAGTTCCTTGTTTTGCATACTGTAAATGGCGGCACAACCTGGCAGAATCAGAGTTTTGGAATCCTCCAGCTTTGCCTGCAACACAGTTGACTTCACTGATCCGCTTGAAAGGATGGATAGGAGGAACTGACAACATGCTTAATCCGTTTATTTATTATACTGCTGATGGGGGATTAAACTGGAACTTACAAACTATACCTGTGTCTGCCCAGGGAACCCAGATTTCATCAGTAAAATTCATCAACAGCCTGAAAGGCTGGGCTACGGTTACGAGTTTATATGAAAATCCTGCAGGTCCTATCATGCATACCAGTGATGGTGGGCTCAACTGGACAATTCAGCACTACACCAATCAAAGCTATAATTACCTTGATGTAAAGGATGAACTGAACATAGCAGTCATAGGGATGTCAATTATTCCAAATTCAAATGAACGGATTGTTGTAAGCAATGACGGAGGATTGACATGGGCTTCTGCGCCAACCCCGATCATCGAATATACCCAGGGAATTCAGTTTGTCGGCGACAAGATCTGGATTGCCGCAAGCAAAAGCATCATACTCAGCACTACCACCAATGGCAGCTCGTGGAACTGGGAGCATTATTCCCCGGCATTAAGATCAATGGCCTGGCTCAGCGATCAGGTTGGCTATGCAATTGCCGGATCCAACGTCGGTACTGATAGTTATGCATATAAAACATTGGATGGAGGAATTAACTGGGAACCGGATCTGACAGTTCCGGGTGGCTCTAAAGTCCAGTTCATCGATTCTAATCATGGCTGGATGCTAAAGGAAGGGAACAGTGCAAAAATTTCCCGGACAACGGATGGTGGAACTACATGGAACCAATATACTATCGGCGGAAGCAACTGGATAGGGGGGATGTTCTTTATCACTCCCGATAGTGGCTGGGCTTTCGGAAGCAATGGTACATTAAAATTTACCTCCAACGGGGGTGTAAACTGGTCTAACCAAATTGTTGGCAGCAGCAATTATGTTCAGGCGGTTTGGTTTGCCAACTCAAGCGAAGGCTGGGCCGGAGGAGGATATGGAGGTGGCGGCGGTTTTATTGCTCATACCACCGATGGTGGTGCTAATTGGGAACAACAATCTCTGCCCTATGACGATCATATTCTGAGTTTTTCCTTTACCGATAACAAGCATGGGTGGGCGTCTACGATCGGTGGAACACCATTTATAACAGCCAACGGTGGACTTGATTGGACTCCGGGGGGATATATATCCGACGGAAGTCCTGATGAAATCCTTATGGTCGACAATCAAACCGGCTGGGTTATAACCTATCTTGGCGGCTCTGAAGCCGGAGCAGAAATTTTCCGGACGGACGATGGAGGAATGAGCTGGGATTTGGAATGGACAAATGACTGGCCCAATGCTTATCTTACTGATCTTTCTTTGCAACCCGGTAATTATCTTTGGATTTGCGGAAATCATAATGCTTTGATGCAATATTCTGAAATTGTTTCAAGTCATGATTATCCAACAGAATCATCCGATATATTCACAATTTTCCCGAATCCTGTTAAAGATCATGCCATGATCAGCTTTCAACTGGAAGAACCATCGCATGTCAGGATTTATGTTTTTGACATCAACGGACAGGCAATTGATATGATTAGAGGATGGTTATTTTAGTTCTGGCAACTATCAACTGAACTGGAATGCTTGCGACCGGAATGGGAACAAGCTGTCTGCGAATACTTACCTGGTTTCGGTGCAGGTGAATGGGGAATATTTTTCAAAGAAGTTTGTAATCCAATAATACCTTAAAGGTCACCTTTAAAACCCAGGTTAGGCGTAGTCTTGTGCGTATGCTTGCGCGCTGGATGACTACGTCTATATAATATAAAAAATGGTGCAGCATCTCTGCCATGCCATTTAATATAAGTTGCTTAACAGATTGGTATTGAATGACTTTTTGGGGATTATTTGTCATGGTAATTCATTGTAAACGTATTTCAATTAACCAAAATCAAATCAAAAATTTTTATCTCATTCAAAAATAATTTTTATATTTGTCTGCGATTCCAACAGTGCTACATTATGAAAGCGATTTCTATTCTTTTTCCCTTCTTGTTCAGCATCACTTCTTTATTTGGCCAAAAAGTTATTTCCGGCAAAAGCGAAGTTACACCAGTTGAGCTTACTCCGGAGTTTAATAGAGGTATTCCACCCAATTTATTTGTGAAATATGAGTTTCAGGACAAAAATAGTAATGGCATTCTTGAAGCGAATGAAACCGCCAATTTGAGCATCGAGATCACTAATAAAGGTAAAGGGCCAGCGCAGGGCTTAATGGTTAAGGTCAATCGATAATATATTCGATAAAGAATTAGCCATTGGAGATGGCAAAGAGATTGTTTTTATTTATCCCGACCAAAAAGCCGAAGTAATTATTCCGATTAAAGCTGGACTTAACATTAAATCAGCAGAGCATAAACTTGAAATCTCGGTTTCCGAACATTTTGGCTATGACATGGATCCTGCTTATCTCATTTTAAGCACCCTGAAATTCCAGGAACCCGAATTAGTATTTTCCGGACTTGATATAGTTGATGCCGGGCAGGGAACCGGAGCAATTGAAGAAGATGGTGAATTACAGTCCGGTGAATTGGTTAAAGTAAAGTTAGTAGTACAAAACATTGGTCAGAACATTTCCAAAAACACTACCTATAAGATTGAATCAACAGATAACAATATTTACATTTCCGATGGCCAGGGTAAATCTGGGAGATATTTCCGTTGGCGAGGTCAAGGATTTCTGGATTTCACTTAGCCCGAATAAACGTGTAACAACTCAGGGTAAATTGCCAGTTTATCTGACACTTACAAACGATTATAACAGGGGTAACTTGAAAGAATTTCAGCTTCCTATTTCACTAAACCAGAAACCTCCTGAACCATCAATTGTCGAAGTAAACCCGATATTGAAAGCATTAAACAGCAGGTTGCCCGCTTTGAATACACTTCCAATAAGATTACTGCAAATGTTGGTAATATTATAGACATCCGACAGGTTGCACCATCAAAGACCAAGCGTCCTGATGCCATTGCAATTATCATTGGGGTTGAGAAATATGAATACTTTGCACCCGCTCCCTATGCTTCTAATGATGCTCAGGTAATAAAGGAATATTTCCGGAATGTATTGGGTATTCAGAAAGTTTATACTTACATCAATGATGATGTAACTGGTTTTTTCTTTGATAACAACTTCGATCCTAATTTCGGTGAGCTTCAAAAGGCCATTGTAAAAGGACAAACCGATCTTTTTGTTTTCTATTCAGGACACGGAATGCCATCGAAAGATGGTTCAACTATTTATCTGTTCCCTTCTGATGGCCGCATCGAAGCGCTTGACCGTCAGGGATACGACCTGAATAAACTATACAATAACCTTGAAGCCCTTGGCGCTAAATCTGTGACTGTTTTTATGGATGCTTGTTTTACAGGTGATTCAAGAGCAAGTGAGCAAATTGAAACCAAAAATCTGGTTGCCATGAAAGGTGTTAAGATAAAAGCAAAGGTAATTCAGCCCTGGATAAACAATCCGAATTTTACTGTTTTCAATTCTTCTGATTTCAATGAGACTTCATTGGGCTTTGACCCTTCCGAAACAGGATTATTTACTTATTATCTGTGTGCTGGCTTGCAGGGCAGGGCGGATGCTAATGAGGATAACCAGATAACAGCAGGTGAATTAAAGGATTATGTTACTTCCCAGGTCATGGAAACATCTATCAAAATTCGTGGTGTTCAAACACCGCAGTTTTACGGAAACAAAGATTTGATTCTAACCGAATATTGAAATGCTAATATGATTGTCGACAATTATCGAATGCAATCCGAACTATTGCCGGCTTGTTAATCTTTGTTCATGAAACTTCATCAATATTACATATATATTGTGACTAATGTTAACAATACCGTACTTTATACAGGGGTTACAAATGATTTGGTGAGAAGAGTTTTTGAACACAAGAAAAAAATAATACAAGGATTCACTTCGAAATACAATGTTGACAAATTAGTATATTTTGAATTATTTGATTTTATTGATTTGGCAATAAAAAGGGAAAAACAGATAAAAGGGTACTCAAGGAAAAAAAAGGACACTCTTATAAATTCTTTAAATCCCACATGGGATGATTTGTATTCCCATGAGAAAATTGACTGGAGCATAATTAAAAAAAACAATGTATACAGCATATAGAATAAGATTCCTCACTTCGCTTTTTAATAAATGATTGCTTTGATATATAAAAATGTAATAATGGACACTTTTAACAGATTCCTCACTTCGCTCGGAATGACAGGCCGGGTTAGTAATAGTGGAGCGAGATGCGGCTCGCCGCAGGCGAGCCGCATCTCGTTCCTTCCCCACAAAAGAAACAACTGTCATTCCGAATGGAGCGCAGCGTAATGAGGAATCTCAGATGAAAGCAAATAGGGAAAACGATAAAATATAAATGGAGCGCAGCGCACTGAGGAATCTCACATAAAAGCAAAAAAGGAAAACGATTAAATATGAATGAAGCGCAGCGAAATGAGGAATCTCAAATAAAAACATTATTCAATAAATTTTAGAAAAGATAACTTAATCACAAAAAGACTAATTTTATAATCTTTGAATCTTTGGCAAAGTTTAAAATGAAAAAAATTAACTTATTATCATTCTTTGCTTTTAGTTTTGCTTGCCTGACTGCCCAGGAAATCAAAAACATTAAAGCATCATCCGCCGCCGACAAGATCACTGTAAGTTATACGGTCAGCGGCCTTAGCTTCAACCAAACTCTAAACATAAGTCTGTATTACAGCACCGACAAAGGACAAACTTTTACCGGACCCGTAACTGCCGTAACAGGTGATATTGGCAAGGACATCAGAAACGGCAATCATCAGATCACCTGGGATGCTTTAAAAGAAGTTCCCTTTACAAAGCAGGATTTGGTTTTCGATGTCCGGGGAGAATTGATGGAAGAAAAGATAGAAAAATCCTTTTTCATTTCCTATGTGGGCATTACTTATATGGGTCTTCGGTTTGGTACCATTGGTAAGGTAGGCTATTACGCAGAATACAGGATGAACTTTAAGGGATTTGAAAAAAGCAGTTTCGATTACGAAAACGGATTGGTAATGGATTACGACAAGCCCGGATATTATGAGTTTAACGGCAGCAATGGATATTCGGCATTGTTTGCAGGAGGTGGCGTGACCTACCAGGCAGGGAGGGACTTGTTTATTTATGCAGGAGCCGGATATGGTAAAGAAAATTACTTATACGAAATTGACGAATTCAGCTATGAAAATGATGCCAAGACAGGCACAAGCTTTGTCAAAGACGTGGATTACAGCAATGAGGGAGTTGAAGTGGATGCAGGGGTCATGCACAGGTTCAAAAAAATAATTATTTCGGCTGGCGCTACCACCATCAATTTTAAAACAATTTACTGGACAGCCGGGTTTGGGATATGTTTCAAATAGACAAATATGAAAACTAAAGCAGGTTTTATTCTTATTGTTCTTATCACTATCTTTTTTATTACCTGCCGTAAAGACCAGGAGAACCCAACGGGCGGTAATAAAATTGAATTAGGCGTAAATTTAATTGATACCGTATCCTACTTCTTTACCGGCATTCAAACCGAAGTCATCAGCCTGGGAGGTAATGAAATCATTCAGCATGGCCATTGCTGGAATACAGTAGCGAATCCTACAATTAATGAGTCTCACACTGCTTTGGGAGAGTTAAGTTCTGAAATTGATTTCCTGAGTACCATCGACACCCTTCTGCCTAACACGGTTTATTTCATCCGGCCTTACATCCAAACTGCTTATGCTGTTGCTTATGGCGAAGAAGAACAGATCAAAACCTTAAAGACCGGCAAACCAGTTGTTTCAACAAATCCGGTGTCTGAAATTACGTTGACTTCTGCTTTAAGCGGTGGTATTGTTACCCGCGACAGCGGGCTTGTAGTAACTGCCCGTGGCGTATGCTGGGATACAACAGCAGTTTTTCGGATTGACAGTTGCCTTGGATTTACAGTTGACAGCCTTGGATTAGGAAGTTTTTCAAGCGAGATAACCGGCTTACATGAAGGCACTAACTATCACCTTGCAGCCTATGCCACCAATGAAAAAGGAACCGGTTATGGAGAAATAATAACCTTTTCAACCGTTCCCATCACTCCGCCGGTAGTAACTACATCCGATATAACCAACATAACTACTACCTCTGCTCAATGTGGCGGAAATGTAACATCAGATGGAAACGGAACTGTAACATTAGGGGCGTATGCTGGGATACGCTTTCAGCACCGACATTTGAAAATAATTTAGGTCATACCGAAGATGGCAACGGTCTTGGAGAATTTACCAGCAACATAACAAATCTTCATGAAGGGAAAACTTACTATGTTGTAGCCTATGCCACAAATGAAAAAGGAACGGGCTATGGAGAAATAAAAAATTTTACAGCAACTCCAGTAATAACACCGCAAGTAACCACTGCAAACATAACGAACATAACCACTACATCTGCTCAATGCGGAGGTAATGTTACCGAATAATGGAAATGGATTTGTAACCTCACGTGGTGTATGCTGGAACAATACTGGAAATCCAACTCTTATAAATAGTATTGGTCATACCGAAGATGGTAGTGGATTTGGAACTTTTACAAGCAATATTGCGGGACTTGAAGACGGTGTAACCTATTATGTGGTAGCGTATGCTACAAATGAAAATGAAACGGGTTATGGGGAAGTAAAAGGTTTTTCTACTTTACTATTAACATTACCCTCGGTCACAACATCAGCAATAACAGATATTACAACCAATTCTGCAATAAGTGGAGGTAATGTAACAAATAGCGGAAATAGTATTGTTACGGTAAGAGGCGTTTGTTGGAATACAACAGAAAATCCCACCTTGCAAAATTGCATTGATTCTCTTCAAACGGCAGTGGGATAGGTAGTTTTACAAGCAATATTACAGGATTAACTACAAACACAACTTATTATGTTCGTGCTTATGCAAAAAATGAGGAAGGAACTGGATATGGAAACCAGGTAATTTTTACAACTTTATCAATGCCAACTGTGACAACCAACTCCGTTACGAATATTTCATATACAACCGCAACATCCGGAGGTAATGTAACCGATGATGGAGGAGCGACAGTAACTGCAAGGGGAGTGTGTTGGAGCACCCCGCCAGATCCCACAATAGCCGATCCACATACAAATAATGGTTCAGGTACAGGGAGTTTTATGAGTAATATTACTGGATTAAGCGCAAAATACAACCTATTATGCCCGAGCCTATGCAATCAATAGCATTGGAACTGCTTATGGTAATCAGGTTAGTTTTACAACACTACAAATTACCTTACCAACTGTAACTACAAATCCTGTAACAAATATAACATACAATTCTGCTATTTCCGGGGGTAATGTAACCAATGATGGGGAGCAACAGTAACTGCGAGGGAGTGTGCTGGAGCACCAATTCAAATCCCACAATTTCCGACTTTTACTATAGATGGAAGAGGAACAGGTATTTTTGTAAGCAAATTTCAGGTTTAGTCCCTGAAACTAATTATTTTGTTCGAGCTTATGCAATAAATAGCGTTGGAACAGCTTATGGTGATCAAATAAGTTTTATTATTAAGTCTTGAAATTGGATATTCTTATGCGGGTGGGATTATTTTTTATTTGGATGGGATAGGAGGTGGACTTGTATGTGCCCCAACTGACCAAAGTGACGGAGAAGAATGGGGGTGCTTTGGATATGAGATGGGTACTGAGACAGGAATAGGTACAGGCGCTGCAAATACTGCGGCAATTGTATCCGGTTGCGGCCAATCAAATATTGCAGCAGAAACATGTTATTATTTAGTATTGAACGGATATGATGATTGGTTTTTACTGTCGAAAGATGAATTGAATCTTATGTATTTTAATTTGCATCTTGCCGGGATAGGCAGCTTCAATAGTGCATACTATTGGAGTTCTTCTGAATATAGTTATAACGAGTCATGGGGAACAAATTTTATTATTAATGGTCAATTTTTGATTGAAGATAAAATGGCAGTCATTAGCGGTTCGGGCGGTTCGAGCCTTTAGTAATTGAAATACATTATTTCCAATATTTAAAAACAGAATTTATCATTAAAATACTCATCGAAATAATAAGGTTTACTTAAATTTATTACTTTTCAGGAAATTAAATTTTTTTCTTATTAAAAAGTTTATTGAAATCAAAGAAACTAATTAATTATTTTAATAGTTTTATTGAAATTCAAGAAAAAATTAAATCATTAGATATTAGTCTATGTCCTGAAATTGAGAGGAAA
>CAVPSZ010000026.1:0-43013 GCA_963708435.1 uncultured Bacteroidales bacterium
CAAATTTGACATTTAAACGGTCAGAATAAGAATAAATCTGACAAAATTGTGGGTTAAATCATCTACTGAAAGCAGATTAAAATGAAGTACAAACCGGTCTGAATTATCATTGGTTGAATAATCAAAAGTATAGTTACCGCTTAGTAAATCAACCGTTACACCAGTCAATAAATCTTCAAGGAAAAGATATTCCATTCCATAAGATTCTTCAATGCTGATGGAATATGTTCCATCAACTCCTGCAAGGAAACTAACCGGAACTGTCTCAGCTATTGGTAATACATTGATGGAAAGATTAACATTGCCTGCTCTGGAATAAATCTGCGGCAATTCTTCATTGAAATCTGATAGTAATTTATACGCGTCAAACTGACCATCAAAAGCCGGGGTTGCCTGCTCATCAAACCTTAAATAGGTTGCATCACTCAAATCATTTCCTTCTGCCTTTAATACCAAGAAGGTTTTCAAAGTCCGATTTGTAGTAATTGTTATTTCCTGAATGGGTTCTCATGGTATTGTTAACCTGGAATGATCCTGCATTTGCAGCACTGACAAAGAAACCCTGACCAGCAGGTACATATTGCGTTCCTCCTCCCATTCCACCATTGTATGAAACATAATTCCCGGTAGCTGAATTAAGATAATAAACAGCACCATTAATAGAGGAATTAGCTGCAGAAACAAGGTTCCAATCAAGTGATGAAGGATAAGGATTGCCCAGTAAATTCCAGCCATAGGGTAGAGAAGCACTTACAGGAATAGTAACATTTCCAGAATTTCTTGAACCAACATACTGATAGGTTCCCGGTGTGGCTGTCCATAAAGCATAACCCTGCGCAGGAACAAGCGGATCAGCAGGATTAATGATATCAATCCACTGACCTGTCGGCTCATTGTATTTCTGGAGGTACATACCGTTATAAATCCCAGCCAATCCATCAGCAATCGGAGAAGAAATCAGGTGCCATGCAGGAGATGAACCATAAGCACGTTCGATCGTAGTAGTTCCGGCAACAGCAACAGTTCCATTATCGATTAATGATCCTGTACCCGCAACTCCCGATTGAAGTAAAAGATTATTGGCAATATTTAATGTACCATTAACTGTTAGTGCTGCACCTTGACCTAATGTAAGACTATTAACTGAATAAACAGCCTTGTTTGAAGGAATCACCGGAAAAAATGATGAAACAGCAATGGTTACATCGGTATTGCAACCAGGAACAGCATTAGCATTCCAGTTTGAAGGATTGCCCCAATCGCCATTTCCAGCTGCACCTGTCCATGTAGCTGCTGCAACCGAAGTTGCTGTCACATTTCCATTAACATAAGTTACATTGATAGGATTAACATCCCAGTCAACTATTTCACATTGTGAAAGTAAAAAAGTCAACGGTGAATTGTTGCAACTAAGAATAGTAAACTGCATTGTCAGCATTGTTCCAACCGGGAAATTAACACCATTGGTTGAAGCTGACCATGCTATTCCCATTTTTGGCTGTCCCGGATATTTATTGACCAAAGTTCCGACAGCCTCAGGCATAACGATTACAGCTGAATTGGTAACGTAATTTAAAACAGCTTCATCGAACTGGAAGAACATGGTAATGGCTCCTGTATTTGGGATAGCCTGGGTAATATCAAGTGAAACGATTATAGTTTGCCCGGGATTACCCTGTACATTTGGCAAAGTAAATTGCTGAGCGATGGTGGCAGTTGAGAGTAAGAACAACATACTGCACAACACTGCAAACTTTTTTATAATGATTGTTTTCATATATTATTTTATTATTGTTTTTTAGATTTTTTAAGTTATTTCGAGGCTGGATTGTATGAACCGTTTACATCACCTGAGCACAAACCCAATACATTCTGTGAAATATTGGAAGTACTGACGGATAAACTGAATGATTCATAGATCCAATCCTGTAATGTCCATGTTGGAACAGGAATACCAACAGCTCTTCTTGATACAAGCAATGCATCCGAGCTATTAACAGACGCTGACTGGTTCACATCAGCAGCAGTAAGCCTTAAGCCTGTTAATGTGATGATACCAATTGCATGACGTTTAATTTGCAAAGCATCGGTAGAATTGATACCACCAAAGGCAAATGGATTACCTGAACAGTCATACTGTAATTACCTTTCCATACATAGTTAAACTTATAATTACCGGTGGCATCTGTTATAGCAGTTGCAGCACCACCATTCAATGATACAGTAACGTTTGGAAGAGGAGTGTTTGCAGCATTATTATAGGTTACAGTACCGCTGATTTCCTTTGTCCAGTATGACCTTACAAGAACCGGTGAACCTGCCATTGGAAGCGGATTCGGATTGGTCAGGTTAAATGGATTGTTAATCATCAAGCTTGAATAATCAGTATATGAGCCGTTCTTTCTGAAAGCGGTTTCGAAATAAGTCTGTTCGAATGAACTTGCAAAGAATGCAGTATTATGATCAGATAAAATAGTATTGTGCATCTTCAATTCATCAGCAGTAGCATTGGCTTGAGCAGCTGTTCCATCAATAAAGAGACCGGTTGGGAACCCTGTGAAGATAGCATTGTAAATGCTGCATTTGGTATTTCTCCTTAAATGCATTGCGCGTTTATAATCTGTATCAGTTATAGCATCTGCATCAAGGAAAGTACTGGTGTTGCTGAATATCGGTTGAGTTATCGGTGTATTGGCGGAACCTGTTGCATCGTTGTCAGACTCGAATGAGTTGGAGCCTGAAACGTCGGCCTGAGCGCCATCTCTGAATGATACGGCAAACTGAACCATACCACGGTAGCCGAAGTCTGTATCAAAATCATCATCATAACCTCTGTGAGCAATCAGGTGCTTCGCATTTACAAACCCGCCAAACCACTCGAATGAATCATCACCACTATAAGTAACCTGGATATAGTCAATTGTTGTTCCATTACCTACGCCGCCAAACGTAAGACCGTTGATTTCATTATTCGGTGCGAAAGCAATACCCGGGAACTCAATACGGACATACTTTAATGTACCTGAATTGTCATTATCGTTAGCTCCACCATAGGTTGTTCCAACACCACCTTCGATTGTTGCTGTTCCGCCGGGAACGTTGATCACTGCATTACCGCAAAGAATAATTCCACCCCAGTCACCATAGTTACGGCTGCCGGCAGTTTGGTTCGATGTAAAAACAATTGGAGCAGCAGGTGTTCCTTCAGCAACCAGTTTTCCTCCTGGTTCAATAATTAATGCACCTTTATTTACTTTGTCACCACGGATAATCGTACCTGGCTCAATAGTCAGAGTTGCACCTGATTTCACATAGGTCCAGCCTTGAAGGAAATAAACATTAGTACCAACCTGAGGCTGAAAGTCAGGAGAAGTCAGGTTAAAGGGATCGGCGATATGAAGCGCCGATGAACTTGACAATGTACTATTGTCTCTTGAAGCTTCGAGGAAATAATTTTGCTCGAAAGTGGATGCAAAATTGGTAGTCATCCCTGCAATGATTACATTTTCAATCTGCAGTTCATTGTTTGTTGCATTGGTTTGAGCTGCTGTTCCATCAATGAATAAACCGGTCGGGAAACCTGTAAAAATAGAGTTGTAGATGCTGCATTTGGTATTTCTCCTCAGGTGCATCGATCTCTTATAGTCGGTATCTGTAGGTAAATTCAGGAAAACACTGATATTGCTGAATAAAGGATTTGTGATCGGTGTATTAGCGGAGCCGGTTGCATCGTTATCCGATTCAAAAGAATTTGATCCGGAAACGTCGGCTTGTGCCGGGTCTCTTAAAGAAACGCCAAACTGAACTTTACCACGATAACCGAAATCAGTGTCGAAATCATCATCATAACCTCCAAGGGCGATAAGGTGTTTAGCATTTACTTTACCGCCAAACCACTCGTAAGAATCATCTCCGCTATAGGAAACCTGGATATAGTCGATTTGAGTTGCATCACCGACACCGCCGAAAGTTAATCCGTTGATTTCATTGTTCGGAGCGAAGGCAATACCAGGGTATTCAATACGGACATACTTCAATGTACCTGAATTGTCATTATCATTTGTACCTCCATAAACGGTTCCAACTCCGCCTTCAATGGTTGCTGTACCACCCGGAACATTGATCACTGCATTACCGCAAAGGATCACACCGCCCCAGTCACCATAGTTACGACTACCAGCTACCTGGTTCGAAGTGAAAACGATTGGTGCTGCAGGTGTTCCTTCAGCAACCAGTTTTCCACCTGGCTCAATAATTGAAGCGTCCTTTGTTTACTTTGTCACCACGGATAATCGTACCTGGCTCAATGGTCAGCGTAGCGCCTGATTTTACATAAACACAGCCATTCAGCAAATAAACGGTTGATCCTGTTTGTGGCTGGAAGTTAGGAGAAGTAAATTGAAAGGATCAGTAATATGCAACGCTGAAGAACTTGTGAGGGTTGTTATCCCGAACAGCTTAAGGAAATAATTTTGTTCGAAAGTGGATGCAAAATTGGTAGTCATCCCTGCAATGATCACATTTTCAATCTGCAATTCATTGTTTGTTGCATTGGTTTGAGCTGCTGTTCCATCAATGAATAAACCGGTCGGGAAACCTGTAAAAATAGAGTTGTAGACGCTGCATTTGGTATTTCTCCTCAGATGCAATACCCTTTTATAGTCGGGATCTGTAGGTAAATTAAGAAAACCACTGATATTGCTGAATCAAGGATGTGTGATCGGTGTATTGGCGGAGCCGGTTGCATCGTTATCCGATTCAAAAAATTTGATCCGGAAACGTCGGCCTGTGCAGGGTCTCTTAAAGAAACGCCAAACTGAACTTTACCACGATAACCGAAATCAGTATCGAAATCAATCATCATAATCCCAAGGGCGATAAGGTGTTTAGCATTTACTTTACCACCAAACCACTCATAAGAATCATCTCCGCTATAGGAAACCTGAATATAGTCGATTGTTGTTCCAGTCACCAACACCACCGAAAGTCAATCCATTGATTTCATTATTGGAGCGAAAGGCAATACCCGGAAACTCAATACGGACATACTTCAATGTACCTGAATTGTCATTATCGTTGGTACCTCCATAAGTCGGTTCCAACTCCGCCTTCAATGGTTGCTGTACCACCCGGAACGTTGATCACTGCATTACCGCAAAGGATGACACCGCCCCAGTCACCATAGTTACGACTGCCGGCTACCTGATTGGATGTAAATACGATAGGATTCGAGCGGTTCCGATGCCTCAATCTGAGCGCCTGGCTCAATGATCAAGAGCTCCTTTGTTCACTTTATCACCACGAATTACAGTCCCGGCCTGGATCGTTAATTTTGCACCGGATTTTACATAAACCCAACCGTTCAGCAAATAAACATTGCCGGAAGTCCATGTTGTATTGGTCGTAATGTTTCCTGCCGGGATTGTTACAGTGGTGGCAGGATAAGAAGTAGTTTGAGGATTGAAATTTGCCCAGCCTGACAGTCCAATCAGTTAGTTTCGTCAAACGCTCCAATGTAAGTTGTCGGAGTAAAAAAAGGATCGGTTAATCTGGGATTGGTAAAATCAGCTGCTCCGAATACAGGTGAAGTTCCTGATGACCATGTTTGGTTGGTTGTAATATTTCCAGCAGGAATAGTATATCGGTAGTGGCCGGATAAGCAGTGGTCTGTGGATTGAAATTTGCCCATCCTTCTGTCCAGTCGTTTGTTCCGTCAAAAGCTCCAATATAAGTTAGCTGGAGTAAAAAAAGGATCGGTAAACTTTGGGTTGGTAAATTCAGCCGCATTAAAAACCGGTGAAGTACCTGAAGACCAGGTTTGGTTTACGGTAATATTTCCCGCCGGAATATTCACGGTAGTAGAGGGATATGCTGTTGTCTGAGGATCAAAATTGGTCCATCCTGCCATCCAGTTATCCGTTCCAAAAGCGCCTACATAAGGCACTTGTTCAAAAAAAGCGTTGTCAATGGTATTGATAGCCTGACCCATTGATACGCCAGCATAAGCAATTAATATTGCTACGATTAAAAGTACTTTTTTCATAGATTAATTTTTTTAAAGATTATTAATGATGCAAATCTATCCCTGGTTGAATGAAAAGATATATACCTCAATTTAACTTATCATTAAAGAATTCTTATAGAAGTGAACTTTATCCTTAACAACTTATTAGCAATAAAAAACCCGGCTGAAAAGACCGGGTCATGAAAGTGGTATTAACCTATTAAAATTATTAATTGGGAACACCTGAAACCTTGCTGTAATTTAAAATGATAAATCATTTTTATCAGGATTATTTACCTGTACCATTGAGGTTGGCATCTGCTCCTAAATATCCTTTTTTTGCAGCATCAATCTTCCATCCATTGGTTTTATCTGAAACAGTTACCTGTTTATCTCCATTAATATTGCCGGCAACCATTCCCCAAATATTTGATTCAAGCTGCTTATATCCAGTTGATCCTCCATAAACCTGTCCTGCTCCGGTTGAGAAATTATAATTGTAAGCACCTCCAAATCCGGCAACCGGACCTGATGACATAATACCCAGATGGTTTCTGTGCCAGATAACAACAAAAGCTCCCTGACTGATAGATGTGAAAAATGAAGGAATCGATGTACCATCCAACTCCCTGATGGTTCCATTGCTCATCAGCAAACAGGCTTTTTGGGCAACAATAGTGGCACTGGTTGCCTGAGCGGCAGTTGCAGCATCCCGCAATTCAACCACAACCCAGTCAACAGCGTTCTGCCGGTAAGTTGGTTACGTTTTCTGTTCCCTGATAATACCATTCAGGATTTGCATTACCATAATAAGGTAAACCCGGAGCGTATGGCTGTGAGTTAGGAAGAACTCCCGAAGTTAAAAGACTTGTTTTCATAGAACCTCCGACCAGAGTATAAGCTCCTTCAAGAAATACCGTGAGGTTAAAGGTAATTGCCGGTGCACTGGCGACACCATCAACATAGATTACATTAAACGGTAGTCCATCCCAATTCAGCAATTTCACAGGAATTGCTGAATTCCAGTGTAGTAGATCCGCCAAGAAATGTAAACTGCATATCAAGGTATTTACCATCAGGAAAATCAACTCCCTGAGTTGAAGCTGCCCAGATTATGCCAACACGCTGGTGGGTTTGGAATTGCATTGGACAAGGGTACCGGCTCCTTGAGCGACAACATTTGTGATTCCGTTAAAAGTAAGCACAGCGGGATCGTACAGAATAAACAAAGTAATTGCTCCAATATCCGTCATGCTGGTAAAGTTGACAGGAACAAGAATATTGTCACCGGGATTAGCAGTTATATTTCCAACAGCAATAGTTTGCGCAGATAATTGACCTGCTTGCAAAATGCCCAATACCATTGCCAATAAAATGAATGTGATAAATTTATTTTTCATTTTTTTTAATTTTAATTGTTATGAATGTATATTTTCTTTGTCATAGTCGATTCTTTATTTACAGCTTTTACAATATAAAAGCCGGACTTCAAATTACTCAGGTTAATTTCCTTTGAACCTTTATCCTTATTGACTAATTCACTGCTTACAAGTCTTCCCATAAGGTCGTAAACTGACAAATGAAATTCTCCTGTATGATCAAAGTTCAGAACAAGTTTGTCGGAATATGAAAATATATTTTGATCGTCGGCTTTAATGCTGGTAATTGATGTTAAATGGTCAACTCTTCCATTAATATATGTTGCGGTAATTGGATTTCCGTCCCAATCAAGAATTTCACAAAACGGTTCATGAAAAACCAGGTTGGAAGAGCCGGGTGTAAAAACAAATTTAAAATCCAGAAATTTACCATCCGGAAAATCTACTCCGGATGCACCCGGAGCAGTCCATATCATACCTACCACATTATTCGTATCAATCATTGTGGCATTGGTAAGGGTTCCCTGCCCTTCGGGTATCAGATTTGTAAATCCAACATATTCAAAGACATCGGCATCATATACAATAAACATGGTGATTGCTCCCGTATTCAGGAATCCATAAAACTCAAGTGGAACCAAAACCGTATCTCCATAATTTGCAATTACAGTATCAAGTTTTATTGTTTGTGACTGTAAGCCATTAATTGTAAAAATGATTGTAAAAAAAGTAATTGTAATAAAATGTTTCATCTTTATTTCGTTTAAATTTCTCCTTCTCATATTAGCGAAGTAAAAGTATAGCCAATGATTCAGGATTCTGTAAATGAAAAATTAATTAAAGGTTAAATTCTTATTCACTTTTATTTTCCAAGGTTTAACAATTATTTAATGAAGAGTTTCGAACTGAAAACATTTGATTCTCCTAAAATTCTGACGATATAAACTCCGGTATTAAAATCATCTAAAGGAATGCTAAATGATGTTGAATTTTGCAATACCTCTGTCCGTCTCAATTTACCTCCAATATCAAATATGTGCAAGGTAATTTTCTCATTCAGCTCATTTAAATTGACAAATAAACTCCCCTGATAGGCATACACATTGATATTCCAATATTTTGAAATCATTAACTGATGAAGGTTTTTTAAAATACAGTGAAAACCTATCTTCATAGACACCCGGTTCAGAATTGAATGCGTATATTGAATCGGCAGTAAGACTTTGAATACTATCTGATTCTGCGTCTTTAAGGTACAAATCCCAGGCATCTAAAAAGGTATTGACTTCAAATGTTAACTGGTATTCACCTCCTGTTGGCGAAACGAATCCAATCCTGACTGCAGTATCAATGCTGGTATTTACCTCAGGCAGCGTATTTATTGATGTTTTAACTCCATCATTCGTAAATGTGTACAACTGAGGAGCCTCTGAAATGCCCATGATTTTATAAGCATCAAACTGTGAATCAAAACCTAAGCCGGACCCGAATTTAAACTGCAAATATGATCTGTCTTCATAACCATTTCCACTGACGGAGAATTCAACCATATTTAAAACATCTTTATCATTTTCCTTTGCATAAAAAGGTTGCTGGTTGTGTATCCGTGCATCATTTGGAATACTCAATTCTGCATTAGTACTATTTGCAAAAACAATAAATCCCTGTGCAGAGGGGATTACTCCTGCATTAAGACCTCCTATCTCACCATTCCAGGAAATATACTGTGATCCATTCCATGTGTAAACCGAGGCATGAATATCTGTTTTTACCCATGAACCGGTATTCCATGAAATGGCTGAAGGGTATGGATTTCCTAATAAATTCATCCCATCGGGATAGTTGGTTAGCCCCGCATCCGTATAATCAAGCTCATTTAATAAAAAACTACCAGAATTCAAAGGTCCGGAAAAACTATAGACGGAATTCAGATCATTTGTAAGCCTGTAACCCTTTGCTGTTTCCAACGGATCTGATTGTGACAAATTTATCCAATTCTGTGTTGGTTCATCATATCGGGCGATAGTTAATCCTGAAAATACAGATGCAGCAGCAGTGATGACAGGTGAAGAAATAAAATGATCGTTATCTGAAATATACCGCTCAACCAGGATGTTGCCTGCAGCATTCATTTCTCCCATATTAATAAAAGATCCTGTTCCGGTTACATCCGATTTAATAGTAAAATTACCATTGATCACCAAACTGTCAAAAACAGTTAGAGAGTAAGTCGGATGGATGATCAGTTCTGCTCCGTTATTAATATTAAGTTTATTACAAATTGCTGATGAATATATATTTACCAAACCATCATTGATGATGGCTGTTGTGATGGATCCCGGAATCCCGTTGGACCAGTTTGCTTCATCGGCCCAATTTCCGGTACCGGTCCATACGGATTGATTGGCACCCTGATTGACAGAAATTCCCCCATTAATAAAATCAACGGTGAGGATATTTCCATCCCAATCGGTAACTTCTATGAAGCAGGAATTCAGGGAGGCATTTGTATTGTTAAATACCAATTTAATATCCCAGATTTTGCCATCAGGGAAATTAACACCTTGTGTGGATGCAGCCCATATCATTCCAATGGCTGTTGTATCACATGTCGGTTGAAAACCTCCGTTGCCAAGGATTCCTGCAGCTTCTGGGATGATGTTTGCCAATCCGAGATATTCGATAGAGGCAGGATCATAAACCGTAAAAATGGTAAATGAGCCAATGTTCAGCATTCCGGAAAAATTGATTGGTACAAATACTGTATCACCCAATTCGGCTGTTATATTCCCAACTTCAATAGTTTGGGATCTTTGAAGTGATCTGAAAAGATGATTAGTAGAATTGCGGCAACAAAGATCAATGTAATTTTAATAATTTTTTATAATATTTCATAATTTCAGATTTAATAAATTAAAATTTAAAACTAACCCCAAAACTGAATTTGGTTCCTGGTTTATATGATGTATAGATTTTCTCAACCTCATCAACCTGCTCCTCGCCACTGCCATTTTCGGAAGGCACACTCACCCTTATCCGCTGTACAAGTTCCACCGGCTGATTTAAGAGGTCATCGATTCCAAATCGTACTTCCCAGTTAGTCCCAATTTTTTTTGCAATCGTAAAATCCAATAGATGCCTTGGTTTTTCAACTACATGAGGTCGTCCGGATCACCAACTGTGACTATCCGTTCACCGATCATATTGTAAATAATATTGGCCATCAGTCCCATATCAGCATTCTCATAAAATAAACCTGCATTTACGATGTAGGGTGACTGTCCCTGCATGGCTCTTTTTTTGTCACGAACAAAGGAATCTGCCGTATCAGGAACTTCAGTTATTTGGGAAACAATGTAGGCTGCATTGGCAACAATTGAAAATTTATCCAATGCCTTGGTATTAAATAGTTTTCCCAGGTTGGATAAGGAACTTCTGACTTCTATTTCTCCTCCAATACTGGTGGCATCTACCAGGTTGGCATAATAAACCGATCGTTTGTCATCTCCTGAACCAGGTGTTATTCTTTGCTCGATTGGATTGATAAAATTTTTATAAAATCCACCAATGGTAATCATTTCATTGAGCCTCGGATAGTACTCATACCGCAGATCAACATTATGGATATAAGCATTTTTAAGGTTTGTATTTCCTGCGATGGATGTAGAGGTAGAGAAATCGTAAAATTGAAATGGAGCAATTTCCCTGAACTCAGGACGATTTATCGTTTTTCCATAGGCCAAACGAATTTTGTTTTTATCATTCAGGTGAAAAAGTATGTTTACAGAAGGGAAAAAATTCAGGGAATCAATACTTGCAGTCGTAGTCACCCGTTACCGGGGACTTAAAATCATAAATTTCAAGACTGTTTTGTTCCATTCTTACACCGGCATAAATGCTTACCCAATGTGTTATAGGCAAATCCAGCCCGGCATATGCAGCAATGAGATTATTATCAGCCCTGTAAGTATCCGTTTTGCTTGTATTTTCATTAACCCATATTCCGGCAGAATCGATATTCTGATCATCAAACATAAGATCAACCGGTTTTAGGTAAATGATCGTATCCAGGCTATTATTGAAATTCAATGCCTTTGTAAAAGCGATATTCCTTGCATTAAATTCTCTGTTTTTAGCTTCATAATAAAAACCTGCTTTAACGGATGGCTGAATACTTCCAATCCAGAATTTATGGATGTAATTGGTATTGACATTCCAGATATTTTCAGTGGTATTAAGGTATAAACGGCCAAGGTAACTCGGTGAGGCCTGCTGATCGATCACAACTCCGTATTGCTGAAAAAAGCGACTCAACGAATCCGTATTCTGATTACTTTGAACTCGTCTGATATCCGGTTCATCATTGCTGGCGTAAGAATAACCAAGGGTAGCATCCAATGTAATATTATCATTGAACTTATGTTTTCCGGCCAGTTGACCGGTATACATGGACCTCGTTTGATAGCCCATTTCATGAGAGTCCTGGAAGCTATTGGCATCGAAATAATATTTCTGTCCATTACGCTGAATGAAAACTTTTTTCCCCATTTGATTAAGCAAATTCCGGAATTCCAGCAAAGTCCCTTTTTTTGTCTGATATGACCAGTTGTGCATAAGGCCTAAGGTAACGTTATTGTGATATTCCTTATCGATGTAGTCATAATAAGGGACATATTCATAAGAATTAATCTGATCGGGAGTAACTGTGATATCGTGATGCTCTAGATTTAATTACCTCATTGGCTTCAAAGTCATTCCGGTAAACAAGTGAAGTAATATTGCCAAGCGAATTTTCTCCGATCTTAAATTTGCCGTTATAATCAACATCCAGAGAGTTATCAATGGGTGCGGTGGTTTCATTCCCTGACCAAATTTTATTGAATTCTTCCGATAGCCTTGCGATTTCTTGTTTCTTTTGAGAAATTACTGGCAGGAGTATTTAACCCATTGTCACTGAAATCATGAAGTTCGGCAAGTCCGGCAACATCAGGAAAATCTTCAGGTAGATCTCGTGTGCCATCATCAAAGCCCAGCCAATCATACTTACCTCCCTCATAGGTAGTAAAATCATTAAAACTGGTACCTGTTCTGAAACCTGCCTTATAACGTATATTGAAACCATTTTTTTCGGGCAGATTTTTTGTGTATAGCTGAATTGCCGCACCGGCAAAATCAGCCGGTAATTCAGGAGCCGGTGTTTTATATACCATCATCCGGTCAATGGCCGAACTTGGAATCGCATCAAACGAAAACGCCCGGCTATCTGATTCTGAACTTGGTGCTGCACTGTTATTCAACCAAACCGTATTGTAACGCGGTTCAAGGCCTCTGACGACAATAAACCGATCGTCCATTATCGTTATTCCTGGAACTCTCCGAATGGCTTCAGCAGCATTTTTATCCTGAGTTTTCGAAATCTGATCGAAAGTAATGCCTGTAACGGCAACATTATTGGTTTTTATTGAGTTAATCAGTGCCAACTGCGTGTCCGTTTTTTTCCTTTCCTGAACGGTTACTTCACCCAATGTTGTTGATTCTTCTTCCAATTCGATTTTACCAATATCTGTCAACTGGCCATTGATTACCTTAACATTTTCAATAATTTTTATTTTATAGGAAATAAATGATACCTCTATATTATATGTACCGGGACTAACTGACAATTTAAATGAACCATCAAGATCGGTGGATGCACCCATTGTAGTGCCCTGAATGACCACATTGGCGCCGATTAAGGTTTCCTTAATTTTCGAATCGACGACGATGCCTTTAATATCACCTTTCTGACCAACTAAAGAAGCCGGCAGCAGAAAAAGGATCAAACAAACTTCGACTAAACTATTGATTTTAAACATAGTAATTAATAACATTTTAATCTAATTACCCACGGTAAAGAAAGAATATAACTTCAGCATCAGTTTTACAGGAGTTTTAATTTAACCTGAATTTTGTATTAACCTTCCTATTGGATTCAATTTGATATATACATTTGGTTGTCAGAATTTAAGCCAAAAACCCATTTATTATATTCTTATCGTTTTTCTTCATTGATTCCGCATCTGCATTGGACTTTCAGGTAATGCTTCCCGCGTTAATTTTTTCTTAATTATAACTTTAAGTCAGGTTCATTCCATATCCAAAACCTTTTACGGTTCTGAAATAATCAATGCCGATTTTCTCCCGTAACCTATTGACATACACATCAACAGTGCGATCACCTACAAGGGTATCCTCGCCCCAGAGCTGCATCAGTATCTCCTCGCGGGTAAATACTTTTCCAGAGTTGTTGATGAAAAAGGCCAGCAGATCGAATTCTTTTTTTGGAAGGAGGATCTCGTTGTTATTCACCACAATGGAGTACCGTTCCTTTAGCAGCGTAATATCTCTGAAGGTGATTTCGGATTGATCTTTGTTTCTTTTTGCTCGCCTGAGCATCGCTTCCAGCCGGTAAAGGAGCATGTTAAACCGAATCGGTTTCCTTATATAATCATCTGCCCCCGAATTGAACCCTATAATCTGTGAATAATCTTCCCCGCGGCATGTCAGGAATGCAATCATACTGTCTTTGAGTTCTTTATTCTTTCTGATTTCAAGACAGGTTTCAATTCCATCCATCTCGGGCATCATCACATCCAAAAGAATTAACCTTGGTTTTACACTTTCAGCCAGTTTTATTGCTTCAATTCCATTGTTGGCTTTATAAACTTCATACCCGCTTTTAATAAGGTTATACTCCAGGAAATCAAGGGTCCCTTCTTCGTCATCCACCAGTAAAATAGTCTTCTGAATATCCATTATTAAAGGCATCATATTTTGGGACAAATGTATCCTGCCACCTTTAAGAATATGTTTATCAATGGTGAAGCATTAATTAATTAATCATTGAAAAGAATAAGTAAAAATTAATATTGAAAAATGGTGGATTTAGGATGTTTCCGTTTCACTGTTCTCCGTTTGGCAGAAATCCGAAGGAGTGAAATGATTTTATATCAATGAAGTTAACCAACCCCAAAACTCTATATAGCCTGTTGCGATCCACCGGAAAGCGGAATTATCTGATTGTTGCATGAACAGAAATAATTTCACATCCGCATGAATGACGCTGTTAGGCAGGCAAAGTCTGGAAAGAGAAGAAACCCAGAGCAAACAAGGGATGTTATTTTAAATATTATATACTGTGACAATACTTTAGACACAAGACAGACCCTGTCATTTCCCAACTTTGGCAGCTATGCAAGTTTTTGTATCATCGCCATATAAAAATTCTTTCAAGTATTTGAACAACACTTAATCTATTCTGTTTATGCCTAAAATTAAAACAATGAACAAAATGAAAATCATATTCTCTATCGCAATAATGTTAACCCTCTATTCCGGTTATTCACAAACTATCGTTAATGGAGGTATTTATTCCAACACAAGCTGGACTGTGGCAAATAGTCCCTATCTCATGACCGGCAATATCGTTGTATTTCCCGGTGTTACCCTGACCATTGAGCCCGGAGTTGAAGTAAGGGTTAAAGAAAATGGGTTTTCAGGAAATCAGTATTATCTTGAAACGCGTGGCACCATCAACATGATCGGAGAGCCGGAAGCCTTAATCACTTTCCGGGCTGATTCAGCCATAACCTCCACCTATGCCTGGACAGGAATTTTGGTAAAAAACTCCCAGGGAGGGGTTCTTAATTATAATTATGTCAGCATTTCAAATGCTATTTATGCGATAACTTATGATGCATTTGTTCCTCCGGTTATCAATCTGAATGATTGTGTATTTAATTACAATGGTTATGCCGTTACGGTTGGTACGGAAGTGAATGCCGAGAATTGCACTTTCAAAGGGAATAACAGTGCCTTTTATGGCTGGAGTATCTTCAGGTTTTACAATTGCGTTTTCGACAGCAACCAGGCTGCCCTGCCCATTTATGCCAGTGAACTCATTATTGAAGATTGTTCTTTTACCAACAACTGGCTGGGCATTAATCTGAATTCAGGCGCATACACAGGCATCAGCGTTAAGAATACTATATTTGAAAATAACGTAGTAGCTTTTGACAATGCGAATAACGGGTTGATTGACTCATGCACGTTTATCAATAACGGCGAAGCATTGAAAAACACCAATACACTTGAGATCAAAAACTCTGTTTTCACCAACAATCAAACGGCCCTGCAGGTGGGATGGGGAACTACGGTAATGGATTGTGAAATCAATGATAATGAAACGGGCGTTGCGCTTGGACCTATTGGATTTGGACAGCCTGCGCCTATTATCGAAAATAATGATATTTGCTACAATACCAGTTATAATATTGATAACCGCACCGATCTGAACCTGTTCATCCCGACCAATTGCTTTTGCATTACCGATTCCACTGAGATCGAAGAAAAAATACTGGATGGCTATGATGATATAACCAAAGGCCTCATCAGTTATGCAATTTATGATACCTCCTGCACAACCATTACCACCATGGTTTTAAAATTCCTTATCACTTCAACGGATGAGGCAAATGCTGAAACCGCAATATCTGTTTTTCCAAATCCTTTTGCATCACAATTAAATTTGAACAACGACAAATCGTTCGAATTACTGGAAATACATGATATGCAGGGACAGTTGAAATTAACATCAAAGCTGGTTGATGGTAATAATCAATTGGATCTGTCCTCAATGCCTGCCGGAGTTTATTTCTTAAGATTCACAGGAGAGAAAGCTACTACCTGGTTTACCCGGATCATTAAAAAATAACGAGTCCTAATGGGATGGATTAGTTTTAACATCAAAACGCAAATAGAAAGGTACCTGAAGATCTCAAAATGAGAAGCGGCAGCGGCAGGAACATTGGGCAGTCGGGGATTTATGAGATATGATGTAAGATTTGAAGGGTAAAAAACCGCTAAACAGTGAAGTAATTATAGAAAAAAATTAAGTCTTACCTAAAATCTCCATGAGAGTGAAATTATCAAACTTCTTCATGTTTGAAATCAAACCTCTTGTGGATCAAAAACGATCCTCTTTATAATTGAATTCAATCCTCTTTATGATCGAAAACGATCCCCTTTATGATCAGATTGCTTCCTCTTGTAGATCGATTTATATTACTATTGGTTTTCAATCCGTCATAAGTACTTGAAATTTTTATGGGTGAGAGCCTGGTTTTCAATTAAATTTTTTAAGCCAGCTACTGCCGCACGGCCGTTCTCACCTTTTCCATATCCTCCTTACAGAGCCACCCCATCGATTCCGCATGTTGTGCAGCTGCAAACGAATCTTCCATCAGGATCATGGGCACGCCCATGGGATTCCAATTCCTTCACAATACTTATGACTTCTTCATCTCGCTTTTCATTGCTTACATCGCGGATATAAATGGCCCAAATCCGGGAAGGGAATTGCTGAACGATCTTCCGGTAATATTCCGGGTCTTTTTCTCCGCTGTCGCCTATCAGAATGAAAGGAAGCCCGGGATAGGTATTCAGCAATTGTGCAATGGTATTCAGCTTATGATTATGGTCAACCATTAATTTTTCTTCGTCCAAACCGAAATCGCGCAGGATGATTGATCCTTTGGGAATGTTTTTTAATTCCATGAACTCATCCAGGAAGTCATAAAGGTTCCAGGGACTGTTGGATATATAAAAAATCGGGTTGACAGGGTAAGTGTAACAACCTTTTTGCAGGCCCGAATAAAGCTGCTGCACACCGGGAAAGGATAACCGGGTATCCGCATTTTTTGTAAAGGTGGTGGTGATGGTTTTGAGAAAGTTCGCAAAACCGGTTTGCAGTATGGTGTCGTCAATGTCGCTGATCACCCCAAAGGTGGTATTGGGTAGCGGAACCTGTACCCAGGCGGTCTGGCTGGCTTCAAAACCCTGTCCTTCTGACAATTTCAAATTAATGGGGTGCCATAGCTGATTTTCAACCACTCCCGGATGAAAAGGCAATTCAAATTTATAATACCCTTCTTCGTTGGTTACTGTACTTTGGGTTATGTGGCCATAAGTTGCGTTTACGCTTACACCCGGCAATTCGATGCTGCCAAAATGCTTGTACATGCGCCCGATGTTCTTAAAAATATCATCATCCGGTTTGGTTTCGTCAATCGCCCTGTCTTTGAGCACACGGCCCCCAAAGCTGATCACATCAGTATTACCGTATCCGCGATAAGCGATCAAAAGGACGTCATTTCCGTAGCCCCGCCTGCGGCGAAAGGCAGATTTTAATTTATCTAACCCTTCTTCAATATGATGTAATGACCTTCTTAAATTATTGTTCATTTGTTAAATGCTTGATTCACGCCTGGGGACTTGAGAAAACATACTGGTGCAAAGCACCTGATGGCCGAGCGAAGCAGTAGTCAGGGATTTCAGGGTTCAAACTTATCAACCTGCACAAGACCTAAGGCGAGTTAGAATGTTTATATAAACTCTGAAACCTTTATTACAGTTACATTTTGCTACACGCCTTATTCTTGTCATTTTACTGTTGAGATTATTTTTTGCATCGCTTCTTTTGTTGAAACAAATTGGTCAATCTTTCCATAGTTACTATTAACCGCATAAACAATTGTTGTTGAATCATCAGGGAAGTAAAGCATATTGGCATAATAGCCGATTGCATCTCCGCTGTGCATATAAGCAATTCCGTGCGGAGTTTCAATTTTAAAAATTCCAAGTCCATAAGATATTGGAAAAAAATCGGATGCCGGCTCCTCAGGTGACCTCCATTCCAGCATCTCATTCAGAAATTGCTCCGATAAAACCCCGCCGCTCATGATTGCCCGGAAGAACACGTTCAGATCATACGGATTGGAGATCAAACCACCGTCGGCGGTATAGTAATCCCAGCCGCTGAAATAGGTACTCTCAATTACCTGTAAATTGCTATACAAATCAATGTACCCTCTCACTATGCCATCCGGCACCGGATCTTCAGCCGCAAACTTTGTCATGGTCAAATTTAACGGGATAAAAAGCTTCTCCTCAAACACTTTATAAAATGGCTTGCCTTCAATCTTTTCGATTAACAGCCCAAGCATGATGTAACCTGTATTTGAGTAATATACATCCTCCCCGGGTTCGAAATATGCATTTTTATTATACGCATAGTGCAACAAATCTTCCGGTTTCCATTCCCGTATCAGGTCATTGGTCGATGCCGTCTGAAATTGCAGGTTCTGAATGTAGTTGTAAATACCGCTTGAGTGCTGAAGGAGCTGCCGGATGGTTGCTTGATCAGCATTTTCAATTTTATTGATAACATCTCCCTGCAAATAGGAAGATATTTTATCATCCAGACTTAATTTGCCTTCTTCAGCCAGCATCAATATTGTAACTGCAGTAAACATTTTCACTGTCGAGCCAACCCTGGAAATGTTGCATGGTTTCATGCCGACATTGTTATGCAAATCAGCCATTCCGCTTGCGCCGGTCCACATACCTGTAACCGGCTTAAAGACCGACATGGTGATGCCAACCACTCCTTTGGAAGTCAGGTCATCAAGGAGCGCCTGGTACTTTACATCGTCAGGATGTACGGAACTGCTGTCGGAAAAATTGAAATTACATGCATAAAAATCCGGCTCTATGTTTTCCCCTTTTCTGCATGAGCATAGCAATGCGATAAACAGGAGAGGGTATAATCCTTTATTCATTTTTGTTGTTTTTTATTGTGAGATAAAACTTCACGCCTGCATGCAGTGAAATATGCGTCATTACAGGGATAAAATCAGGTGAATAGGGATATTCAGCCCACGATTGGTAGCGGATAAATATCTTTGGACTGTTCCGTTCTGACTTTTTAATATAATATCCTATATCAATCGAAAAAGAAGGAAACAATCTGGCATTTCCTTTATCCGCTTTCTTTTCATAGCGCCCATCCGAAAAAGTAAATTCTTCTGTCGTTGCAAAAGTGTGCATATAACCTATTCCCAGCAAACCCGTTATGGCGATCCCCGGCTTCCACTGGTATTCATAGGCTAATTCGGTATTCAGGGCAATGCCCTGGGCCAGATAATTGTGGTAAAAATAGCTGATATTGGCCGTTTGAAATAACCTGGAATGATCTTTCTTCCTGTAATCAAATTCGCTTCCCAGTTGTATCCCCGGATGAACCGGAGTTGTAAAAAACCTGGTAAAGGGTATTGCAGTCGATTCGTTAAAAAAGGAAACATTAATCGGAATTTCCTTGTTCTGACCGAATGTTATTAACGGAGTGATAAAAAATATAAGTGTCACAAATCTGTTCATCATTTAATTTCTTTAAATTATCAATCACCATTGAAACTAAGCCTCTGTTCCCGCTAAAAAACCTGTCCTGGATTAGCACTATCGCATGTTGCAAGTTTTCGTCCTGAGTCTTCCTACAAACATTGTCCCTAAAATGGTCTGTTCTGATTAATGCTGATAATTATTTTTCTTGAATTGCAAAGATAAACTTATCCGTCTTTTGTCATAGATTTCCTTACCTGCCCGACTGCGTTATTCAGCCGGGTCTGCCTGCTTTCGCTTAAACTTTGAGTATCAGGCGGGTTTATTCCTGCGAGAGATTCTGTGGAAAAATACCGGGTAAGGCAGAGTAAACGATCAAGGAACCCTTGTGCCTTTGCCTGAAACCGGTTTCCAGATCCCGGTTTTATCAGCCAGATTAACGTTTCCGTTCATGTCGAAATCAGCAGGATTGTATCCTATGGCTCCAACAGCAGGTTTCCAGACATCATTTTTATCCTTGTTGTCTGTAATTCGATCTGCTAACCCGTTTCCTCCCATCATTCCCCAGATTCCTGTTGCAAGCTGCTTACTGCCTTCAGCACCACCATAAATCTTGTTTGCACCGGTTGTATAGTCATAGGAATAAATTCCGCCAACCATCGTCACAGAAGATGCCGACATAATCTCGGAATGGTTTCTGTGCCAGATCACAACAAAAAGATTTTGGGTTATGGTATTACTGAACCTAAGTGGGCTCGAACCATCAAGATCGGTAATCATTCCGTTGTTCAGAACAAATCCTGCCCTTCGACCAATTATGGTAGCGGGTAGTTGCGGTTGAGGCATCTCCGCTTGTTTCTCTTAGTTCGACTAAAATCCAGTCAACAACATTGCTGTTAGGTATGACACTCACATTCTCGGTTCCTGAGTAATTCCAGGGAGTTCCGCTGTAAGGCTGAATTAAGGGAATATAAGCAGGATTGAGGGTTGTGTTCATGTTGGTTCCATTGAATGGCCCTTGCAGGTATGCTTTCAAGTCGAAAGAAAGAACAGGCGACAGTGAAACATTATCCACAAACCAGTTATCATACTGGTAGTGGTCACCATCGATCACCCATGCGATATAGGTTTCGCCTGTAAGGTTATGAGTTATCGGAACGGTAATCGTGGTTCCCTGAGGAATATCGCCCGTACCGGAAGGATAAGACCAGCCTTCGTCAGTCCAGTTGGTTAAGTTGGTACTGCTTTGTATTTTCAATGTGGCTCCGGGTCCATAATCATCGTAAAAAGTCTTGAAATACAAAGTAAGTGAAGTGAGTCCGGCTGTATTGACCGGCGCCGAAATAAGACGGGAAACACCGACCGCCGTAGTCCAGTCGGAACGCATTTCATTTGGCTGCCCTCCGGCAGTGTTTGATACTGAGACAGCCCACCTGTCCGAAGGAACCCCGCCTCCGAAGGTTTGCTGCCAGCAGGCAGGCATCGTGAAATAAACAAAGGTCTCATTCAAATCAGTAAACGGATCGCAGGGAAATTCAATCACTCCGACTCCGTAGTGCTGCATGCCGGCATACGAAGTGCCCCAGGTCATTTCGTGCATGCTGTAATCCCAGGTATCGTGAAGATACACTTTTTGGGTCGAAGCATCGTAGCCCATTCCAAGCATCGTGTGTCCTGATACCTGGATCAGAACCGGTCGCCCGCGGTCGATCAGGTCGCAGTATTGTTCGAAAGTGAAGCCTTTGGTGTTTCCGTTAAAGCCATAAATATACTGGTTGTAGTATTCAAATACCTCACATCCGCGGGATTCAAAGAATAACTTAAGTCCGCAGCAGCCATCGCCATCATTGGGTTCGCCATAGGGACTTCCATCAACAAAATAAGTAAAGATGGTGGAGCCGTCGGTATTTCCATAGGCAGCCTGGTTGGTTTTCATGAAATCGCCTGTGCAGTCGTCATAGCTATGCTGCGTCCAACCATTAGTGACATAAGGATCAGGTCCGGGATGGCCTGCAACAACCCAATAGTCATCCACATGTCCTCTCGTTGATCTCCCGTCGAGTCCCTGCCGCGTAGCGCTGAGGGGACAAAGTTTCCTCTCTTCACCGTTTATCCAGGCCGAACCCCAAACACTGTTATTCATCGGAGCAACACCTCCGTTTGTGGGTCCGGTGTAAACCGAAGGATAACCGTTATTATCATAATACCCCGCCATCATTGCGGCAGCAGTTGCCGAGCATCCGAATGACCAGTCATAAGCCGGCACATTATTCAGCAACACTGCACTTTCAGTTGGCTGTGCTACTGGCATTTTATTATCCTTGGGCGGAATGCCGGGAGTGGAATTCGCTACGATTTCCTTACCTTCCGGGCCGGTCTTTTTCCAAACTTGGTACGATTCAGGTGTTTGTTTTTCTGCGACCTGGCTGAATAAAATAACCGGTAAAAGACTTAAGAAGTATACTAAAACCGATTTAACAGATGGGTAATTATTGTTCAGTTCCATTAGTAGATATTTTAAATCCAAAAATAGAAATTTTTCAAATAACAATTCCATTATTTAAAAAACTTTTTCCCATGGAATTACCCGCATCCTCAAATGATCCCAAGGAATTTTCTCGAAGGTTATGAATCAAATGTTATACGGCTCGGCAAGGAAATCATTTTTGAAATGTCTTGCTGAAAAAATCTATCTTTGCTTATTCTCAGACAGTCATCAATGAAAGAAGTTAAAAACAAAATAAGCGGGTTATCCTGCGATTTCCTGAGCGAAATAATTGAATACAGGCGGCAAATCCATGCCAACCCCGAATTGGCATTTGAAGAACACGAAACGGCAAAATTGATTTGCAGCGTTTTGGAAAAGGAAGGAATTGAGTTTCAAAGCGGCATAGCTAAAACGGGTGTGGTGGGTATTATTAAAGGTAAAAATCCCGATAAAAAAGTTGTTGCCTTGCGCGCTGACATGGATGCCTTACCCATCAATGAACTGAATGATGTTCCTTACAAATCGGCCAATGCCGGGAAAATGCATGCCTGCGGACACGATGTGCATACTGCGTGTTTGCTGGGCGCTGCAAAAATCCTGAAAGCGATTTCCGGTGAATTTGAAGGGACAGTAAAACTTATTTTCCAGCCTTCGGAAGAAAAATATCCGGGAGGGGCAAAGGTGATGATAGGTGAAGGTGTTTTGCAAAACCCAGCCGTGGATTTAATTTTTGGCCAGCACGTTTATCCTGATCTTGAGGCTGGGAAAATAGGTTTGAAAGCCGGTCAGTACATGGCTTCGACGGACGAGATTTTTATCACCGTTAAAGGTAAAGGGCGGACATGGCGCTACGCCGCATAAAAACATCGACCCGGTTTTAATTGCTTCGCACATCATCGTTGCCCTGCAGCAGATCATCAGCCGAAACCTGAACCCGATTCAGCCTTCGGTTTTGACTTTTGGCCGTGTAATTGCAGACGGCAGAACCAATGTAACACCCGACGAAGTAAAGATGGAAGGCATCATGCGCACCTTCGATGAATCGTGGCGATCGGAGATGAAAAGCAGAATTACAAAAATGGCTCAATCCATTGCCGAAGGAATGGGCGGGAAATGTGAGGTGGTTTTTGACCAGGGTTATCCGGTACTTTTTAACAACGAGGAATTAACAGCAAGGGCAAAAAATTATGCCATTGAATACTTTAGGGATTGAAAATGTAGTTGACCTTGAAATGAGAACGACGGCAGAGGATTTCGCCTATTTCGCGCAGGAAATTCCCGGATGTTTTTACAGGTTGGGTGTTCGGAACGAAGAAAAAGGAATAACTTCAAATCTTCATTCTGCAACATTCAACGTGGATGAATCAAGCCTCGAAACCGGCATGGGACTGATGGCGTGGATGGCGTATAGGGAATTAATGAATTAGAGAATTGATGAATTGTTGAATTGGAATTTTGAAAAATTGGAGTATTAAATGATTTGATCACAGAAAATGCGAAAATAAGAACAAACCAACTATTTTCCCTTATTCCAGTTTATCCAACATCCTTTATTTCCCTTATTGCCCTTATATTATTCTCCCTTCAAATCCATGCACAAACCCCTGATTCTAGCGAACTTACCTGGATGAAAGCAATAAGATTTTCAAACCAAACATCAAAACAGTTCTTTTTCACAGGGATGGATGGGATATGTCGCTCCGCGTTAAAAGTTAAATACCGATGAAAAACTGAGACTTTCATTTGATGATCTTGATGCTGATCAGAAAGATTTTGCATTTACAATCGTACATTGCGATGCCGACTGGAAACCGTCGGATCTGGAACAAAATGAATACATTGATGGCTATACTGAAGATAATATTATTGATTACGTGTTTTCGCTCAATACACTGATTCCTTATACCCATTATGAATTGATTTTCCCTACAGAATATATGAAACCCAAAATTAGCGGGAATTATATCACTGAAGGTTTATCTGGATGATCCCGACAGCATTTATTTTACCCGCGGTTTTTTATTGAAGAAGAGAAAGTGACAATCGAAGGGAAGGTAAAACAGGCCTCATTAATTGAAGACCGAAACTATAAGCAGGAGGTGGATTTTACTATATAGTACCAAAGGTTACAGGATTGCCAATCCTTACCAGGATCTTAAAGGTGATCATTATGCAAAACGGCAGATGGGATAACTGGATAGCGATTTAAAATCCAAAATGATAATCAATGACAAACTTGATTTTGATTACGACAGGGAAAATGTTTTTCAGGGTGGCAATGAATTCAGATCGTTGATATTAAAAGCCTGAAATACAATACCGAGAATATTGCAAGCATCAAGAACAGTGATCGGGATTATGATATTTATCTGAGAGATGGAAGAAGCGGTCTTTCCAGGTTTATAAAACAGAAAAGGACATCAACGGGCAATGAAAATCAAAACTGAAGATGGGATGTACTTCTGAAACTGAGGCTGAATATGTAAAGGTTCATTTTTTCTTCCTTATCCTGCCCCGATGATTGACGGGGACTTTTATATCATTGGTCAGCTCACCGATTGGCAGCTATTCGATGAAAGCAAAATGGATTATAATTTTAAAAGAAAGGGCTATGAAAAGTCACTGTTACTAAAGCAGGGATTATTATAATTATCAGTATATTTTGAAGTACAACGATCAGATAGGCCGGCGATGAATCATTTATCGAAGGCACCCATTCTGAAACAGAAAACGGTTATACCATATTATTATATCACCGTGATATATTCTAAGATTACGACAGGTTGATCGGGATAGAATTCCTGAATTCCGGGCAGGAAAAATAAAGTTTACCAGCAGCTTAAGACCATGTGAAAGGAAGAATCAATAAGAAAATTTTGGATAACTAATTTATTCCTAAATTTGATGCTTCATTTTTCACTCTAAAATATCGTGATTATGATCGGTGATTTATTATGTAAAGCTTGCATGAAGCGAGGCAAAAGATCGAAGAAGCTAAAAAAGAAACTGAACGACATTATTGTTGAGGCTTCAGTTGATAACGGTGCTATCAGGGTAAAGGCAAATGCCAATAAAGCGATCATCAGCATTGAAATTTCCGAGCATCTTATACGGGCCGGCAATAAAATCCAGCTGGAGGAAATGATTACTGTTGCTGTGAATCGGGCGCTTGAAGAAGCTGCACAAAAAGGAGAGATTGAAATGAAAAAGATTACGAAGGATATGCTTCCGAATTTTCCGGGATTGGTTTAACTGTAGTCTGATAAAAAAAATCCCGGCGTTGAACCGGGAGTGATTTCTGATATTGAAGTTCATTCATTTCGTATTATCCGCATTTCGAATATCCGCATTCCTTGCAAACCAGACAGCCTTCTTTATACATCAACGATCCTTCGGCATGGCATTCGGGGCAGCAGCTTTTCTGATCCACTGTTCCATCGGGGATGAATTTTTTCAATGCCCTTACAACACCATTTTTCCAGGTATTGATAGATTCATTATCAAGCGTAAGGTTATCGACAAGGTTAATGGCATAAGGCAAAGGCATGCCATGACGAAGAATACCGGAGATCAGTTTGGCATAATTCCAGAATTCCTTATTGAACGATCTTGATAAGTGCAGGAATAGATGATTTTATAACCGGCTTTATCTTCAAACTGGAAATCATAACGTGAAGGTTCGCCTTTTTCGGGTTTGTTTTTAATGACCCAGCCTTTGTTTACATAAGGGGGCAAATAAAACTCATCGGCTTTACCGGTAAAGATTTCATATGGCTTTTTGTCCAATAAACCAACAACAGCGACCCATTTATCATAATCATTCTGAAAACGGACAACTTCAGCTTCAAGAACTTTTGGCCGGGTCGGCGCTTTTGTTTCTTTGAATTCAGTGGTATCTTCGCTCTTCTTTTCATTGCTGATCAAAACCCCATCGCGTGAACCATCCCGGTAAATAGTCATTCCCTTGCAACCACTTTCCCATGCAGTCTGGTAAACTTTGCTCACCAGTTCTTCGGTAGCTTCTTTTGGTAAATTCACGGTAACACTGATGGAATGGTCAACCCATTTCTGAACCATTCCCTGCATCCTCACTTTTTCAACCCAGTCAACATCGTTGGCAGTAGCTTTATAATAAGGAGATTTTTTGATGATATTCTGTAAGTTCGGCATCGGCAAATATTTTTACCTTATCGACATCGTATCCATTCATTTCGAGCCAGGTAACAAATTTGGGATGAAAAACATGATATTCTTCCCATGTATCGCCCATATCATCCGTAAAACTGATAACCACATCTTTATCATTGGGGTTGACTTTCCTGCGTCGTTTGTAGGAAATCAGATAAACCGGTTCAATTCCTGAAGTGGTTTGTGTACAAATACTGACGCTGCCGGTTGGTGCAATGGTCAGCATTGCAATATTTCGCCTTCCAACCCTTTTCATTTTTTCATAAACATCCGGGAGCCGATTCTTTTATTCTGCATGATAAAAGGATTGTCCTTTTCCCTTTCGTTGCTGTAAATTGGGAAATGGACCTCTTTCTCCAGCAAGATTTACAGAAGAACGATAAGCTTCAATAGCCAGAAGTTTATGAACTTCAACAGAAAAATCGGTGGCTTCATTAGTCCCATAGCGGCTTCCCAATGCAGCAATCATATCGCCTTCAGCCGTTATACCGATTCCTGTTCTTCTTCCCTGTAATGATTTTTCACGGATGTTTTCCCACATCTTTCTCTCCACGCTTTTTATTTCAGGGTCTTCCGGATCTGAATCGATCTTGGCGAGAATAGCATCGATTTTTTCAACTTCAAGATCGATAATATCGTCCATGATGCGCTGTGCATAATGAACATGTTTGGTAAACAATTCTGAATTGAAATTGGCTTTATCGGTAAATGGATTCTCAACATAACTGTAAAGATTGAACGCCAGCAGTCGGCAGGTGTCGTAAGGACACAGAGGAATTTCACCGCATGGATTAGTGGAAACCGTTTTAAAGCCAAGATCAGCATAACAATCCGGAACGGCTTCCCTGGCGACTGTATCCCAGAAAAGTATACCGGGTTCTGCAGATGCCCATGCATTATGGATGATCTTTTTCCAAAGCTTGCCAGCATCAATTTCTTTGGTATAAGTTGGATTTTTGGAATCAATTGGATATTGCTGGATATATTGCTTGTCTGTCTCTGACTGCCATGCATGAATTCATCATCAATCTTCACAGAAACATTGGCACCTGTTACTTTCCCCTTTTCCAGTTTGGCATCAATGAAATTTCCGGCATCAGGATGCTTAATGGAAATAGTAAGCATCAGGGCACCGCGTCTTCCGTCCTGCGCAACTTCGCGGGTGGAATTCGAATATCGTTCCATGAATGGAACAATTCCGGTAGAAGTAAGTGCGCTGTTTTTTACAGGGCTTCCCTCCGGCCTGATGTGACTCAGGTCATGTCCGACGCCGCCCCTGCGTTTCATCAACTGAACCTGTTCCTGATCTATTTTCAGGATTCCTCCATAAGAATCAGATGATCCGTCATTTCCGATAACAAAACAATTGGACAGGGAGGAAATCTGAAAATTATTCCCGATACCTGTCATAGGGCCTCCCTGAGGAACAATATACTTGAAATCCTTTAATAATAAATAAATCTGGTCAGCGCTTAATGGATTAGGGTATTTCTTTTCGATGCGTGCAACTTCGTGAGCAATCCGCCAGTGCATTTCATCCGGGGTTTTTTCATACAGATTTCCCTGGCTGTCCTTGAGTGCATATTTATTTAACCAGACGTTTGCCGCCAGTTCATCCCCTTTAAAATATTCTGTAGCGTTTTTTCTGACTTCTTCAACAGGAAAAATAACGAGTTTCTTTTCCGGTTGTGGTTTTTTTTCTTTAACCGGAGTACGATTTTGTTCTGCACCAGCTACCATTTCGTCTTCAGGTAAAGAGGGTCGCTGACGCTTTTCGAGGAATTCCTGGTATATGGTTCCTGTTTTTACGTCCTGCTTGCTTTCTATATTTGCAAAAAGGTTGTTGCTCATTATTTAAAATATTTTCGATTGGTAATTTTGTAAAATACTGACTGACTGAAATGTAGAAATATCCTAACCTGCATTAAACAGAACGCTAAAATACTACTGTTGACAAGCCAAATGCAACATCATTTATAAACATCTGATTGTTGAAAAAATGCTATCACGCTGAATTAAACAAAAGTAGCTTGTGAAATGGTGATTTATTAACAAAATATTAATAAAAAAAACAGCTACATGTTAATCTTGTTTTTTCTGTGCCAAAGTCTGATAAACCAGCATTTCTGTGAAATCGCAGCATAAAATACGGACATTTTTAGATTTCTTTTTTTATAAATCAATAATTTATATTAAAAGTTAATCACATGAATATTTAGATAATCATATGTATGCTAATGAGCATGTACAAGTACTTTATACAAATCCCTGGTAATTTCTTCATCATATACTTTCAAGAATTACAGTTTCCTTCTTAATAATGTTCATCAGAAAAATTATTAATTAATTAAATTATTTTTTTGAATATTTCTAATTGAAACAGATATAAACCTAAATGTTGCAGGCTTTACCCGGATAATGTTTGAAAATAATCATGGTTATCACGTCAGTTGATAATATTATCAATTGATGATTATGAGCGCTCATAACAGATATTAATGAAAATAATAATTAATGGAATTAGAGTTTGCCAATGCTTAGGGGTTCTTAACCTGAAGATCATTTTATCTGAAAATATTTGTCATTCTAAGCTTGAAAGTTATCCGTTTTGAAACTTTGAAATTTGAACAATAAAAGTTATTGCCGGCATTAATTGAACACAGATAGCAGTGAAAAACGGATAAATACTTTTCTTTTTTTTTGTGAAAATCAAGTATCAGTGTAATTATAGTTCTGTTGTGATTTGTGAATTGTGTTGTTTAAATCTTTATAAAATCTTTATTCGTAATGCTGTAATATTAACATTACCATTATATCCTGAAACTTAATTTTGCCTTGTATTTTAAAAATGAAAATAAAATGAAAACAAATTATTTAAAATCACTGACATTTCTAATTACCATTCCTGAAGGAACTACTGCCGCTATTACTCAAAATAAGGTTGTGGAAGGCATTGGACTGATTACAGCACTTTTAGTGCTTGCTTATGTCATTTATTCTTTATTGAAACCTGAAAAGTTTTAAAAATTCATTTAACCCAATTCAATAAACATGAACGATACTATCCAAATACTGGCTTTCATGGTTGCCATTATCTTGTTGACTCCGGCTATGGGATCATACATGGCGAAAGTTTTTATGAACCAGCAACATATCATGAAACCTGTTTTTGGCTGGCTCGAAAGACTGATATACCGATCAACCGGAATTCAGTCAGGTGAAGAATTGAACTGGAAAACTTATACATTTCAACTTCTGATCTTCAATGTTTTTGGGTTCCTGATTGTTTTCATTCTTCAGCTCATACAGCAATATTTGCCTTTAAATCCTCAACATCTGCCAAATGTATCGTGGCACCTTTCTTTCAATACTGCTGTAAGTTTTATGACAAATACCAACTGGCAATCCTATGCCGGTGAAACCACGCTCAGTCACCTTGTACAAATGGCAGGACTTACCGTTCAGAATTTTTTAAGTGCAGCAACAGGGATAGCCGTTGCAATTGTCCTGGTGCGGGGTCTGACAAAAAAGACTACAGAAAACCTTGGTAATTTCTGGGTTGATGTTACCCGCGCCACTTGTATATATCCTGCTCCCATTGTCGATAATTTTTTCAATAATTCTCGTTAGCCAGGGAGTCGTTCAGACTTTCTCACCCAATATTAAAGCAATTACTCTCCAGGGAGCCGAGCAAATTATCCCCTTAGGTCCGGCGGCATCCCAAATTGCCATTAAACAACTGGGAACCAATGGTGGCGGATTTTTTAATGCCAATGGAGCGCATCCATTCGAAAATCCAACACCGTTTACAAATTTTCTGCAAATGCTGGCCATATTTCTTATTCCGGCTGGATTGACATTTACTTACGGCAGGTTTGCCGGTTCAAACAGGCAGGGATGGTCAGTTTTCACAGCCATGTTTATCTTGTTTGCCGCAGGATTGATCATTTCACTATGGTCGGAATTTGGCCATAATCCCCTCATGAATGGTGCGGACAATATGGAAGGAAAAGAAACCCGATTTGGAATTGCCAATAGTATCTTATTCTCGGTAGTCACAACTGATGCCTCGTGCGGGGCCGTGAATTCCATGCACGATAGTCTTACCCCAATTTCAGGATTAGTAGCTATGTTTAATATCATGCTGGGTGAAGTTATTTTCGGAGGAGTGGGGGCCGGCTTATACGGGATGATTCTTTTTATTATTCTCACAGTCTTTATTGCGGGGCTTATGGTGGGGCGAACTCCTGAATTTCTGGGTAAGAAAATTGAAGCATTCGAGGTAAAAATGGCCATGATAGCTGTTCTAGCTCCCAGTGTGGTCATTCTTGCTTTTTCTGCATGGGGGGCTTCATCACAGGCAGGATTATCTTCATTAAATAATTCAGGGCCACATGGTCTTTCAGAAATTCTTTATGCTTTCAGTTCAGCAGCCGGTAACAATGGAAGTGCATTCTCAGGACTTAATACAAATACCATTTTTTATAATTTGACTATGGGAGTGGCCATGCTGATTGGACGTTTTGGAATCATAGTTCCTGTAATTGCTATCGCTGGAAGTATGGCCAGAAAAAAGATAACACCGCATTCATCCGGAACTTTTAGCACAAAAAACTGGCTCTTCATAATACTCTTGATCGGAGTAATTCTAATAGTCGGCGGATTAACTTTCTTCCCAGCGGTTGCATTAGGACCTGTAGTTGAACACCTTCTGATGAATGCTGGAATAACTTTTTAATTTTCAAAACCTATGAAATCTCAGGAAAAAAGAACAATCACAGTTTTCACCAAAAAGATATTATTCGATGCGGTCGTAGCTTCATTTTTAAAACTGAATCCTGCTACCCTCATCAAAAACCCGGTTATATTTATTGTTGCCATTGGTTCTTTGTTTACGTCAATTATAGTTTTAATTGAAATCGCCCAAAGTCAATTTTCACCTTTTAATTTTCAGATAAGCCTTTGGCTTTGGTTTACGGTTTTGTTTGCTAATTTTTCTGAAGCCATAGCAGAGGGCAGGGGAAAAGCTCAGGCCGAAAGCCTAAGAAAAAGCCGTACGCAAACAAAAACCAGGAGGCTGGTGAAAGGTAAAGAAGAGGAAGTTTGGGCTACCGAATTAAAAAAAGGAGATGTAGTTATTTGTGGGGCTGGTGACATTATTCCGGCTGACGGCGAGGTTATTGAAGGCATTGCCAGTGTAGACGAATCGGCTATTACCGGAGAATCGGCTCCTGTCATCCGCGAAAGCGGAGGCGACAGGAGTGCTGTGACAGGTGGGACAAAGGTAATCAGCGACCGGATCAAAATCGAGGTGACATCCGAACAGGGCAAAACATTTTTGGATCGTATGATTGAACTGGTTGAGGGGGCAAAACGACAAAAAACACCCAATGAAATTGCACTTACCATATTATTGTCGGGACTTACCATTATATTTCTTCTTGCCGTAATCACCCTCCCTGCATTTTACGGTTATAGTCTTACTTCTTCCGGATTATCAGGCGGTGAAAATCTTACCATGCCGATTTTGATCTCATTACTTGTATGCCTCATTCCAACAACAATAGGAGGCTTACTGAGTGCAATAGGAATAAGCGGACTGGACAGGCTGTTAAAGAAAAATGTAATTGCGACCAGCGGAAAAGCCATCGAAGCTGCCGGAGATGTAGATGTCCTGCTTATGGATAAAACCGGTACCATTACCCTGGGAAACAGAATGGCTTCCAACTTTCTTCCCCTGGATGGTGTAACCCCGGAAGAACTGGCAGATGCTGCTCAGTTAGCATCACTTACAGATGAAACACCCGAAGGCAGGTCAATTGTCGTACTTGCAAAGGAAAAATTCAATATCCGGGGCCGGGAAATTGAACCTGCCGACACACTGTTCATACCCTTTTCGGCACAAACCAGGATGAGTGGTGTTGACATTAATTTGCCAAATGAGAAAACCAAACGGATCAGAAAAGGGGCTGCCGATTCCATTAAAAAATTCGTAGAATCCAATAATGGTTTTTTCTCTGCACGGGTAACCGAAATTGTCTCTTCGGTTGCAATGAAAGGAGCTACACCATTAGTTGTTGCAGAAAATAATCGGGTTTTGGGAGTCATTGAACTAAAGGATATCATCAAGGGAGGAATAAAACAACGATTTGCCCAGATCCGGGCAATGGGAATCCGAACGGTAATGATTACCGGCGATAATTCCCAGACAGCAGCAGCCATCGCTGCAGAAGCAGGAGTAGATGATTTTCTGGCAGAAGCCAAACCTGAGGATAAACTTTATCTCATTCAGCGGGAACAAGCCAATGGCCATTTAGTGGGGATGATAGGTGACGGAACAAACGATGCTCCCGCACTGGCCCAGGCGGATGTCGGTATAGCCATGAACACCGGTACACAGGCTGCGCGCGAAGCAGGCAACATGGTTGACCTGGATAGCAATCCTACCAAACTGATCGAAGTTGTTGAAACCGGTAAGCAATTATTAATGACCCGTGGTTCACTCACAACATTCAGCATTGCCAATGATGTTGCAAAATACTTTGCTATAATCCCGGCCATTGCGGCGACACTTTATTCTATATCAGGGGCACCCGGTCCTTTGGATGCACTTAATGTAATGAAACTTTCATCACCGGAAAGCGCTATACTCAGTGCAGTTATTTTTAATGCACTTATTATTATTTTACTTATTCCAATCGCAATCAGAGGAGTAACTTATCGCCCCGTTTCAGCACATAAGTTATTGAGCCGTAATCTTCTTATTTATGGTCTTGGCGGTTTGATAGCGCCATTTGCCGGTATCAAATTAATTGACCTGATAATTGTAACACTCAATTTAATTTAAAATCGGAAGGATATGAAAGCAAACAGCTGGACAGCAATTAAAGCCTTAAGCATCCTGACTCTATTGACCGGGATACTATATCCTTTATTTATTACCGGTATTTCTTCGATATTTTTTAAGCATCAGGCAGAGGGAAGCCTCATCATTTCTGATAATAAAGTAATAGGATCGGAATTGATCGGTCAAAAATTTGACAGTGCTGCATTTTTTTGGACACGACCCTCAGTGACAGATTATAATCCTTTGCCTTCAGGCGGTTCAAATCTCGGACCTACAAGCGATAAACTAAAAAACCTTGTGGAAGAACGTAAGGCAAATTTTTTACAAGAAAATTTTCTGGGTACCAACGAATCAATTCCTGCTGAAATGGTCTTCTCATCTGCCAGTGGTTTGGATCCTCATATTTCTCCACGGGGGGCACTTTTGCAGGTTGAAAGGATTTGTAAAGCTCGAAATTTTACAATGACAGAAAAAGGGAAACTATTGAACATCATTGAAAAACAAACCGAAAAACCACAATTCCTAATTTTAGGAGAAGCACGGATAAACATTTTATTATTAAATTTAGAACTTGAAAAAATGCGATGAATCCTTACATAGAAAACAGGCCTGATCCCAATGAAATATTAGCCTCGATTAAGCTTGAGGAAGAAAAATACAACCGTGGAAAACTGAAAATTTTTTTCGGTATGTGCGCCGGCGTTGGGAAAACATTTACCATGCTGCAATCCGCACAGCTCGATAAATCAAAAGGGAAGGATGTTGTTATCGGATACATCGAAACGCATAAACGGAAAGAAACAAACGATCTGATAAAGGGACTTGAGTTAATCCCCCGTAAAACTTATAAATATAAAGGAACCGTTCTGAATGAAACGGATATTGATACCATTCTCCTGCGAAAACCGCAAATTGTGCTTATTGATGAACTGGCGCATACCAATGCACCTGGGAGCCGTCACCTGAAAAGATACCAGGATGTTATAGATATTCTCGATAACGGAATTGATGTTTACACAACCCTGAACGTCCAGCATCTCGAGAGCCGGTCAGATACAGTCGCTCAAATTACCGGCATTGTGGTTAGGGAAACTATTCCGGATGAAATCTTTGAAAAAGCAGATGAGGTCGAACTGGTTGATATTACGCCGGATGAACTTCTTCAGCGATTTTCAGACGGAAAGATTTACACACCCGAACAATCGAAGGAAGCGATCCAGAACTTTTTCCGTAAAGGAAATATTACCGCCTTACGCGAAATGGCACTTCGTATTGTTGCTGACAGGGTAGATAAGCAGCTTAGGAAGTATATGCAACAGAAAAGGATTCCCGGTCCCTGGAAATCAGGATTTCACCTGATGGCTGTGATCGGGCCCAGTCCTCAATCTGCAAAATTGCTGCGATGGGCCAAAAACCTCTCCTACACAATGGGGGCGTCACTCCTGGCATTACACATTGAATCACCGCGAAAACTTAATGCTGCACAGCAATCGCAGTTAAACAAAAACATCAACCTTGCAAAACAATTAGGTGCCGAATTTATAACAACTTCGGGGCAAGACATGGTTAAGGCGATTTTGAATATCGCCCAGAAGGAAAACATTACCCATATCATCATTGGAAAACCGAGGCATAGAAATTTGCTTTCGCTGCTGAGATTGGGAAACCTGGTAAGCAAACTCATTCGTTACAGCGGTAATATAGATGTGTATGTACTGGGTTCTGATATTTCAACGGATACAAAATATCAGAAATACATATCCCTTCCATCTTTTACTTCAGGATTTTCTCAGTTTTTCCTTGCTGGCCTGGTAACGATAATGACAGCGATGATTTTTCTGCCCTTAAAGGAATATATTGGTTATCAGGTGGTGGCTTTTGCGTTATTATTTACGGTATCCATACTGGCTATCTTCTTTGGGACTGGACCTATTTTGCTTTCAGCGACACTTAGTGCGCTTTTATGGAATTATTTCTTTATTCCCCCCGCCTTAACATTACACGTTGATAAAACCGAGGATGTAATGATGCTTGGGATGTATTTTACCATTGCCCTTTTAAATGGAATATTAACAACCCGCGTTCGAAAACAGGAAAAAATGACCCGTGTGAGAGAAGAACGGACCAATGCGCTATATCAATTAACAAGAGAACTTTCGTTGACAACAGGTATTGATCAGGTTCTGAAAATTGCTTTACAAAATATAAAAAATTATTTCAACTTTGAGTGTGTTTTTATCCTTCAGGAAAAAAACAATGAGCTCTCAGTTAAAATCCGCCACGAAACACAAATTAAGTTAACCGAAGCAGAAATGAGTATTGCTGCCTGGGTTAACCAGCATTCGCGAAAAGCAGGGAAATACACCGATACCCTTCCCTCCACAGAATTAACCTTTTACCCGATGAATGGCAACAAGCTAAAAATTGGCGTTGCCGCAATTAAAAATTCCAAGGAATTTACTGGTGAAGAGGAAATTTTCTGGGAAACATTTAAAGTTCAGATTTCAAATGCTTTAGAACGTGAATTTTTAAATGAATTTGCAAGGAGGGTGCTGATACTTGATGAATCTGATAAACTTTACAAAACACTTTTCAATTCAATTTCCCATGAATTGAGAATTCCGGTCGCTACCATCATGGGTGCTTCAGAAACGCTCATCTCAAAGGATTTCGACAAGCAAACCACCGATCAGCTTTACAGTGAAATTTATAAGGCCTCGGATCGTTTGAACAGGCTTATAGAAAACCTGCTGAACATGTCACGGCTTGAATCGGGTCGTATTACTCCTCATCTGGATTGGCATGATGTGCATGATCTGGTTAACAAGGTGATGGAAAATCTGAAAATTGAGCTAAAAAAATTCAATCTCGATCTGGTCATCCCCGAAAATATGCCCCTGGTAAAAATAGATTTTGGGCTGATGGAACAGGTGCTTCATAATCTTGTGCTAAATGCGACCCAATATAGTCCGATGAATAAAACAATTAGGATAAAAATGTATTACGACCGGCCGAATTTCGTTATGAAGATTATGGACAGGGGCCCGGGATTTCCTGAAAATGCAATTCCCCTTGTCTTTAATAAGTTTTATAGGGTCACAGGAACCCAAAATGTTGGTACAGGATTAGGCCTATCAATTGTTAAAGGATTTGTGGATGCCCATAACGGATCGGTAAATATTGAAAACAGGCGGAATGGTGGTGCGCAGATAACAGTTAAAATACCAACAGAAACTCCTGATTTTGAAATGATCAAGAAAAACGAAATAGATGATGGAAGAGAACAGCATATTAATAATTGATGATGAAGCTCAAATCAGGCGTCTTCTTGAGATTACTCTCGGAACCAGCGGATATAAAGTTAAAGAAGCAGTAAACGGGAAGGAAGGACTAGTAATGGCTGCCACTTTCAATCCAGCTGTGATCATTTTGGATTTGGGACTTCCGGATCTGGATGGTCAGGAAGTTCTGCTAAAATTAAGAGAATGGTATTTGAATCCCATCATTATTTTATCCGTTAGGAATTCTGAAGATGATATTATAAAAGCACTGGATAATGGTGCCAACGATTATCTTACCAAACCATTTAGGACAGGCGAATTGCTGGCAAGAATAAGGTCTGTATTCAGATCTTTGCAAAGGAATACTGACTCTAATGCTGTGTTATTCTTTCAGGACCTGATAATTGATATTTCAAATCATACCGTAAAAAAACATGAAGAATTAATAAAACTTACATCAACAGAATTTTCTCTACTTGCACTTCTTGCAAAAAATTCAGGTAAAGTACTAACTCATCAATACATGCTTAGGGAAATCTGGGGATTTGGGTATACCAACCAAACTCAGTATTTAAGAGTCTTTATTACACAGTTACGGAAGAAAATTGAAAACGACCACTATCATCCCAAATATATTATTACTGAATCAGGCATTGGCTATAGATTTGAAGGATAGGAGAAATAGTAAGTTATTAAAAATCAAGACTGAGGCTGAAATAAAAAATAGCAGGCAGTACTTTTTGGTCTTCAACCCCCCAGGCGACGTCTCCCCGGATAAAATAACCAAGCAGCCGGGTACGTGCTCCGAATCCGAATCCGCCAACAATGGGTTCTTTTTGAACCTTAACCGTTATATTTAAAGGTGGCCGATCGATGTTATTGGTGTATAAGAAATTATCTCCCGACCAGGGATGAGTGCCGGTCCATGCACGAACCGATATCTCCGAATCCGACAATCTGGAAATTATTTGCAAAATCTGATTTGATCGGACGGTTGGCAAAATACCGGAATATAGGAAAACGGATTTCACTGTTAATAACTGCAAAACTATTACCATTCCTGATGTTCTGGTCAAATCCCCTGAGGTTGGTAGCAAGCGTTTGATAAACATAGGGCTGATCCGGATCGACCGGAGTGAAGGGATTGAATTTTGGGAACAACCAGTTATCTACTCCTCCCATGTAATAGATAAGTTTGTTATCACCAAAGGAAGAACTGTAGGCAAAACGATTGGCCCAGATCAAAGTCCTGTGAATCCGCTGATAATTTCTGTAATCAATCCCAACAACAACCATATTCCGATCCCTCTCATTGATTGACTGGTAATATTCTCCAAATAATTTAAAACGAGTTCCATCATATAAATTCGCTCCAAGATTTTTCGTATTGTCATAAATGAGTTCCTCTTTAAGAGAACCGTTATGTCCATAATAATCAGGATAGCTGAGGGTATACACATCGGTCGCCCTGAACACTCCTTTTTCGTACTTATAGAGTAAAGTTGATTTTAAAGCAAGAACCGGGTTAAAAGGGTATTTCATGATGTAGAAAAACTCATGGGTAAATATCCTGTAAAAAGCCAGATTCATTATGTTGTATTCATTAACCTGGCGATGAAAAACAATTTCCTTGTCAATCCTTTTCTTCAGATTGGCAAATGATAACAGATATTCATTATTGCTTAAATCCAGATTTAATCGGACACCTCCAACAATCCGATAATCTTCAAGAAGATCAGTGACTCCTACCTTGAGCAGTACATTGAATCCGGGATTCAGGTAAATAGGAGCTTTGGATCCGGAAAATGGTTGATAATTCTGATTTAAATAGGAGAAATCAATCTGAGTTGTCACCTGATTTATAAAGTACTCAACATTGTAATTCAACCTTTTAGGAGGTTCTTCTTCATCTTTTTTCTTTTGCCCCGGAAGAGGTACATCAAGCATTGTAAAATCCCTGTTAATACCTATTTTTTGCTGATAATCCTTAAGATCAAACTGGTAATCTTTTATATTGATTTTTCCATCAGATAATGCGGTATCAGCGCTCAGGATTTCCTTTATTTCTCTCAAGGCATCACTTTGCCGTACTGTTGTAAACCCTTTTCTTTTCTGAGGTTTTGGTGCCTCGGAACCATCTTTTTGCGGGGCTGTCTCTTCAGGTTTTTTACCATACAGATCAACCAGTTGATCCATAAAATGTGTGTTTTCACCCTCAGAAACACTCAAAGATTGAACAGGTAACCGGTCGTGCAACTGCATGTAATACTTTCGGTCCTTATAAATTACTTGTCCGAATTTATCAAGTTCAGGAACAATATCCTGTTCAATAATATTTCTTGAATAATCGGTTACCGGAAAGGAACGTGTAAAATAACGGTAGTGAGTAGTCGTATCGATATAGCTGATTGCACTGTCGAACTGCCCGATGTAGCGATTGTATATCCCGTTTTTATCACTCAGAAATGAAATATGGTTCTTTTCATATTCCATTGCTTTTATCTCGTTCGATAAGGGGGTTTTGGTCACCCTTCTCAAGTAATTGCTTTTATTCGTATAGCTATAAAGAAACAGATCATATCGTTCCTGGACTTCCCCGGGTTTGTATTTATTCTCAAACCGAATGGTGTCGTTTATCCTGTTTGAACTGAAGACAATCTCTTTTGAATTATTTATGAAGCGGGGATATAGGTCATCGAAATCGTCTTTGGTTATTTGTTCATAAGAATTTGATCCAACATCATATATAAAAATATCCGATTGGCCGCTTTGCACAGCCGACATAACCATACTTCTTCCATCAGTAGAATAGGCCATATCCAATACTTTTTCAAACTGGTAAAGTATGACCCTTTCCATTTTCTTTTCATCCAACAGATAGTAATAGAGGTAAATCTCGCCTTTTTTCTCGACCAGGATGCTTAGAATTTTACCTGAAGGGTGCCATGCCATGATGGGATAAGAATAATCAACTTTATCTTCCAGCCGGAAACCCGCCTTCATTAATTTTTTGGTCTTACCAGCATTCATGTTTTTCATCATGATTTTGTACTGACCATAATGATTATAGGTGTAAACAAGGTTAATTCCGTCCGGGCTAAGTTTCAGCTTGCTGTACATCCTTTGGGATTTGACTTTTTTGAGTATTGATTCGGTGGGAAACATACGTGAACTGTCGCTCTGGCTATAGAGTTCCCGGTAAAAGGCAAGAGCTTCAGCCTGCAAATTTTTAAAAGATATTCCCAGAACATAAAGAAAACCGCTTTCAAGCCTTCGGCTCACTTTGGCCATGTAGACTATATTGGAAATGGTTGAGCTTCCGTATTTCTGTGCAATGTAGCGCCAGAAAGCGTGACCTGCATAAGTGGCCTCTTCACCGGTCAACTGATTAAATTTTTTAAATTTTTCTGATAAAATTCCATCTTTTACCCAATTGTCTAATTCCGTATTCCAGTCCTCGGAGATATAAGATACAAGTCCCTTCATATACCAGTCGGGGAAAGGGAATAGAGAGGTGTTCTTCATTTGAGAACCAATCGAACTGCCGTACAACAATTGGTTGACAATGGATTGAGCGACGCCTGCCCTGATCTGACGATCGAAACTGGCATGGCTTCCATCAAAATAGATGAAGACCTTTTTACCGATAATATGAGTGATTCCTCCGGTATTGTATTGTTCATCACTCATCAGGCCTATATTGCTTTGCTTCAGATCGGTAAGGTTATTGAAAACAATGAACTGCATCTTGTCGTCCAACCCGGTGTCGAGTTTATCCTCAATCTCCTCAAGATGATCTTCGACATATTTTGCCGTATAAAGCGCTAATTCTTTTCCTCCAAGATAGAAATAAACATCAAAATCATCGAACTTGTAATAAGTCCATTGAAACTCCTTATATTGAACACGGTTTTTTCCAAAGCTCATTTGAGAGCCATTGTAAAATTGTGCCACAAGGTCTCCGCCTGTTATGGTAATTGCCAAAAACAAAAGAAACCTTAACCGGAAGAAAATGTTATTTTGATTAACTATTTTGTACATTTATCTCCAAAGACCACAAACAAGATTTATGTTATAATAAACATCTAAATACAGCTCTTATTATTTAAAACGTCCGAAAATTACAAAGGTTTTAACTCCCCATAAAATAATTATACCAAATGATTTTTTAACCAAATAACAAATCCATGTGTAAAGTCTTCAAGTTACTATTTGTCGCACCAACAACCCTTCAGGTTTTCCTTTTTCCTAATTCCCAGATTTTTTAATCCTAAGAATCTATAATAAAATGTTCGGAATCTTATTCTTAACGAGATATTTTATTATCAAAATATCTGCCATGGATTTAGATAAACTGGTTTTAACTGAAAGATAATAGCTAATGTAAAAACTTATATAATGTTGTGAGTTAATTTGAATTTGGAAAATATTTTCTTCTAATCCAGCTTTAATACTGCCAGGAACGCTTGTTGAGGAACCTCAACATTACCTACCTGCCGCATCCGTTTCTTTCCTTTTTTTTGCTTTTCAAGAAGTTTCCTTTTACGGGTAATGTCTCCTCCATAACATTTTGCTGTAACATCCTTACGCAAAGCCTTAACGGTTTCCCTTGCGATGATTTTGGAACTGATAGCGGCTTGTATCGCCACATCAAACTGTTGACGAGGGATTAGTTCGCGCAGTTTTTCGCACATCCTGCGGCCAAAACTGTATGCATGGTCAAAATGAATGAGGGTCGATAAAGCATCAACGGTTTCACCATTTAATAAAATATCAAGTTTAATCAGTTTTGCTTCCTTATACCCCGATTGAAAATAATCAAATGATGCATATCCTCTCGAAATACTTTTCAGCTTATCATAAAAATCAAAGACAATTTCACTGAGTGGCATTTCAAAAGTGATTTCCACCCGGTCAGTTCCGATGTAAATCTGATTTTTCAGGACGCCGCGCTTATCTATACACAATTTCATTATACTGCCGACATACTCTGCTTTGGATATTATCTGAGCGATGATATAGGGCTCCTCAACATAGCCAATGTATTTTTGATCGGGCATACCTGAAGGATTATGAACTTCAATTGTTTCACCTTTCGTAGTAATAACGTTAAATGAAACGTTCGGTACGGTAGTTATTACATCCATATCAAATTCCCTGTCAAGCCGTTCCTGAATGATCTCCATGTGCAGCAGTCCTAAAAATCCGCATCGAAATCCAAATCCAAGTGCAGCAGACGATTCAGGTTCAAATGAAAGAGATGCATCGTTTAACTGGAGTTTTTCGAGAGACGACCTGAGTTCCTCATAATCATCAGCATCAACCGGGTAAATCCCGGCAAAAACCATCGGCTTTACATTTTCAAATCCCTCAATCGCCTTTAAGCTGGGACGCTGAACCTGAGTAATCGTATCTCCAACCTTTACTTCTTTTGATGTTTTTATCCCGGAAATTATATATCCAACATCGCCGGCTTGCAATTTTTGCCGGGGTTCCAGCTTTAGTTTCATCACACCAATTTCATCCGCATTATATTCTTTTCCGGTGGCGATGAATTTAACGAAATCGTTTTTTTGAATGGTTCCGTTAATAATCCTGAAGTATGCAATTATTCCCCTGTATGAATTGAAGAGTGAATCAAAAATCAGCGCTTGAAGCGGAGCCTCCGGATCTCCTTTAGGCTCAGGAATCCTGGTAATGATCTCATCAAGTATTTTATCAACACCATAACCGGTTTTCCCGCTCGCTTCAATGATGTCTTCTCTGCGGCAACCGATCAGGTCAACAATCTGGTCTTTCACTTCTTCCGGCATAGCTGCTTCAAGATCCATTTTATTCAGTACAGGAATAATTTCAAGGTCGTGTTCAAGGGCAAGGTAAAGATTTGAAATGGTCTGAGCCTGTATTCCCTGGCTTGCATCAACAATAAGAAGTGCACCCTCGCATGCAGCGATAGACCTTGAAACTTCATAGGAAAAATCAACATGTCCGGGAGTATCAATCAGGTTAAGAATAAATAATTCTCCCTCATGATCATACTCCATTTGAATAGCATGGCTCTTTATAGTAATGCCTCTTTCCCGCTCCAGTTCCATGTCGTCAAGTATCTGGGCCTGCATGTCCCGTCCTGTGATTGTACCTGTAAATTCAAGTAACCTGTCGGCCAGAGTGCTTTTGCCGTGATCAATATGTGCAATAATGCAAAAATTCCTGATGTTTTTCAAGCCCTTGAAGAATTAATTAGTATGATGATTATGCAATCTGAAAGGTCTGTTTTGTTATTCAGATTTTAATCGCGGCAAAGATATTAAATATTGGATAACTTTTTCGGTCGGATTATTCATGCTTAGCAACCAAACCTGCCCGCCATCCCTTTCTTCTCAAATGGCAGGCAGGAAATAGTCGTTTCTTTAATTTGTCGCAACAAATTTAATACGATGAATGACACATGTCAAGAAAATGCCGACTTATTGTGTGAACTGCTGATTTTTCATGACGAACCTCAAGTTTTCGGTGACGAAATCCAAAATAGCGTTATGGGGAAAATTATAAAAACATGTCAGGGATGGACTATTATAGTTAAAAATGAAGTTTGTGGTAATCGAATTTC
>CAVPSZ010000027.1:0-160660 GCA_963708435.1 uncultured Bacteroidales bacterium
AGATCGTTGAAGAAATAATTGATAAATACAAATGTCAGTCCATCAAACCCAGATTATTTTTCTGATTTTGAACTTTATTTCCAGGAATCAAATATTCTGAATTATAAAAGCAGAATAGTTTTTGACCGTTATTTTGAAATTCACAAAAGCAATAAAAAGGAAACCCTGGCGGCAATTGGCAATGATTTTAATTTGACCAGGGAGAGAATAAGACAAATAGGCTTAAAATTTCACAAAACAATTCACAGTATTCATCTCAAATTACAAAAAGTGGTTTTACGGATATAAATCAATACTTTAAAGATGACTACTTTATTATTGATGATTCGTATGAAAAAACCATCAATACAAATGAAGAGGCAGAAATTTCTCAAAACTATCTTATTTGCTATATTTTAAGCTTGATACATACCTGTATCATTACAAATGTCCCGGTGTTAATGATGATCTTAAGGAGTATTCAGGTATCTATAACTAAAAGATGTGTTACTGAATATTCTGCATTTGCCTTTGATTTAATTCACGATATGCATATTAAATCAAAGAAAAGTTCATTAAATAAAATTGAATTAGAAAAAATTTTAGAACAAACTGGTTTTCAAAAGAGAATCACATTTACTGCAATCTTCTTTTTGTCTGTGCAACGCTTAGAATGACCAAAATTATTGACTTATATAATAATTGTTTACCAAAAACAACGTCGAAATTAATAATTAAAGACAGTTTTTTGTTTTTTAAAATTAGTCCAAAAAGTTGTATTTATGAGAAAGTAATTGAAGTTATAAAAGACCAAAAATAAACCGATGCATTATACAGAAATCTATGAGTGCACGAATTGAAAATAATATAAAAGCCGTATGCTCAGAACCGTTCACAACTCAATTATCAAACATTAGGAATATTTTGGCATGAAAGGTACCGGTTGTTATGGATTGAAAGAATGGAGAGTTTTATCAGGAACAATCGGTGATGTAACTGAACAAATCTTAATCGAAAGAAAAACACCAATCAACCGGGATGAACTGAAAGAAATACTTAGCCGTGAACTTATTATTTGCAGGGATGTCGATAATGACTGTACTTTTTCACTATAAAATGAAGACCGGTTTGTGAGATACACAAGTGATACAGTTGCCTTAAAAAGATGGTATAACAAATAAAATACCAGGGTTGGGCTTAAACTGTGTCTAAATCCAAAATTATCCATTGTTTTAAAAATGAACAGGAATGGCCGGAAAGACTGATGCTTAAACAACCCCTGTTCTCCGCTTTCGCGCGATCAATGTCAATAAGTGGAATTTATCATTCATGATCTTTTCTAAATCAGTAAGACTATAATTTTGAGAAACAAAATTATTTAGTCGAACTTGATCCCGAGCGAAGTCGAGGGATCTTTTGGGGTCATATTTACAGTAAGCAAAGTTTAATTTCTCCACCTTTAATTACTTTACGAAGAAATAAAAAATATGATTTCAATAATATTCCCGTTATTTTTTAAGAATTTTGCAATGTAAGTTTAATGGAACATTAACATAATAATTATGAGCAGCAAAGAGATACTTCAGCAGGCATTAAAATTAAAACCCAGGGAACGGGTTAGTGTGGTTGAGGGATTACTTAAAAGCCTTGACGAACCCGATAGCACAATAGATGATATTTGGGCTGAAGAAGCAGAAAAGCGGCTTAAAGCCTATCGTACTGGTAATCTTGAAGGCATTGCATCGGATAATATCTTCAGAGAAGAATGAAAGTAATTTTTTCAAAAATCGCAAAACAGGAACTTGATGATGCAATTCTATACTATGAACTGGAATATCAGGGTCTTGGAAAACGTTTTAAAGAAGAGGTTAGAAAATCAATAATAAGGATTTCAGAATATCCGGAAGCATGGTCAATTGAGCATGGAAAATAAGAAAATGTACACTACATAAATTTCCCTATAAACTTCTCTATTCAATCGAAAGCGATCATATTTTCATATTAGCTGTTGCACACCAGCATAGAAAACCCGATTATTGGGTTGATAAAGATTAAAAGAAGGTAAGAATTCCAATATTAACCTTGCTGCCAAGCGATTTTATAGCGTGGTTTTAAGCTTATCAGGATTCCTTCGTTTGGTAAGTGTTCCGCAGAATCACCCGCAGGAATAATAAGCAACCGGAGTTGGTACTTAATATGATTTTCTGACAAATACCCCGAATGGATACATATAAAAACTTTGAAGACTTAAAGTTAAATGAGCCTAAATTATCATATGATATAGCCTATAAAAACCTCAAGAGCCGCTTTCTTGTTTTTCCCCTCATGCCGGAGGGATTGAACAGGGAGCTTCGGAAATATGCCTGCAAATTGCCGGGAATATATATTCATATTATCTCTTTTCCGGAAATGGCAACAAATGTAAAAGGCTTCACATAACATCCATTTACTTTGATGAGCCTGTATTACTAAGATTGCTCGCAGAACATCAATATGCGGTTTCCATACACGGGATGACAAATAAAATGAAAACAGAAGCGGCAGCAGACATATACCTGGGTGGATTAAATCAGGCATTGATCGGGGTTACTACAAAAATATTGAGGGATTATCAATTTGAAACAACGAATAATATGGAAAAGCCAGGATCAAAGCTCAGCGGAACAGACCATAGAAACATTACGAATAAATGTTTAAGCAGAGAGGGAATGCAGGTTGAAATCTCAGAAGACTTACGATCAAAATTTTTCCAGGGTGATTTTAAAAAGAAAACCGGAAGAAAGGACAGTACCGATGCGTTTAAAAGCTTTTGTGATGCGATAGTACAATCGATAACCATCTTTGAAAAACAGGAAGCAATGAGAAAAATATTTTTAAAATCTTAAGTGGTTATTCCCGCGCGATTGTATTACGCGATTGTATTACGCGATTGTATCGCGTGGTTTAACAGATTTTTAATTTAGCAGCCCCGCTCCCGCGCGATCAATGTCATTAAGTTAAGACCTAAAGCCTTTATTTTCATAATATTATTCGCTTATTGTTAAATTGTTTTGGCTTAGTTCGTTTTCGGTATTTGTCTGGATTTCGTTGATATTCGCGATTGGGGCGAACAGGTATCACATTTTTTACAAACAGGGTTTTTAGTTCTTCCAGTGTTGCTTCAGCCTCTTTTTCGCTTGTTAACAGCTTTACCAATTTGTTTCTTATAAAGCAAAGTGACAATGATGAATTTATTTTGTATTCGTATTTTCTGCTTTCATATTTTTCGTCAGCATCTTGCTGTGCCTCTTTAGTGAGGATACTTTGCATATTGCTCATGTATAATGCACAATTAAATTCCTGTTGAATAGATTGATCACTGGTTCCTGAAAAGTTTTCGACCCCTATTATGTTTTTAAATCGGTTGTAGTAGGTTTCTATTCCCCATCTTTTAAAATACAATTCTTTAAAATCGCAGTATGGATATGTTGCTTTATCCAGTAAGGAGGTCATGAGTATTTCTGTTTCGCCTGATGATAATTCTATTCTCAGCAACCTTGCTTCGATGGTTGTTTCTTTGTTATAGGGTAAGTCTTTAAATGACCTATTTTGTTTGGGATTGATCTTTACAATAACGTCATGCTCTTTAGATTCATAAAATTTATTTACCTCATTGGAGAAATCAGTTTTGCATCTGTAGATGAAATGTATTTTCCTTTTTTGCATTTTATACATTGATTCAAAGCTGGGATAGCCTCTATCCATGATGATAATATCACCCTCTTTAGCAAATTTAAAGTGCTCCTGTGATAAGGGTCTTTCTCCTATTTTAAAAGGACATAACTTTCCATCTAAAACCATTTCATTCAAAACATCATACATTATACTCACACGTCCAAGCACAACATCGTTTGTTTGCTTTTGATTATTGAAGGTTCCATACAATTGCCGGGTCTTTTCATTTACCGGTAAATTAATGGTTGAGCCATCAATGCTTAACAACCTATGACCTTTATATAATTTCACATTTTCATCATTATCATGATAAAAATCTTCTGCGATTATTCTGCTTAAATCATAAAACATATCGGGCTTCATTTTCTTTCTGCTTTGTACAAATGCACTTGATGTAAAACTAAAATGATTATTACAACCAATTGGGTTTAATGCACTAAAGTAAGCATATAATTCGATTTGAATATTTTGCCTGAGCAATCGCATCATACAAACTGACAATCCATAAAATGACAACTTTCTCGATCTTGTGAAGTCTTTGTTATGAACCCGATACTTTTTTAATGTTAATTTGGAACTGATAAAGTTTTTACTAAGGTTAATAAAATGTAGTGCAAGTTTTTTAGCCATGGGTTTTTAAATGCAAAGTCCCAAATTCCCTGGCTTATCTAAACATAGGGTAAATACTTTTTGCTAATAACCAATTGTTTATATCCTTAACTTAATGACATTGCCCGCGCGATTGCATCGTGGGGTAAAAGCTTAGAATTTATCATTCTATATCTTTGCTTAAATTTGCCTGATGAGCCGTAATTATAAGTTTCGTAATGCTGAGGGTATTTATTTTATAAGTTTTGCCGTTGTGGAATGGTTAGATGTATTTACCCGAAACGAGTACAAAATCCTATTAATCGATTCAATAATACCACACGATACTATCGTGCGTTAGCGAAGGGAAATATTTCATACATTTGTAACATGAGAATTTATGTTGATACTTCAGTTTTTGGAGGCTGTTTTGACCCTGAATTTGAATATTGGTCAAATCGCCTGATTGATTATTTTAAGATAGGCAAATACAAAGCCGTCATTTCAGAAGTTTCTGAATTTGAATTGAAATTTGCACCCGATCATATTAAGCAAATTTTAGACGACATTCCCCGAAAAAATCTTGAAATAGCAACACTGACAGAGGAAGCGAAGGAATTGTCGCTGCATTATATCAAAGAAAAAATTGTTACCAAAAAATCCCTGGCTGATACTCAGCATATAGCTGTTGCTACAATTCAACAAGTTGATTTGCTTGTAAGCTGGAATTTTAAACACATAGTCAATTACAACAAAATTCGCTTATATAACGCCGTTAACTTAAAATACGGTTACAAAATATTAGAAATCAGAAATCCACGCGACTTAACAGATGAAAAATAAAAAGAAAAAAATTTTTGACGCGGTTCAAATGGTTCGCGAAATACGTGACGCCATGTTCAAAAAAGAAACCGATCCTCATTTTGATCCAAAGGAATTTGACCTGATCAAAGAAAAATGGACAAAACTTTTAGAATTGCAGGAGAAAAGTGTTGATCATAAAATTGAACTAATCTAAAGCCCATGATACCGTGCGATTGTATCGCGTGGTTATTGCTTAGAATTTATCATTCAAAACCCCCGTTCCCGAGCGATTATATCGCATGGTTTTAAAATACCTCCAACTTCTTCTTTAATTTTTACAGACATTTTCCAGGATACAAATTTCTTTTTTTATCTTTGAACCTTAGATTTGGGGGGCCGGCGAGTAAAACACTAAGATGTTATCTGTATGGGTTTCTAAAAAAATTTTCTTACAAAGAGATTTAATTCTAAATGATAATTATTATCTTTGCAAAGTAATTATCGTTAAAAAACTCATGACTACTAAAATATTTCGGGAACAACTAAAACAAAAAGGATTAAAAGTTACTCCTCAACGAGTAGCAATTTACGAAGCTGTTGTTAAGCTGAACAATCATCCGACTGCAGAAAATATAATTGATTACATTAAAAAAAATCATCCCAATATTTCAGTTGGAACGGTTTACAAAGTTCTTGATTTCCTTGTAGAGAATAACCTTTTGAAAAAAGTAAAAAGCGAGAAAGATATCATGCGTTATGATGCCGTTTTGCATCAGCATCATCATTTGTACTGCGAAGAGACAGAGAGGATTGAGGACTTTGAAGATGAAAATTTAGACAAACTAATAAATGAATACTTTGAGAAGAAAAAAATAAAAGGGTTTAAAATCAAGGATATTACACTTCAGATAATCGGAGAATTCAAAAACTAAAAATACAATAACCTTATGGAAAATCAAAAAAAAGGAAAATGCCCGGTAATGCACGGGGCAAATACGGATACAAATAATTCCGTGATGAGTTGGTGGCCAAATGCACTCAACTTAGATATTCTGCATCAGCACGACACTAAGACAAATCCGCTGGCTGAGGACTTCAATTATCGGGAAGAATTTAAAAAACTGGATTTTGAAGGATTAAAAAAAGACTTAAAGAACCTAATGACTGACAGTCAGGACTGGTGGCCTGCCGACTGGGGGCATTATGGTGGCTTAATGATTCGTATGGCCTGGCATAGTGCCGGCACTTACCGTATTGCAGACGGACGTGGTGGAAGTAACACCGGAAACCAACGGTTTGCCCCTCTTAACAGTTGGCCTGATAACGTGAATCTTGACAAGGCGCGTAGATTATTATGGCCTGTAAAGCGAAAATACGGCAACAAAATTTCATGGGCTGATTTATTTATCCTTGCCGGAAATATGGCCTATGAGTCTATGGGATTTAAAACATTTGGGTTTGGTGGTGGACGGGAGGATATTTGGCACCCGGAAAAAGATATTTACTGGGGAGCAGAAAAGGAATGGCTTGGAAAATCGCGTTACTCAAGTGCTTCTGATAGCGAGACACTCGAAAATCCATTAGCTGCTGTTCAAATGGGTTTAATCTATGTAAACCCTGAAGGCGTGGATGGAAATCCTGACCCGTTAAAAACAGCGAAAGATATGCGAACGACATTCAGTCGCATGGCAATGAATGATGAAGAAACGGTGGCATTAACGGCCGGTGGGCATACTGTTGGTAAAACTCATGGCAATGGTGATGCATCGCTTTTGGGGCCAAAGCCGGAAGGTGCACCTATCGAACAGCAAGGTTTCGGCTGGATGAATCCTAAAGGTAAAGGAAATGCCGAACACACAGTTTCAAGTGGATTGGAAGGGGCATGGACAACTCACCCAAACAAGTGGAACAATACTTATTTCTACTTACTTTTTACTTACGATTGGGAACTTAAAAAGAGCCCAGCCGGAGCATGGCAATGGGAACCTGTCAGCATCAAAGAAGAGGACAAGCCTTTTGATGCACATGTGCCCGGAGTTAGAAAAAATCCGATGATGACCGATGCAGACATGGCACTAAAAATGGATCCGGAGTATCGAAAAGTATCCGAACGTTTTTATAAAGACCCCGAATATTTTGCAAAAGTTTTTGCCAGAGCATGGTTTAAACTGACTCATCGTGATTTGGGGCCTATAAGTCGTTATCTTGGTCCTGATGTTCCGAAAGAAGATTTGATTTGGCAGGACCCTGTTCCAACTGTAAATTATTCCCTTTCAGAATTGGAAATCGAAGAATTAAAAATAAAACTTCTGAATTGCGGTTTAACCAGAACAGAACTAATAAATACCGCCTGGGATAGCGCAAGAACATTCCGATGCTCCGATTACAGAGGAGGTGCAAATGGTGCCAGAATCCGCCTTGCACCACAAAAAGATTGGGAAGGCAATGAACCTAAACGACTTGAGAAAGTTCTGAATAAACTTGTTGAAATTCAGGCAGGTTTAAATAAAAAAGCAAGTATTGCCGATTTAATTGTATTAGCTGGTAGTGCAGCTATAGAAAAGGCAGCACACGAAGCAGGTGTTAATATCAACGTTCCATTCAATCCTGGCAGAGGTGATGCAACCGCCGAAATGACCGACATTGATTCCTTTTCAGTTCTTGAGCCAATACACGATGGTTACAGAAACTGGCTAAAAAAAGACTATGCAGTGAATCCCGAAGAATTACTGCTTGACAGAACTCAGCTTATGGGACTTACCGCTCCTGAAATGACGGTATTGATTGGCGGTATGCGTGTTTTAGGAACAAATCACGGTGACACAAAACACGGAGTATTTACTGACAGAGAAGGCGTACTTACAAATGATTTCTTTGTAAATCTAACCGACATGAATTACTCATGGAAACCTGTTTCGGATAACCTGTATCAAATTGTTGACAGAAAGACTAATCAGAATAAATGGACAGCAACCAGAGTTGATTTAGTGTTTGGTTCTAATTCGGTATTACGCGCTTATTCAGAACTGTATGCACAGGATGATAACAAAGAAAAATTTGTAAAAGATTTTGTGAGTGCATGGGTAAAAGTGATGAATGCTGACCGATTTGATTTAAAGAAATAGACCAACCCAGTTGCTAATAGAGTAGTCGTCCGGTGAGCTAAACAGCCCACCGGATTGCGTCCTGGCATTGCCGTCCCTATGAGACCCCGTTCCCCTGCAATTGTATCGCTGGGTTTTAATATACCTCCACCTTCTTCTTTAATTTTTACAGACATTTACCAGGATTCAAACTTCTTTCTTTATCTTTGATACTTTGGTTTGAGGGGGATGGAGGATTAAACATTTTTACGCTTTGGGCAAGATTTCACTCTAACTGCATAATATTGATCAAGGTGGAGACCAGAGACCACTTGAAAAACGGGGCAAAACTGAAAAGCCAAATGAGTAGGGTAAAAATATAGTTTCACATGAAAGACTTTAAATGGACACAAGGTTTTCTGGGATTTCTTGGATTTCTAGGTACACCAGCAATTACAAAAGGAGATTTGAAAGAGGCATTATGGTTTTTATTTTTTATCTGGTTTATTTATTTTATTCCGCAGAGAAAAAAGGAGTGATAGTTTGCCTTTATTAATTCCCCGCACCTTCAAGTGTTCCTTAGGATCGCTTGTGGGAATCAATAAGCCAAGATTTTAACTATGCAATCATAGGTAGCTTCAAATCACTGAAATTAAGTTCTAAAATAGTACTCACCGTTAAAGAAATAGATAAGATGGTTTATGGACTTTATGGGCCGACAAAAGCGAAAATCAAGTTTGTGGAAGGGAGAAGTGGTTAATTCAGGGTGGCTTATAATTAAAGAATCCACCCTCTAAGCAGGTGGACTTGAAAAGCCCCTATAAGGGGCAAAAGTCGAGCCATTGTTGCACTTATAGCGTTCTTACTTCTTTTGATACTTGACATAACTTAATTGTTAAAACTGCTCATGTCATAAATTAAAAATATTCAGGCATAGCCATTTAAACATAACCAACAATAAAGGAGGTGGCTTTAATTTTTATAATAAACTATGTTTTTAAATGGAATTCATTTCTGTTATGTTTTTCAATAATTAATGCAGTTATGCCACAAAAAAAATAATCTAAATCTTTTCGGCAGCATAAAAATTATCTATTTTTACCTGAAAATTTATAGATAATTTAATTTCACTAAAAATTAATTCTTTTTATTAAATAGGATAAGAATTCAAGGATACCGGTTAGTGTTAAGCATGTGAAATATACTCTCAGATAAAATAAGAAATACAGTAATGCCCTGAGTCTGGATACAGTAGCGAATTCACAAATAAATAGGATGTTCTTTCTTAATTTTATAATCAATTTAAAAAAGGAGGTGTTATGCGAAATTTTACTTTTTTCATTTTAATGCTTTTCGGATTGGTCCCGTTATTGCTAAGCGGGCAGGATCAGCAAGCAAAACCGATTACATCAGTTGGTGTTCATTCTCTTGGTCCGCAGAAATTAGGCAATCTGCCACCCGTTGTTGTTCCTCTAAATAATCCTCAATCCAGCCTGAAAATATTGCTGGGTAAACAGCTTTATTTTGATACAAGGTTGTCAAAGGATAACACGATCAGCTGTGCAACCTGTCACAATCCTGCATTGGGTTGGTCAGATGCCGGACCGACAAGCAAAGGTATAGATGGGCAAATGGGCGGAAGAAGATCTCCACCTGTATCAAATGCTGCATATAGCTTATTGCAGTTCTGGGATGGAAGAGCTCCAAGCTTGGAAGAACAGGCAAAAGGTCCTATCCAGAACCCAATCGAAATGGGCAATACCCATGATGTTATGATCAAGTCGGTTGATAATATTCCGGGCTATGTGGATGAGTTTCAAAAAGTATATGGGACAAGGAATATTACGGTCGATATGGTGGCTGATGCCATTGCGGCATTTGAACGCACGGTTGTTACAACGGACTCTCCTTTTGATCGTTATGTAAATGGCGATGACCAGGCTCTTACCTGTGAAGAAAAGAAAGGCCTTGAAATCTTTAATGGCAAAGGTCATTGCACGTTATGCCATTGGGGAGGTTATTTCAGCGACAGCCGCTTTCATAATCTCGGTGTTACAGAAACCGATCCGAGTAAGCCCGACCTTGGAAGGTATGTTGTGACCAATGATCCCGATGACAAAGGTGCTTTCAAAACACCAACCATTCGCGATGTTGGATTAAGAGCGCCATACATGCACAATGGAACTGAAAAAACTCTTGAAGATGTGGTTGACCTCTATGATAAAGGCGGTCGGGTAGGTGATCCTAATCTTGATCCATTGATTGTGCCCCTTGGGCTAACCAAAAATGAAAAGAAGGCACTGGTTGCATTTATGAAGCGGGCAATGACAAGCACCAATCCCGAAGTTGCCAATGTAAAACCAATTCTTGCGTCAGAATTCCCTAAATAAAGGAGGTCAATATGAAAAAAATTTATATTATCGTCATTGTTATTTTTATAACCGGCATTATTCAACCTGTCAATACATTTGCAATACCAGCATTTGCAAGAAATTATGGCTTTAATTGCATGATGTGCCATACAGCTTATGCGCGATTGAATGACTATGGCCAGCGTTTTCGTGATAACGGCTACCAGATACCAGGACAGGAAGGAAAAGAAAAGACTGTATTTGATCAAAGCATCCCTGTCTCGATGCGCTTATCTATGGGTTATACGGGTTACAGCAACGAGGATGGCAACACATCTTCATTCAACCTTTATGGATTTGATCTGCTTGCAGCAGGTGTGTTGCATAAGAATATCTCATTTCTGCTGATCTATACACCAAGAGTTGATATTCCTGCCAGTGATTACAGCGGACCCAATGCCTGGTTCACTAATCCTGCACAGGAGGGTGCTTTGGAATCGGTTAGCCTTATCTTCAGCAATGTTATAAAGGATGCACTTAATATCAGGGTTGGAAGGTTTGAGCCGGCATATCATGTGTTCAGCTCCAAAAGGTCGTATTATTTATTCCAGCCTTATGAGGTTTACACGTTAACCACTCCTAACAACGGTTACTCTTTTGATGAAAACCAGATTGGCATTGAAGCAACGGGCCATTTCCGGTTCGGATTTAAATATGCAGCAGGTGTCATCAATGGCAATGGAGGCAATGCTGACAACAACAATAATAAAGACATGTACCTGAATGTTACCCAAACCATTGGGCAGGGCGACGGGCAGACTGCAGGTCAGCGCATAGGCCTATTCGGTTATTATGGATGGCAGCCTCTTGAAACACCGGGTACGGTGGTTGGGACCCAGGGACAAACAAACGGAACATTGAATAAAACATTCTACCGAATCGGCGCCACAGGAGGATTAAATTATAAAATGCTCAGCCTTCAGGCAATGTATATGATGGGAACTGACGAAAGCGGGTTTGATATGGATACAATTCCACCGAATGGCGACTATAATTATAATGGTGGCTTTGTTGAATTAAACTATGCCGCTTTGGCAAATAACAGGCTGGTTGCGTCTTTGATGTATAACTGGATTAAACCCGAATCTGATGATCCAGGCAGGAAAGTAAATGCTTACTCTGCACTCTTACGTTATTATCTGGGTGGATGGAAAGCGGTGAATATTGCTATTCATGCTGAATACACTCATCGTATCGGAGAGAGTATAAATGAGTCCGGTGATTATGTCGATTACCCGGAAGACATGTTTGCGCTTGCTTTGGATTTCGCTTTTTAAAATATTTTAATTTTTGTTCGGGAGACCGGGGTCAAATTACGGGAAACCATAATTAAACCAATTACTTTAAGTCTTCAAGCCAGGTCTATTGGGCAGGTATGATTTGGAGCAGATATGAAGTAGGTTTATACTTTGCCGCCTTGTGGTTTGGATCACAGGAAAGATTTGTTTTCCTTAGTTATTTTTGAGGATCCAGTTTTACAAAGACCAAACAATCCGCTAGTGGCATTTTATTGTTATTTCAAAACGAAAACTCCATTTATGAATGAGATACACCTTAATCGGTTAAACATAGAACGAGTAATAAAAAACAATCAATCTTCCTCATCTTCCTCTTCCGAGTCTCGCTGCACCCCACCTTCAGTCTCAGTATTATTTAACCTCAAATTTTGAGAAGTAATTGTAGCAGAAAACAAAGTTAATGCCCCAGCAATCCAAACAATACTTAGCACCTTTTGAAATGTATTCAGTTTTACATTTTCCGACTTCAATTTCTTATAGCCGGTAAATATCGAAGCCAGCGTTCCGGTTTCACCATGAAAAATAGTTTCAACGGCTATTCCTAAGAGATGCATAATTACCAGAGCGGTTAAAATATTTACCATCAGCTCATGGGCTTCTTTAAAAAATTCGGATTCTTTAGGCAAATTCAGGAAGGTCAATAATCCCTGACCTTCGGTAGCAAGATTTGCCAATCCCGAAATAACAACCAGCAATATTGCGATCATAATGGTAATCATAATCAATGAGGCAGCCGGGTTATGGCCAGGGTATTTCAGCTTGGTCGATTTCATGTTGGTAAAAAACTCCTTTATTTTACCTATTCCAACCGGAAAATCGCTGAACCGTGAATAACGTGGCCCAAAAATTCCCCAGATGATTCTAAACAGGGTCAAGGTTCCGGCCAAATAACCAAAGGCAGCATGAATATTGATAGACTCTTCTTCGCCACCCAAAATGTAAGCAACCACCAATGCAATAGCTACGAGCCAATGTGACAATCTTGTCGGCAGGCTCCAGATGTAAGTCCTCATAAAATTGATTTAAAATAATTATGGATTAAATGATACAATTACTTCTCCTAAAAATCAAATAATTCCCCCAGTAAACCTTTCTTTCTTCTGTACTTGTTATCACCCGAATAGCGATGGTCGTCGTGATCATCATGGTGCTTATCGCGACGAGATTCCGGGTAGCGGGTAGTTTCATACTGGTTTGATTTCTCAATGATCTTTTCAAGTTCTCCCCTGTCGAGCCAAATGCCTCTGCATTGCGGACAGTAATCGATTTCAACGCCCTGCTTTTCAGCTAAGAGCAAAGTTACATTGCAAGTTGGACAATTCATATTATTACTCCTTTTTAATTTAATTTTTCGTTTAATTTGTTTATTAATGTATCGGCTTTTTCTAATTGCCGGTCGATTTTCTTTTGTATGGTTGAGTCAAGACTCTTTATCGTTGAATCAACCTTTGGCATGTGTTCATCAATTTCTTTAGTTGTAGTCTCTTGTATTTCCCTGGCTTTATCCTCAATGTTTTTCTGCAGATTATCACAGGAAATGCAAAAAGCCAGGATAATGATGAGTGATATTATTTTTTTATAGGGTTTCATTTTTTGGGTGAATTAGTTAATTTTCCGGTTCAGGATGGACAAAAACCTCGCATCTTGTAATATTTTTTCCGATTTCCTCTTCGATCCGGTCGCAAATATCGTGGACTTCTGGTAACGAAAGCTCGGGTTGAAGATGAATGTTAACCTTTACGAAGGTGTCGGCTCCGGCTATCCGAACCTTAACATTATGGTATGTTTTGATTTCGGGAAAGCTTTTCAAAATTTGTTCTACTTTTATAATCAGGTCGCCGGGAGCTTTGTCCAGCAGGACATCGATGCTTCTTTTCCCCAGTCTGTAGGAAATGAAAAATACAATTAAAGCGACAATAAGGGCGGCAATCGGGTCGGCAAAATAAAGGCCGAAGTGAGCACACACCAGGCCGAATAATACAACGGAAGAACTCCAGATATCTGTAGAAAAATGAAGTGCATCGGCTTCCAGTGCCTGGCTGTTATATTTCTTAGCGACTCTGTAGAGCGCTCTTGACCGGGTTACATCAATAATGATCGAGGTGATAATTACAATATAACTCCAGACATTTACTTCAATTTCAGTTTTTCCTGTGACCAGCCTGTTAATGGCTTCGTAAATGATCCAGATGCAGGTGACAAAGAGCAGGATCGTTTCAACAAGCGCTGAAAAGTTTTCAACCTTCCCGTGACCGTAAGTATGTTCTTTATCGGGAGGTTTATCTGAAATCCTGACGGAGAAATAAGTTATTACTGCCGCCACCAGGTCAAGCCCGGAATGCAATGCTTCAGAAAGCAAACCCAGACTGCCTGTCAGGATAGCAATGACAAACTTGAATCCTGTTATAAAGATTGCTGCAAATACCGATACTCCGGCAACCCTTCTTTTTTCGTTAACCATTTTTCCTTAATTATCACTGAAGAAATTTGCGTAATCCTGAAAATATATTCGTGGTAATAAGTGTGTTTCAGATATTGAAAAACTCAGATTAGCATTGTTTTGGCGGTTGCCATATAGTATTCGGATATGTTATGAGGGACTTTATCCAACGATGAATTAATAAAACCTAATTGAATGATCGCAGGATAACGCTGCTTTAATAAACTGATAGGCTGCAATATCATCACCATCGCATGAACAATCATGTGAAATGCAAGATTCATGTGCATTCTCTAAGGAAACCATCATAGTGGGCGATGATGATTGCCGAAGACACAATCCGCTGACGTTATTCCAATTGAACAGCAGAAGAATAATCAGAACAGATATGTTTTTAACTGAATTCATTACTGGCAACAAATGTATTGATATTTTAACTTAACGAATCGAAAAACATATTATTTATGCTTAAAATTCTATGTTAAAAATTTGGTAATAAAATATAGATAAACTCAATCATGTGAAGTCACTCATTAAACATTGAGCCTTAAAAAATCTAACTTTGAACCTTCTTCCCGGCCCGTTTTATTCTTTCGCATCAAGCGGCCTAGTTTTTTTGCCGCCGGCTTTCCGTCAGGTGTATTGTATATTACATAATCCCTGTAATTGCTTTCGTCGGTTTCGGCCCAGATGTCCTTTCCCTTTTTGCAAACTTTCACCAGCGCATTGTACAAGGCATTTCCTTTACTTACGCGGTCCTTCGCCGCCTTGTCGCGGTTGTGTTTTGCTTTCAGCATCGCTGACTTTGCTTTATCGAAGTTTTCAATAAGAACATCGGTTTCGTCCAGCATTTCCTCTGTAATGCCCTCGACTTCAAGATGGTCAAGATTTGCACGGGCGGTTTTAATTACCAGCCGGCTGTTGCGGATCAGTTCATCATCTTTCTGCCTTGTAAAGCCCCGGTTGCCAAAAGAAATATAAAAAGCCGGACAGGTTTCCGCAATGTTTTCGGCTGCAATTAACAGAATGCGCATGTCCAAAGTCAGCAACACCCTCAATGCATTCTTTTCTTTGGTTTTAAGGCTCACGATGGCCCTGAAAAAATGATCGGGTTTGGTTGCAGCAAAGGCGCTGCGCATCGCTGCCAGGTTAGCCAGCCAGGCAGGCGTAATGCCCCGCCGGGCCAGTGGTGTTCCGTCGCGATCTATTAATATCAATACCGCAGCGGCAAGTCTTATCAGGTGCGCATCCGTGAAATTGTACTCGCGGATTGCTTTATTTGCCTTTTCCATAGTTTTTATTCTTTTAAAGATTAAAACCTATCAAAAATTGAATTACAAGTTTGTACGATATGGGTTTTCAACCGGTTACGATTTTGTATGAGTTTTATTTAAATATGTAAATTTTCCCTTTCATTAAGTCGAACTCTGTCTGTTCATTTCGTTCAATCACTCCTGCGCACATCCGGAACAGTACAATTGAAGCAGGGAATCCAATGAATAATTCTGAAAGCGCTACGTCAATATCATCAACAGGCATGGTGCTCCTCCGGATTGCTCCGATGCGTAGTTTTTTCAATCAAATGGCAAAATGAAGCAGTCCGAAGCCCCGCAATATCTATCCGAACATCCGTTGCATCACTCCGAAGGATGTTTGCTTTCCTCCGCGGATCATTTGTTTTGCTCAGATGAGCTTTCGATTCAGTCAGTTGATCGTTTGTTCTTCTCAGAAGGTGGTTTGTTTCGCTCCGAAGATCATTTGTTTCACTCCGAAGATCATTCGGCAGTGATTTTGAGCCATTTAGAGAAAGACAGCAATGGTGCGGATCGGGCTAATTGGTGAAATAATACAAAAACCCGCGCAAACGAGGAAACAGGCTGATGAACTGCTTTGATTACCAGGCTTGCTAATATGGAAATTGAAGCGCTTAACTACCGCAAAATGGAAACGGTGCAAAGCCTGGTGTTTGCAGTGGAATATTACTCTATTTCCCTTATACCATTATACCCATTAAACCCCTATTTCCCTTATACCATATTCCCCCTATTTCCATTTCTTACCTTTATTTCCAGTATTTCATTTCTTTCTATTTATTTCTATGTATTTCTTCCTCTGTTAACAGGCCGGGTTGATTAAAATTAATTGAAAGCGGGCCGGAGTATTGAAGAAGTTTATATATTTGCTGGTACCAATGAAACAGTATAAATAATAATATAAAATATCATACAAGTTCAGCAAAGGGTTGATGGGATAGTATGATTTTGTCATACTTATAATTATGTTATCGGCTATTCTATGACGACAGTGAAAGATTATAAAATTGTAACACAAACACTACAGTAAATAATTATGCATAAGAAATTTTTAGGAACATCAGACGAACGGTAATGCAATAAAATCCCTTAAACAAAAAGGGACATTGAAGAGCAAAGGGATAAACTAGTTCGTTATAAAACCATTGACGGTGGATTGTTTCTGGTATCCGACAACTGGGAAATTAGTGTTCAAGGAAATGGAGTTGCTAAAAAAGCGACTAGAAGAAATGATTGAGCAAATTGACTTTGATAGTTTATCTCTTACTGAGACCGAACATTTTGAAGAAGCCGTTGCGGAACAAGTTGCAAATGTGGGTAAGGACACAAAAATATTTCTTTTCACGGACACGACACAGTTGCAAGAGAACAATTAGAATTGATAATTCACAAATTAGGACTTGACCCTTTTGTTTTGGCAAACACAAGTGGAGAAGGTTTGACAATAATAGAAGCATTAGAAAAGGAAATCGGAAAAGAAGGCGAAGCAAGATTTGGAATTATTCTTATGACACCTGATGATTTTGGTTATTCAAAAACAGAAGGTGCAGACAAAGCACAACCAAGAGCAAGACAAAATGTTGTTCTTGAAATGGGAATGGTATTTCAAGATTAGGTAGAAAACATGTTGCCATTTATAAGAAAGGAGATTGGGAATCCTGGAAATCTTATCCAATACATTATTTAACGGCCACTGAAAGATACGGTTCCAAAGCTAGCCCGGCCGATAAGGGTATCTTTTACATTGGGGCAGATAAAGTTCAAAAGCAATTTCATAATTAAAATATTTCTTCAATGCCTTATTCAGTTTTCATTGGTATCGTATATGAACACGGCTTCATACATGTCAACAAGTTTGGAGTGGAAAAGCATTGGAAGAAATCAAAAAGCTTTTTCACCTTTATCGACCGACGATGGAGCTACATAGGAAAATCATTGGCTTACTTTTCAAAGACGGCAGATAAAGCAAAAAAATGCACTGAGTTAAAAATTACGGCTATTACTAATGATGCAAACAGTTTTGGAATTTCATTTATAGTCATTGCAGAACCAACCGACATTACATCAGAGCAATTGAAACAAAAAGCACAAAAAATTTTGCGAAGTTGTAGAAAGTATTAGCAACGAATGCCTACATGCCTTTCTGCACAATTCTCGACGAAAATCAATCAGCAAAATTTTTTAAGTCAGACACTATTTCAGACAAAAGTAAATGAGTTAAGGGCACCTCTAAAAACCAGATTTTTTTGAATGTTATTTTTTGATTCAACCTTATCATGGCTTATTAATCACAAGTTTTATTCAAATATAATTTACGTATAAGTTTAAATATCAATTAATTACAATCTTTCTAATTCAGATCAAGACATACCTATCCCATGTTAACAGTTATTTTGAGTTGAACACAACGGCAAATATTGTATGTTAAATTCATCATTGCTATCTTTGCTTTTGCCCTGACAATGCCTATTGTGCGGATAAATGAACCATGCATACTGTTTTCAATAAACCCAAATACATGTTCAACTCTTGCCCGAATTTTTGATTTCTCTTTATTATTGGCCTTTTGTTCATCTGTAAGAGGTTTATTGCGATATCCTTTTTCATTTATTTTGTTGACAACCTTTTTCTTTTTGTAAACTTTTTCCTGATCTTCACCTGTATAAGCGCTGTCAGCATAAAGAGGCTGTCCCTTGTCTTTTTTTGTCAGGAGATTTTCAATAACTTGTGAATCGTGAACGGAAGCATCTGTAACCTCAAATTCCTCAATAAGTTTTGTTTTTGTATCTGACTTTACATGATTTTTATATCCATAAAATGTAGTGTTGTTTTTCTTCGTCCAGCGGGCATCAACATCCTTTTGACGCTTCTTATTGGGCTTGCTGTCCCATTCCTTCGGAGCTGTTCCGGTTTCCTTTATATGCTTGTTTTCCTCACGGGCATTGCGTTGCCTTGGTGTTTCAACAAAACTGGCATCTACCATTTTTCCTTCGTTGGCGAATACTCCCTCTGAATCAAGTGTCTCGTTAAATGTTTTAAACATGCCCATAATTACATCTTTTTCTATCAGTTGCTCGCGAAAAAACCAGAATGTCTTGCTATCGGGAACTTTATCACTTTTTTTCAAGCCAAGAAAACGTTTGAAACTTGCCCTGTCTATGATCTGATATTCTAATTGGTCATCAGAAAGATTATAAAGGCTTTGAATCAACAGGGCTTTGAACAACATTAATCTATCAAATGCAGGACGGCCTCCTTTGGAACGATCCTTTAATTCGTCTTGAAAAGCCTTCTCTAAGGCAGGTTTGAAAATATTCCAATCTATATATTCGTTTAGCTTTTGCAGTGGATCGCCAAGTTTTGTCAGATTTTCCAGCACAAAATGATCATCAAATAGTCCAAGCGGGTTGATATTTTTCATGTTTACTTTTTGCTATAAAGATATAACATTTTATCATAAATGAAAATATATGTTATTAACATTCAATTGTTTATATCACTTAGGTTTTTAGAGATACCCTTAATTAAAAACAGTGATTGGATTGGTATTTACAAAATGTTTGAGCCAATTAATAACATACGAACCAAGCCCGACCTTTGGAATGATGAAGACCTATTAAGTCACATAAGTTTCGCCACCGCAAAACTTTCAGAGGTTTACATCAATCTCAAACAAAATTTTCCAATCGACAACGACAGAAATAAATTTTTAGCACAGCAAAAAAAGTATAGAGAGGCGACAGAATTTCTAAAGACAAAGATGCATTGAACTAAACCCTAACAATCCAGCAATCCATTCAACATTGGTTAGTCTCACTACCAATGCGCAAGAGAACTTACACTGCAAGGCGGAAGGGACGGAAGACTCTAAGAAATTAAAAGTCATTGCAATATTTAAAAATGCTTGGAATTAAGTCAAGAGTTAATGACCTTATCGGAAAGGAAATGTTACAGAATTATTGCCAAAACTACTTTTGTTTTCCAGAAAGGGAACAAGACCAGAAGCCGACAAATACAAATTTGTAAATGATAAAATCAAGGAAGGCATTAAATCATTTGAAGACGCAATCATTGCTTATGAAAACTTTCCCAAGGAAGATGAATCCAATCGTAAAAAGGTATTACAAAGAATATGTAAAATGTTCTTACGATGCAGCAAGATCATATTAAGATTTGTGCAAATAATTGGAGTGAATTTCCCTTTGGAATTTCGGTTACCACAATATAAACGAAGATGATAAAGTAACTTACATCAGAAGACTTGAAAAACATTGATAAGGCACTTGACCTAAGATGGATGTGTATAGTTACAACATTCCTGCAATTCAGTACCCGAAACAAAAAGTGTAAATCATGTTGCGGTCACATGATTCTTCAAGAATTTATAAATTAATAGTTTCGGATAACTCCTGTTTACAAAATATTGGATATTAGCGGCTACGGACAACGCACAAATCCGAAAGCCGATGAGTGCCGTAATAGAGCAGAAGAATTTTATAAGAAAGCATTAGCATTTGATTGGTCAGCAGAAAAAGAAAGAGCAGACAAATCTTTTGTAGCGGAAAAACTTTGCCGATTATTCATTTCACGAAAAGGAATATGAAAAGGCATCGGAAGTAATCAAACCATTCATTCACAGACGGACTGATTACTATGTTCGTTACATTTTGCTCCAGATTGATGTTTATCGATTTCCCAAAGAACGAAAGAAACTTGATTGGGCAATGGAATATCTTCAATCAAATAAGAAATGTGGCTTGGGCATTTTCTTGAAAGTCAGTTAGATTTTCGTAGCAAAAGCTTTAAAGGAAAGAAAATTAGAAAGTCGAATCAAGACTGCAGAACAAGACGGCAAAAAAAATCTTGACAGTTTGTTAATTGCACAGGGATTTATTTCGATCAAGGAAGATGACAGAATGAACGCAACGAAATTTTTAGAGGAAGCACTTGAAATAAATCCTTACAGAGTGGCAATTCAAAAGAGAGTTTCGACATGGAAAAAATAACGACAATATATCAGATGAGAATAAGGGCTTTAAGTCTTAACTTAATGACATTGCCCGCGCGATTGCATCGCGGGGTTTAAAGTTTATAAGGATTCCCCCGGTTTGGACTTGGACTCTGTCTGCGTCCAAAATAATCCATCGTTTTGAACTATGAAATGGAATGGAACTGAACCGATCAAGACATACAACCGATAAAGAAACAATTAGATGATTTTCGTACTTCGAACTTTAAACTTCAAGCTTCGAACTATTTAGTAGGTTTTCGTCATTGCAGTTGGAACGCAAATAATAAAGTCAGCCAATTTCAGCGATTCATCCTTCATTGCGTCAATGGTATCCTGCTCAATGGTTGAAATGGTGAGGATTTTCAATTCCGGTTTTTCCTGTTTCAGGTACCAGATAATCCCTTCATAATTATCGGAATGGTAGGCACCATTGTAATGCAGGAAAGTTTTACCCGGTTGCCAGTTTTTCAGGATGGAATTCGCCATAGTCGCATCTTTTATAGCCTGGGCCTTAGGCAGATTATTGGTACCATGACCACCACCCGGCATGCCTTCATTCATTTCAAGCATGGCTTTGTAACCTTTAAGCTCAGGATCATATTTCACAGGCAGCGGAGCAATATAATTTTTAGCAGCAGCATCCAGGCTGTCGAGCCCTTCAAATCCCTGCTTATTTACCAGGCTTGCATAACGGCGGGGGATGTTGGTAGCAATAAAAGCCAGTTTATTTGTTTTCGCAAATTCAACCAGAGGCTTGTAATCGGTCTGATAATTATCCCACAATTTGGCTTCTTTTTCAAAGTTCTTCTGAGCAATTTTCCCCGACAAATATTCATTCAGGACTAACTGGTTATCGGTTTCAAACATCTCGGCGCCGAGGATCAGATTGCCTTTTTTCTCGGCATATAAATCTTTGGTCAATTCAAGCTCCAACCAGTGACTGATGGGATTGTTATGCTGCTCCCCAAAAAACACAATATCTGATTTGAGAGCGTCTTCAACAATGTTTCTATACTTTACATCTTTTCCTTCTGCGTTGTAAATAATGTAAGCCGGCTTGTCGCCCTTCATTGCAGCAAACAGTATTACCAAAACTAAAAAACCAAATCGTTTCATCATTTTCATAGGGATTGTTTTTTTAAAGCGTTAAATTTAACACATTCATCTATCAGGGCTGCCTTTCCGTTTTCATCTATTTTAACGAACAGCATTTCGGTGGAGCAAACACTTTCTTCTTCATCATTCCTGAAATTGATCCTTTTGGCTTCCACCAATATTTTTATCGAACTATGACCAATATTTAAAACCTTGCCGTAAATTTTAATATGTTCTTTCACTTTAACAGGTTTCTTGAAGATCACTTCATTTACTTTGAGCGTGATCATATTCGGCGAGCAGCATTTAACCGATGCATACGAAGCGCCGGCTTCGTCCATCCAGGCCAGCATGGTTCCGCCAAAAAGGTTATCGTTTACGCCGATGTCGCTTGTTTTACAAATTTTGGTTGAGATTAATTCCATCGTTAAATTTTGTTCTGATTATTTTTAAGTTCTTCTGCGGTAAACATAAGAGGAAGGATATTTTTTACACCTTCAACTACAATGATTTTGCCATTCTCTCCATGCATGATAAGCCGTATGGGCTTATGGAACCGGTTCTCCGTTTCAGCCATTACCTGCCGGCAGGAGCCACAGGGAGTAACAGGCGATTTTATTTTAAAATGCTTTGCCTTTGCTGTAACCGCAATGGCAACTACTGGTACTTCAGGAAATTGTGAAGAAGCATAGAACAGTGCTACCCTTTCGGCACAAATTCCGGAAGGATAAGCAACGTTCTCCTGGTTGTTGCCCGTAACAATCCTGCCATTTTCGAGAAGCGCTGCGGCTCCAACATGATAGGCGGAATAAGGTGCGTAGGCCGATTTAATTGCTTCGCTGGCTTGTTCGAGCAATGACCTGTCGGCTGGGTTTAATTCTTCAATCGCAGCATATTCCCAATAGGTGATAGTAACATCAACTTTATCCATAAACAAATTTTCTGAAAGGCGAATTTACAACTTTCTCTGACAATGACATTTTACCGGTCATCTTTGTTCAGAAATAAGAGAAATGAATTGAAGAAAGCATACAGCGTCACCCCCATCTGTGTTTCTAGTGTATCTTCAGTGAGCATTGAAAGAACGATTATGAGGAAAAAGACTACGTATCTATACTTATTAAAGGCTTTTAACTGAAAAGGGGGATAAACCAGGGTGAATACAAACCAAAGGAAACCAATAAATCCGAAAGCAGTAAAAATTGCGAGGAACTGGTTGTGCGAACGAAACCGGAACTCGGGAGCAAGCTTTGAATTTGTTTTTTCATACTGAAGAGCAAAAGCTTCATCCATATCGCCCGTTCCCACACCTGTCCAGAAGTTTTCCCGGATGATTCCCGTTGCGGCTTTCCAAAAATCCAGGCGTTGTACAAAAGAAGTACCGCCCGGTCCGGCGCCCTTCTTCATTTCCTGAAATTCCCAGAGTATTTTATACATCCTGGAATTCAGATTGAATTTTTTCGAATAAAAATAATTTGCAATCCCTTTTTCGATGTTCCTGATGTCATCATCGATCAGCTTTTTCATTCCTTCTGCATCTTTCCTGAATCCCCTGGAATTTAAATACCGGATAAGGGTTGTTTTCAGTTCATGTCCCATTGCATCCTGGCCATCGTAATCCAAATTGCTTCTGCTGTTCCATGAGTCGCGTAACTCCGTATCGCAAACATACAGACCGGGATACCGGCCATTTTCGACCGAATAGGATAAAGTATCATGTGTGTAGATATTTCCCTGTGATGTTTGATAAACTAAATTTTTCAGTTCTCCGCGATCAGGAGTTAAATAGGTTTTTGAAGTGTGATAAAGATAAAATCCCACAACAGTCGGAATTAAAAGCGCTGAAATACCAAGGGACCATTTTATCTTTGGATCTTTAATCTTTGGAAAAACAAAAATCAATAACGCTATTAATGTACCGGTCATTACATAAAATCCGGTTACAGATTCACTGAGGATCAAATAGGTCACGAACCACAGAATTATCAATAGCAGGACTATCCGGATGATTTGATTATTCCTGTATTTGATAAAAAGGAAATGTCCTGAAAAAAAAATGGCCAGGCAGATATTAAGGCTTAGCCTTATATGAGAGATAAAGGGTGAAATTTCCCTGATATCACTTATGTCTTTCGTCATTAAAATACCGAATCCAATGAAAGTGGCGACAAGGCATGACCCGATGAAAAGCTTGATGAATAGATCAAACACCCTGCTTTCGATTGGTCTGGAGGTCGAAAAGATAACAGGTAAGGCTAGAATCGGCAATTTTATTCTCAGATCCTTAATAGCATAGTCTAAATCAGTCGTGTAAAGAAGACCGGCCACGTGCAAAACGAATAAAGAAGAAAGAACAACGGCAGGCTTATTTGTAACAAAGGATTTGAATTTATTTTTGAAATCACCTTCAAGAAGCCAGTTGCCCAGAATAATAAATTGACTGACACTGAGGGCAAACTGAGAGACAGGAAGACTAATGATCATCAGTCCCAACCCGGTATAATAAATGGCTGGATGATTTAACCTGATTGGAACTGCCATTGGAAAAAGAATAAAATTATTCCATGAAGAAATTACTTTTTGACACCTTGCTGAGCAGCATTCCCAATCAGAATCGCAAGGTAGGAATCCTTTTCATTCAATATATCGACTGCTTTATCAATAGTAGGATCATCATCGAGCGAGGCAATGATCTGGCCTTTCTGGTAGTAATATCGCGATACAATCTCAAGTTTCAGGATTTTCTTAATCTCATCCTTATGCTTCGAAAGGTCATTGTCTTTATTTTCTTCAAGTTTTAAAACCAATTGCTCAAATTCTTTTTCAATCGAATCAAAGTATTTTTCTTCCTTAGCATGTTTTTTAAAGTCTTCGAGGGTCTCTTCGCATTGGGTGGTATAATTATAGTCTTTATCAGATAAAAAGGCCACAAAATCATTATAAATATCGTCTGTTATCTCAAAATCTTTGGCAGGCGGAATGGAGGAATGTTCTCTCTCAAATTTCGTAGCGAATTGAAAGAATAAATGCTTCAAAAGGAGTGATGTGCTCAATGGGCTAAGGCTATTGATTTCCGTTTTGATATCTGGGTCAATACCCAACCCGTCATAAACAATTCTACCGTTTCTGGTTTTGTAAGCTGTTATAAGAGAATCAGGAATTTTTTCCGAATCGCCGTTTTCATTCTTATGTGAGTAATCGATGGCCTGAATGCATCGTCCGCTGGGAATATAATATTTAGCTACTGTGATCTTCGCCTGAGAATTATAGGTTAATGGAATTACATTCTGAACCAATCCTTTTCCATAGGTTCGCTGACCAATGATTATACCTCTGTCGAGGTCCTGCATAGCGCCAGCAACAATTTCTGATGCGGAAGCACTTGATGTATCCACAAGGACCACCAGTGGAATATCTTTGTCTACAGCCGGATTAGTGGTATTATAAGTATAATTTTTATTCGGCAGGCGTCCTTTTGTACTTACAACCATGTTTCCTTTGTCGACAAAAATGTTGGTAATCGATACGGCTTCCTGGAGGAGGCCACCGCCGTTACCACGCAAATCAAGAACGATACCCATTAACTCATTGTTTGTTTTCAGGTCGATGAAGGCATTTTTTACTTCATTGCCTGCCTCCTGAGTAAAACCGAGCAACCTTATGTATCCGATTCCATCAGCAATCATTCCATAATAAGGTATATTCGCTATCTTAACATATTCCCTCTCCAGTTCTTTTTCAAATGGTTGCGATCCTGCTTCACGCTGGAATTTAATCTTTACTAAGGTGCCCGGCTGACCTTTCAAAATAGTGCTGACATCATTGGTTGATTTGCCTTTTACTGATTGTCCGTCAACTTCAAGAATGATGTCTCCGGCTTTAATACCTGCTTTCTGGGCAGGATTGCCTTCATAAGGCTCCGCTACCACTATTTTATCTCCCTGCATTTGAATGAGGGCACCAACTCCGCCGTACTGACCTGTTGTAATGAACTTGTAATCCTCCACTTCAGATTCTGGAATGAAAACAGTATATGGGTCAAGCGACTCAAGCATCGCTTCAATGCCTGTAACCATCAATTCACCGGGAGAGATTTCATCAACATAATTTTTATTCAGCTCCCGGTATAGTGTCGCATAGATATCAAGGTTCTTAGCAATTTCAAAGTTATTGGAGGTTTGACCACGGCCTGTCAGTGAAAGACAAATGGAAAAACATATTATAAACAGCGTAGCAAATGATTTTGAAGAACTTTTCATTGTTAATTTAATTAAACGATTTAATTTATTTGGATTTCCGCGACTCCGGAACCGGGTCATATCCACTGCCGCCCCACGGATGACAGGATAGAATCCGTCTTAAAGCAAGCCAAACTCCCTTGAACGCACCATGTTTTTGTATGGCCTCAATTCCGTAAGAAGAACAAGTAGGGGTATACCTGCATGACGGTAAAAAATAAGGTGAAATCGCAGCCTGATAAAACCTGATGATAGAAATAAAAAACTTACTTAATATTTTTTTCATACTCAGATTGAAAACGGAGTAAAAGTAAATTTATTTTCTCTTCTATTTCCTGATAGGATTCGATTATATCCGAATTGTACAGTATAGCAAAAACACATTTAATTTCATTTTGATCCAGAAATTGATAAAGCTTGTTTTTATTTTTTCGGTAAGCTTCCCTGATCCTGCGTTTTATTAAGTTTCGGTCGACAGCCTTTTTAATTCTCTTCTTTGAAACTGAAATCAGCACCTGCGCAGGAAAAAGGGCTGTCTGCTCCTGAACCAACCAAATCATCCTGAAAGGTTCAACCTTAAAGCTCTTTCCTTGTGAAAATAGTTTATCTGTTATTTTTTGACCGGCTAAGCGTTCATGTTTTTTGAAGGTCTGCATTTTCTATCCCAACAGGGATCAGAATTTTGAAAAGTCTGTAATGCTATTTTTTACACACTGAGGAAAGGTACTGATCTATTGCATCGGTCATCGACAAAGCCATTTTGTTAGGGGCAGCGACATTGACTTTGAGCCCGCTTTCTTTGGCTGCACTTATGGTAGATGCTCCAAATGCCCCTATGAGGGTTGAGTTCTGCTTAAAATCCGGGAAATTTTTAAATAAGGATTTAACACCTGCCGGACTGAAAAAAACCAGCATATCATAATCTTCGATATTGATATCGCTTAGTTCACTGGCCACTGTTTTATATATTACTGCAGGGCTGAATTTAATTTTATTTTCTTCGAGTGTCTCAATTATGCTGGTATTATGAACATCCGAGCAGGGCAGTAAAAAAGATTCCTCATTGTGTTTGCTGATAATCTCCATCAGGTCATCAAAACTCTGATTTCCACTGAAGATTTTACGCTTTCTGAACTGAACATACTTCTGAAGATAAAAGGCGATGGCCTCAGAAATACAAAAATACTTCATCGAATCGGGAACTTCAACTCTCATTTCCTTTGCCATTCTGAAGAAATGATCGACGGCATTGCGGCTTGTAAATATCACTGCCGAATGAGCCAGAATATAAACTTTATCCTTTCGGAATTCACTTGCAGTAATCCCTTCAATTCTAATGAATTTTTTAAATTCTATGGTGATTTTGTGCTTCTGAGTAAGCTCCCCATAGGGTGATCTTTCAAAATCAGCCGGAATAGGCTGAGATACAAGAATTCGTTTAACTTTCAACTTCGTTTTCCCCCTGATATTAAATAAAACCCTGAACTTTGTTTTTATTATTGTTAAACCACTAAATTAATTTAAATAGCTCATTATTAACTTCGTAACTACTAAAAACGGAATTATTTCGATGGTGCAAAGATATAAAATTCTTGAAAACAGCGAAAAATTTGTATAAGAAAGTCCTGTAAACAACTCCCTGACAAAACGATAGAAATAAATCAATAACCATATTACAATGGCTGCATACAACAGATAACTAAATGATGTATAAACTGATAATACAATAAAAGGTAGCAGTACCAGGCCAGTCATCATGTTGAAAATAAAATTAATATGCATATAATCGGTCAGGATCAACTGATTTTTAAACAAAACTCCGATAAAATTGAGTACGAGATTCTTTATAAACCAGGTAAGCAAAACACCCAACACTATTAAGGAAAAAACCTTTAATCCTCCAAGATTCATAAATTCAGGTTCCGAATCTCCGGAAATGACAAGATAGACAAGCAGGGACAGAGAAATTAAATAAATTATAAACAAAGGGATTGAAATCCGTTCCCTGAATAAATTTACTTCTTTGGTTAAAATACTGGTGTACCTTATTCCTCCAAAGGCTTTAATAATCTGCCTCAGCCTTTTACCATAATAAATTTGAATGCCTGCAAAAAGCAACAAACAAATAATCAGGTGGATGGATATCCAATCCCGGTCTGACACTTTTCGGTCAAGAGACAAATGATTTTTGGGTTTGAGATCATGCGATCTGAAAATCGATTTTCTGAATATCGGTTTTCCGGTTGAAATTTCCTCACCCAAATGCATTGAACTGCCAAAGTAGGTTTGAAAAAAAACTTTCGAACTATCCACGGGGAAGTAAACCGTATCTGGCCGAATATATCCGCTGTCCGGCTGAATAGCAAGGCTATCGGCAGCTGTCAACTGATGCAATGTATCCGATGTTTGCTGAGCACTCAACTGCAATTAAATTTTCGGCAAAATTAATTATTAAATTATTGGTCATTTATCATAAATTTGCAGCGATAGTAAATTAATAACCTTTTAAATTGCGTATATGTTTAATTTCATTCTTTTTGGTCCTCCGGGTTCCGGGAAAGGAACCCAGTCTGTAAAAATTGCTGAAAAATACAATCTTGTACATATTTCGACCGGAGATATTTTCAGAAAAAACATTCGTGAAAAAACTTCCCTCGGACTAAAAGTTCAAGCCATTATCGAAAAAGGTGAACTTGTTCCGGATTCTCTGCTCATTGAAATACTCGAAGACGCGCTGCAGCAGCATTCCAATGGCAAGGGATTTGTTTTCGACGGGTTCCCCCGAACCATTCAACAGGCTCATGACCTCGACAAAATGCTTTCGAAAAAAAATGAAGCTGTTTCACTGGTGCTTGCACTGGATGTTGGTGATGATGAAATTCTTAAAAGATTATTGAAAAGAGCTGAAATTGAAGGAAGGAAAGATGACACAAAAGAAGTCATTGAAAACAGGATCCAGATATATAATAAACAAACTCAACCATTAATTGATTTTTACAAAGCCAAGAAAAAATTTCAGGCATTGCATGGTATTGGAGGAATTGATGACATATTTACCGGGATTTGTAAAATTATTGACCAGCATAAATAATACTGATTTATAATTTTAGTTTAACAGTAGACTTCCCGGCCAAATTCACCTGCTGTACTTAGTTTAATTGACAGTCAGATCTTTCGACACTGAAACTGTAGTATCATCATTAAAATTAACCTTAAAACCGAGTTTTTTAAACACGGCAATCATTGATTTATTGTCCTTGGTCGTTTCAGCGGCGATTCTTTTTATTCCGGCATGCATCGCTATCTCGATGCAATAATTAGTAAGGATTTGCCCCATGTCTTTATGCTGCCACGCATCCGTTACCAGTACGGCATATTCCGAAACCTCCACATCCGGGTCACCAATCAACCGTCCTACGCCAACCAGTTTCTTCTTGCCCTCCACCTCCACTTCGGCTACAATGGCCATCTCCCGATCATAATCGATAAAGCAAAACTGTGTTGCTATTTCATGGGCATCGAAAAAGAAGTCATACCTGAACCTCGAATAAATCGACTGCTTCGAGCAACTGCCAAGCATCTCGAGCCATAAAGGCTCATCCTCAGGTTTGATAGGCCGGAGCAGTACATCACTTCCATCACTGAGTTTAGCATGCCTGATCCATCTTTCGGGGTAGGGTCTCAAAATTAGATGGTCATAATCACGGTGATCCTTGCCAAGTTGTTTTTCATCAACGACAATGGTCGCATCCAGGGCAATAGCATGTTCTGGGGTGACGATCAGCGGATTGATATCCAATTCTTCAATTTCGGGATAATCAGCGGCAAGGTAGGATAAGCGAATTAAAACTTCAACCAGCTTTTCGATATTCAACCTTTTGCTTCCCCTGTATCCTGTAAGAAGGGGATAAATCTTCAAAGATTTGAGCATCTGCATTGCCAGTTTTTCATTCAGTGGAGGAAATTCCAGCCGGTTATCATTAAATAATCCTGCGGTTATTCCGCCCATGCCTACAAGTATTACCGTACCAAAAACAGGGTCCTTTTTAATACCAAGTATCAGTTCGACCGAATCTTTTGACCTGATCATTTTCTGAACAGTAATACCCTCAAGTTTTGCTTCAGGAACATTCTGGGCAACTGACTTCATCATGTTTCGGAAAGTTGCCCTGAGCATCTCTTCGTTTTCTATGTTAAGCGCTACTCCTCCTACATCGGTCTTATGAATAATATCTGGTGAGTGAATTTTTAATACCACAGGATAATTTTTCTTTTCAGCAATCTTGACGGCTTCGTCTTCCGTCTTGGCCAGTTCCGGATGAGTTGTTTGAATGTCATAGTCATTCACCAGCATTTTGGAATCATCTTCAGTCAATATTCTGCCTTTTGGAAAAATCTCCTGGATATATTTTTTTCGAAGTTCTTCTCTGTCATACTTAAAATTCACCGGGACTTCCTTGGGTGTTTCAAAAAGCATATCAAGGTTTTTTGAATAAAGTGACAATGTCATAAACGCCCTGATAGCCTGTTCCGGAGTTTCAAAAACCGAAATTCCTGCTTTATTGAAGTAGGCAATCCCCTCGCGCATACTTCCTCCCCCAAGCCATGCTGCCATGATAGGTTTTGAAGTAGTATCCGCCAGGACTGTAATTGCTTTAGCTGTTTCCGTAGGAGCAGTCATGGCCTGAGGTGTCAGAATAACAAGCACCGCATCAACATTTTCGTCCAGCAGCACAATTTCTGTTGCTTTTGCAAACCTTTCAGGAGTTGCGTCTCCAAGTACATCCACAGGATTACCATGTGACCAGAAAGGAGGCAGGTAATCATTCAGCTTCCTTATTGTATCAGCAGAAAGCTCAACCAGTTGTCCACCCATCGAGATCAGTGTGTCGGTAGCCATAACACCGGGGCCTCCTGCGTTTGTAACAATTGCAAGACCGTGTCCGCGGGGCGCCCGCTTTCGGCCAATCAGGTCGGTAAAGTCGAAAATATTGCCGATGTCATAAACCCTGGCAACCCCTGCCCTTCTGAAGACAGCATCGTAAATTTCGTCTTCGGAGGCCATGGCTCCGGTATGTGAAGCAGCAGCTTTTGCCGATTCAGGAAATCTGCCTGATTTATAGACGATGATCGGTTTCTTACGGGCAAATCCACGGGCAGCAGACATAAAAGCCCTTGCGTTTGAAATGGATTCAACATATAGCACAATTGATTTCGTGTTGGGATCTTGTCCGAAATAATCGATCAGATCGCCGAAGTTTACGTCCATTGAATTACCAATGGAAACGAAGTATGAGAATCCAAGATTAGCTTCCTGAGCCCAGTCAAGCACAGAAGTACATAAGGCTCCTGACTGGGAAATAAACGCTACATGTCCTTTCTTTGGCAGCGTCGTTGCAAAACTGACATTCATGCTCAATCCCGGTACGAGTATTCCCAGGCAATTAGGGCCGATAACACGCATATCAGGATAACTTTTAACTTTTTGAAGTACCCGGTCTTCGAGTAATTTTCCTTCAGGGCCTGATTCTTTAAACCCGGCTGACATAATAATGACCCCATTAACACCTGCTTCACCGCATTCATCAATAATCTGTGGAACAAACTGAGCGGAGGTCATGATAACGGCAAGATCCGGTGTTTTGGGCAAGCTTTTTATATCCGGGTAACAAGGAATCCCAAAAACAGCTTCACGCTTTGGGTTAACAGGGTATACAACGCCATTGTACCCGCCGGATATCAGGTTTTTTAAGGTGACGCCTCCAACACTTTTCGGTTCATTCGAAACCCCGATCAATGCAATCCTTTTTGGCTTAAATATGCTGTCTAATTTCTTTATTGGCATTTTATATTAATTAAATCTTTAAAAATCAATAACTATCATTCACTATTTGTATTGTGAAGGAATTCACAAAAGTAGAAAACAAAACTTATCCAGCAACTAATAGCGAATCAATATTGCAAATGCACAACCTGAAATATTAAATCATTTTGAGGTAAAGAGGATCTCTGAGATCTAAAGAATAAAGTTTAATAATAACGATGTCCAGCCAAAACTTTACATTTCTATAAACAGGACCAATTCAATCCTGATCAATCCTGACACATTTATTAATAAACGTTTTGCCGGAAACTGTTTTTAGAGAGATGTAATAAATGCCGGATGGGATATTATTATTTCGGCTTTCCCATTTCCATGTCTTTTTACCAGAGATCGACTTTTTCATCCTCTGCGTTATTATTGCAACCGGTTTAAAAGCAACATCAAATATTTGAACAGTTACAACTTCAGGCTGATTAAATTCAATTTCGATAATTAAATCATTGGTGAAAGGATTTGGGTAAATTTTCAATTCATGATTATTACTTTCTATTGATTCTTGAGGCAAGCCTGTGCTAATAGATTCACTTGAATATAATCTTCTTTTACAACCGATTTCCAAATCTGTCCGCTGCTGGTATCGGTGATTAGTAATTCAACCGAATAAATACCGGCTTCAGGGTATGTCCATGTCGGATTTGGGCCATAAGCATCAACCTGGCCGTCATGCTGGAAATCCCAATACCAGTTACCGATCTGGGTATATTGTATTTGTGAAGTATCCTAAAAATTTACCTCCAATGGAACATCTCCCGACAATGGCAAGGCATAAAATCCGGGTAGCATTTTACAAACGGTTATGGCAATTGTTTTCAGTATCGTATCATAAACCATCCAGTTTGAATTTCCGGCAATAAGCTTTACAGAATATATTCCCGGTTCTGAATAGGTCCACAAAGGATTTTGAAGATAAGAATCAATGATTCCATCATTTTGAAAATCCCATTGCCATTGAGTTAATTTGTCCGGAATTTAGGATAAACAATATGAAGTATCATAAAAATGACTTGAAATGGAAAATGTCCATAATCTATGTTTGAATGTAAATTCGGCAATGATATCAATTGCAGTGATAAAGTTTACTTTTAAGGAGTAGGTATCAGTGATCAAATTTTGATGTCTGAAAGGTTATTATCAGCATTACTGAATAAAAGCCATCTTCGAATATGTCCAGATAGGATTTTTCAATAGGAGTCAATCATTCCGTCATTCTGAAAATCCCATTCCCATCCTGTGATCTCTGCATTAAGAATTAGACTTGTGTATTGAAAAATTCACCGATACTGGAACATAGCCAAAGTACGGGATTAGCTTCAAATTCAGCCACAATTCCATTTAGTTCAATCAGATCCTCCTTGAGAATAGTATCGGTTATGTAGCCACTTGAATCTGTAGCCATCAATTTTACTGTATAAAGCCCAGGGTATTCATATATCAAATTCAGGGTTTTGCTGATAAGAATCAATGATACCATCGTTATTAAAATCCCATTGCCAGTTGTGAAATCAGCAGTATTTATTACATGAGATGTATCGTATAAAATGAACTGACAAGGGATACCAGCCTGATAGTGGTATCCTGATCAAAGCCTGATTCAAAATAACAGACATGAATATAATTTTCTCTTAAAAGAGTATCTGTTAATGTTTCACCTGTTTGTTCCTGACTCGTTATAATAAGTTTGACCGAATAATTGCCAACTGTCAAGGATAAGTGCCATGCAGGATTTTCTTCATATGAATCGATTATTCCGTCATTCTCAAAATCCCATTCATATTGCAATTACAGAGGTCAAAAATACAAATAACTATTGTCAATGAAATAAACTGGTAGATGGAAATTGCACCACGGTTTAAATTCGTATAAAAATCTAGCAATTAATGTAGGTTCAATTAAAGGGAATGGATAATGAAACCCCATATCAATGATACCTAATATCTGGGTATTCATCTGTTCTGGTTGTTCCAAGTAAAAAGTGGTGTCAAAGGATCTCCTGCGTCCACACAGGGACTTTGCTGATTTTGACAGGAGGATATTGTTAAAGATAATAATTTCCTTGCGGGACAATTACAAACTAATGGGATTACCATTGAAATTGCCCTGCCCTGAATAGCCCCCCTGAATACATGAATATGTTGCTGGCACTTGAAAAACTTGGCTGGCTACCAGTATTATTCCATAAATAATACAATTTTTAATTGTTACACCCGAAACTATACACCGTTAAAAGATTTTGAGCTGAAATTGAATTATTGATTAGAGATGAATTTTAAGTAGCCCCCGAATGTGCAGCTTCCAGAACTTTTAGAATATGTAAAATTATTACCATTAGCATTTGCGGTACAATTATTATTATAAATGAGATTATTAAAAAGTAAACCTCACCATAAACACCTCCACCCCGACTATAAGCTTAAGCATAACTCCACCATATGGTGAGCAATGCATAACTTCGCATAAGAATCGCAATAATTTCCAGAAATCATATTATTGATTATTTGACAATTGTTCCTGCTTCAATAAAATTCCACCGCCATTGCAATATGAACTCTGAAGATAAATTTCATATCCATTTGACCATGAATTATTCTCCTAATATATTTACAAATATTTTCCTGAATTATGTTATTTTCAACCAATCCATTATCCTTAAATATATTCCTCCTCCACTTGCTCTTGACAACATATAATGTTTGAATTAATATAATTGAATTTTTATATATTAAATTTTCTTTTATTTCAATTAGTCCCAAAACAATAGATTGCTACCCCCGCTTAATATTTGCAAAATCGATTATTTTGTTATTAATGAAACTTGATAAAGATAATTGAACAAATACAATTTTCAAAACATATTGCACCTCCATATCCTGTGTAGCAGAAGAATAACCATAATTATATTCAATTTGATTCATTATGAAACAAGATACGAATAATTATCTATTATCGAATTAGAACCATAAATTACACCTCCTTTAATCGTATATTGGCATCAAAGGTTCTATTTTTTTGAAATTTTTAAAACTACAATAATTAAACTTACAAGTATCTGTTGCATTCAATAATTGCAAACATTTCCAAAAAGTTGAAACTGGTAAAAAAAATATGGAATCTGATTCAGTTCCTACTGCTAAAAGTTGTCCGTAAACTTTAAAGGATAATTCTGAAAATATTTTCACAGTTACTCCCGGTTCAATAACTAAAGTATTCCCTGCAGGAATATTAATATCCCCCATTATGTGATAAGGACTTCCACTTGCTGTCCAGGTTCCACTAACAGGACCAGCGTTGATGATTGTCTGGCTTTGGGTATGAATGGTAAGCATCCAGGCTGCGATTACCATAAATAAATACTTTTTCATAGCACTCTATTATTTGGTTAATTGCAATGATTTTAAGAAAACAAAATCTATCATTATTTATAAATTCAAGTTTTACAGATAAAACCTAATTAAGCTTGATGCATTTTTTAACATAGTGTTTGCCGGAGGAGGTTGTTAATGTAATATTATATATGCCGGATGGGATATTATTATTCCGGCTTTCCCATTTCCATGTCCTTTTACCTGACCTTACATTTTCATTTCTTGTTATGATAGCAACCGGTTTAAAAGCAACATCAAATATCTTGAACAGTTACAACTTCAGGCTGATTAAATTCAAATTCGATAATTAGATCATTGGTGAAGGGATTAGGGTAAATTACCAAATTGTGATTTTCATTATTTATTGATCGATATTGTGAACCGGTAATAGAATTTACCTGAATATAATCTTCTTTCACAACCGATTTCCAAATCTGTCCACTTGTATCGTTGATTAGTAATTTAACCGAATACATACCAGTATCAGGGTATGTCCATGTTGGATTTGAGCCATAAGCATCAACTAGACCGTCATTCTGGAAATCCCAATACCAGTTACCGATCTGGGTATAATGTATTTAGTGAAGTATCCTGAAAATTTACCTCCAATGGAACATCTCCCACCAATGGCCCAGCATAAAATCCAGGTAGCATATTACAAACAGTTATGGCATTTGTTTTCAGTATCGTATCATAAACCATACAGTTTGAATTTCCGGCAATGAGTTTTACAGAATATAATTCCTGCTTCTGAAAAAGTCCATAAAGGATTTTGAAGATAAGAATCTATAATTCCATCATTTTGAAAATCCCATTGCCTGGAGTTTATTTGTCCGGAATTTCCAGGATAACCATATGAATCATCATAAAAATGAACCTGTAATGGAAAATGTCCATAATCTTTGTCTGAATGAAATTCAGCAATTAATTCATTTGCAGTGATAAAGTTTTCTTTAAGAAGTAGTATCAGTAATCAAATCTTTGGCTCATCTCTCCGGTTATTATAAGCCTTACGGAATAAAAACCAGCTTCAGAATAGGACCATATGGGATTCTCTTCAAAGGAATCAATCATTCCGTCATTCTGGAAGTCCCATTCCCAGTCCTGTTATTTCTGCATTATGACTTATACTTGTTTTGAAAAATTCACTGATACTGGAATATACCTAAATACAGGGTTAGCTTCAAATCCGGCCATAATTCCATTCACATTCAATCAGATCCTCCTTGACAGTAGTATCAGAAATGTAACCACTTGAATCTGTAGCTATCAACTTTACCGAATAAAGTCCAGGGTCTTCAAAAATGAAATTCAGGGTTTTGCTGGTAGGAGTCTATGATGCCATCGTTATTAAAATCCCATTGCCAGTTTGAAATAGTCGTATTTGATCACCTAAGATGTATCGATAAAATGAACTGTCAAGGGATATTAAGCCATGAAGTAGTATCCTGATCAAAGCCTGGTTTCTAAATAACAAACATGAATATAATTCTCCCTTAAAGAGAGTGTCTGTTAATATTTCATCCGTATCCTGGCTGGTTATAATAAGCTTGACCGAATAATCGCCAATATCAGGATAAGTCCATGTGGGGTTTTCTTCATAGGAATCAATTAATCCGTCATTTTCAAAATCCCATTCATATTGCAATACGGAGGTCAAATACACATAACTATTGTCAATGAAATTAACTGTAAATGGAAATTCACCATTGTTTATATTTGTATAAAAATCGGCGATTAAGGTAAGGGGTAGTTGATAATGAAATCCCATATCTATGGTACCTAAATCAGGGTATTCATCGGTTCTGGTTGTTCCTTGTAATAGAGGTGATAATGGATCGCCTGCATCCACACAGGGGCTCTGCACACTCTGTCCAGAAGCGGTTTGACAAAGATAGTAATACCCCTGCGGTCCAAAGGTAAACTGGGGATTATCACTAATATTTCCCTGACCTAAATAGCCTTCCTGAATGCAGGAATAAGTCACACTTCCTGATGAAGATATTTGGGAAGCTCCTGTATTGCCATATATAATGGAGTTTTTAATGGTTCCTGAATAAACACCAGATCCCTGTTTATCACTGGTGGTATTACCATTTGCATTAACTTGATTACCAAAAACAGTATTGCTTATTAGTGTGCCTCCGTTAACACCTCCTCCATGTGAAACGGCAATAGAAGATTCAGATGAACCTGCATTTGAAGAGGCGGTATTAGAAATTAATAGATTGTTTTTTATTAATGATGAGGCATATATACCACCTCCCCTACTTTGCGAGGTAGCGAGGTATATCTTCCCAGTCTGAATAGGCAGAAGATGAAGTACTGCAGCTATTATCTGCTATTATATTATTTTCAACCAAACTGCTACCGTAAATTCCACCACCACTACTCGTTGCATGTGCATATACACCATAACCTTGTAAGCCAGTAGCATATGCAGTTGCAGTAGATGAGTTGCTTGTAATAGAGTTATTGATTACCACACCCCCATATAAAGCCACCCCCATAACATTCTGCATCCGCTTCACCAGTCATGAAAGGCGAGTAATTTCCTGTTACATTACATATGCATGCATTACCCTGTATAATGTTATTATCTATAATTCCTGTTGAATATATTCCTCCACCATAAGCGAAAGCTCCTGCAAGACCTTGCCAATTAAGTTGTAAATAAATACTATTCTGTATAACCTGATTATTTTCAATTTTTATATTACCTAAGGCATATATTGCGCCTCCATAAGCATGATACATTTGCCACCCCGCTCTGGCATTATTATTTTATTACCGTTGAAATTACATAGATAAATATTAGCAAATGAATTTTCGATACATAACGCCCCTCCATAGGCCTTCAAAAAAAATAGTCATTAAAATCTGATTATTGGTGAAATTGCATTGTTTTAATAGTTATCTGTGAATTTAATGTATAAATAGCACCTCCTTTTAAGTTATATGAAGCATCTGCTGTCCGATTTATGAAATTTGAAAAACTGCAGCATTCAAAAGTGGAGGTATCAGGAGAATTAATAATTTGTAAACCTTTCCAATAATAGGGATAATTTGGAACAAAGGTAATCTGGTTAGATTGTGTACCTACCGCTAAAATTCGCCCGTAAACTTTAAAGGACAATTCCGAAAATGTTTTAACAGTCACTCCCGGTTCAATAACTAAAGTATTCCCTGCAGGAACGTTAATATCCCCCATTATATGATAAGGGCTTCCGCTTGCTGTCCAGGTTCCACTAACCGGACCGGTGTTAATAATCGTCTGGCTGTGGGTATGAATGGTAAGCATCCAGGCTGCTGTTACCATAAATAAATACTTTTTCATGGCCTTTTTCAATTTGGTTGTTACTATGTTTTTAGGCACGTAAAAATACATCAATAAAATGCGGAAGTCAAGAAAAAAATCAAAAAAAAAGAGATGGATTAAAAAATCCACCTCTTCTCAATGTATAATATTGGATGATCAGATCATTTCTTCACCGGCTTTACAAGACCAATCGTAACTACAGCCAAAATGCATAAAATACCGCAAATGGTAAAGGCAAGGGGGAAATTCCCCATGTCGCCGAGCTTTCCGCCCAGAATAGGTCCAAAAATACCACCAATCGCATAGGCCAGGAAAACCCAGCCATAATTCTGTCCAATGTATTTTGTTCCGAATGTATCTGCAGTTATTGTCGGGAAAAGGGCAAAATTACCACCAAAGTTAAATCCTATCAGCATGGCGAAGAGATAAAGTGTAACCGGGTTACCCGCCATATACTGAAAGAGAAAAACAAAAACACCCTGTGTTGCCGTCATAAGAATAATAGAAGTTTTCCGGCCAATCTTATCACTGATCATTCCCCAAACAATCCTCCCTAATCCGTTAAATAAAGCAAAAAACACAGCCATAGCCAGTGTTGCAGCGGCGCTGGCTTCCTCAGGAGAAATACCATTAGCCTGTAATGCCTGCATAGGCCATAACTTCATCAGCCCTATGCTCATCAACCCGGCGCTGGCGCCAAAAGCAAAAGTGAAGAGGATCAGGTAAAATTGAGGTGTACGCAACATTTCAATACTGGTAAAATCCACTGAACCTGCTAACGGTTTAGTTGTGGTTGATACAGGAGGATTCCAGCCTTTTGGTTTCCATCCGTCAGGAGGAAACACCATCCAGGTTCCCCCAATGACAACAATCACCAGATAAGCAATGCCGTAAATAATAAAAGTTTTTGAAATTCCGATATTGTGGATCAATTGCCCTCCGCCAAGAGGACCAAGCTTATCGGCAAGCGCCATCCAGAGGGTGGCTCCAAAACCAAAACCTGCTACTGCCAACCCGGTTATCAAACCCTTTTTATCAGGAAACCAGCGCATACCGACTGCAATAGGTACAACATACCCAAGACCAATTCCAGAGCCTCCGACAATTCCAATGAAAATAAACGTGGTCGTAAAGTTTTCAGCGCCAAAGAGACCCGCAAGAATATACCCCAGGCCAAGTACTATTCCTCCTGAAATGGCAAGTTTTCTTGGTCCCACTTTTGGCATCAACCGCCCTGCAATAACCATGACAATGGCGAATAATGCAAGCCCGGCAGAAAAAACCAATTGGGTCTGGGCTTTGGTCCACCCGGCTTCAACCAATCCTTTGGTGTAAACCGACCAGGCATAAATGGCTCCCAGACAAAGCTGAATGAGGATTGCGCCTAAAACAACCAATCCTCTGTTCATTGTTTTTTGATTTTCCATATGTTTTTGTATTTATTAATGATTAAAAAGGCATTCCGGGAGAAAATTCTCCTGAAATGCCTTATATTAAAAAATAAGATGATGATTACCGTTTAACTTCAACCTTTGCACCGGCAATGATATCTTCAACAACACCGGGATCAAGTAAAGTAGAAGTGTCACCAAGATTGGTGGCATCGCCTTCTCCGATTTTCCGAAGGATACGGCGCATGATCTTCCCTGAACGGGTTTTGGGCAAGCCGGCTACGATCTGAATGACATCAGGTTTTGCAATTGCACCGATGAACTTGTTTACAGTCTCCCTGATTTCTTGTTCAATCGTTTTCATTTCGGTATCCGACAGCTCATCGCATGTTACATAAGCATATATCCCTTGTCCTTTGATCGGGTGAGGATAACCAACAACTGCAGATTCATTCACTTTTGGATGCTGATTGATAGCGTCCTCAACTTCGGCAGTACCGATACGATGGCCGGAAACATTGATAACATCATCCACGCGGCCCATGATGCGGTAATAACCTTCTTCATCTCGTTTTGCCCCGTCGCCGGTAAAATACAAACCTTTATAAGTGGAGAAATAGGTTTGATAGCATCTTGGGTGATCACCATAAGTGGTTCTTAACATCCCCGGCCAAGGGAATTTGATGCAAAGGTTACCTTCTACACTGTTTCCCTTGATTATTTTACCTTCATTATCAACCAATACCGGTTGAATACCGGGAAGTGGTAACGTTGCAAATGATGGTTTAGTTGGCGTGATCCCTGCAAGCGGAGTGATCATGATACCACCGGTTTCGGTTTGCCACCAGGTGTCAACAATCGGGCAACGTCCCTGTCCTACAAGGTCGTGATACCATCTCCAGGCTTCTTCATTGATTGGTTCACCAACCGTTCCAAGTACTTTTAATGATTTCAGGTTGTGTTTGGTTACCCATTCATTTCCCTGGGCTACCAAAGCACGGATTGCGGTTGGAGCAGTATAGAACTGTGTCACTTTGTATTTATCTACAACTTCCCAGAACCTTCCGGCGTCAGGATAGGTTGGTACACCTTCGAACATTACGGTTGTGGCTCCTGTTAAAAGCGGGCCATAAACAATATAGGAATGTCCGGTTACCCAGCCGATGTCGGCAGTGCACCAGAAAATATCGCCATCATTATACTGGAACACATTTTTAAATGTGTATTCAGCAAAAATCATATATCCGGCAGTGGTGTGAAGAACGCCTTTAGGTTTACCAGTTGAACCGGAAGTATAAAGAATAAAGAGCGTGTCTTCCGAGTCCATAATTTCAGCTTTATTATCTGTGCTTACACCTTTGATGAGGTCATGCCACCAGATATCGCGCGGAGCCTGGAAATTGATATTTTCACCTGTATGCTTAAGAACAATTGTATTTTTAATCGTAGGGCAGGTTTTTAATGCCTCATCCACAATGGATTTCAGCCCGATACTTTTCGATCCACGGTAAGCTCCGTCAGAAGTGATCACAACATTTGATTCGGCATCAATGATCCTGTCAGAAAGAGAATTGGCAGAGAACCCGGCAAATACTATAGAGTGAATTGCCCCGATCCTTGCGCACGCCAGCATGGCAATCGCAAGTTCAGGAACCATCGGTAAATAAATGGCAACTCTGTCACCTTTTTTAACACCGATCTTGAGGAGCCCATTGGCGAATTGTTTTACCTTGTCGAATAATTCACCATAGGTCAGTTTAATTTCTTTTTGCTTTGGATCATTGGGTTCCCAGATGATAGCGATCTGGTCCTTGCGCTGGAACATATTTCTTTCAAAGATGTTCTCAGTAATATTCAGCTTGGCATTAACGAACCATTTTACATGAGGAGCGTCTTTTCCTTCAAAATACCAATCGAGTACGTGGTCCCATTTTTTTTGCCAGTAATGGCTTTCAGCTACATTCGCCCAAAATCCCTCCGGATCGGCAATACTGTCCCTGTATTTCTGCAGATATTCCGCAAAACTTGTGATTTTATTTGTCATAATTGTACAGTTTAATTAATTGAATATTATAATAATATGAACTCGTTTTTCTAAACTAAAACATGTAATATACAGCAAGCAATAATCTAAGATTGCTGACATTGGTTGTTTCTTTCACCAATCCTTTATCAATTGGATCCATCTTGCCGTAAGCTGCAACCGTATTTTCCACTTCCACTGCAAAACGCATCTTACCCGGTTTGAATACAACTCGTGGAGCTATTCTGTAAACATGATCAATGGTACCTCCACGTCCATATTGATTTCCAACAATATTGTTTTCAAAACCATTATTTTTTGTGTAACCAGCAAATAAACCAAATTCCCACTTGGCTCCATTTGAATGAATATCAGTCCAGATCGATAAAACGTTCATCGGTGTATAGCCTACGGTATTTTTTGTGGTATCGATAATTTCATTCACAGCATAGCCACCCAGCATGGTCAGGTTCTCACTCAATTGTGCAAGGGTGGCCTGAGCCTTAACAGTTATGGGCTTAAATTTCAATTTAAAATAGAGAAAGGATGATATACCATTTATGGTTTCATCCGTAGTATATGTATGTGTTTTGCCTTCAGTGTCAACTTTAAAAGTGGTTAGCATTGGTTTAAGAGACTTATAATCAATTCCTGCACCTACCAGAAACTCCTGATTTTTATCCGGATAAAGTTTATTGAATTCAAGTTTGAGGTTGAATTCAGGAATTTCTGCATTTCTTAAAAATTCAGAGCTTGGGAGATTCTTTGAGGGATCGGATGAAACCGGACCCATATTGGCGAAATCCCTTTGAGCAACCAATGATCCGATAACCCTGAAATCAAGGAACCTGAAAGTATATCGGATTTGAGGATTTCTGGAGAAGGGTTCAAAAGGTGCCCCGGTATTAAATGAAACAGTTGCCGGAAAACATGAGGTAATAAACATCGGGTGCCAGAACTGGCCTACCATCAGCTCCGATTTTTTCCAGTCGAGAAGGGCATAAGCATGGCGCAATCGGAATCCATTCACATCTGTAACGCTGGTGCCGAAAAATTCAGCCTCTATATAAGCGCTTGTTTTTGCTTTCAAAACATCAGGTCCGGTAATTGTACCGGCCAGTCTTGTTTGAATTGACAAAAAAGTTAAAACTGGATTGATTATTGATATCATTGCCAAGTTCGTCCTTCGAAATATTTTTGGGCAGGATCAGAAAATGTCCTTCCCTTAAATCATCGGTCTGGCGAGTGTCGTAAAAAATATCAGTTTTTACAAAACCTGAAAACTGAATTCCGAATTTTTTTTCCTCCTGTGCAACCGTCAAAATTGAAATAAATAACGCCAGGATAATAATGACTTTTCTCATAAGAACCTGATTTAATAATTACCTTAAAATCTGTTTGTTATTGAATTAACAGTAAGCGGCGCGCAAAAATAAAACAAATTTCAACCTGACAAAATTCTGGGTGTAATTTATCAGGAATCTAAATTAACTCGCACCATCTTCAAAAATAAAAAGTTGGCCAGTTAAAAAAGGGATTCTAATTTCGCCCTTTTGTAATTAAATATTCAGTTTATGAGAATTTTTGTTCTGAATTGCGGCAGTTCATCGATAAAATACCAGTTGATCGATATGCCCGATAAAAAGGTTTTGGTAAAGGGTTTGGTTGAGAAAATCGGGCTATTCGGTTCAAGGATAAAACATATAATTGGTGAGGGAAATGAGATTATAATCGACAAAAACATTCCCGATCATACTTCAGGAATAAAGATGGTTTTGGAACTTATGACAGATAAAGAACATGGTATCCTTCAAAATATTAATGAAATAGATGCAATTGGACACAGGGTGGTCCACGGAGGAGAAGATTTTAGCGGAAGCGTGCCCATTTCACAGGAAGTAATAAAAGCATTGGAAAAAAACATAGACCTGGCGCCTTTGCATAATCCGCCAAACCTTGCCGGTATTTATGCTACACAAAAGCTATTGCCCGATGTTCCACAGGTTGGCGTTTTCGATACGGCTTTTCATCAGACCATGCCCCCTTATGCTTTCCTGTATGCTTTGCCTTATCGACTTTATGAAAACTATAAGATCAGGAAATACGGATTTCATGGTACAAGCCACAAGTTTGTTGCCCAGAGGGCATGTGAAATTCTACAAAAGGATTTTAATGCTTCACGGATCATTACCTGTCATCTTGGAAACGGTTCTTCTATCACTGCAATTAAAAATGGCAAATCCATCGAGACAAGCATGGGACTTAACTCCCAATGAAGGACTGATCATGGGAACGCGCCTGGGTGATATTGATGCAGGAGCGCTGCTTTATTTAGCTGACAAAGAAAAACTCAGTATTCCGCAAACCAATGCGCTGATCAACAAGGAAAGCGGCGTGCTTGGCATTTCGGGGATTTCGTCGGATATGCGCGAGCTTGAAAAATCGGCTGCCGGCGGAAACGAAAGGGCGCAACTGGCTTTAGATATGTTTCATCACCGGATTAGGAAATTCATTGGCGCTTATGCTGCGGTGATGGGTGGTGTGGATATTCTTGTTTTTACAGGTGGCATTGGTGAAAATGCCGACCTGAGCCGCGCGGCCATTTGCAAGGATTTTGAGTATATGGGGCTTCAGTTCGACCAGGTAAAAAATAAAGGCCTGCGTTCGAGGGAAGCCATCATCAGCTCAGAAAATTCTTCAGTAACCGTGATGATGGTGCCCACCAACGAAGAACTGGCCATTGCGATGGATACTTATAGCATAGTTCAAGGTTCAAAGGTTTAAAATTTCATGTTGCTGGTCAGTAATTTAGTCAATCCAAACTTTAGTCAATAAAGAAATCCATTGGTTGCTTGTTGCCATTACAGGTTAACGACAACTTTTTCTATTAATACATCTTTCCTTTTCTAATTTATGTAATTTGAGGTTTCCCGCAGATACCGCTGATTTCCGCAGAAATTTTTACAAGTCTTTTATTTTTCAGCGAATATTTGTGCAATCTGAAGGAGACTTTTGAGGAAAAAATATTAGGAATAATCCTGAGCCGTGTCGCCATTTGTAAAGATTTTGAGTATATGGGGCTTCAGTTCGACCAGGTAAAAAATGAAGGCCTGCGGTCGAGGGAGGCCATTATCAGTTCAGAAAATTCTTCAGTAACCGTGATGATGGTACCTACCAACGAAGAACTGGCCATTGCAATGGATACTTACTCAATTGTAAGGAAATAGAAGCATCAACGTTAAAACGTCATAATCAGCTTCACATTCAGCTGCCGTGGCGTAAGGTAGTTTGGAACAGCATATTTCCTGCCATTAATATCTGTCACCCAGGTATATGATACTGTATTATTTCGCTGGAGAAGGTTCAAAATTTCGGCAGTTAACCAAAGTGAATTAAAGACCCGTAAAGGATTTTTGGATGAGAACCGGGTATGTTCTCCAATAATTTCCTTGGAAAATCCGATATCTACCCTGAAGTAAGCCGGCATCCTCAGCGTATGCAGGTACTTTGGTGTATCAGGAGGTCCAAAAGGCAGGCTGCTTCCATAAAGCAGCGTCAGTCCCATTTTATAGGTCGGATTACGCGGCAGGTAATCCTGGAAAAACACGCTGATGTTCACCCGCTGATCAGTGGGTCGGGGAATATAGCCGGGTTCTCCCCTGCTGTAATCCGGTTGGCCATCGGGCAACAGATAATAATCGCCATACAAATCTTCCATTGTTTTCATTAATGAAAAACTAAGCCAGGATTCAATTCCCTTTACAAATTCGCCATTCACCTTCATGTCGATTCCGGCAGCATAGCCATGCGATTCCTGGAAAGCATAATAACGAATCCTGACATTATCAACGAAATAGGGCACCAGATTATCGAGGTATTTATAGTATACCTCAGCCACATATTTAAATGGCCTTCCCCATGCTTTAAAATTATAGTCGCTGCCAGCCACAATATGAAAAGACGTCTGCGCTTTCTGGCTGCTGTTAAGTGTTCCGTCTGTGTCTTTAAGTTCCCTGTAGTAAGGTGGCTGATAGTACAGCCCTGTGCTGAATCTGAAAAGAAAGTCTTTCTTCCAGTCAGGTTTGTACGAAACCGAAGCCCGCGGACTAATCACAAGCTGGTTATTGTAATCCCAGTAATTTGCTCTGATGCCTGCGGTAAAGGAAACTTTTGACAGGTCGGGATCACTGCCCCAGGTATTTTGAATAAATGCCGAAAGCCTGTTGGTATTGAGGTTAGAAGTTGTTTTGATCAGGTCATAAAGATCAAAAGAATAATCCGGCTGGAGATCCGGAATGATGTAACCCACAGAATCGGGTGGGCGGGGCAGGGAATAACCGGCAGAATCAATCATTACCCATTCATTCATTGCATCATCAATCCGCTCATTTTGATATTTAATCCCCCATTGCAGAAGTTGATTGCTTTTTTCGACAGTTCCCTTGTGGGTAAGATTAATTACACCTATATTCATTTTATTTCGGGCATGGTTAAGGTATGACCCCACACCCTGGGTTTCAATGACGTCACCAAAATTTTCGCTGCCTAAATTGGTTTCAAGCCGTCCGATCCAGTATTGACCAAGAACATCATAGGTCTCACTTTCGACTGAATTATACCCGGAGCCAATTAACTTGAGACGTGTTTTTGGATTCGGCTTATAGGTTGCTGTAACTGCTCCAAAATAAGTTTGATACCGGTCAACCTCCTGTCCTTCGAAAAAAACGGTCAATCTGCGGGCATCGCTTACTGTGCCGAAATCCGTTTCTCTGGTTTCGGGAACAAAATTGTATTTATTGCTGGCTATATTTCCAAGTACCGATATTTCAAATTTCCTGGAAATATCATAAGTAAGTAAAGTCTGAATATCAAGGAAAGATGGTTTGTAATCGCCCCTGGTTTCCAGTCCTTTTAAGAGGTACTGATTGGTTTTATAACGGACACCGATTAGGTAGGTAAACTTTTTATCGATTGCAACCCCTTCTGTATGAAATGATGCACCCAATAAACTAACTGAAGCAGATCCGGCAAACTCATTTGGCTTTTTATACTGCAAATCAAGAACGGAAGACATCTTATCTCCATATTTGGCATCAAAACCCCCTGCAGAAAAAAGTAATGAAGAAACCAGATCAGAATTGATAAAGCTTAGGCCTTCCTGCTGTCCTGACCGCACAAGATAAGGTCGGTATATTTCAATGTCATTGACATAAACAAGGTTTTCATCATAGTTACCGCCCCTGACTGAATACTGCGAGCTTAATTCATTATTGGAAGATACGCCGGGCAATGTTTTCAGCAGGGTTGGGATTTTATCAGATGAAGTCGGTATACTGAAAGCAACTTTAGGATCAATCCTGATAAGGTTTGTTGACCGGATTTGTTCATCCTCTACTTCAATTTGAGGCAACTCGGTAAAAGCCGGAATTAAAGACTTATTTAATTCAAATCTTTCTCCCGGTTTCAGGTTAACCTGTTCTACTCCTTTTTCATAACCGATATAAGAAATTGAAATGTAAATGTCAATATTGGAAGGAATTTCCAACTCATACTCTCCTTTTTTATCTGTCATGGCGCCACCGGGCAATCCCGAAATAGCAACGTTGACAAATTCGAGTGGTTTTCCTTTTTCGTCGGAGATTTTGCCGAAAACAAAAGCCCTTTCCTGGCTGTGTGCGATAACTGAAATTACAAATAATATGGAAACTAAGAGTTTTGCTTTCATTGTGTAACCTGCTTCATTCTTTATCTTTTCTCTTGAATTCTCCTTCTTTCCATGCTTTAATGAACTCAGCCCAGGCAAAGGGATTTAAGACCGTTATGGGCTGTGTTTGCCCGTTGTAGTATAGTCTGTTTTGATAAAGCTGCATTGAGTTTCTGAAGTTCATGCTTCCATCCATGGGATAATTTGCCTCGATTTCCTTTAGCTGAGCAATATCCAGATTTTTCTTCGCCCGTTCATAATCATCATCAGGAACATCAAATTTCAGAAAAGCTTCCCTGAACTGTTCACGGGAAGGCCAGGGATAAATTACAGTTTGTGTAAGCATGATCGTATCAGAAGACATGACCTGAATAAGCGAGTAGCGATTGCTTGTTATTGTATCGGGAATGGCAAATATTCCCTTTTTAAATCCGACGGCTGAAAATACAATAGTATCGGATTTAAATGCAACAAATGAAAAATATCCGTAAAAATCAGCGATGGTACCCCTCCAGGTGTTTTTTATGGAAATATTCGTATAGGGAACAGGAATCAGGCTATCTGCGGTTACAACAATTCCGGAAAACTGTATCAAATTGTTTTCGGTTTCCTGTGATGACAGTTTATCACAAAGAATAACCGAAAAAAAAATTAAGGATATCAGAATTTTAAATCCCATCAGACACAAAAGTAATTTTCTTTGAGTGAAAACAAACCATTTAAACGGAGGCAATCTGTAAATATTTTTTTCGCTTTTCCTTATCAGGATAAAAAAAAAGCTGCTACCTCATGGCAACAGCATTCCTTTTGCTCAGATTGTCCTGTTTCAATTATAGGAATCCTTTTTCTTTAGCTTCTTTTAGCGCTGCTGAAATGCCTATTTTATTGATTGTTCTGATACCTGCAGCGGATACTTTAAGTGTTATAAACTTGTTTTCTTCAGGAATGAAGAATTTTTTCGCTTGCAAATTCGGATAAAACTTCCTCTTTGTTTTAATATTCGAATGAGAAACGCTGTTACCGTTCATCATTTTCTTTCCTGTTATCTGGCAAATACGTGACATTTCTTTGTGTTTTAATATACTTTATAAAAAAGGAGGGCAAAGGACGTAATTATTTTTAAAACAACCAAAAAAGATTTGAAAATTATTTTTCAAAAATAAAAGAATTATTAAGAAACTTATGAAACTATACCTTATAAACAAGAGTATAACAAGGGATATAAAAAACAATTTAAGAATCAATAATTGATTGATTATGAAAAGCTTTGATAATTTTTTTATTCAGAAATCTTTAAAATCAGGTAATATGAAAAAATCTACATTTATTTTAATGGCCATATTCAGCTTTATGGCTTTTCGCTTGGTAAACGCACAACCCTTAAATGACGACATCGGGTTCGCTACTGTAATTCCTCATACTAACGGCTGGGCTTCGGCAAATGCTGCTTACACCACCATTGGTGCTACTGCCGATATGAATGCCGGATCCTGCTGGAACACTTCACCGAATTATAATGTTTGGTTTCGATTCCAGGCTACTGGACCAATGGCTAAGATTACCGTTCTCAGAGGCGGCAGCTATGGTACCATTGCGCGTATCAACGCTGCTATCTGGCAAGTCAATGGTACTGCAGAAGTAGCCTGTAAAATTTATGTCAACGATTTTGACAACGTCATCATCCAGACTTTAAGTCTTGTTCCGGGTAACTGGTACTATCTCTCTGTCGACAATAACTATTCAGGCTACAGGGGTACTTTCAGCCTGCTCATGGAGACTGCTGTCGACTATGACTATTATGAAGGGGCTCTTGAAATCCCGCATACCAACGGATGGACTTCTGCCAATGCTGCTTACACTACAATAGGCGCTACTCCGGATAAAAATCCGGGCGGTTGCTGGAATACTTCACCCAACTATAACAGGTGGTTCAAGTTTCAGGCTACAGGGCCGATTGCCAAAATTACCGTTCTCCGGGGAGGAAGCTACGGTACCATTGCACGTATTAATGCTGCTATCTGGCAGGCTAATGGTACTACTGAGGTAGCCTGCAGAATTTATGTCAACGATTTTGACAACGTCATCATCCAGACTTTAAGTCTTGTTCCAGGTAACTGGTACTATCTGTCTGTCGATAATAACTATTCAGGCTACAGGGGTACTTTCAGCCTGCTCATGGAGACTGCTGTCGACTATGACTATTATGAAGGGGCTCTTGAAATCCCGCATACCAACGGATGGACTTCTGCCAATGCTGCTTACACTACAATAGGCGCTACTCCGGATAAAAATCCGGGCGGTTGCTGGAATACTTCACCCAACTATAACAGGTGGTTCAAGTTTCAGGCTACAGGGCCGATTGCCAAAATTACCGTTCTCCGGGGAGGAAGCTACGGTACCATTGCGCGTATTAATGCTGCTATCTGGCAGGCTAATGGTACTACTGAGGTAGCCTGCAGAATTTATGTCAACGATTTTGACAACGTCATCATCCAGACTTTAAGTCTTGTTCCAGGTAACTGGTACTATCTCTCTGTCGATAATAACTATTCAGGCTACAGGGGTACTTTCAGCCTGCTCATGGAGACTGCTGTCGACTATGACTATTATGAAGGGGCTCTTGAAATCCCGCATACCAACGGATGGACTTCTGCCAATGCTGCTTACACTACAATAGGCGCTACTCCGGATAAAAATCCGGGCGGTTGCTGGAATACTTCACCCAACTATAACAGGTGGTTCAAATTTCAGGCTACAGGGCCGATTGCCAAAATTACCGTTCTCCGGGGAGGAAGCTACGGTACCATTGCACGTATTAATGCTGCTATCTGGCAGGCTAATGGTACTACTGAGGTAGCCTGCAGAATTTATGTCAACGATTTTGACAACGTCATCATCCAGACTTTAAGTCTTGTTCCAGGTAACTGGTACTATCTCTCTGTCGATAATAACTATTCAGGCTACAGGGGTACTTTCAGCCTGCTCATGGAGACTGCTGTCGACTATGACTATTATGAAGGGGCTCTTGAAATCCCGCATACCAACGGATGGACTTCTGCCAATGCTGCTTACACTACAATAGGCGCTACTCCGGATAAAAATCCGGGCGGTTGCTGGAATACTTCACCCAACTATAACAGGTGGTTCAAGTTTCAGGCTACAGGGCCGATTGCCAAAATTACCGTTCTCCGGGGAGGAAGCTACGGTACCATTGCACGTATTAATGCTGCTATCTGGCAGGCTAATGGTACTACTGAGGTAGCCTGCAGAATTTATGTCAACGATTTTGACAACGTCATCATCCAGACTTTAAGTCTTGTTCCAGGTAACTGGTACTATCTCTCTGTCGATAATAACTATTCAGGCTACAGGGGTACTTTCAGCCTGCTCATGGAGACTGCTGTCGACTATGACTATTATGAAGGGGCTCTTGAAATCCCGCATACCAACGGATGGACTTCTGCCAATGCTGCTTACACTACAATAGGCGCTACTCCGGATAAAAATCCGGGCGGTTGCTGGAATACTTCACCCAACTATAACAGGTGGTTCAAGTTTCAGGCTACAGGGCCGATTGCCAAGATTACCGTTCTCCGGGGAGGAAGCTATGGTACCATTGCGCGTATTAATGCTGCTATCTGGCAGGCTAATGGTACTACTGAGGTAGCCTGCAGAATTTATGTCAACGATTTTGACAACGTCATCATCCAGACTTTAAGTCTTGTTCCAGGTAACTGGTACTATCTCGTCTGTCGATAATAACTATTCAGGCTACAGGGGTACTTTCAGCCTGCTCATGGAGACTGCTGTCGATTATGACTATTATGAAGGGGCTCTTGAAATCCCGCATACCAACGGATGGACTTCTGCCAATGCTGCTTACACTACAATAGGCGCTACTCCGGATAAAAATCCGGGCGGTTGCTGGAATACTTCACCCAACTATAACAGGTGGTTCAAGTTTCAGGCTACAGGGCCGATTGCCAAGATTACCGTTCTCCGGGGAGGAAGCTATGGTACCATTGCGCGTATTAATGCTGCTATCTGGCAGGCTAATGGTACTACTGAGGTAGCCTGCAGAATTTATGTCAACGATTTTGACAACGTCATCATCCAGACTTTAAGTCTTGTTCCAGGTAACTGGTACTATCTTCTGTCGATAATAACTATTCAGGCTACAGGGGTACTTTCAGCCTGCTCATGGAGACTGCTGTCGACTATGACTATTATGAAGGGGCTCTTGAAATCCCGCATACCAACGGATGGACTTCTGCCAATGCTGCTTACACTACAATAGGCGCTACTCCGGATAAAAATCCGGGCGGTTGCTGGAATACTTCACCCAACTATAACAGGTGGTTCAAGTTTCAGGCTACAGGGCCAATGGCTAGAGTTACCGTTAAAAGAGGTGGTGTCTTTGGTACAATTGCTCGTATCAATGCAGCTATCTGGCAGGCAAATGGTACTACACAAGTAGCCTGCAAAATCTATGTTAATGACTTTGATGAAGTTGTTATTCAAACACTGAGCCTTGTTCCGGGTAACTGGTACTATCTGTCTGTCGACAATAACTATTCAGGTTACAGGGGTACTTTCAGCCTGCAGATGAATACCACGGTTGATTACGATTATTATGAAGGGGCTTTTGAAATTACAAATCCCTCCAGCTGGTGTTCAACAAATGCACAATTTTCGACGATAGGTGCAACACCCGATAAAAATCCGGGATCGTGCTGGAATACTTCACCCAACTATAACCGCTGGTTTAAATTCCAGGCTACAGGTTCCGGCATGATTTCAATACAGATTTTAAGGGGAGGTTCCTATGGAACCGTGCTAGGTTTAAATGCTGCATTATGGGAATCGAACGGAACAACGCAAGTTCTGTGCACGCGATATGTCAATGTGGGCGATAACCTGGTATTACAAAAATCAGGGCTAACAGTAGGCAACTGGTATTACTTCTCAGTTGACAACTATTATTCAGGATACAGAGGCACATTCTCAGTTTGTATAAATGATGGGAGTATAAATTGGACAGGGAATGTCAGCAGTAACTGGAATACACCTGGCAACTGGAGTAGCGGCACAATTCCCGATCAGTTCACAAATGTTGCCATTTCATCAGGTGCGCCCAATTATCCGGTTATAACCGGTCAGCTTGCGGTAGGCGCTAACTTCGGTTATGAGTGTTGTAAGAGCCTGACGATAAATAATGGCGCATCTTTAACACTCAATGGATGGGGACAAATCAATGTCTGGGGAAATATTGTTGTAAATACAGGAGGTACCCTGATGGTAAGAAAAATGGTTGACGGTTATGGAGGGAAATTATATATCACCGGTGGGAATGTTTCTGTAGCAGATTTCGCGGCGCTCAATCAGGGAGCCGGATATATGAATAGCGGGACTTTTACATTAAATGATTTCACCTATTATGCAAGTTCAACCTGGTATGCATCCGGCGGAACCATATACATAAATGCACCGGCAGGGACTGATGCAAACTTCGATGCACTGGGCACGTTAAACATTTTTAATCTTGAAATAACATCAGCATCGAAAGTTATCTACACCGGCACAACCAATGTTAACGGAAACTTTACCATTCAGCCGAAAGGAAAATTCGATCTTTCCACAGGAACATTAAATATAGCTGGTAATACATACTTTAAAGCCGATGCAACGGGTCAGGGACAATTCATCGATCACGCTCCTATAAATGTAACTGGAACATCAACAGTAGAACAATACCTGATTTCAGAAAGATGGCATTTGGTTTCTGCACCGATCAGTAATGCACAGATTGGGGTTTATTATAACCTTTACCTTAAGGAATTCATAGAGCCGACAAATACATGGAATTACCTGTCATTGCCTTTAACTATTCCTATGCCTGCGACGAAAGGTTTTTCTGCCTGGGCATCCAATGCATTAACAGGAACGACAACAGTCAGCTATACCGGCTCTCTTAATTTAGGGAATAATTATCCGCTGAACACGCTGAACTACACCCCAGGAAGTCCGGGAATAGGCTGGAACTTGATTGGAAATCCATACCCGGCGCCATTACAATGGAACAGTTCATGGACAAAATCGAATGTAAGTGAATGGGCATGCATTCATAATAATGGCCATGATGAATGTTATAATGCAGCGACTCAAACAGGATGGCCAAATGCAGGAGATATGGCCAATGGAATAATTCCTTCAACCCAAGGTTTCTGGGTCAGGGCAACAAGCGCATCCGCTTCCGTTACCATTCCTCAAAGCCAAAGAATGTTCAGTGATCAGGCATTTTATAAAGATGCTGAGGTTATGGTAAATGAATCAATACGTTTACGGGTTGATGGTAATGATGATTACGATGCAGTTCTTGTTCAGTTTATTCCTGGCTCAACAGAAGGATATGATCCTGTCTTCGATCTGGAGAAACGATGGGGTTATGATGAAGCACCACAATTATTTACGATTATGGGTGAATACGAGTATTTATCTGTAAATGCATTACCGGAAATAACCGAAAACCTGATCGTACCGATTGGATTAAAGGTAGGTGCAGAAGGTGAATATACCATAACATCTTCAGAGTTCAAGAACTTCAAGGCAGGGGTATCAGTTACGCTCGAAGATATGCTAACGAATACATTCACGAATCTTACTTTGAATGAGGGGTATACATTTACAGCCTCACCAATGGATGCAAATCATCGTTTTAATCTTCATTTCAAATCAGCAGCTTTTGGATCTGAAGAAAATGGTTCCTACGGCATCAATGTATATTCTGCAGATAATACAATCTATGTTCAGATACCAGAATATACTGTTGCAGATGTCACAATTTACGATTTGATGGGAAGAGAAATTTTCAGAGATGAAACCATTGGAGACTCTATGTCGAAAATTCAAATTGAAACAGAAACAGGTTATTATATAGTGAAGGTCAGAACAAATGAAGCCTCCGTCGCAAAAAAAGTGTTTCTGAAATAATTAAATTATAAATTATAAAGCCAGGAACCCGTTCAGCAACCGTTGAACGGGTTTTTTTGTCATGGATATAATCTTTTGCAGCATATTCACCTGATTTATATTAATTTTGGAATTACATAATAGTTATTTTTATAAGTAAGATTGTGCAGTGAAAAGGAAATTCTTTTTTTCGGGTTTAATTCCGGTTATCATGATTATGATAACCTATCCGAGTTTTGCGCAATTGGTAATCAATGAGATTTCTTCCAGAAATGCGACTTATCTGAATGATTATGACAAAGACCAACCCGACTGGATCGAATTGCTGAATTCCGGGACCGGACCCATAAATATCGAAGGCTATTCCATTTCTGACAATCCTGACCAACCTGATAAGTGGATCTTCCCTGAGTTGATTTTACCTCCCGATTCACATCTTGTTATCTTTGCTAGTGATAAAAACCGAAAGGAAATTGTTGATCATTGGGAAACGGCCATCCATGCAAATAATATCTGGAGATATTGGATGCCTGACGCTGAGCCGGATTCAGCATGGAAAAACATCGGTTTCAACGACACCCTATGGCTTGAGGGATCAGGAGGGTTTGGAAGGGGTGATGGAGATGACAATACCATTTTGCCGGATACTGTTGCCACTGTATACCTCAGAAAAACATTTGTTATTCCCGACACATCCGTTATTTCACTTGTGCTGCTTCAGGTGGACTATGACGATGCATTTGTTGCCTATTTAAATGGTGTTGAAATTGCCAGAGCAAATATCGGGTGGCCCGGAAAAATTCAAAAATGGAATGATTTTTCATACGGACCTCATACTGCTAAAATGTTTCAGGGGTTACCCATTGAGGATTTTCCCATTGAATCTGAAGTATTCAGGCCATTGCTAAAACCGGGTGAGAATGTTTTAGCTATTCAGGCATTAAATGCATGGAATAACCACGGAAATTTTTCCATTATACCTTATTTATCATTCGGAATAAAAAACTCATCTTTTACCTTCCAGACAGTACCCGATTGGTTTGGCGAGAAACCGGTTCATTTACACACTAACTTTACATTATCAGGCGAAGGAGAAACTATTATTCTTTCCAACCCTGAACAAGTGGTCATTGACCAGGTGAATTATCCCTATATGAAGGCTGATCATAGCTATGGCAGAGAGGCAGACAGTTTACCTGAGTGGAAATTTTATAACCATCCAACACCCGGGTATAGTAATGCACAATCAACAGGTGCATCCGGATATGCCAAAGAACCGCAATTTAGCTTGGAATCCGGTTTTTACGATAGCAGTACAGTAATCAATTTTCTGAATTATCAGCCAACCGATACAATACGCTACACCTTAGATGGCAGTTGGGTTACCGATTCATCGGCTATTTATTACGGGGAGCCTTTAATTCTGGATTCTACCACGGTCATTCGTGCACAAGTTTATAAAGCTGGTTTTTTACCCGGTAAGGTATCTTCAAATTCTTACATCATCGGATATTCTTCAACCTTACCTGTGGTTTCGGTGATTCTTAATCCGCATGATCTTTGGGATTGGGAAGATGGTATTTATGTAATGGGGCCCAACGCAAGCCCCTCTTTTCCTCATTTCGGTGCCAATTTTTGGATGGACTGGAAAAAACCATCTCATATCGAATACTTCGATGAAAGTCATAATTTAGCATTCGAGCTTGATGCTGACCTGATGATCCATGGTGGCTTTTCGCGCGCCTATCCCATAAAAAGCCTGAGGGTGGAAACCGACGATAAATACGATGAAAACATCATTAATTATAAGCTCTTTAAAGACAAAGATATCCAGACTTTCCACAGGTTCGTTCTTCGCAACTCCGGACAGGACTATAATAAGACCTACTTCAGGGATGCTCTGATGCATAAAGTTGTCCAGAATTCTACTGAAATTGACATACAGGATTATCAGCCTTCAGTGGTTTTTCTGAACGGCGAATACTGGGGAATACACAACATTCGTGAAAAAATAGACCGGTATTATGTCAATGAAAATTTTGGGGTTCATGAAGACAGCATTCACCTTTTAAGAACCAACATTAAGATTGTTGAGGGTAATTATAACCAGTACATGCAAATGATAGATTATGTGATTAATGTTCCGGTTGTTGATTCCCTCGTCTACGATTCTATAGGAAAGCTGGTGCATCTTGGTAATTACACAGATTATTTCATTGCTGAAATGTATTATGTCAATCCTGACTGGCCAAACAATAATATCAAATACTGGCGATCATTTGCCGACACATCACGCTGGCGGTACATCATGACAGATGTAGATCCCGGCTTAGGTTTGGCATCTCAGGTTACCGCCAACGAATTGTACAGGGTACTTCATTCAGACATTCCATATGTCGACAACCATAAAATTCTGAGGCGATTGATGGAAAATTCAGATTACCGGCGATACTTTATAAACCGAAGTGCAGATATGTTCAATACGATGCTGCTTCCGCAAAACATTAATAGCATGATTGACATATTTAAAGATCGGATCGCACCCGAAATGCCTAACCATAGGATGAAATGGGGCGGCACTATAACAGATTGGGAGAATAAAGTACAGCTGATGAAGAATTTTGTGTTAAACAGGCCGGCCTATGTCTGGGAGGATTATATCCAGGAATTCGACCTCGAAAAATTGGTTTCGGTTAAGCCTTGCTATCGACAGTTTAAATCATGGTAAAATAAAAATCAATACCATTATCCCGGATTCTTTACCCTGGCAAGGAACCTATTTTGATGGAAACCCGGTTGAAATCACGGCGATACCCGATTCGGGCTTTATTTTTTCACACTGGAAGTCCAATTCAATCATTACCGGTAATGATACCTTAATACAAAAACTGAAAATTAACATCGACACAAACGAGTTATTTAAAGCTTTTTTTTCAATAGATACTTTTGTTATTGATACCCCCCAGATCGTTTTCAGTGAAATTAATTACCATTCTTCCGACACCCTCGATACCGGCGACTGGGTTGAATTGCTGAACTTGGATACTATTGCAATCGACTTGTCGGGCTGGATATTCAAAGACGATGATGATGAACATGCTTTTATTTTTCCGGATTCAACCACCCTCGACATTGACGATTACCTGGTTCTTTGCCGCGATACGCTGAAATTTACAGAAATTTATGCTGACAGCATTGATTTTATCGGCCCTTTCGATTTCGGGCTGGCAAACGAAGGAGATAGTTTAAGGCTATTCGATGCAACCGGGTTACTGATTACCTCAATGTCCTATTCAAATTTGCCACCATGGCCAACTGATGCTGACGGTACAGGAAAAACTATGGAATTACTTGATCCACAGGGGATTTAAATAACGGATCCAATTGGTTTTCAGGGTGTATAGGAGGTTCACCCGGGGGACCTTATGTTTCCTGCGACACAATTAATATCAAGGAGAATATCGGATAAAAATAGAACAGGTCATAATTTATCCAAATCCAACAAGATTGTGATTTTCATCTTGAGATCATTACTCAACACAATCAACGTGTGGTTCCCTTACATTTGTTGATGCTTTGGGAAATGTAATAGCAAAGAGAACATGTACATATACAAGTCTTCGTTCCTAATTAATTTTTAATCATGAATGATAACCTAAAACCGGGCATTTATTTCATTAAGCTTGAAGGAATACGATCAACCAGTATGAGAAAATTTCGATGCAATAACTGATTTTAAGGCATGATTTTTCATTTGTTCAATACATTGATAGTCTTAATTGCATAAAGATTATCCATCATCATTGCTTTGGTCTTGCTTGGTATCAATTGCCGGGCGGTCAAGAAGCAGAATATTATTCCATCCATAAAGAACAACAGAATTACTATCGAACAACCGGATTGAAAACAGCCTGTGAATATGATTCCATCAATGGTTTCAACACTATACTGAAATATCAATATCCTTATCAATCGCTAGAAAAGGGGTGTTTGGCTATTTTCCTTATTGGGCAGGGAATAATTACCTGAACTACCAATGGAATCTGCTGTCTGATCTTTGCTATTTTTCGTATGAACTGGATCCTGCTACCGGAGATCCTATAACAATTTACGACTGGAAGACTTCTCCGGCTATTGACTCAGCTCTGGCAAACAACATCAATGTTCATTTATGTGTCACACTTTTTTCGGGCCATGCAACCTTTCTCAACTCTCCGGGAGCCCAGCAAACAATGATAAACAATGTGATTGCGCTTATTCAACAGAGGAATGCCCACGGAGTGAACCTGGATTTTGAAGCTATTCCTTCATCTCTTTGGAGTGCATTTACCGATTTTGTTATCAATTTATCTGATCAGGTGCACAATGCCATTCCCGGCTGCGAAGTCAGCATTGCTTCACCCGCTGTTAACTGGAGCGGGACCTTTAATATTCCTGTTCTGAACCAGCATATCGACTTTTTTATGGTGATGGGTTACGATTATTACTGGAACGGAAGCTCGCAGGCCGGTCCGGTCTCACCCTTGTATTCAATGGCTGGCAACTACGATTACAATTTTTCAAAAACAATTTCCTATTACCAGTCGCAGGGTGTGGATGCCGGAAAAATTATGATGGGTGTTCCATATTATGCCCGCCAATGGCCGACCGAAGGACAATATGCCCCATCGAATACAACAGGTTCGGGAACGGCTTATACCTACCGCTATATAAAATTGAATTCATCAGGGAATTATTCATCTGAAAATCGTAACTTTGAACCCAACAGTTTTTCAACTTATTATTCTTTCAACTCAGGTGGCTGGAATCAATGCTTCCTCAATGAAGTTTACGACCTGGGTAAAAAATATGATATTGTGAACCGCAGGAGCCTTGCAGGGATTGGTATCTGGGCATTGGGATATGATGATGGTTATACCGAACTTTGGGGTTTAATTGCAAATAAGTTTTCTTCGGAAGCACTCGCGTCTGAAGCGGACACCATTTATGATTCAGGAGGTCCGGCTTTTAATTATTACAATGATGAAATTTATCTTTACACCCTTTCAGCGCCCACACAAAAAAACATACAGCTCACCTTTGAGTTTCTTGACCTTGAGCCCGGTTATGATTCGTTGTGGATTTATGACGGACCGGATACTTCGGGTTTATTGATCGGAGGCTTTTCCGGAGATGATGATCCCGGAAGTATCACTTCATCTTCCAATTATCTTACCCTTAAGTTTTCATCAGATGTCGGTATTACCGGCCAGGGCTGGAAAGCCGTTTACCAATTCAATCCACCTTCAGCAATCAACGAAAAATCCATTTCCAATCAAACTGAAATATTTGTTTATCCCAATCCATTCACCACCTCAACTCAAATCTGCTACGAAATTGAGAACACAGCATCGGTAGCGATTAATGTTTACGATTTCACCGGCAAGCTCATTCGGTCATTTGATCAGGGCACGATGGATAAAGGGTTGCATTGTTTTGAATTCAGTTCTGATGGCCTGACTTCGGGCATTTACTTCAACCGGCTTATTGTGAACGGACAGGAAAGCGCTTCGAAGATGATGATGATATTGAAATGAGCCTGTAAAATTTAATCTGACAAGTTTTACTTTAGTCTATTTTTGGAGAAGTTTTGTAATTGTATAAAGAAGGGAAAAAAACATTTATTGAATGCTGAACCCAATTCATAACCAGAGATGAACCTTAATTCTTGTAAATATTTTCTGATCCTGTTTTTTGCAATTGCATTTCTGCTTTCAGGCATGGGTCAGAACGGTTGGAAATTGGAGAGGGATAAAGACGGAATTAAGGTTTATACCAGGGCAACCGATCAATCTCCATTTGATGAATTCAGGGCAACCATAAAGCTAAATCAATCCATCCACTCGTTTGTTGCTGTGATGAGGGATGCTGAGAGCCTCCCTGATTGGGCATACAATGTAAAAAATGCAAGGACACTTAAAATAATGGGCGATAGTCTCCAGTATTATTATTCCGAAGTTTCAATCCCTTTTCCTTTCACTGACCGTGATGGTATTTACAGGAACCGCTATACCTGGAATAATGACAGCAGCTTACTGGTCATTGACATTGATATTCTTCCCGATTACATCGAAGAAAAAGAAGGCCTCGTCCGCATTCCTTTCGGAAAGGGATTTTGGCGTGTAAAAGTGGTTGGAGACAATCAACTTGATGTTACCTTCCAGATGTTAGTTGATCCTGGAGGTAAAGTTCCTTCATGGATGGCCAACATGTTTATTGATGACACGCCAACCTATACCCTGACAAAGCTCAGGGAAGTTATTGTTAAAGAGAAATATCAAAATCGGAAATTTGATTTCCTGGAATAATTAGCTGGTAAATGCTAAAGTCCTTATTGTTTCATTTTTTCAACAGTGAAATCATCATCCTTAAGCCCTTGATCAAATTTTATGTCGCGTAAATATATCAGAGTAGAATGTTCTTTTTTGAAATCATTCATAAAGACCTCCTCGGCATACCAATATGAACCTGATTTTTTATACTTGTAGGTAGCAGTTTTAAAATTTTCACCCTTTTTGTTGTAATATTCCATTTTTTCAGGGTAATAGTACTTTTTATTCTGAATAAGGATGATCTTTGAATAATCGGATTCCCCGGTTCTTGGTTTCAATTCCAGGGTATTGGTCAAAGCATCGGATTTTATTAAGTGTTGGCTGATAACGCTCACTATATGATTTACTGTCCATATCTTCGTAAGAAAAGTCAGTGCCATTAAATGACTGGCTTTTTGCCAATAGTGAAATCTTTTTGGGTTTTCCCAATGCAGGCATATACATCCACATCACCCCATCCGGTAATGACAGAACGGCAATTCCTGCCTGTGATTCGGGCTGAATATAACGGTATAGCTTTTTGTCACTTCCTTTCTGCATAAATATAGCAACTCTCACCTTTTCTTTTTCCGACTTGTTGGTCATGGTCATTTCAGTAATTCCCTGTTTATCCTTTGGTGCCGACATCAGGTTGTCCATATTTCGAAGAAGTGTTTCTGCATCCTGGGCAAAGGTGTGCCTTCCTGCAAAAAAGATCACCATTAAAACGACTGAACAATATTTTATTGAATTCATAATCTGCTTGTTAACGTTTTTTATTATGAATAAGTATTAGGATCACCGGCAACAAAGTCATTGCTCCCAGGCTCGACCCGATCATACTTATAGCCATCAGCAGTCCGAAATGCTGAAGGGGGACAAAATTAGAGAAAATCAGGACAAGAAATCCGGCTGCGACAGACAAAACATTAATTACTATGGCTTTGCCGCTGACCATAATGGTTTCGTGCATCGCTCTACGCACGTCATTCAATCGCTTATAGGAGTAATTAAAGTAATTAATGACATGGATAGAATAACCAATCCCGTCGCCAATGGCAACGGCAGCAACCAGGACAGTCGCAATATTCAATGGGATGGCTGTAAGTCCCATAATACCAAACAGAAATAAAGTTGCTATAACTATAGGAATACCGGAAAGCAGGCCATGGACGAAGGATTTTAATATCAGGCTCAGAATTATGATCACAAAAAATATGACTACCGCAACACTTTTTAGCTGACCGTCGATCAGGCTTTTGTCCATTGTGACATCCACAAATGGCATCCCTGTAATTTGTATCTTACACTCCTTTGTAGAAATGGAATTAATAAAAGCCCTGATGTCTTCACTGAATGCTTTTTTTTCTTTAATTTCCGGCGAAGTAAATTTCGAAATAATAATACCCTTCGTCAGGTCATCCGTCACAAACTGATGCAGAATTTCGTTTCCTTCGAGCATGAACCAAAGTTGTTCGATGACGGCCTGGTCATCCGGAATGTTTTTCCCGTTTCCCAAAACTGAATTCAACTGCATTATCAAGTCGGCTATGGATTGGGTCGAAGATATATAGGGACTTTTCTTCATAAATTCTTCCGTTTGGATCATCTTTTGAAGAACCTCCGGGCTTTGCATATTACCCTCAAAAAGAACGAATACGGGTTTCGATCCCCCGAATTTCTTGGCCATTATTTCCTCAGCCAACCTCGCAGGATCATTCTTTTTAAAATAATCTTTAACATCTACACTTCTTTGAATAAAAAGTATCCCTGCAATGCTTACCAAAAGGAACAAACCCCAGGCTGTTAAAATGTATTTCGGATGCTTAAACAAAATTGAATGAAGGGGAGAGAGGAAATGATCAGAAAGGTAAGATTTTTTTATCCTGTTCTCGACTCCTTTATAGGTTTTAACTGAAGGGGGCAACAGCGAAATAATGGCCGGCACAAATACGATGGAAAGCACAAAGGCAAAAACGGTACCAATGGCTGTGAAAATACCAAAGTCCCGTATCATCCGAAGGTAAGTATCGACAACGAATGAAAGGAATCCTATGGCTGTTGTCAGTGCAACCAGGAGGACCGGGAAAATTATATATTGCAAACCCTTCAATGTTGCCCGTTTCCAGTCTTTTTCTCTTTCCTGGTTGATTTTGTTGATTACATGTATAGTATAGGCTGTACAGACAGCCAGCAGGATGACAGGGATATCGCTCGAAATCATCGACATCTCGAACCCACCCCAGGCCATGATTCCAATTGTCCAGAGAATGGCCAGGGTAGTAGCCAAAAGCGGAAGAATGACGCCTCTTGCAGATCGAAATCCAAGAAAAAGGATCACAATAATAAGGCCGAAAGCGATGGGTATCAGATTTTTCAGATCGGCCATCATTACATCCGAAATGTGCGTCACCAGCATGGGTGAGCCGCCGAAGTAAACTTTTTCGGTTAAATTCAGGGATTCGACTTTCCGTTTTATTTCCCTTGCTATTGTTTTTGTGTCTGAACCTTCGACCAGGCTGAAAATGATCTCTGTTGCCTTTGCGTCTTCAGAAATCATGCTTCCGGTATAAGTTCCTTTTTCCAGGATTCTGTTTTTCAGATCTTGAAATTCAGAAGCAGAGGCAGGGATATTGTTTTCATCAATTAATTTACCGATTTCAATCCCTTCGTCATTGCTTTTGATCTCCATAACATTAGTAAGGCTCATTACCGAAGCAATACCCTCTGTTTCAATCAGGCTGTCGGTAATAATCCTGATGTGTTCAAGTACTTCGGGTGTGAAAATATCATCCGCTTCGAGGATGACCATACCCATATTGTTCACTGTAAATTCTTCGTTGATCTGCTTCAGCAAAACGGCATCCGGGTCAGAATCGGGAAGAGATTTTATTACATCCGGATTAAACCGAAGGTTCCTGATTTGAAAGGTGAGAAATATCGTAATGAATATTACAATGATAATGGTAATCCACCTGAATTTTATTATACTTTTTGCTAATTTGTCCATCCCTATATCTGGGTCAAGAATTTTTGAAAGAAGGCAAAGTTAATCTTTCTTTAATTCTAATTTTCGATATTCAGATTTTTTATGAAAACAACAGGATAATTTCAAATTTAGGCAATCCGGATAATTAAATTCTAAAATAGTTATGCTTAATCCTTGACCAGGGATGATCCATCCTATCGTGTTACTGATTTAAAATGTAATTTTGCCTGTAATACAAGAGAATTGTATAAAGAAATTTTAAACTAATGGAATACAAAGAAAAGGAGTCTGAACTGTTCACTGAATTCCCGCCGGTGCCAACGAAGGAATGGGAAGATAAGATCGCTGAAGATTTAAAAGGAGGAGACTATTTTAAAAAATTGATGTGGGATACCGGGGAAGGATTTTTGGTCAAGCCTTATTACAGGGCCGAGGATTTGGATAACATAGCTTTTCTAACTGCTTTACCCGGAAATTTTCCGTTTGTCAGGGGTCATAAAAAAAACCATAACAACTGGCATATCCGGCAGGACATACGTGTCGATGATATAAAAATGGCCAATAAAAAAGCCCTGGATATTTTAATGAAAGGTGTTAATTCACTCGGTTTTATTATTAATCCCCGGTTTGAGCCTACCCTTGAAGAAATTGAGACGCTTTGTGAAAATATATACGCTGAAGCAGTTGAATTGAACTTTATCTGTTACCACGATTCCCTGAAAGTGGTTCAATATGTTGAAAAACTGGTAAAAAATTACAACCGTAATCATGAAAAAATTTACGGATCAATCGATTTCGATCCATTGGGTCAGTTTGCCCTGAAAGGAACTTTCCCTGTTTCGGCCGAGGCGTCTTTCGATCTGGCCCGGCAAATGATAGAAATAGCTGGACACCTTCCGTATTTCAGAGTCATTACGGTTAACGGAACATATTTTAATAATTCAGGTTCTTCAATAGTAGAAGAACTTGCTTTTTCGCTTGCCCAGGGTTCCAATTATTTGACTCAGCTTACAGAAAGGGGCCTGACGGTGGATAAAATCGCACGGAAGATCAAATTCCAGTTTGCCATCGGCTCAAATTATTTCCTTGAAATTGCAAAACTGAGGGCGGCGAGATTGCTTTGGGCTCAAATTGTGAAAGCTTATGGCTGCAGCTGCGAAGAAGCCTGTATGATGAACATCCACTGCGAAACATCGAATTGGAACAAGACCCTTTATGATCCCTATGTAAATTTGCTCCGGACAACAACCGAGTCGATGTCGGCTATTATAGCAGGATGCGATTCTCTTACAATCCGGCCGTTTGACGAACCCTCCGGAGAAATATCAGGGTTATCTGAACGCCTTGCCCGAAATCAGCAATTGCTTTTGAAGGAAGAATCCTATTTGGATAAGGTAGCCGATCCTGCAGCCGGTTCTTATTACATCGAAAACCTGACAAATTCAATTGCGGAACAGGCATGGAAACTTTTCCTCGAGGTTCATGAAAAAGGGAGTTTCCTCGAGGCTTTAAAAACCGGATTCATCCAGCAAACCATTGAAGAAACTGCGCGGCAGCGTGACCTAGCCATTGCCATGCGGAAAGAAATTTTGCTCGGAACAAACCAATACCCCAATATCACAGAATTTACCGACAAGAAACTTGATCCTTCCGTCTTCCTGCCCGAAAATCATCGCATGGAAAAAGCTATCATCCCCACACTGAAACCTTACCGCGGTGCACAGGCATTCGAGGCGTTGCGGTATAAAACCGACCAGGTTGCTAAAAAAGGCAATAGACCGAAAGTGTTTTTGCTCAGCATCGGGAATGCTGCCATGAGAAGGGCAAGAGCACAGTTCTCTGGGAATTTCTTTGGTTGTGCAGGTTTTGAGATCATTGATAGCCCGGGATTTAAAACTGCTGAAATAGGTTGCGAGGCTGCTCTCAAAGAAAAAGCAGATATAACCGTTATCTGCAGCTCAGATGAAGAATATGCTGAACTTGCTCCAAAGGTTCTTGATCTTGTGAAAGACAGATCAATAGTTGTTGTTGCAGGTTTTCCAAAAGCAATCGTTGAAGATTTAAAACAAAAAGGGATTCAGCATTTTATACATCTAAAGTCGAATATTCTGGAAACCCTCATCAAGTTCCAGGAAATGCTTAAAATTAGTTGAAAATGCAATTGAAAAATATTATGACCTTTAGTTAGCTCGTTTTTATGGACGCAAAATCAGACCTTAAACAACCAGAAATGTAAAATCAGACAATTAATGTCACCGGAAAGGAAAACCGAAAGAGAACCGATGGGATATAAGATTAAAACGCACAAAAAATGAAATTTATGAAACCGAACTTTCATAATGTTAAAATAAAAGTTAACCCAAAAGAAATAATGGATGTGAAGAAATGGGAGCATGAAAACCACATTTCGAAAGACTGGATGCCGGCTGAGCAGATTCCTGTTAAAGCGGTTTACACCAAAGAAGACCTGCTCGAAATGGAGCATTTGAATTATGCTGCAGGAATTCCACCATATTTGCGTGGCCCCTATTCCACCATGTACGTAATGCAACCATGGACCATCCGTCAGTATGCGGGATTTTCAACGGCTGAAGATTCAAATGCTTTTTACCGGCGTAATCTCGCTGCCGGACAAAAAGGCCTCTCTATCGCCTTCGACCTTGCTACTCACCGGGGCTATGATTCCGATCATCCGCGGGTTATCGGCGATGTGGGAAAAGCAGGTGTTGCTGTCGATTCCATTCTCGACATGAAAATCCTGTTCGATCAGATCCCGCTTGACAAGATGACCGTTTCCATGACAATGAATGGAGCGGTAATCCCGGTGCTGGCATTTTACATTGTTGCGGCTTTAGAGCAGGGTGTTAAGTATGAAGAAATGGCAGGAACCATTCAGAACGATATACTGAAAGAGTTCATGGTAAGGAATACTTATATTTATCCTCCTCAGCCTTCCATGCGCATCATAGCAGATATTTTTGAGTTTACCTCGAAAAAGATGCCCAAATTCAATTCCATCAGTATCAGTGGTTATCACATGCAGGAGGCCGGTGCGACAGCCGACCTGGAACTCGCGTATACCCTGGCCGACGGGCTGGAATACCTCCGTGCCGGGGTAAATGCCGGCATGGACATCGATGCTTTCGCTCCACGTCTTTCTTTCTTCTGGGGCATTGGAATGAACCACTTCATGGAAATTGCCAAAATGCGTGCTGCAAGAATGCTCTGGGCAAAGATGGTCAACCAGTTCAATCCGAAAAATCCGAAATCCCTTGCTTTGCGAACCCACTGCCAGACTTCCGGATGGAGCCTCACCGAGCAGGATCCCTTCAACAATGTGACTCGAACATGTGTAGAAGCAATGGGTGCCGTTCTTGGCCATACACAATCACTGCACACCAATGCTCTGGATGAAGCTATAGCACTTCCAACCGATTTTTCAGCAAGGATTGCCCGCAATACGCAGATTTATATCCAGGAAGAAACTAATGTTTGCCGCTCGGTTGATCCATGGGCCGGTTCATATTATGTCGAAGTCGTTGACGCATGAAATTGCGCACAAAGCCTGGAATCTGATACAGGAAATAGAAAAACTGGGAGGTATGGCCAAAGCCATCGAAACCGGTATCCCAAAAATGCGCATCGAGGAAGCTGCTGCCCGCAAACAGGCACGGATTGATTCTTATAAGGATACCATTGTCGGTGTGAACAAATATCGCCTCGAAAAAGAAGATCCAATCGAAACTCTTGAGGTGGATAATACTGCTGTAAGGGAATCGCAGATTGCACGACTTAAAAAATTGCGCGCAGAACGAAATGAAAGTGAAGTGATAGGATGCCCTGAATGCGATCACAAAAGCCTGCGAAATCAAAGAATGGGAACCTGCTTGAGCTGGCCATAATTGCTGCTCAGAAAAGAGCCAGCCTTGGAGAGATTTCCGATGCCATGGAAAAAGTATTCGGACGTTATAAAGCCGATATCAAAGCAATTTCAGGTGTTTATTTTTCTGAAAGCAAAGGAAGTGAAAGTTTCAAACGGGCTTGTGAACTGGCCGATAAATTTGCATCCATTGAAGGTCGGAGACCCAGGATCATGGTCGCAAAAATGGGACAGGATGGGCACGACCGCGGTGCAAAAGTGGTTTCTACAGGTTTTGCCGATATTGGTTTTGATGTGGACATTGGACCCTTGTTCCAGACTCCGGAAGAAGCAGCTAAGCAAGCCGTTGAAAATGATGTGCACATCCTTGGTGTTTCCAGCCTTGCTGCCGGACACAAAACCCTCGTTCCCCAGCTCATTGCCGAACTTAAAAAACTTGGAAGGGAAGATATCATGGTCATCGTGGGTGGTGTGATACCGGCACAGGATTATGATTTCCTTTACAAAGCTGGTGTCCTGGCCATCTTTGGCCCCGGCTCCGTCATTTCCGATGCAGGGATAAGGCTGCTTGAGATTTTGATTGAAGCAAGAGAAGAATAAATCCTGAAAATCTTATATACCATCTGTGGTCTTAGTCTTTGCCCTTTATAGCTCATTAAAAGGAAAAGGAAAAAATCAAAGAGAAAAAGAAAAGTTAAGGATTTTTTACAAATCCAGGTTATACTGAACCTTATATTCCATAGAATTCAGCTCCAGTGCCACCAGGTTACCGAAACCATCACGCTTGGTCATATAAGCGCCATTATCCAGATCGATGTACTGGTAATTCTTATTCCTGATGCTCAAATCGATGAACTCAAGACTGACGGGAACATGACCATGAATAATCCGCTTGTTTCCAACTTTTTTCTTGTCAATCTCATATTCCCTGATCCAAAGCATAGAATCCTTATCATCAAAAGGATTTTTAATTTTAAAATTAAACCCGGCATGGACAAGAAAAAACTTCTCCAGCTCGATATAATACTCCAGGTTTTTGATCCATTCGAGGTATTCTTTGGGAAATTCCTTAAGGTCGTGTATTTGAAAGCTCTTCATTGCTTCCTTTCCGCCATGAATTAACCATTCCTTCTTTTTCTGGTTTTTCTGTTTAATACCCATGAAGCTTTTCAGGTTCATTTCTTCGTCGTATGCTTTTAAAAGAAATTCCTCATGGTTACCCATTAGCGTCCGTATATTGAACTCTTCTTTCTGAAGATACATAATATAATCGATGACTTCCTTGGATGAAGGTCCCCGGTCGATATAGTCGCCCAGAAAATACAACCAGTCATGTTTTGAAGGTTGTATCAGGTCTTCAATAAGCGCCCGGAGGGTTTTAGCGCAGCCATGTATGTCGGGTATAACCCAGTGTTCTCTCATTTAAATTTTCAACGGCCAATTTATAAAATAGTTCGGTGGATGAATTGAAAATGCTGGTTAAGAATGAAGGAAATGGTTATTTCTTTCCCTGGTTGGCAACCTGGTCCATTAGTTTTTTAATCTCTTCCGGATCGCCAATAAAATAATCCTTCAGCAGGTTCATGTCGTCGTCAAATTCAAAGACATATGGAATACCGGTAGGAATATTAAACTGAATGATTTCATCCTCGCCCATGCTCTTTAGATACTTGACAATCCCCCGAAGGCTGTTACCGTGAGCAGCCACGAGGACTTCTTTATGCTTTTTCAAAGCGAGAGAAATATCGCTTTTCCAATAGGGAAAAATCCGGTTTACAGTATCTTGCAATGGCTTCCGTGGAAGGGATTTCATCAATGGATAAGTCGGCATATCGCGGATCGTGTTTCGGATGCCTCGGATCACTTTCCGGAAGCGGATCGGGAGGGGTCGAATAACTGCGACGCCATATCAGTACCTGTTCTTCTCCGTATTTCTGTGCAGTTTCTTTTTTATTCAGGCCCTGGAGCATGCCGTAATGTTTTTCATTCAGCCGCCAGGTCTTATAAACCGGGATCCACATAAGGTTCATTTCATCAAGAATTATAGCCAGAGTTTTGATTGCCCTTGTAAGATAAGAAGTATACGCAACCTTAAATTTGAATCCCTGTTCCTTCATTACTTTTCCGGCATCGATGGCTTCCTGAATCCCTTTATCCGACAATCCAACATCTGTCCAGCCTGTAAAGCGGTTTTCTTTGTTCCATTCGCTCTCACCGTGACGTATTAAAACGAGTTTCATCATATTATTTAAATTTATTGGCGCTGCAAAATTATTCAATTATTCCATACTTTGATAAACATCCCAACCCTTTAAGCATTCCGTCTGCAAAATAGTTTATATACCGCCGGTATTCAGGTTTACGAAAATTTAATTGAGTAATAAGGCGGCATGACTAAAACTAATCAGCTTTGCTTTCGCAAACCTGCCAAGTTTCAGTATATTTTATATTTTCGCAATTTTAACTTACCCGTGTAATGATGGAGAATTACAAAAAGATAAACAACATACTGGGATGGATTGTTTTCGCTATCGCCTCGTTCGTTTACATTTTAACCGCAGAGCCTACCGCCAGTTTCTGGGATTGCGGCGAATATATTGCAACCGCATATAAGCTTCAGGTAGGACATCCCCCGGGCGCCCCTTTATTCCAAATCATCGGAAGGTTTTTTACTCTATTTGCTTTTGGAAATACTGCCAATGTCGCATTGATGGTCAATATAATGTCAGCCCTCTCAAGCAGCTTGACTATTTTATTTCTATTCTGGACTTTGACCATCCTTGGAAAAAAACTTTCTCTCCGGACGGGTGAGATGACAACTGCAAAAATGTATGCTGTTTTTGGAAGCAGTTTGGTTGGATCATTGGCCTATACATTTTCTGATTCATTCTGGTTTTCAGCAGTTGAAGGAGAAGTTTATGCTATGTCCTCTTTTTTTACAGCTCTTGTTTTCTGGGCAATTTTAAAATGGGATGAAACAGATGATGAAAAATCGGCTCAGCGGTGGTTGATTTTTATTGCCTATATGGTCGGCTTGTCGATTGGTGTTCACCTGCTGAATTTGCTTGCAATTCCTGCAATAGCGTTTGTCTATTACTTTAAGAAGTATGAAAAAATCAGCTTTCGTGGAATGGTCATCACATTTATAATTTCAATTCTTATTCTTGGTTTTGTAATGAATGGCATTATTCCATGGATCGTTAAACTGGCAGGTTATTTTGAATTGCTTTTTGTTAATACTTTTGGCTTACCGTTTAATACAGGAACAATTATATATTTCATATTGATTACCGGGGGATTATTTTTTGGTGTCCGGTATACGATAATAAAGCAGAAAGTTATTCTTAACACTATTGTTTGGGGATTAGTTTTTATTCTGATCGGTTATTCTTCTTTCTTTTTGCTCATTATCCGTTCAAATGCCAATACACCGATTGACGAAAATAATCCTGAAGATGCAATTAGCCTCCTTTCCTACCTCAACAGGGAACAATACGGTGACTGGCCTTTGCTGCATGGACAGTATTTTAATGCTCCGGTTGCCGACCGGAAAGATGGCACACCGGTATATCGCAAAAACAGGACTACAGGAAGGTATGAAATCACTGACGCCCGTAAGGGCACAATCCTGGTTTATAATGATGCGTTTACCACTTTTTTCCCGAGGATGTGGAATGATCAGGAGCAAAGATATATAAAGGATTACAAAGAATGGAGCAGGATGAAAGGCATTCCTGTTAGTTATTCTGATGAATCCGGAGAATCCAAAACTTTAGATAAACCGACTTTTTCAGAGAACCTCAGGTTCTTCTTCAGATATCAGGTGATACACATGTATATCCGGTATTTTATGTGGAACTTTTCAGGAAGACAGGACGATATACAAGGAACAGTAGAGAAAAAGAATGGTAACTGGATCACCGGCATTGGATTCCTGGATCAGGCGCGCCTTGGCCCAGTGATGAAAACGCCCGAAAGCCTTACCAATAAAGCCGCCAACAAGTTTTATATGCTACCGCTTTTACTGGGTATCATAGGTATATTTTATCAAATAAAAGCCGACCGGAAAAACTTCGCTGTGATTGCCTTGCTTTTTTTAATGACCGGCCTGGCAATAGTGGTTTACTTGAATCAGCATTCACCACAACCCAGAGAGAGGGATTATGCTTATGCAGCTTCTTTCTATGCTTTTTCCATCTGGATAGGTTTGGGGGTCTATGCCATTTTTCATTTCTTGAAAAGCAGAATCGATCCAAAATGGGCTGCAATCTCTGCGACGACTGTCTCTATGCTCTCAGTACCGGTACTAATGGCAAGTGAAGGCTGGGATGATCATGACCGGTCAGACAGGTTTACAGCTCTTGCAATAGCTAACAATTATCTTAATTCCTGTGCTCCTAATGCAATTTTATTTACGAATGGTGATAACGATACTTTCCCTTTATGGTATGCTCAGGAAGTCGAAGGCATCAGGACTGATATCCGGGTGGTCAATCTGAGTCTCCTGAACACGGAATGGTATATCGAACAGATGAAGCGAAAGGCCTATGATTCAGATCCTGTACCCTTCTCCCTTCCAAGGCAGGAATATGAAGAGGGAACCAGAAATTATACCTACTTTTTAGAAAATGAAAATATTAAAGGGCATATTGACATCAGGCAGCTTTTCGATATTCTTAAAACCGATCCTGAAAAACTCAAAATGCAAACCTATGCTGGTCTTATTGACTATTTCCCGACAAAAAAATTTAAAATTGTAATCGACTCTGCACAGGTTATTAAAACCGGCACTCTGACACCTGAAGATGCAGGACAAATGGTTGAAGAAATCTCATGGACCATTAACAGAAGCGGTATCACCAAGAATTTTCTTATGGTACTCGACCTGCTTGCCACCAACAACTGGGAACGTCCCATTTACTTTGCAACCACAACGGGTAATAGTGCCTATATTGGCCTGGAAGGTTATTTCCAGCTCGAGGGTTTAGCTTACCGATTTGTACCTGTGCGCACCGATAGCCGTAAAGGACAGGAGGGAAGGGTAAACACGAAAGCTATGTATGATAACATGATAAATAAATTCCGTTTTGGAAATGTGGATAAAAAAGGAGTTTACCTTGATGAAACTAACATCAGAATGGCTATGAATCTGAGGAATAATTTTTACCGTCTTGCTGATGCCCTGATATCCGAAGGCAAGTCTGATTCGGCAAGAACAGTGCTGGATTTATGCATCAAAGCGATGCCTGATTGGAATGTTCCTTATAATTATTTTGTCATGCCCATTGCAGAAGGATATTATAAAATCGGGGACATGACAAAGGGAAATGAAATTTATTCACGTCTGATTGAAATTATGGATGAACAGCTTGCTTACTACTTTAAATTTACCGGAAGATATAAAACACGATATGATTTTGAGAAAGAACAAAACCTTGCTATGCTTCAAAAACTCATGCAGGTTGCAACCCGCTATAACCAGGAAAAGATAGTTAAAAATGCGAAAGAAATATTTGATGGTTATTATGCCGAATATAGCAGGGAATAGAAAACCGAAATCAATCAGCATTTCTTATTCAGGTTTCAGATTATTATTATGTTAAAATAAAATTGAAGCAATTAATTTCCTAATTTTGCAGCCCTATTTTTAAAACAGCAGTCGGCAAAATGGAAAAACCTAAGGTTTTATTTGTAGCTCAGGAAATGATTCCCTACCTTCCCGAAAGTCAGATGGGTACTATTTGTCGCTACCTCCCCCAAAGTACCCAGGAACGAGGAAAGGAAATCAGAACATTCATGCCCCGCTTCGGAAGCATTAACGAGCGCAGAAATCAGTTACATGAAGTGATCCGTTTATCAGGTATGAATTTAATTATCAACGATAACGACCATCCCCTGATCATCAAGGTAGCCTCTATACAGCAAGCCCGGATGCAGATCTATTTCATTGACAATGAAGATTATTTTGAACGGAAGTTTACTGTAAATGATAAAAACAATAAACCTTTTCCGGATAATGACGAAAGGGCGATTTTTTTCTCCCGTGGTGTACTGGAAACCGTGAAAAAACTGGGTTGGGCTCCTGATATTGTGCATTGTCATGGCTGGATGACAAGCCTTGTTCCGATCTATGTGAAAAAAGCATTCAGGGATAATCCGCTGTTTTCTGAAACCCGTGTGATCTATTCAATTTATGATGACTTTTTTGAAGAAATGCTAAGCCTTGATTTTGCCAAAAAAATAAAAATTGATGGCATCACCAATAAAGACCTTGTTCATTATCAAAATCCAACCTATATCAATATCCTGAAAGCAGCGATTGATTTCTCCGATGCAATATTTATCGGCACACCGAGTTTAAATCATGAAATAAAAGATTATCTGGATCGTTCAAAGAAACCCACACTTGATTTTAATATTATCGAAAACTATATTGAAACCTACAACGACTATTACGACACAGTGCTTAAAAGTATGGAGGAATAATAATACCCTATTTTATTAGAAATAAAGTGAATCTGTTGAATCAATATCACCGGTTTGTAATAGCTTTATCATTAGCATTGCTCATTTTCACTGCGTGTAAAAAACAACCCGAATACATAGGGCTAAATCTTGTTGTTCATGACACCCTCCCTGTTCTGGATACGGTTTTTTCATTGCAGGCCTATTCTGTTATAGAAGATTCAGTGGTTACCGATGAAACTTCCACCAACTTGCTTGGCAGTATGTTAACACATAATTTCGGATTGACTGTGGCAAGTATTTACACTCATTTAAGATTGTCCACACTTTCACCCAAATTCGGAGAAGCGCCGCAATTCGACTCTGCCTTCCTGGTTATGGTCTACTCTGGTTATTACGGAAACATTACCACTCCACAGACCATCAGGATTTTTGAAGTGGATACCAATTTTTATGTGGATTCATCATATTATTCGAACCGGATTTTCAGCCGAAAAGATACTGAACTTGCAAATTTTACTTTTGTTCCCAATCCTGTTGACAGCGTTCAGATCAATGATTCAACAAGGGTCACAGCACAAATCATGATACCTTTGAACGCTGAGTTTGCGAATAAAATATTACTGGCCGATTCAGCTGATTTGGTTTCGAACGACAAATTTCTTGATTATTTTAAAGGTATTTATATTACAGTAGATAGTATGAATTCAGAAGGCGAAGGAGCAATCCTCTATTTCAATTTGCTGAACGCACGATCGAAAGTAACAATCTATTATAATGACACCCTTTCTTACAACCTGATTTTTAATAACAATTCTGCCAGGGTAGGAAACTTCTATCATAATTATTCCCGAAGCATGAACTCGAATTTTAAAGATCAGGTGCTTCAGGGAGACACAACCGTAGGAACACAAAATCTTTATTTACAAGGGCTTGCCGGCATTAAAACCCTCATTCAAGATACCCGACATTTCGGATTGGGTTAATCAGGGCAGCTATTCGATTAATGAGGCCAGGCTTATTATACCTTTTGTAAACCCAACAAATGAAGAGATTAAGCCTGCAGAGAAACTTGTGCTTTTCAAATTAAATGAGGAGGGTGCTTTTGCTTTCACACCTGATCAGCTTGAAGGTGACAATTATTTTGGAGGAACTCTGAACGACAGTGCAGACCTTTATCAATTCAGGATAACTTTTTACCTGCAGGAATTATTGAATGGCGAACCCGACTACGGGCTGGCCTTGCTTATTACCGGGAAAACTATTAATGCAAATGAAGTCATGTTGTACGGGACATTGCCATTAGAGCCCGAACAAACCAAAATGCAACTGCGGGTAATTTATACAAAGCTCGATTAACCTTATAAGAGGTTGGCTTTTTGGTGCATCAAAATTAACTTCTATCTTTGCGGGAATTTTAATGCTAAAATAACTATGTGTGGAATTGTTGGCTATGTCGGATCTAAACAGGCATTTCCTATACTGATGAAAGGTCTCTATCGCCTTGAATATCGGGGATATGACAGTGCGGGAATTGCCTTGCTCGATGGTGACTTGAAATTATATAAAACCAAAGGAAAAGTTTCAGATCTTGAAAAGTTTATTGACCATAAAGATACCACCGGAACTGTAGGAATTGCGCACACCCGTTGGGCAACTCATGGAGAACCGAACAATGTAAATGCGCATCCCCATTACTCTCAGACTCAAAGTATGGCTTTGATTCATAACGGGATCATTGAAAATTATGCACCGATAAAGGAAGAGTTGATCAAAAGAGGATATAAATTTATCAGTGATACCGATACGGAAGTTGTAATTCACCTGATCGAAGACATTAAATCAAACGAAAAGGTCAGTCTTGAAGAAGCCGTGCGGATAGCTTTAAATCAGGTCATAGGAGCATACGCTATTGTGGTGATCTCAAAAGAAGACCCGGATATGCTGGTGGCAGCAAGGAAAGGAAGTCCGCTTGTTGTCGGAATCGGGAAAGATGAATTTTATCTGGCTTCCGATGCCGCTCCGATAGTTGAATACACGCAGGATGTAGTATATCTGAATGATGAAGAAATTGTTTGTGTTCGCAAAAATCATAAAATCAAGATCAAGACTATAAAAAACGACGAAAAGACACCCTATATCCAGAAACTCGAAATGAACCTGACTGAACTTGAAAAAGGAGGTTTTGATCATTTCATGCTAAAAGAGATTTACGAGCAACCCCGCTCAATTATGGATAGTATGCGTGGCCGGTTAAACGCCAGGGAGGGAACTGTTAAACTGGGTGGAATATCGGAATACGAGCAGAAATTGATCAATGCAAAACGGATCATTATTATTGCCTGTGGCACTTCATGGCACGCCGGGCTGGTTGGTGAATACCTGATCGAGGATCTGGCCAGAATTCCGGTTGAAGTGGAATATGCCTCTGAGTTCAGATACCGGAATCCTGTAATTTATGAAGATGATGTGGTTATTGCCATATCGCAATCGGGTGAAACTGCAGATACCCTGGCAGCTATTGAACTTGCTAAATCCAAAGGTGCAACCATAATTGGCATCTGTAATGTTGTCGGTTCGTCCATTGCGCGGGCGACTCATGCCGGTACTTATACTCATGCCGGACCTGAAATCGGAGTAGCATCTACCAAAGCTTTTACTGCCCAGGTTACCATCCTTACCTTAATGGCACTCAGAATTGCTCAGGTAAAAGGCACTATCGAAAAATCTAAATTTCATCGCTTGCTCAATGAACTGGAAGCCATTCCTGAAAAGGTGAAAGAAACTTTAAACACTGACGCACAGGTTAAAGAACTTGCCAGGATGTTTACCTACACCCGAAATTTCCTTTACCTCGGACGCGGATATAATTTTCCGGTTGCACTTGAAGGGGCACTGAAACTCAAAGAAATTTCCTATATTCATGCAGAAGGGTATCCAGCAGCAGAAATGAAGCATGGGCCTATCGCTCTTATCGACCGCGAGATGCCGGTTGTCGTTATCGCAACAAACAAGGGAACTTATGAAAAGGTCTTATCCAACATTCAGGAAGTAAAAGCAAGAAAAGGTAAGATCATTGCTATAGTGACCAAAGGGGATAAGGATGTTAAGAAACTTGCTGATTATGTAATCGAGGTTCCTGAAACAGAAGAAATGCTTGTCCCGCTGCTGGCCACAATTCCATTACAGCTCCTCTCCTATCACATCGCAGTGATGCGCGACTGTAATGTTGACCAGCCGAGGAATCTTGCTAAATCAGTAACTGTGGAATAAAAAAAACTCCCGTATTCCGGGAGGTTTTTTGTTATAATTTCACTTTTACAGCATCCCAGTTTACCAGGTTCCAGAAATCGGCAATGTAATCTGGACGCCTGTTCTGTTTATCAATATAATATGCATGTTCCCATACATCACAAGTAAGAAGGGGAGTTAGTCCGTTTCGCATTGGATTTCCTGCATTGCTTTCCTGAAGGATTTCAAGTTTACCCTGTGGTGTTTTTACCAGCCAGGCCCAGCCTGAGCCAAAAAGAGTCGCCGCAGCTTTCGTAAACTTATCCTTAAAGTCGGCAAATGATCCAAAACTCTCTTCGATAGCATCTTTAACAGTTCCTTTGGGTTCTCCCCCAGCTTTTGGAGCGAGACAGTTCCAGTAAAATGTGTGATTCCAAACCTGTGCTCCGTTATTGAATATGCCACCCGTTGATTTTTTTACAATCTCTTCGAGCGAAGCATTTTCGAAATCGGTTCCCGGCACAAGGTTGTTCAGGTTAGTCACATAAGCCTGGTGATGCTTGCCGTAGTGAAATTCAATTGTCTTTTGAGAGATGAAAGGCTCCAGCGCATTCATCGCATAAGGTAATTCCGGAAGTTGAAAAGCCATAATTTTAAAATTTTTTAATGAATAATAATTTTCCTGTGTTATTGAGTTTTGTAATTAAATAAAGCCAGGGCATCTAAAAAAGTTTTGTCTATCGTAAGGAAAACAGGATAAAATCCTTTATCGTCGTATATATTCCTGCTAATATAAGCTTTTATAAGTGTACAAATCTTTGAACGTGAGTATTTCAAGCCATCATGGTCTGTGGCTACTCCATTTTTCTCAGCATAGGTAACGAACTCATTCAACAAAACATCGTCTGTTAAAAATTGTTTATTAAAAATCTCAAAGTTGTCGTATTTTTTGAAATCATTTCTATGCTTGTCGCTGTATTCAAATGTAAACCGGTATATTAGTCCGCTTTGAACCAGTTTATTGTAATAGCTTAGTTCTGGTTCATTATCCACCGGGATGAATACATCGGGCATGATTCCTCCTCCTCCATACAGAACTTTTCCTCCAGGAGTAATGTATTTCAGAGAATCATTGAAATGAATGCTATCGGGGGTTTCAAGTTCGCCATTTGCAAACCGGTGATAAGATTCGTAATAATATTCTTCGAAACCGTCGCCTTTCTTGTATGGTTTTTGAATGCACCGTCCTGTCGGGGTAAAATACCTTGCAACAGTAAGCCTGAGCGCAGATCCATCCGGGAAATCGAGCTGACGCTGAACAAGACCCTTGCCGTATGATCTTCGTCCGACTATTGAACCCCGGTCATTATCCTGAATAGCACCAGCAACAATTTCACTGGCAGAAGCCGATCCTTCATCAATAAGAATGGCTATAGGGGTATCCTCGAGATTCCCGCTTGCGGTCGCAAAAAATGATTCTTTCGGTTGGTTATTCCCCTCTGTATAAACAATGAGCTTCTCAGAAGGCAGAAATTCATCGGAAATATCAATCGCTGCCTGCAGATAACCTCCGGCATTATCCCTCAAATCAAGTATCAGATTTTCCATGCCCTGCCCCTTTAAATTACCAACAGCCTTTTTAAATTCATCATAAGTAGTTGCTGAAAATTTGCTTAATTTGACATAACCGATGGTTTTCTCAGGCATAAATGCAATATCAATACTATATGTCGGGATGATATCGCGCTTAATATCATAGTCAAGGAGACTGATCAACCCGCGCCTGAATATACTGACCTTTACTATTGTTCCCTTCTTGCCCTTGAGTTTTCGCATGGCCTCATTGTCGGTAAATTTAACACCGGCTACAAGGGTGTCATCGATTTTTACAATCCGGTCACCTGCAAAAAGTCCGGCTTTTTCAGAAGGGCCGCCGGGAATTGTCTGGATCACGATAATTGTATCTTTTTCAATCCTGAATTGAATTCCTATTCCTTCAAAGTTACCGAGCAACGGGTCGTTGAATTCATGAAAATCCTCGGCCGGAATGTACTGCGAATGGGGATCTAAATCCTTCAATATACCATTAATGCCATCTTCGGTAATCTTATTTCTGTCAATTGAATCGACATACTCCTGAACAATATAGCTTATGGCATCGCTCAGTTTGTTATATTTTTTAACTTTCAGATTGAACCGATCGGAGTCCCCGGGTGATACTATTGCCAGACGATTACCGATGATAATACCGATAATCATAACAAGAGCAAATAGAATTGGCAGATATATCGAATACTTATTTTTCAAGATCAGTCAGATTGAATTCGCAGGCAAAATTAAATAAAAAAGCCTTCCTTTTTCGAAAGAAGGCTGTATTTGTACCCGGAGCCGGAATCGAACCGGCACGAGTGTAACCTCATTGGTTTTTGAGACCAACGCGTCTACCTATTCCGCCATCCGGGCAATACTACAAAATTCATAGGGGTGCAAAAATAGTTTATTTTTAAATCCAAAAGGTAATTACAAAAATCAAAATCTGATGAACTTTAAATTTGCATCAAGTTAAATTAATAGTAATTTCGCGCCGGATTTATCCCTAAAATTCACCCTGAATGGCAACAAAAGCGTTAATATTTTCCGGCAGAGCAACCCGATACCTCGCAGAAAAGATAGCTGAAAGTTATGGTCATCCATTAGGAAATGTAGATGTTACGGTCTTTTCGGACGGAGAATTTCAGCCCTCCTTCGAAGAAAATATAAGGGGTAGAGATGTTTTCATCGTGCAATCAACTTTTCCTCCGGCCGATAACCTGCTCGAATTGCTTATGCTCATCGATGCGGCAAGGCGGGCATCTGCAAAAAGAATTGTTGCAGTCATACCTTACTTCGGCCTTGCAAGGCAGGACCGGAAGGATAAACCAAGGGTGTCGGTTGCTTCCAAACTGATCGCTAACCTGCTGACTGCAGCGGGCGTTCAGCGGATCATCACCATTGACCTTCATGCCGACCAGATACAGGCCTATTTCGACGTACCCGTGGATCATATTTATGCTTCATCCATTTTCACTCCCTATATCGAGAGCTTAAATCTGCCGAATTTGCTGATGGCTTCCCCGGACACCGGTGGAACCCGGAGAGCGGCAGCTTATGCTAAATTTTTACACACAGGATTTGTGATTTGCTATAAACAGCGGTCGAAACCGAATGAAATTGGCAAAATAGAACTGGTTGGAAGTGTTGAAGGTAAGGATGTAGTATTGATCGATGACATCATCGATACAGCCGGATCGATAACCAAAGCCGGAAACCTGATCATGGAAAGAGGGGCATCGAGCGTGCGAGCATTTTGCACTCACCCTGTGTTTTCGGGACAAGCTTACGAAAAAATAGAGAATTCCAAATTCACTGAAATAGTGGTTACCGATACCCTTCCATTAAAACACCAGAGCGATAAAATTAAAGTTCTTTCTACGGCAGGCTTATTTGCCGAGGTAATCAAAAGAGCGCTTAAAACAAAATCGATAAGTTCATTATATCAATTCAAATAAATATTTTTAATTACTAATTTTTAATTTTACATTTTATGAAAACAGTATCTATGAGCGGTGCGCTCAGGGCGCACGTAGGGAAAAAAGATGCAAAAAAGAACAGGAGGGAAGGCAAAGTACCCTGTGTGATTTATGGCGGAAAGGAACAAATCAAGTTTTTGATGGATGAGAAGTTCTTTATCAAAATCCTGTTTACTGACGAAGTTTATCTGTTGAAAATTGATATTGAGGGTAAGGAATTTGATGCAATTTTGCAGGATATTCAATACCATCCTGTAACAGATAAGGTACTCCATGCCGATTTTCTTGAAATACTACCCGGAAAGAAAGTTACAATTGCTGTTCCGGTAAAAGTTGAAGGCGTAGCGCCGGGAGTATTACAGGGTGGAAAGCTTAACAAGAAATTGAGAAAGATAAAAATTAAGGGGCTGGTTGAGGACTTACCTGATTTTATTACTGTAAATATTGATAACCTAAGTATCGGCGATTCGATTAAAGTGAAAGATGTTAAAAATGACAAGCTGGAATTCCTGGATATGCCGGGCTCAGTAGTTGTAAGCGTTAAAACCGCAAGGGGCGCCACCGCAGAAGAGGAAGCCGCCGAAGCAGCGGCCGCTGAAGCCAAGCTTGCAGAAGGTGCTGAAGCCGGAACCGCTAAAAAAGAAGGCGAAGAGAAAAAAGCATAGTTTTTTCAGATTTTTAATTCCAGGCGCTGCTCAAATTCACGGCGCCTGGAATTTTTATTTATACAGTATTTGTATTTTAGTGACCTGAAAATCGATGCAAAGATGATTGATGCGGGATAGATGGAAAAGAGGGAAATAGGGGAGATTTGGGGAATAAGGTATATGGGTAGTATAAGGGTTTATGGGTATAAGGGAGTTTCCTGTTTTCTGATGACACTTTACTCACGCTTATAAGGATTGCATGATTTTCTTATTTACTTTTAACATGATCAAATAAACAAAAAGTGAAATACCTGATTGCGGGATTGGGGAACATGGGATCGGAATATGCCAATACAAGGCACAATATCGGTTTTATCGTTGCGGATGCTGTTGCGCTTGAAGGAAAAGCCGTATTTGAACCGGGGAGGCTGGCGGATGTGACCAAAGTTAAATACAAGGGCAGGATACTGGTGGTGATAAAACCCACGACTTACATGAACCTGAGCGGAAAATCGATTAAATACTGGCTCGGCAAAGAAAATATCCCGATGGAAAACCTGCTTGTAATAACCGACGACATTGCCCTGCCAACGGGCACCCTGCGCATGAGGGCGAAAGGAGGCGACGGGGGGCATAACGGGCTGATAAGTATTATCGAGCATTTAGGAACACAAGAGTTCGCCCGGCTAAGGATAGGGATTGGTAATGACTTTGCACAGGGGATGCAGGTGGATTATGTTTTGGGAAAATGGACAAAGGCGGAAGAGGAAATTATGATACCAAAGGTAAAGACCGCAGTTGAAATTGTGAAAAGCTATGTTGCTATCGGGGCGGAACGGACGATGAATGTTTACAATACCAAATAAACGCGGAGCCGGACGATGCAATCGTGAGGCCGCGTGGGAGACGCTGTGCAAAATCCGAAATGCATAAGAACAGAAAAACAGAGATGATGCTAAAAAGGATAATTCTTTTCATAGGCAATGTGTTTACCAACCCAATAACCAAAAATAGAAAAAAATGAAAAGAAGAATGTACGATGAATGTTCTTAATGTTAAACTATAACTTTCCCCCCAGCACTACCGCCTTTTTATACTTTTTAATTTTACCGTTTAAATCAAATGCCTCGAAGTATATGATGTAAATACCGATGCCGGCTTTCTGTCCGGCACCAGTTCGTCCATCCCATGAAAAAACTCCCTCTGTTCCGAGCAATTCATTGCTGACAAGCTGATGAACGAGGCGCCCCTGCGCATCGTAAACGGAGATGCTGCAACTGTAGCCGGGTGAATCGAATTTGTACAGGATATTTGCCACATCATCGAAACCGTCGTTGTCGGGGGAGAAAATTTCAGGATCGATGGTTATTTCATCATTTGTTTCAGACGATTCGGTATACTGTGAGTTTTTGTAGGCCGGGGTGGCAAAGCCGCAATCTTCGGAGGCAGAATGCCAGTTGGTGGGATCGGAGGCGGGGCGATCGTAATTCAGCCTTTCGAGAGATACACCATCAACTGAGTTTAATAGGGGGTAATGCATATCTTCGCTGTAAGTGAATGCATCGATGACTGAACCATCAGAACCGGCCAGAATTATGCTTCCCTCATCATTGTTAAATGCCGGAAAGGAATTCATCCTGGTAAAGCCTGCAGGATTCGTTGTAAAATATTGCGCCATGACTTTTTCAGGATCGGGAGTGATGACGAAGTATTCATTTGATAAAAGCAAGGCGTTTTCGTCTGAAACCGATTTTAATACGGTATCGTTTGGCTCTATCTGATTGATTTCAACGGTTCCGAGCATTAAATCGCTGATGTCGATAATTTTTCCGGACCGGTTGTATATTTCGACAAAATCAACGCCGTCATCAACAGGGTTGAAAAGCACCTCGTTGATGACCACATCATTTTGAATTGGCTTTTCGGGTATTCCGAAAAGGATTCCATCATCCTGCGAAACAGGTTGCCCGATACAGCTTTTGATGTTACTGCTAAGTGTCAGGGTATAGATCTTTTTTCTTTCAAGGGGTTGGGAAAATGATATTACGACTGTGTTCGGATTCGATTCTTCGGTATAGGCCTGTAACCGGATTTCCAATTCCCCTGTCGACAGAATAATCGTTGATATTTATAAGTGAGCTCCCATCCATCCATTGATTGAAGTATACTTCAAAGGTTTTATCATCAATTGCAATGACTTTTGTGGCTATGGGGTTGACCGGATTCTGGCTGATGATGGAATTTTCATTACCCGGACTTCCGCCCCGTTCGTCCTGACTTGCTTTCCAGTTATCTTTCCCCGGGCAGGGATTTAACGGATCGATCTGCTCAAGGGACCAGCCGCCTTCGGCTTTATCAGCATCACCATACCAGTCATCGCGATAAACAACTGAAGAAATGACAGTGCCTTCGGGATTCATCAGTTTAACGGATGTTCCGGTATTGGTCAATCCCAGGCTGGAAAATCCAAAAGAACGTGCCAGCATTCCGAACAGGCCTGCGGCTTCATCTTCTGTAAAAATTATGTATTCTTCAGGCTCAATGATAAATGAAGGAATGGTTTTATCGGTAGTTCCAATCTGAAGCATCCAATTTTCCATCCTTAAAAATGATGACGTTGTATTATAAATCTCGATGTATTCATATTCAGGAAGCCCATTGGGAGGATCAGGGTCAGCCATAACCTCATTGATCACCACATCGAATACTTCAGCTTCGGAAGGCATGATTAACGGGAAAACTGAATTGAGCGGAATAAAATCGCCGGAACAATTAAATAAGGTATCAGCAATAGAAAGTTGATAATTTACATTCTCGAGGAAGTCACTAGAAAACTCTAACAAGACACTGGTAAATTCAGCCGACGGCGAGGATGTTTTCAGTGGTGATCCAAAACCACCGTTAACTGAATAAGCGGCAGTATTTGACAATGAAAGGCTGTCCATAAAATGGTTGAACTGAATGATAACTGTATTTGAACCTGATATCTGAGTGGAAATGATTTCCGGATAACCGGCCAATAGATCATCGACAGAGTTTAACCTTCCCGGGGTTCCGCCGCTAATATCGCAGGATGCCGTCCAGTTAAGCTTTCCGGAGCAGGGATGCTGAGGATCGATTTGTTCAAGGGACCATCCGCCTGCTTTTTTTCTTCATCATTGTACCACTCATCAGTATAATTAACTGAACAGATTAATGTTCCATCCGGATTACGCAAAATGACCCGCCCCTCATTGTTCATTGAGAAGCCCGGAAGTCCGACCACCGGGCCGTACTGTTCAAAAGCTGAAATATAGGAGGTCTGAACTACAAGAAGAAAACTGTCGGGTTCGATCCATACTTCGGGAAATGGAATTGGGTCGGATGAATCACGCGGCCTGACCGTACAACCCTCCAGATTGATTGGTTCCGATGTCCGGTTATAGAGTTCAAGATAATCGGCTTCCGGAAGACCGGCAGGCGGCGGATTAAAATCGGTCATGATCTCATTGATCACAATATCGAAAGGATAAATTTCTGAGAGGACTGGAGGAATTGAAAATCGGTTGTGGCGTTTTCCATTTTATTCCCTGAAAGGTCCTCAACATTATTTACCGTCAATGTATAATTTATCCCGGGAATGAAATTTTGAGAAAATACTAAATGAACCAAAGAATGATCAGCCGGATCAAGAGTAGCAGACAACAGGATTACCGATGGAGTTGACATAGTAATTTGAAGGATTCTGAGCCGAATTGATTTCAACAGGCTCATTTAAATCAAGATCAAGCTGATTTTGGGAAATAACTGTTACTGGCGCTTATTTCAGGAGGAATGGTATCGATGACAATTTCATTCACATAGAAGTCGTCGAAATAAAACTTGGTGGAATTGCTTGAAGTATATTTACACCAGATCCCGAAAAAGTCAGTTAACTGATAGGTATCATCAAATGCAAGAACCTTCCAGCTCAAAATTCGATCCTCCTTCCGCAGCAGAATAAAGCATCCATCCGGATTCGGCATTATGTGTGACTTTAATCCTGATCATGTTCGTTGTATTGCCAGTATATGCAACTGTTCCGGAGATAATTTTTTCAACTGCAGTTTCTGTTTGCTTACATAAACTTAGGCTGTCAACCGATCCTCCTATCTGAACAAAATACCCGTTTAAAGGGCCTTTTAGATTTCCGTGATCGGAAACAAGGTAAACACGGGCGAAGTTATTGGCCGATGTATTGAAAGAAAGCTTTACCCAAAACCTCCATTCGGTATTTAACATCATTGAATTGGGCAGATAAAGGATGGAGGTATCAGAGCCCTGCGAATTGAGCTGAAGGGCAGGTTTCATTTCGGGTGGGATAGCGCTGCTTGAAGTGATCTGAAATTCATCCATATCTCCCAGCCATGCAGGATTGGAATTAAAATTGCCGTCAGTGAAATCATCATAAAACTGGGCTTTTAGGGTTAAACATCCTGTAAATAAAAGGATTGGGATAAGGTGGGTGATTTTGGCTTCTAAACTTTTCATACCGAATTGTGTTCTAATATAATTAGTTCAAATTTTATAATTTTGGCGACTTTTTATACCGCTGCTGAATTTGATTGCAAATCAATCGGATCAGTATCCGGCGGTATAACTGCTGCTAATAGAAAAACATTTTGCATTTTTTATAAGAAGCAATATAATTCAGAGCGTAAATATAGTAAATAAATTTTTTTCAAAAGAAAATTACTCTTGAATATTTATCAAAATATAGATGATTTTAAAGGAGCCGGTTTTGGGATTATTACGGTTGGTACTTTTGACGGGCTTCATATCGGGCATCAGAAAATCATTCGCAGAATGGTGGAACTGGCAGAAGAGCACAACGGCGAAACGGTTGTAGTTACCTTCTTCCCGCATCCGCGACTTGTCCTGGATGAGGCAAGCCACAACCTGAAATTCGTAACTACGGAAAACAAGAAATATGAGCTTCTCGAAACTCTGGGGATTGATCATCTGATCATCCATCCTTTTACGAAAGAATTTGCAATTACTCCTGCAGAGGTTTTCATCAGGGATTTCCTGGTTGATAAACTGCATGTAAAATTACTTGTGGTGGGATATGATCATCATTTCGGGAGAAACCGGGAAGGGAATTTTGACCACCTTTTTAAACAGGGGATACATTACGGTTTTACGGTGGAGGAAATAGAGGCGCAATATGTGGATGATATTCCGGTAAGCTCTACACAGGTAAGGAATGCCCTTGCAGAAGGCAATCTGAGGCTGGCCAACCGTATGCTGGGATACGAATACAGCATTACAGGCAAAGTGGTAGAGGGAAATAAAATAGGAAGATCGATCGGCTATCCGACAGCGAATATAGAGGTTGAAGATAAATACAAACTCATCGCCAAAGAAGGGGTATATGCATGCAAGGTGGAAATCGACGAGAAGCTATTTAAAGGCATGGGCAACATCGGCACCCGCCCGACAGTTGCCAGGCATGACTTCACAACGGAGGTCCATGTTTTTGATTTCGACAAGGACATTTACGGCAAGACAATCACGATTTACTTTATCGACAGGATAAGGGATGAGAGGAAGTTTGAAAACATGGATAAATTAAAAGAACAGCTTGGGAAAGATAAATTGACCGTCAAAAAAATTTTGGATTGACAGTTAAGTTTTTTAAGGGTTTCGTTATGTCTGATTTTACCGTCATTTAAAACTTCAAAACAAAGTTCTAATCCTTTGAGTGCCGGATTAGCAATCCCACCTCCAAAATTCCCGGCAATTCGACCCTGGGCCATTTGTTTTCTATCTCAATTCTCACTTTTCCCGGTTCCTGGAAAACAAATCCTTTGCGAAGTGTAAAAGAAATATCACATAAGTCTCCGAGACATTCACTGAGGATTTGTCCATCCTTATCCTTAAATCTGAGAATATCTTCGGCAGAGCGTATTTCGCCGGATGGCATATAAATGGTCACATTGACGGGCAATTCCCTGATTTGAAATTCAGGCAGATGCCGGATAGCCAATAAGATATCCACAGGAGTTTGAGTATCATTAACTGGAATTTCAAACTTAAGGATATTGAACCGATTCCAGGATTGCTTCGAAATTTTCTTATAATCCTTAAAGATTTGATCATTCTGACAGGAGATCATACAAAATGATAAACCTGTAAGAAATATAAAAAGGAAGTGGAATGAATTTAGCCTGATATTCATAGTATTTCTTTCCTTTCCATCCATTTTAGCGCTTCGCGGTGACTTAAAGGAGCAAGACTGTGAGACTTCACAAATTCTCTTAACCAGTCACCATCAGTTTTGGAATATTCCCTTAAGATCCATCCTATCGCCTTATTGATGAAGAATTCCTTTGAACCCTGCAATTGAAGAATATATTCTGACAATAATGCAGTATCAGTCGCCTTTTTGTATTTCAATTGAAAAAGGAGTGATGTGCGCTGAAGCCATATATTTCCTGAATTCATCCATTTTTCGGTAACGGGTTTAATCAGCTCCGGGAACCTTCGAAAATGCGGGCCTACTAAATTTGCAGCGATAAAGTCAACCGTGTCCCACCATGATTTATTCAGGATCATGAATTCATATAGGCAGATCCTGTCTTTTTCCGCTTTTTTGCCAAGTCTTTCAAGCATTTCCATGATCACATACTGGTATTCGCGCTGTGGAAGTTCCCAGCATTCTTTTACTACTGCCGGCAAAATTTCAGGGTCAGGAAGGCCGCACTGCTGAAGAAATTCCTTTTTCAATGCATTTCGTTCAGGTGATTTGATCCCAAAATACTCAAACTGACCTTTCATGTATTTTTTCATGAAAAAGGCAATCTCCTTATTTGCATTCGGCTGAAAAGTTTCGGCGAGAGGTTGAAGATAAGAATGCATCTGATGTATAGATTGCTACCTTTTTAAAATTACAATTTTTTCAGTTGCAATTGTAAAGGAATCGAGCGACCGGAACTCGACGATAAGTAGCCCTTCATCTGTCTGTAAGGCATCCCAGGAAAAAGTTTTTGAGGAATTGACAAAAAAGCTTTGTGAAACAGGTTTTCCCGACAGATCAAAAAACCTCAGGTAACCCGGCTGGCTGGTATCAATATTTATCTTGCCATCCGAGGGATTGGGGAAAATATACAGGCCTGTATTATTTTTTTTACAGGTTTCCTTTATTCCCACAAAAGTATCATCGCAAACTGCAAGAGTATATTCGCCTTTTTGTATATCATCTACAAATAAGTTTCCGATAGACCATGATCCGATCTTTGTGAAAGGGATGAACTGCCAGTCGGATTCAGTTCCCGGCCGGAAAAGTATAACGAGTGAATCGCTGGAGTTAAAAATCAGGCCGTCATCAAGAAAGGCAGTTTTATTGTAATGAAATACACCTTTCGCCTCGAATCCGACCGGTATTATTCCATCGATTTTCCAGTAACGGTAGGGTGACAGAATAAGTCCCTGGACTGGTGTTTTGAGTCCATCAGGAGGAGCCCAGTTATGTTCAATCCTGAAAAAGGCCGAATCAGTGACTGACTGCACATCCAGCTTAAAGAACGAGTTCGGGAAGTTGATTATTCCTGTTTGTTTAACAGTCCGCGAATAGTCGGTGATCGCATCGCACATCAGTTCATTCATGTCGATGGTCACCAGCGACGGAGTAAAAGGAACATTTACAACAGCGCTTCCGGTCTCACCGTCAAACTGTACTTGTTCTTCATACCGGTTCCATTCATTATCCATAAATGTCAATTCGAGACGGTTTGAGTTCCCAATAAAGGCAGGCCCCTGACGTTTTTGCCTGAGATAAACTGTAACATCTGCTTCGCTGCCATTTTGAGTAACAGAAAATGAATCAATTGAAAAATGAGGTGTTCCTGCATGAAATACCCAATTGTCGAACCAGCCGGTCATATTGATTCCGGTATGGCCAGTAATAAAATCGCGCATGTCTTCGGAAGAAACCGGGCTAAACTGTTTTTCATCAAGGAAAGTAGCCATTGTTTCAAAAAAAATATCATCCCCAAGATAACCTCTTAAAGTATGAGCCATGATAGCTCCCCGGTCATAAGCAGCTAAGGTATTATAGGTATGACTTTGCGGGATTTGATTCAAGGGGATAAAAGAACCAACGCCACCGGGAGTATGGCAAAACTGGATTACCTGCTTATGCTTACCCCTGATAAAATCGAGGTATTGATCACGACTGTATAAAAATTCCTGGTATATCCCGTCCATAAAGGTGGCCCAGCCTTCATTGATCCACATATCTTCGGCACTGGCACAGGTAACATTGTCGCCAAACCACATGTGCGAAAGCTCGTGTGCACACAAAGACTCATACTGAAGATTTCCGTTAATGGCAAAATGCGGATACGCAATATTGGTGGCGTGTTCCATTGCTCCTATGGCGGCGCCGACATATCCTACACGATCGAATCGGTAAGGTCCGAATTTTTCTTCAAAAATGGCTAAAATTTCATTCAGATTGGCAAACGAACCCGCAACATTATTCGAATCAGAAGGCCTTATCCAAATCTCTACCGGTATATCATTATTGATGCCTGGATAAGTGCTTGTCCACCTCGCATAATTTCCTACCGCCACTGAAGCAAGGTAAGTTGGGATGGTTTGCCCCAGTGTCCATTTGTAAGTCAGGGTTCCATTTCCGTTGTTGACAATTTCCTGCAGCAAGCCTCCACATACAGCATCCATGCCCGTTGGAACTGTTGCATATATCGTGTAAAGCGCCCTGTCACGAAAATCGTCAATACAGGGGAACCAGGTTTTACCAAGGTTGTGGGGTATAGACTCAAATCCGACGCCAAGGTTGAAGGCATAATTGCCCGACCAGTGAAATCCTCCCCAGTCCTCATGAAAAGGTTGGCCATGGTAGGCAACTGATACCTCAACAATATCACCGCTATTGATGGGGCTGCTGAGTGGAATTGTCAGAATGTACCCTTCATGCTGGTAATTGGGGATAACGACATTATCTACTTTGACCTCATCAACCGTTAAATCCATAAGTTCAAGATTAAGATAATTCAGATTATTGATTTTAGAAGCGATCCCGATATCGGTATGAGCTATGATTTCCTGGTTTGTAAAGTCGAATTCTTCAATATAAATGGTGTATGAGATTGCATCGAGCGTGTCGCTTATCCATGATTTTTCAAAGGATGCTTTATGCGAACATCCCGATCGTTCCTGAGGATACGACACAAAGGTTAATACAAAAAGTAGTATAAACAATGTCAAAAATGTTTTCATAATTATGGTTTTTTAAAAAATTTGTGCTCAAGTTTTTCGCCGTCAAAAACAAGGTAGGAGTAATGGTTGATCCAGTCGCCAATGCTGAAATATTTTGATTTTCCACTTAAATCCGTTACTTCCGGTTTATGTATATGTCCGAAGACAAAATAATCGATTTCAGGATGATTTTGCAGCGTCCGTCTGCAATATCCGGTCAGCCGGTCGAGGCCTGCCTGATTGACTTTTTCCAGGCCGGTATTTTCATTGGCAACCCTGCTCTTATTGGACCAGAATAATCCCAAAGCCGTTCCGACATCGGGATGAAGCCACCTGAAGAGCCATTGATTAACCCTGTTCCTAAAAACCTTTTTTAGCAGTTTATATCCGTTATCTCCCTTGCCCAGGCCATCGCCATGCCCAAGAAAAAAAACCTTGCCATTAATTTCCCTGATCATTGTATCCGCATAAATCCTGATATTGATTTCACCGGCAAGATAATTAAACGCCCACACATCATGATTACCCCTGAAAAAATATACCGGTATCCCTGAATCGGTTATCTCGGCCAGCTTTCCGAACAGCCTGACATAGCCTTTCTGAATAACTGTTTTGTATTCAAACCAGAACTCGAACAGGTCGCCCATAATGTATATTTCGGAAGCATCCTTTTTTACTTCCTCAAGCAATTCGATAAAAAGCCTTTCACGCACAAGGCTTTTCTCACGGTCAGGCACTCCGAAATGAGAATCGGAGATGAAATACACTTTTTTATTTTGATCCGTTGTTGTCAAATACTTAAATTATTATACAATACGGTTAACCCGATGAATTCACAAATTTATTGAATTTGTAAATCAAACTACAAATGCCGAAAAGAAATATATTATTAATGCGAATCAAGAGTAGAAAGATGAAATGCCACAAAGACTAAAGGCTCCAAGGTACACAAAGTCAGAAGTATTATTGAATGAAGAACTTCGTGATTTTTTTGTGTCTTAGAGTCTTGGTGGCTAATTTTCTGTATTTTTCTCATTGAACTCTTGATTCATGTTATTAATTTCCAGATTACAGCAGTTTTTCTATCTGAGCTTTTATTTTATCGAAATCACGATCCCTGTAAATGATCTTTTGATCTGTGCCGATCAAATAATAATTTGGCAGGCGATCGTATAACTGATAATCTTTCATCACATCCGAATTCAATCCTTTCAGATCACTGCCCTGTATTCCGGGCAGCTTATCGAGCCTGACCGCACTTTTCCAAATCACTTCATTTTCATCGAGTGAAACACCAAAAACTTCAAGATTCTTTTTTCTGAATCCCGGATATACTTCGACCAGTTTCCGGTTATCCTGCCGTGATTTTGCATTCCAGCCCGCCCAAAAACAGAGAAGAACATTTTTTCCTTCGAGGCTTTTGAGCCCTACAAGGCGGTCGCTGGTATCACTTACCACAATATTCGGGGCGTTTTCGCCGGGCTTAAGCTTTTTCTCCGCATTAAACCTGTCGAACATCCTTCCCCTGATTTCCTCTACCCGCCGATGATGGTCGATGGTGTTTTTATTATCCGGGTAATTGATCATCAGGGCGCTGTCGATCCTGTGAAAATAAATGAAATCTTCCTCTTCATCCAGCACCTTGCTATTGCCGAATTTGCGGTTGAGCAAAAGGAGCGAGGCCAGTGATCCCGGATGATGATTGATGAAACCGGTCACATATTCCTTCTGGCGGTGAACAATTTCGGCATAAGCCGAATCGAGCTCAGCTTTCTTTATTAAAAAATCAGGACTGCCTTCCGAAGACAGATATATTTTGTACAGGGAATCAACATTCGATTTCTGCTCAGCCATGAATGATTCAAAGCGGGCCAGCAGCTCTGATCCCGGAGAACCGCTGATGGTGCAACCCGAGTTATTGATTATTTCTGAATTGCAGTTGATCTGAACCCTTTCATTTTTTTCGAGCAAAAGAGTGATCCGGTTCTCCTTTTCAGCACGAAGCACATAAAAGCCCGGTTGATCAAGGGTAAAAGAAATCGTGAAATTCCCCTCTTTATCCGTTTTTACGGAATCTATCATCATCACTCCCTTTACCTCGAGTTCTTCAAGGTAAATCCAGCCGGCCTCATACCCCCGGACTTTTCCTGTAATGATGGTTTTGTCACCGTTCATCCGGGTAGAGCACGATGCTGCCAACAAACAGAGAACCATAGTAAGATACAGAATTGCCTTCACTCTTTAAATTAATTAGTCAGCAAAAATAAACATTGCCGGGTTTGATTAGGGCAATTAGTAAAACATAAAAAAATGTTTTTAGGGATTCCTGGCTGTTCGCAAGTCAGGACGGTCTGGACAGGAATACCTTTGATATTACAAGGAAAAAATGATTCAATTATCCGATTTTAATTAATTTAGTGGCATAAAATGGATTTCAACGATGCTTAAATTCCGGCTGATTTCAATGCTCTGCTTATTTTGCCTTTGCCTTGCCGGACAAAATATCCTGGTCGTCGAAAAGCCGGGTACGGTAAGTAACTTCAAGTATTACGAGGGTGATAAAATACGGCTTCGCACTATTGCCGCCGACACTCTGATATCCGGAACGATAACCACCATCGGTACCAGCAGCATCATCATCGATAAAAGCATTGAAATCGAAATAACTGATATTAAGTCGTTATACCGGAAACGCTGGGGATACAGTTTTTTGCAGTACCTGAGTATTTTTGCAGGAATATCTTATGTCGCTATAAATACCCTCAACGGGATAATAAACAACGATGTACCGATAATCCCCACTGAAACACTGATAATAAGCGGCAGCATGGTGGCTTTCGGGATAGCATTGACTCCCCTCACTACCAGAAAAATCAGTACAGATAAAGAAAAATGGCGGGTCATCATTCTCGACTTTCAGCATTGACAAGATCCGCAGCAGCCATACTTCCGGTGCATTATCTTCATCATCCCAAATGGTTGGGATGATCACCGGTCATGAACTTTTTATCTTATTTGTGGTTTTTATTATAATTTTGTATTCAAAGTATGAGTCGCTTTGAAAAGTAATTTTGAACCACACCTGTTTGCCGACAAGGCAGGCAGGAACATAGAATCATAGGAATTCACATAGGTTTTTGCTTCATGATCAACTATGTGAAAGTCTTTGTGCCCTATGATACTATGTGGTAAAATTATTAATAAATACTTTTCGGAGAAGACTCAAGTATTAATCCTTTAAAAAATTTAAGATTATGAGAAAATCAAAAAACACAGCATTGATCTTTTTGCCTGTAATGGCTTTTGTCCTTATCCTGTCAGCATCATTTAAAGATGTTAGCCATAATTTCGGCCAGCAGGACAAATTCACCATCCCGACCGAAGTCAACACTATTTTCGACAAATCCTGCTTCGGTTGTCATAACTCAGAATCGACCAATGAAAAGGGAAAGGAAAAACTATTAATCGACAAATTGCCTGAGCTTTCCAAAGCCAAGCTGATTGCAAAACTGGATGGGATAGCTGAAGTTGTCGGGAAAAACGAAATGCCGCCCGAGAAATTCCTGTCGAAATATCCTGATAAAGCCCTGACGAAAGAAGAAGCCAAGCTGTTGAAAGAATGGGCTGAAACGACCTCTGCCGAATTGTTGAAGTAAGGATAGATGATAAAAGTTATCAAAATAATACTGGCCATTGCGGGTGCTGTATTTATTATTCTTCAGTTTATTCCTTACGGTCGGCCTGTCAATCAGCCGGTAGCAGGAAATGATTTACTTGAGGTAACCGAAACACCCGATGAGGTAAAAGTTTTGCTGAAGAACACCTGTTATGATTGCCATTCGCAAAAGGTAGCTTTTCCCTGGTATTCAAAAGTCGCTCCTGTTTCATGGCTGGTGAGCAGTGATATAAAAGAAGGCAGGGAACACCTTGATTTCGGTATTTGGAAAGATTATTCAAAGAAGGAAAAGCTAAAGCTGCTGGATAAAATCGGTGACGAAGTCAGTGAAGGGAATATGCCCCTGAAAATCTACCTTGCTATGCATAAGGAAGCCCGGCTCAGCCAGGAACAGAGAGACCAGGTAACCCAATGGGCGGAAAACCTCGCCGAAGAAATACTGGAAGAAAAAAGATAATGATCCTGATCGGACAATCGGATATTCCGGTTGTTTTCAGGATTCCATTTTCTCGATCATCTCCTTGATTACAAGGGTCATTTTAGGCTCGGCAAGGCTTGCTGCATCAATCACGTCGTCGTGCGAAATTTCGACGATCTTACCTTCTACGCCCAGGTCTGAAATAACGGAAACTGCAAATACCTTCAGTTCCATGTGGCGCGCCACGATTGTTTCCGGGACAGTCGACATCCCGACAGCATCAGCCCCCAAAATCCTGATGTATTTGTATTCTGAAGGGGTCTCGAATGTAGGACCTGTAACAGCAGCATAAACACCCACCTGAAAATGAATGTTGTGGGTTCGGGCGATTTTGGTAGCATGCCTGATGATGTTTTTATCATAGGCGTCACTCATATCCGGAAAACGAGGTCCTAATCCCGTATCATTTTTCCCAATCAGCGGATTGCTTCCCATTAAATTGATATGATCTTTGATGATCATAATGTCGCCGATTTCGTACTCAGGATTAACCCCTCCGGCAGCATTGGAAAGAATAAGCAGCTTGATGCCCAAAAACTTCATTACCCTGATTGGAAAGGTTACCTCCTTCATCGTATAGCCTTCATAATAATGAAACCGTCCCTGCATAGCAACAACATTCCTCCCTCCCAGTTGGCCGAAAATCAGCTTCCCTTCATGTCCCTTAACGGTCGATACCGGGAAATGCGGTATTTCTTTGTAAGGTATAGTTCCGATGGTTTTAATTTCATTGACAAGTCCTCCAAGTCCGGTACCGAGCACAATACCAAACTCCGGCTCAAAATCATAAAGGCTCCTGATGTACTGAACTGTTTCTTTTATTTGCTCCAACATATTCTAAAATTTGATTATCAAATACAGGTTTGTCATCCCTGTGAAACACAATTTCAATCTGGACATAACAAACCGGGTAATGCTGTAATGTGCGGATGAAATCCGGACGCGAAATTCGCATTAAATCCTTTTCGGTGGTAACAATAATTTTATTTTGAGTGATAATTCCATCGAAGGTTTCCATTATACTGACGATGTCTTTTTCAGAAAAAGCGTGATGGTCGGGAAATTTCAGCAGTTTTATTTCATCGCAAAAACTTTTCAAATGAAATTCGAGTGGATAGGTATTTGCGATTCCTGCAAAAATCATGATCGTATTGTATCTTTTGCGCCCGTCTGGAACAAAATCAATTCCCCTGACTGGCAGTAAAGGACCATAGTCGATATATGAATATAACAGTTTTTGGTAATTTCTTGGTTTGATTTCTTCGTTTATGCTTTGCTTTGTAATGGGCGAAAGAATTTTGGAGGTTTTGGTAACGACAATAATATCCGCCCTTGCGGCTCCGCAACGAAATTCCCTTAAAGAACCGGTCGGGAGAAGAAAATCATGTGTAAATATTTTGTGGTAATCAGTCAGTAGAATGGACAATCCGGGTTTAACATATCGATGCTGAAAAGCATCATCAAGAAGAATTACATCCGGCGGGTTTTCCGATTTCAGGAGTTTCATTATTCCTCTTTTCCTGTTTCCATCAACGGCAACAATAATATTTTTGAATTTGGAATAATACTGGCAAGGCTCATCCCCAATTTCCGTTGTCGTATGGTTTTCATCAGCAATGATAAAGTCTTTTGTTTTTCGTTTATACCCGCGGCTCAAAACAGCTACCCGGTATTTTTTAACAAGCAATCTGATCAGGTACTCGATATGAGGGGTTTTCCCGGTTCCACCAACAGAAAGGTTCCCGACTGAAATAACCGGAACATCAAATGACCTGGAAGGCAATATCCCCCAACTGAAGAATATATTCCTTACCCATGTAATTATGCCATACACGAGGCTAATGGGGAGCAATATAATACGGATCAGATTCACCCGTTAAAAATACAAATAGTTTTTATTGTAATTGATGAATAGTTTTATCTTTATCTTTTTTTGAGATAATAAAGAAAGAAAATGAGAATTAAAGATATTGTAAAGCCATTGGAAGAGATTGCGCCTGTCTGTTTACAGGAATCGTATGATAATTCAGGGTTGCAGATCGGATATCCTGATCAAGAAGCTGATAAAGTACTCATCACGCTCGATATTACCGATGAAGTTGTTGAAGAAGCCATTCAAAAAGGTTGCAAACTGATCATTTCACACCACCCGCTGATTTTTACCGGATTAAAAAAAATCACAGGAAAAAATTATACAGAAAGATTGGTTAGCAAAATAATAAAAAACGACATTGCCGTTTATGCAGCGCATACCAACCTTGATAATGCAGCTCAGGGTATAAATGAAATCCTCGGGAAAAAACTGGGATTAATAAACCTCAAAATCCTTCATCCTAAAAAAGATCTATTACGAAAGCTTGTTACATTCTGCCCAACAGAACATGCTGAAAAGGTTCGTACAGCGCTATTCACTGCCGGAGCCGGCCATATCGGGAATTACGACAGCTGCAGTTTTAACACGCCGGGAACCGGTTCTTTCAGAGGATTGGAGAATAGCAATCCTTTTACCGGAGAAACAGGAAAGCTTCATTTTGAAAATGAAATACGCATAGAAACAATTTATCCTATTTACAAGGAACAGGATATCCTTAAAGCCCTTTTCTCGTCGCATCCTTATGAAGAAGTAGCCTATGACATCTACCCCTTAAATAACACATTCAGCCGGGTCGGAGCAGGAATGATCGGTGAACTGGAAAGAGAAGCTGACGAAATTGAATTCCTCAAAATCATTAAAAAAACAATTGGTGCTAAAATTATTCGGCATTCGGGTTTAACCGGGAATAAAATCAGAAAAGTCGCTTTATGCGGTGGTTCAGGAAGTTTCCTTATACCGGAAGCAGTCAAAGCAGGAGCCGATATCTATATTACAGGAGACATTAAGTATCATGACTTTTTTGATGCAGAGAAGAAAATTCTTATTGCGGATGCCGGACATTTTGAAACCGAGCAATTTGCAAAAGAATTAATTTATAGTATACTAATAAAGAATTTTCCTACTTTTGCCGTCCTTATTTCAGAAATAAATACGAATCCCATTAGTTATCTATAAGACAAGTAATTATGGTAAAAAAAACAAAGATTGAGGTGGTAGAGAAATCTCAGCCAAAATTAAAAACTAAAGTAAAAGTAAAAGAAAAGGAGAAAGAAAAAAAAGTAAAACCGGTTATAACTTCTCCTGATAAAACTGAGGATGAAATTACAATAGAACAAAAGCTGGTTGCCTTGTATTCTTTGCAACAGATCGACTCTCAAATCGACAGGATAAGGATTGTTCGAGGTGAGCTTCCGCTGGAGGTGCAGGATTTGGAAGATGAAGTTGCCGGCCTTGAAACCCGGATCAGTAATTTTCAGGAAGAAACTGATTCACTGAAAAAACAAATTGCTGAAAAGAAAGGCATCATAAAAGAAAGCGAAGCAATGATCAAAAAGTATGGACAGCAGCAAAGCGATGTCAGAAACAACAGGGAATATGATTCTTTAAGCAAGGAGATCGAGTTTCAAACTCTTGAAATACAGCTGAGCGAAAAAAGGATCAAGGAGTTTTCTTTCAAAATGGATGCGGTTAAAGAGGAAATCAGCAAATCAAAGGAGGTTTTAAGCGAAAGAAAAAATGATCTTGCAGCAAAAAAAGCGGAGTTAAATGATATCATCTCTGATACAGAGAAAGATGAAAATGATCTGATCAAAAGATCCGGTCAAAATCAAAAGTTCATCGAAGATCGCCTTCTGAATGCATACCAGCGTATTCGCAAAAATGCCAGAAATGGCCTCGCAGTTGTACATATCGAAAGAGATGCCTGCGGAGGATGTTTTAATAAAATTCCTCCACAATCACAGCTTGATATCAGAATGCACAAAAAAATTATAGTTTGCGAATATTGCGGCAGGATCATTGTCGACGAGGATATATCAAATAAAGTAAAAAAGGCAAACTAATCTTATTAGTTTTCGTATTTAAGAGGGGATAAAAAATTACCCCTCTTTTTTTATTTTTTATTGTATAGATTTGTATTGAATGAACAAGGCAGGCATTTTTATAATTATGATAATGATCGCGTGTAGTCTCCGGGGACAATATTATTACGATTTTAATGAGAATTGCGAAAAAGCCTATTCTGCGATAACAAGTCTTAAATTTGAAGAAGGAAAAAGAATAATTGAAAAGGAAAAAACCGTACACCCAAAAAACAATATTCCTTATTTTCTTGAAAACTATATTTATTTTCTGACGGTTTTTATCGGAGAAGAAGAACAAGACTTTGAAAAGTATGATGATCTCAAAGATAATATCCTCGACAGGCTTAAAGATGGTGATCAGAACTCGCCCTATTACCGGTACTGCCTTGCACAGGTGAATTTACAATGGTCTGTAGCACGGGCAAAATTTAAAGAATATACCACTGCTGCTCTCGAAATCAACAAAGCTTACCGTTTACTCGTCGATAATCAGAAAGAATTTCCGGATTTCCTTCCAAATCTGATTAATCTTGGTTTAATGCATACCCTTATCGGTACTGTACCTGAAAATTATAATTGGGTTAAAAAACTGGTAGGTGTGGAAGGAACTATTGACCAGGGTGTTAATGAAATTTTGAAAGTACTGAATGCCTCGATTAATCAAAAAGAATATCACCATTACAAAGCCGAGTGTCTCTTCTATTTGAGTTTCATCCAAATCAATCTGACTGCTAACAGGCAAAAAGCACTTGATAATTTAAAGCTTATAGAAAATGACAGTATCGGCATCAATAATCCGCTTGCAATTTATGCAATTTCGCGCATATACTCCGATAACGGGCTAAACGATAAAGCCATTGACCTTTTATTATCCCGACCCATGGGTGATGAATATTTTCCATTTTATTATCTTGATTATCTTACCGGGATTGCCAAATTAAGCAGGCTTGATAGTGATGCTTATAAATACCTGTTCAAGTTCGTGATTAATTTTAAGGGATTGAACTATATTAAAGATTCATATCAGAAAATTGCCTGGTATTATCTGGTAAATGATAATCCTGAAAAATACCTTGAATTTATTTCCAAAGTATTACAATATGGCAATTCCATTGTTGATGCCGATATTCAGGCTGAACGGGAAGCCAGCAATAAAATAGTTCCCAATGTTTATTTATTAAAAGCCCGTCTGTTGTTTGACGGAGGATATTATGAAAAAGCCCTCGCAGCTATTACCAGTTCAAAAACAACAGGATTTTTAAAAAACTCAAAGGACACACTCGAGTTTTCCTATCGTATCGGGAGAATTTACCATGAATGGGGCAAAACGGAAACAGCCATTCCGTTTTATTTAAAAACAATTGAAAACGGTTCCGAATCCCAGTATTATTTTGCTGCAAATGCTGCACTGCAATTGGGAATGATTTTCGAGCAAAAGGCAGATTATAAAAAATCGGCTGAATACTATGAACTTGCCCAATCTATGAAAAACAAGGAGTATAGAAACAGTATAAATCAAAAAGCAAAAGCCGGGCTTAACCGAATTCAGGATAAATAATTATTTGTCCGTCCCTTTCTCAATTCCTTTCCAATTCTTTTATATGCATTCAATGACATAGGACAATATATTGATTATATATTGATGTAATTGATTTTCAGAATAAAATACTTGACTTTTCATGTTTATTGTTGTACTTTAGCCGCTTCAATCATAAAATCAGGTTTAGATTGTCAACCCGTTCTTATTTATCTTATAACACAACATTAAAAACCAAATATTATGAAGAAGATTTTACTACTATCCATGTTGAGTATTTTGCTCAATGGATTATTTATCAATGCAGCATTTTGTCAATCTGAGGAATCAGGCACCATTATGCAGAAACCCATCCCATATCCCTGCGAAGAGGATTGGATTGAAGTTCTATTTGATAGTGATTCAAAAGTAAGAATTCGAAACGGCCAGTTGGTCGATCTTACTTCTCAGGCACTCCAGGGTACCGACCAGGTTCTTGGTGAGTTGGAATGGCACCAATGGTTAAGATTAACAGATCTTCCCGAAGCCCTGATTGATGAATGGGAAACAAACGGAGAAAGGAATACAGGGAAGGACATTTACAATTTGAACAACATTTACAGGCTACAGATTCCGAAGGGAAAAGATGTCTGGAAAATTTGCTCAGAACTAAAATCTCTCCCGGGTATTGAACTGGCCATGCCGGTTCCCAAACCTATGGCACCTCCATCACCTCCACCCGGCAGCTATCAGTCGCTACAGGGTTATCTTTATCCGGCAACGAATAATCCTTCAGGTGTGGATGCCCTTTGGTCCTGGACACAAACAGGAGGAACCGGTACCGGAGTAACCGTTTGCGATTTGGAATATAGTTGGAATTACAACCATGCGGATATAACTAAAGCCGTTGGATCTCAAATCAACCCTAATCCCCTTACCGATCCGTTTAATGACAATAATCATGGCACTGCGGTTATTGGCGAATTAGTTGCTAATAATAATGGATGGGGAACAACAGGAATTTGTTATGGTTCAAATCTTAAAACCTGCGGAACTTATTGGTCAGGCACATGGAACCCAGCTGGTGCTATAACTTATGCAATTGCAAGTCTTATTGCGGGTGATATTATCCTGATTGAACAGCAATGGGATTACTCTGCACCTGGTCAATACTATATTCCAATAGAATGGTATATGAATTCTGCACCATCAGCTCAAACTAATAATCCGGTATACGCAGCAATTGTAACTGCCGTAGCCAATGGAATTCACGTAGTTGAAGCTGGCGGAAATGGTAGCATGAATACTGGCACTCTGACCTGGTTTGGAAATTCAGGGGCTATAATCGTAGGGGCTGGTGGAGCAACAACTACAAATGATAGGCAAAGACTTAATTTTTCAAGTTATGGTCCAAGGTTCGATATGCAGGGATGGGGTGAAAACGTTTTTACCACTGGTTATGGTACATATTACTCTGCTGAAGGTGTAAATTATTATTACACTTCAAGTTTTAGCGGCACATCAAGTGCTTCACCGATTGTTGCTGGAGCACTGGCTTGTGCTGAAGGATATTACCTGTCTAATATTTCCATGACACCGCCGACACCGGCTTACATGAGAACTCACCTGGTAAACAATGGTACTGCCCAAGTTTTTGGTCCTGCCGGAAAAATTGGTCCAAGACCAAATATTAAAGCTGCCATTCAGAATTTTCCAGCAGTTACTTATGACTACGGGGATGCGCCCGTACCCTACCCCACTTTATTGGCTGTAAGCGGAGCAAGACATGTGAATACAGGTTTGAGAATGGGTAATTTAATCGATTCAGAATCTGACGGTCAACCGACATTCCTTGCCGACGGAGATGATATCAATCCTCAGATTTCTGATGATGAGGATGGCGTAGTTTTCACTTCTGCATTGGTTCCGGGGCAAATGGCATCACTCCAAATAACAGTTTCGTCCGGTGGTATATTGAATGCATGGATCGATTTTAACAAAGTAAACATTTGGTCTGATCCTGGAGAATTTGTTTTTCAAAATTTCAGTTTATCACCAGGTCCGAATATTTTAAGTTTTATGGTACCACCTTCTGCTCTTTCAGGATATACATATGCAAGATTCAGATTCAGTACAACCGGGGGCATATTATTTTACGGCACAGCGCCTAATGGTGAAGTTGAGGATTACAGGGTATTTATCGAAGAACAGGAAGAATTTGACTGGGGAGATGCCCCGGATGGACCTTATCCAACCCTATCGGCAATATGGGAGCTAATCACATGATCATCCCTGGGATGTATTTAGGAAATACGGTTGATGGGGAACCAGATGGACAACCTGATTCTCAAGCTTTGGGTGATGACACTGATATTTTATACCCACCGCCCAATGATGACGAAGATGGAGTAACATTTAAAACCGCTTTAATACCCGGTCAATCTGCAATTATAGATGTAGTTGTCTCTCAGACAGGTTTTCTTCAGGCCTGGATTGATTTTAACCAGATGAATTCATGGAATGATCCCACCGACCAAATCCTGATGGATTTTCCATTAAATCCCAGGATTGAATACAATCCAATTTCCGGTTCCGGCTGGGGCGCAAACAGGAACTACTTTTGCCCGCTTCAGATACAGCATGATGATCGGATTAGGCTTTTTCGGCTTTGCTCCTGATGGGGAAGTGGAAGATTATGCAGTCATTATAACACAGGGAGCAAGCGGTAATCAGGTGGATCCGGATCCATGCAATGTCATATGTTCAAAATGAAATATCCATGGCTTTGTTGCAAGGAGTACAACCGGGAATTCCGGCTGTACTTCTTGCTGCTTACAACGATCACCCATATCCGGGAGGCCCTGGATTGGGTGTTAGTTACAGCAATGATGGCGGAATAACCTGGAATCCACTTCAGTTGCCTTATCCTCCCGATCCTTATGGAGGTGGTAATTTTCTGGATGCATTTGATCCAACAGCTACAGCCGATGCATTAGGTAATCTTTATGTTGCCCATATCTCCACAGATTATGACTGGACAAATGGACCGGCAAGGGGTTTGTTTGTGCATAAATCTACCGATGGCGGAATTACCTGGAATGCACCGGTTGCTGTTGCAACCGATGGCCGCCTCCGGTTAGCAACCCGGATCCGAATTACAGGTTCAACGACCGGTGCCAGATGACCGCCGATGTGAATCCAGCAAGTCCGTTTTACAACAACCTTTATATTGTTGAAATTAAGGATCGTGGCTGGAATAATCCTTCTACTCAAGGAGATATTTATTTTTCAGCTTCCACGGATGCTGGATTGACATGGAGTCCTCAGGTAATCCTTAACGGACTTCAAAGCAATATGGCGAATATGCCGGTCCCGGCAGTTGCTCCTGACGGCACTATCTATGTAAGCTGGCTGGATTATAATGTTCAGACCGGAGGTACAGGTACTATATATTTAGATGTTTCAACCGATGGCGGTATGACCTGGCTTACTACTGATATAACTGTTATAACCATTGTTCTGCCTCCATTAAGGTTGAATGGCGGAACCGATGTACTTGCAAAAGGTGCCCCCGTTATTCATACTTCTCCGTTTAATTCGCAAGAACTTTATATGGTTTTTGCAGCACCAGCCATCACTGGGGATGATGGAAATATTATTTTCATTGAATCTACCGATGGAGGAGTTACCTGGACACCCGGAATCATAGTGAACGACGATGGTACAATTAACGACCAGATTTTACCGTGGATGGATGTAAAACCAAACGGAATTATCGATATAGCCTGGTACGACAGGAGAAATGATCCGGCCGACCTGAACTGGGAGGTTTACATGGCAACAAGTACTGATGGCGGCAACAGCTTCAATGCAAATCAAATGGTTAGCAGTTTCAGTGCACCATCACCGAATACACCTTCCGGTTTATGGATGGGCGAATATCTTGGTCTTGTTGTGGATCAAACACATGCCTATGTAACTTTCACTTTGGCCTCACCGGATCCTCAGGGGGACATCTATTTCAACAAATTTGAAAACCCAACAGTGCAAGAAATGGATTATGGGGATGCCAATGATCCGACCTACCCAACAAAGTCGGCAAACAATGGTGCAAGGCACATAATAGATGGTGTTACCTTCCTCGGTGTATCGGTTGATCCTGAAACTGACGGACAGCCCGATCCCAATGCTATGGGTGATGACAATAACGGATTTGACGATGAAGATGGAGTTGTCTTTAACTCTCCTCTGTTAGCTGGTAGTCCGGCATTAATATCTGTAACTGTTTCCGGGGGTGGATTACTAAATCTCTGGATTGATTATGATGGCGATGGTACCTGGGCCCAGGCCAATGAGCATATTTTTACGGATTTTGGTCTTACTGTAGGTACCCACAATCTAAATTTCATTGTTCCGGTTAATGTTACTGCAGGAACTTCATTTGCACGTTTCAGATTCAGTAATCAACCAGCCCTAAGTTTTACAGGACTCGCATCAGACGGGGAAGTTGAAGACTATGAATTACAGATCGAGGTGAATCCTGATTACAAATGGCAGCAACTGCCTAATCCAAATCTATCAGGGTTGCATGCTCATGATGCCATAGTTCCTCCTTACCAATCCATTGTTATTGCTGATGACTGGCTTTGCAGTGGCGGACAGGTTACCGATATCCACTGGTGGGGAAATTATGAAGCAGTTGGAAGCGGCATCAATTATTTCCACCTGAGTATCCATAATGATGATCCATCAGGAACCTGCCTGCCTTTAGATCCAGAAATATGGGGCATGAATGTTCCTTTTAGCAGTATTACAGAACAATTTACAGGCATGTACACTCCGGATGGAAAACCAATTTATCTGTATGAATATATATTATCGGTTCCCTTTGATCAAATAGCAGGTAACCGTTATTGGCTGGATATCACCGCCTTCTCCAACGATCCTAACAATCAGGTTATCTGGAGATGGCAGGAAGCACAGCGAACCTATTATCCCATCTTGTGCGGTGCTGCTAATAAAATTGATCCGGGTATTTTATCATGGTCAACAATTCAATGGAATCCGAATCCGCCATATATGTATTCTGATATGGCATTTATCATTACCTCTGAGGAAATTGTCGAAGAATTGGATTATGGCGACTTACCAGATGGTCCTTACCCGACCTTGAGCTCAAACAACGGCCCAAGCCATATCATCGGGACACTTTATTTCGGGAACCTGGTAGATGCTGAATTGGACGGACAACCTGACGCAAATGCAAAAGGTGATGACAATGCTAATTTGGATGATGAAGAAGGAATTAATTTCGTCGGAGGAATTTTCCCGGGAGAAACTTCGTATATCTCAGTTAATGTTTCTCAGGGTAACGGATATTTGCAGGGATGGATCGATTATAATGCGGATGGGGACTTTAATGATACAGGGGAGCAGATATATACAGATTTCGCTTTACCTATCGGATTGAATATGCTGACTATTACTGCGGATCCGAGCGCAAGTATCGGAAAGACGTTTACCAGGTTCAGAATCAGTACTGTTTTAGGTCTTGGATACACCGGCCCGGCTCCAGACGGTGAAGTGGAAGATTATGAAGTCATTATCAGAAATCCGGTTGCAATCTGGCATTTCGATGAGAATGCGGGAACCATTGCTTATGATGCAACAAGCTACAATAACGATGGGACAATAAATGGTCCGACCTGGACACCTGGTTATTCTAACAGTGCATTAAGTTTCAATGGCATTTGGGATTATGTCGAAGTACAGAATTCTCCAAGCCTTGATATAACAGGTCCTTTCTCAGTCCAAGCCTGGATTAAATGCAACGGTGCTCTTCATTATTATGCAATTGTCGATAAGTATGAGTACAATGCAGCAGGTAGCAGGGGATTCACACTTTATCTAACCGGTGGACAATTACGATTATCTGTCTATTCCGGTGCGGCTGGTAATGGAGATGTCTTCGGTATTTCAGACCTAAGAGATAATGTTTTTCATCATGTTATGGGATCCTGGGATGGTTCTTATATGCAGGTATATGTTGACGGAGTTCTCGAAGGTTCGCAACCATGGACTAATACTCCCGTTTCTACAACTCAAAATGTTGGCATTGGAATGAGACTGAGCGGCTGGGGCAATTACATGCCATTCAGCGGTATCATTGATGAAGTTATGATTGCCGCTCCTGCTCCACCTGCAATGGACTTTGGCGATGCACCTGATCCGAATTATCCGACTTTGTTCTTCAATAATGGTGCACGTCATATTCTTGACGGAGTTACTTTCCTGGGAGCGGCAGTGGATGCAGATCCCAATGGGCAGCCTGATCCAAATGCAATGGGTGATGACAACAATGGAATTGACGATGAAGACGGTGTCAGCCTCAATCCCTTCTCTCCCCCATGGTCTCCGGGAGGAATAGTCTGGCTTGATATTACTGCTTCAGTTAGCGGAATTTTAAATGCATGGGTTGATTTTGATGCCAATGGTTTCTGGGGTGACCCTGGTGAACAAATCTTCATTGACCAGCCACTAACAGCCGGGACAAATAGTTTTATAATAGGAGTACCTGCAAATGCGCAGGTAGGTAAGACCTTTGCAAGATACCGGTTCAGTTCCATAGTAGGATTATCATATACAGGAGTTGCTCCCAATGGCGAAGTTGAGGATTATCAGATAACAATTGAAGGTGACGTAGAAGTGGGATTAAAAGTTTTCCTTGAAGGTCCTTATGCTGGCACGACTATGACAACAACATTAAACAATTTAGGCTATCTGCCTCTCGGCCAGCCATACAACAGTGATCCTACTGCTGTTTGGTATTATACCGGGACCGAATCCGTGCCCGCAATACCAAATGCAAACGTTACAGACTGGGTACTCGTTGAATTCAGGGATGCTCCATCAGCTGCAGCAGCTACAAGAGCAACAATGATCTCTATGCAGCCGGCCTTTGTTTTGAATGATGGTTCCGTGGTTGCAATTGATGGAGCAAGTATGGTCAAAGTAAACGGCGTATTCCAGTATAATCCTTACGTGGTTATCTGGCACAGGAACCACTTGGGTGTTTTATCGGCTTCACCATTAATCCTTTCCGGAGTCAATTTTTATACCTATGACTTCACCACTCCTTCCGGTCAGGCTTACCTGAATGGTCAGAAAAATTTGGGTGGCGGATTGTATGGAATGTATGGCGCGGATGGAAAACCTGATGAAACCATCAACAATCTTGACAGAACAAGTGTGTGGGCAATTCAGGTAGGTACCAGAGGATATAATGCCGGGGATTTCAATTTGAATGGTCAGGTGAATAATCCGGACAAGAATGGTATCTGGGTTCCTAATCTTGGTATCGGAACAAAGGTTCCGTAATAAAGAGAATTTGATTAATGAGGGATTTATTTAATGTTAAAAGGGTTGTTGGAAATCTAGCAACCCTTTTACCATATTAATATCTTAGTCCAAGGGTGAGTAAAATATTGTTCGTTTTGAATCGGTTTTGAACAGGATTGACTTTGATTTCATCAGATCCGTAAAAATAATAATCTTCTTCGCTTAGGGAATAAACATAAGCCAGATCGATAAAGAAATACTTATCCCTGTAACCAACCCCACCGGTGAAGTAATTTTTCTTACCATCGTTTATTCCAGATTTAAAAGGACTGCCATAAAAGGCATATCCGGCTCTAATACCGAAATTATCGATTTTATATTCGCCTCCCACCCTGATATTATGCGCTTGATTATATTTATTTTTAATCGCTGCATTTTCGTTATAAAATCCATAATCAAAGCTACTTAGGCTGGCCTTGGAATAATCAACAAATTCATAGTCCATGCTTAATAAGGCTGTTTTAGCTACTATAAAGGCTAAACTTCCCATTGCCCGCCAGGGAGTTTCCAGATCGTAATCATAGTTGCCCTGAGGCGAACTGGCCGCATGATCGCCTTTTTCCTCAAGATTGGAAGCCAGTGTAGTGTACCAGTAATCCGTCATGCTATTGAACCATGCAGGTGAATGGATGGCGCCGCCAAGTCGCACCCAGTCATTAACCCTGTAAATCATTCCGAATTTTATATTAAAGCCTCCCCCCCTGGTATCAAGTTCCTGGTAAAGTTGCATACTGCGAAAATTATCCATCAAATTCTTATTGTCCTCCTCAACATAATAAGATTCTTCAAAATACCTGATGTATGGAAAGGCAAAGGAGGTACCAAGATAAAGCCTGTCACCAATGTTCGCCCCGAATGCAAAAAGGAATTCATTCATCGAACCCCAGGAATTAATTTCTTTTCGCTGAAGTTTGTTAAGACCTGATGCAACTGCACCCCAGTATTGGTCTGTTGTTCCAGGAATTGTATCTATCAGGTAATCATACCATGCAAGATTGAGGTCAAATGCATATTCCCCGTATGGATCATTTTCAATATTTTGATAATCTATTCCATTGGCATCTTCAACATAAGTATCAACATAGGAATTAACATCATTATAACCGGTCATTAAGATTCTATTATTAAAATTATTTATTCTGTTCATGCCGATACCGAACTGAAGATATTTAATAACTGAATTGCTCCGGTTGTTTGGAGGGGAAGAAAAAACTATTCCGGCATTGCTGACATTGAAATTTGTTTTAGCATCTTTTCCCTGAGAGCCATTGTATCTGGAAGTAGTATTGCCAAAGTAAAGTGAAGGAGTAAAGGATATCTCTGATTTTTTATATAAGCCAATACCTGCCGGATTAGAACTAAGATTTGAAAAATCGGCGCCTAACGCACCAAATGCACCTGCCATTGACATCGACCTTGCAGTCCCTCCAAAAGTTGTCCTTGAATAACGCAGGGCATCAACTTCATTTTGTGATTTAAGGAGTAATGCGCTGCAACAAATGATAACCGGAATTAAAGCTATCTTTTTCATAGCCATGGTTTAGAATTTAGATAATTAAGATAAGTCTGTAAAGTTATTTTCTTCCACCCCTGCTTGCTCCTCCTGAACCAGAACTACTACCTCCTGAACGTGAAGGAGATGAACCAGAACTGCTGCTTGAACGGGATGGCGCCGAATATGAACCACTGCTTCCAGACCTTGAAGGAGTTGAATAACTTCCACTGCTACTTGATCTTGATGGTTGGGAATAACTCCTTGAGGAATTATTGGAAGGCTTGTAATTCGAGCTTGAACGGGATGGCTGTGAATATGAATTTTCAGAAGATCTCGAAGGTTGGCTGCTCCTTTGGCTTTCAGAATTATAACTTGATGGCCTGGAATAACTGTTATTGCTGTTCGATTGCGGCCGTGTATAGGTTTGTCTGTTTTGATTACCCTGGGCAGTTCCCTGGCTTTGAGAATTCACATTACCCGCTGATGAAGAGCGATCAACCGGTTTGGAATACTTCTGTGATGTCCTTGAACTATTGTTATTGATCGTCTGTCCGGGCTTATAACCAACCTTTGAGGTTTCGCCAGTACCGGCAGGCTTTTTATAAGAGTACCTTGTGGTTCCACTGCTGTTTCTATTTTGATTTTGATCCTGTGGATTATTCTGATCACTTAATCTTGATCCGGTTGTAATTTCTGTTCCACCTGCAGAAAGGGTTGAATTTCTGTTACCAGGCTCATTTTTGATACCGTTGATATTTTGCTCCGAACTTCTCCCTGAAATTGAATTATTACCTGTCTGATCAGCAATGCGGACATTTGGTGAGGAGATAGAATTTGTGCTTGTTCTGCCTCCATTTTCTATGGAATTGGTGGATGTACGAGCATTATCAGAGTTATTAGCTAACTGAGGTGTAGTTCGCTCAAGATAACTGTATTGGTTAACATTCTGAACGTTTGATGGATTATCCCTGCCTGTTCCTGAACCTGAATTACCTGATCCGCTTCTGGTTTCTCTGTGGCCATAATAATAGGGATAATAATCATTGTAAGAATATCCATAATAACCATCCCAGTAACCATTCCAGTAGCCATCATTATAACCGTACCAATAACTGTTATAAGGATAATATGGGTAATAAGGATAACCCCCGTACATACCTCCCCAACCCCAGCTGAATCCGAAATAAAAAGAAGGCATATACCAATACGAATCCCAATACCAGGGATCATAGTAATAACCTGTATAACACGGAGCATAGTAACTATATCCCATATATGGGCCATAAAATCTGTTTATTCTTTCTGCATAAGAATAATCATAGTAATCGTCATAACCATAACCTTCATAGTAGTTATTGGTTATATAGTTTGTACCTTCAGGAGTTGTCACTGTTTCAGTTGTGGTCAGATAAGGTTCATCCTGATAAGCAACATTTTCACCTGTTTCATAATTTTCAGGATTGTAACCGGAAATATTTTCAGCTCCCTCCTCATAATAATCAGGTGTTGCGACCTGGGTTTGGTCGTTGTCTGCAGCAGCGGTAGTTTTCTTTTTGGAAGTGGAGTAAACATCATCGTAATCTGCGGTTGACTTTGAAGTAGAGCATCCGGCAAGTATGACTAGCGAAGCAATTGATACAAGCAAGTACGTTTTCATTTTATGGTCCTCCAATCGTATTGTTTTTTAATTATTTTTGCGCACCTATTAAACACATACAAATTTATACAAACACTATACCACAATAACAAATATGGCAAAAGATTTTCCTACACGAAATGAAAACTATTCTCAATGGTATAACGACTTAGTGATTAAGGCTGATTTGGCTGAAAACTCAGCTGTTAGAGGCTGTATGGTTATTAAACCCTATGGATATGCCATATGGGAACTCATACAAGCCGCCCTTGATAAGATGTTTAAAGATACAGGACATGTGAACGCCTATTTTCCATTATTTATTCCCAAATCATTTTTTAGTAAGGAGGCCGATCATGTTGAAGGATTCGCAAAAGAGTGTGCAGTCGTTACTCATTACAGGTTAAAAAAATCCCCGGATGGTAAAGGGGTGATAGTGGATGAGGAGGCCAAACTAGAGGAAGAATTAATCATCAGGCCGACTTCTGAAACAATTATCTGGGATACTTACAAGAATTGGATACAATCTTATCGCGATTTACCACTACTCATCAACCAATGGGCCAATGTGGTAAGATGGGAAATGCGTACGCGGCTTTTTCTGAGAACAGCCGAGTTTCTCTGGCAGGAGGGGCATACAGCACATGCTACCAGTGAAGAAGCTGTGGAGGAAACTAAAAAAATCCTTGATATTTATGCAAGATTCGCCGAAGATTGGATGGCGATGCCTGTGCTTAAAGGGACTAAATCACCTAATGAAAGATTTGCCGGCGCTTTGGAAACCTATTGTATTGAGGCACTAATGCAGGATGGTAAAGCACTCCAGGCCGGAACTTCTCATTTTCTGGGTCAGAATTTTGCAAAAGCTTTTGATGTAAAGTTTCTATCAAAAGAAAATAAACTTGAATATGTGTGGGCAACCTCATGGGGTGTTTCAACAAGGTTAATGGGCGCACTCATTATGGCCCATTCCGATGATCTCGGGTTGGTTTTGCCCCCTAAGCTTGCGCCAATTCAGGTAGTTATTGTACCCATATATAAAAAAGTTGAGCAACTCAATGAAATATCAGAGTATGCGTTAAAAATAAAATCCTCCCTGGAGTCCAAAGCCATTAAGGTTAAATACGATGACCGGGACACATTTAAACCGGGGTGGAAGTTTTCTGAATATGAATTCAAGGGTGTTCCTGTCAGAATCGCCATCGGACCAAGGGATCTTGAAAACCAAACAGTTGAAATTGCCCGGCGCGATACTCTCGAAAAAGAAATTTTGCATGTTGCCGATATTGGGAATAAAATTGAACATCTTCTTGAACAGATCCAGAAAAAGCTTTTTCATAAAGCTTTATCGTTCCGGGAAAACAATACCCATTCTGTCGACACCTGGGAAGAATTCGTTGATGTAATTGAAAATAAGGGAGGTTTTGTTTTAGCTCATTGGGATGGGACAACCGAAACTGAAGAGAAAATAAAGGACGAAACCAAAGCTACGATCCGTACCATTTTATTAGATAGTAAACACGAAAACGGTAAGTGCATTTATTCCGGTAAACCCTCTAAACAGCGAGTAGTATTTGCAAGAGCTTACTAATACAATTAAATGTTTTGTCTTTGTTGACAACAAACTATTAAAGGAAAAAGATACCTCATCAAAGTAAATACAACTCTTAATAATAAAAATCGTATTATCTTTGGAAGAGATAACACAATTACTCAAAATTTTTAAAGTTTACGGTTTATTCAAAATTGGAAAGAAGGGGAATTGTCGGAAAAATTTTGGTTTACAATTTGTTTAAATGTAAAACATTGCAGCAAATGAGCCATTTTAAATTGATTATTTATATCATCCTGGTTAATTTTTATCTGCTCCCCTATCCGGTGCTCGGGCAAACCGAGTCTCCTGAAAACCATCTTCAGAATGTTGAAGGGACAGAAAGATTTGAACTTCTTTTAAATATTTCTAAAGATTACTGGTACAAAGATCCCGTTAAAAGTGTTGAGTTTGCCCAGGAAGCGCTTAAAATAGCTGCAGAACAAAAAAATGAAATTTTCAAAGCGAGGGCACTTAATCGTATAGCTAATGGTTATTATTTCCTTGATCAGCATAAGCTGGCTCTTGAATATTATATGAAATCTCTCGAATTAAGCGAGTTGCATAATTATCAGGATGGAACTGCCAATGCAACTAATAATATTGGCTTGATTTACCAGGTTTTAGGCGATTATGATATGGCAATCGAATATTATCATAAATCCCTTGAAATACATTATGAGAATAATGATAAACAGGGAATTGGTTCAGGATCGCTAAATATCGGCAACATATACTATCTTATAAAAAATTACAGAACGGCCCTAAAGTATTTTAATCAAAGTCTGAAAATCTTTAACGAGTTACAACTGGATGATGGTATATCAGATGTGCTTAACAGCATTGGAAGCGTTTATCTTGATATAAAAAAACCTGACAGTGCATTGTTCTTTTTCCAGAAATCCTATGATTTGTCTATCAAGCTAAACAACCTCGAAAAACAAGCCTCGTCATTGAATAACCTCGGTGCGGTTCATTATGATAAAAAGGATTACACAAAGGCACTCGATTATTATGATGAGGCTTTGGTGATTGAGCTGGGTCAAGATGATTTCGAACTTCAGGCAAGCACTATCAGAAATATTGCTGAAGTACACATGCTATTAAGAAACTATGAAAAATCCCTGGATTATTTTACCAGGGCAGCTGAAATTGCAAAGAATATCGGAGCTAAAAAACTGCAGATGGATATATATTTGGGTTTATCCAATTTATGGGAGTTAAAGTATGATTTTAAAAAGAGTCATGAATATCTAAAATTATCAGATAGGATAAAAGATTCTATATACAACGAAACAAGCCTCAGACAAATGTCTGAATTTGAGGAAAAGTATTCATTACGCAATAAGGATCAGCAACTTCAAATGATTACTAAGGAAAGTAAGGTCAAAGAATTACAAATCAGGACGCAACGCTATATTATTTATATTGTGACTAGTTTAAGCTTGACTATCCTAACACTCTTCCTGGTTTTTTATGTAAGAGCCCGAACCAACAAAAGGGCAAAAAAAATCCTTGAAGCAAAGAATGTTCATATTACTGAACAAAAGATCGTTCTCGAAAAAGCCATTGCTGAACTTAAAGAAAATGAAGAAAAGCATGTTTCACTTGTTAAGAATATTCAGGATGGGATTTTCGTAATTCAGGACAATAAAATCCGGTTTGTAAACGAAAGTTTCTGCAAGATTAGCGGATTTTCGGAGGAAGAAGTATTTGATCTGGATTTCCTTCAACTAATCCATCCCGATGACAAGGAAAGGATTGAAACCAATTACAGGAAAAGACTCGCAGGTGAGAACGTTCCGAATTCTTATGAGCTAAAAATCATCCATAAAAGAGGAAGATCAGTTTATCTGAGTTTGAGTGTAGGCGTAATTAACTATCTGGGGAAACCCGCCCATATTGGAACCATTAAGGACATTACTACCCTAAAAAAACACGAGTCAGAACTTATAAAGCAGAAGGAAAAAGCTGAAAAGGCCACTCAGTCAAAATCGCTTTTTCTCGCAGGTATGAGTCATGAAATCAGGAATCATATGCACAGCATAATCGGGATCAGTGAAATGATTGGTGAAACCAAACTTACTCCTGAACAAAAAGAATACTTCAATATCATTCATACTTCAGGAAATGAACTGATGAATATTATCAATGAAATTCTTGATTTCTCAAAAATTGAAGCTGGCCAGGTTGTTCTTGAAAATATGGATTTCAATGTTCGGGAACTTGTAGCCAAAGTCATCTCGATGCATGAAATACAAGCAAGGCAAAGTGGATTGTATCTTAAAACTGATTTTCAGGAAACCATTCCTGTAACTTTGTCCGGAGATCCCGGCAGAATAAGCCAGATATTGATCAACCTGGTTAGCAATGCCATCAAATTTACCGACACCGGTGGTGTAACCATTAGAGTAAGTCATAAATCTTCAAGTAAAATGGTCACTGATATTGATTTAATTGCTTCAAAAGTGAAATTTGAAGTAATTGATACCGGAGTAGGAATTTCTGAAGAAAGTCAGGATAAATTATTCAAACCGTTTTCGCAAACACATGTTGCGGTTCAGAGGAAAAAAGGAGGAACCGGATTAGGACTCGCCATCTGCAAGCAACTGGTCGAAATGATGGATGGTGAGATTGGTATCCTTTCCAATATCAATAAAGGTTCTAATTTCTGGTTTACTGTAATATTACCTGTTTCAGAAAAAATTGCTATAACCGATACATCGGTCAATATCCGTGAAACCAACGTCAAAAAACGTGCTGCTAAAATTATTGTTGTCGAGGATAATCTTCTAAACCAGCAACTTATTGTAAATATACTTGTCAAAGATGGATACAGGGTTGCTATGGCTGAAAACGGTAAGGTAGGCTTCGATCTTTATAAGGCGAACCATTACGATATAGTTTTAATGGATATTCAGATGCCGGTCATGGACGGTATCCAGGCAACCAGGCTGATCAGGGATTATGAAATCAGAAACAAATTGAAAAAATCAATCATTATAGCAGTTACTGCTCACACAAAGGATGGTGAAAAGCAAAAACTAATCGATGCCGGCATGGATTTGTATTTAAGCAAGCCATTCAGTAATAGCGAGCTTACCAATATGATAGGGAAAATCAACTTTTCACTCAGCTGAATCACCAATACGGGTAATTTTTAGTTTACCACTTTTAAATAATACTCATAAAAGAAAAAATACCAATGACCAGTGTTAAGGAAAAAATGGATGCTTTTAACAAGCTTCTTCAGATCATGGATGACCTGAGGGCCAAATGCCCATGGGATAAGGAACAAACATTTGAAAGCCTTCGCCATTTGACCATTGAAGAAACCTATGAATTGTCTGAGGCGATATTGGATAAAGATGTTGAAGCAATAAAAAAGGAACTTGGCGATCTGATGCTGCATATGGTCTTTTATGCTAAAATAGGATGTGAAAAAGGCAATTTCGATTTTGGTGATGTCTTGAATTACATCAATGAAAAACTTATCTTCCGGCATCCCCATATTTATGGAGAGGTTCAGGTAAAAGATGCACGAAATGTAAAGGATAATTGGGAAAAATTAAAACTCAATGAGGGAAGAGATTCTGTATTGTCAGGGGTTCCCAAAGCTTTGCCCCCTCTTGTAAAAGCATACAGAATCCAGGAAAAGGCCAAAGGGGTGGGGTTTGATTGGGAAAAACCGGAACAAGTCTGGGATAAAGTAATGGAGGAACTAGCTGAGTTAAAGCAGGAGGTAGATTCAGGGCAGGACAAAGATAAAATGGAACACGAACTGGGCGACTTGTTGTTCGCAATTGTAAATTATGCCCGGTTCATTGATGTAAATCCTGAAGATGCTCTTGAAAGAACAAATAAAAAATTCATTCACCGTTTTAAGCATCTTGAAAACAAGGCAAAACAAATGGGACGGTCACTAAAAGATATGACCCTTGCCGAAATGGATGTTTTTTGGGAAGAGGCTAAAAAAGAGGAGCATTGAGTTCTATATCTCCGGTTATATATTTTTTTTAAATCAGATTTTAACCAATGATTTCTCGGATACAACAATTATATCCCAACCTGGTCAAGACAATGCTGGTAATTGCAACCATTTTTTCATTGCCAGCAGCCTCTAAATCTCAGAATGATTCGTTTCCCGGTAAACACTCTTTCAATAAGAAATATTTAATTTCCTACTGGCATGATTCAAAAAAAATTGCAGTTGAACCTATTCACTGGAAAGTAAAACAATGGTCAATCTTTGGCGGCGTTGTGGGCATTTCGGTTGTTTCTTATGTATACGATAAAGAAATTTATGATTTCTTCCAAAAAAACAGAACGGAAACGACAGAAACCATCAGCAAATATGCAATAGAACCCTGGGGTAGCGGATTATATTCTATACCCTTGCTTGCCGGAATCTACCTGAGTGGAATAAAGGATGACCGGCACCGGAATGTAGCTTTAACAGGCCTGAAAGCATATATACTCAGCGGAGGTGCTGCAATGGTATCTAAATACCTCTTTCATCGCCATCGTCCTGAAGATGATGAGCCGCCCAATCCGTATCTCTGGGAAGGGCCTTTTGAATTCACAACTGATTATACTTCATTTCCATCAGCGCACACAGCTACTGCTTTTGCAATAGCTTCAGTACTGGCTTGTGGCTACAGAGATAAGACCTGGGTAGGATTGGCCTCCTATTCAGTCGCTACACTCGTGGGATTGTCAAGAATTCATGATGGAAAGCACTGGGCGACAGATGTGATTGGAGGTGCGGCACTTGGTACTTTTATAGGGACCACTTTAAGTAAAATTAATTTCGATAAAATCCGAAATCTAACAATTGCTCCAATATCAATAAACGGAACCTGGGCGGTAAATGTAGTTTATGCTTTAGAATAAATGGTTTTCTCGATTGTCTCCCACAAAAGATCGGCGGTATTTTGCCAGGAAAACAATTTTTTTCTTATTCTGCCTTTTTCAATCAGGGATTGACGCAATGCGGAATCTTCCGAGATTCGTACCAATGCCTCACAAATTGAATCCACAGAGTATGGATCGACAAGCAAAGCCGCATCCCCTGCTACTTCGGGCATTGCCGTTTTATCGGAAGTAATTACCGGTACATCGCTGTTAAATGCTTCAACTATAGGCAGCCCAAAACCTTCAAAAAAAGAAACATAAGTCATAGCCAGTGCAGATCCAATTACCTGATGAAGTTCTTCAGTAGAAAGCTTTCCGATAAAAACTACATCCTTCTTAAACTGGAGTTGATCATAAGCTTCAACAATATCACCCATCCACCACTTTCGTTCCCCCACAATAAGCAGTTTAATATCGGCAGCAGTTTTTGACCTGAAGCAATCATAAGCCCTGAAAAGATTTCCAAGATTTTTACGGGGATGCAGACTTCCAACAAAAAGAAAAAAGGGCTTTCCTCGGGTATATTTCTTCCTCATGGTTTCCTGAACAATGGGAGAAACCGGGGCTATTTTATCATTTGCCCCGCTATAAACAACATCTATTTTTTCCGGGCTGACTTTGAATTTTTCAACGATGTCATTCTTGGTATATTCGGAAACCGTACCAATCCTTGCAGCTTTTGCAGCAAAACGGGGAAAAAAGTAATAATAATAATTCCGCACAAGGTAAGGAATAAACTCCGGATGAGTTGCAAAATTCAGATCATGCATCACATTTATTGAGGGCACATTGGTCCTTAGTGACAACCATCCATCAGGTGAAACAAATATATCTGCTTTGTATTTTTTTAAGGCTGCAGTCACTCCAAAGTCAAAAAATAAATACCATAGCACCGGATGCCTTGCCTGTGGATGGACAACAACCGGTTCGATGTTATTGGCAAAAATGAATTCGTCAGAAAACTTTCTGTCAAAAAAAAAGATAAATTTATGCTCAGGGTGGGCGGTTGTTATCCTTTTCATGGTCTCATAAGTAAACCAGGCAATTCCTTCAAATTTTCCGGGAAGTAACAGGCGTGTGTTAACTGCTATATTCATCTTTGTTTTTCAATAATGCAGTTGATTCCGAAAAAGAAAAATTTACGCAGAAATGCATTTTTTTTCCAGATATCCTGCTCCATGTTCAGTAATTTACCATAATTACCTTCAGAAAAAAAGAAGGGTGGAAATAAGCGTATATATTGAGTTTCATCATGCTTTATTATAAAATTGTGTGTGGCAAATTCCTTTTCCCATGATTTATATCCCCGGATATTTTCATTTCCCATTAAGACTTTCTTCTGCAGTTCCTCGTCATAATACTCAATAATTCTATTATTACCCCTTTTTATTAAAAGTTTTAAGTTTTGAATAATATTGGAACCGTTTTCTTCGACCAGGATGATTTTACCGCCGGGTTTAAGCACTTTTGCGAAGATTAAAATTGCTTTTTGCAGTGGCTCCAAATGATGGAGGGTATCCTGAAGTAAAATAACGTCAACAGAAGATTCTTCAGGATGTGAATCAAAAATGTTTTCCAATCGGGTCGAGTATTTGCTAACATCTCCGAATTTTTTCCAATAATCCAATCTATTGCCGAACTCTTTTAAATAATATTCGACCGTTGACCCAAAAGAAGAATATCCATTCAGGCTTAAAAACAAACCGGTTGTACCGTAACCGGAACCACAATCCCAAATGTTGAATGATTTATCGTTAATATGATCGGCAATAAATTGTAATCGCTGGACAAAATAGGCCTTCCGGAAAAGAAAACCCGAGTCATTCTTAAAAAACCGGTAATAGCCTTTCAATCCAGGATTTAGTTTCAATTCCTCAAGTAAAAGTTCAAAAAATTCTGTTGGTGAGATTTCTGATGTTTTCCTATTAATAAATGATTCCGTCAAACTCAAACCAGCCTGTTTGTTAAATGTCGTTATGTAATATTAATTATATTCAGATATTTGCAAAAGTAAATTAAAACTGAAGAATGCAGAAAAAATTCCTGAAAAACCTTGGATTGCTACTTTTCCTCAATTTACTTATAAAGCCTTTCTGGGTTCTTGGGATAGACCGATCAGTGCAAAATGCTGTTGGGTCGGAAGATTTCGGTTTTTATTTTTCGATTTTGAATTTTTCATTTCTTTTCAGTATCCTACTCGATTTTGGAGTCACCAATTTCAATAACCGGAATATTGCTCAAAATCACCAGCTGCTGAATAAGCATTTTTCAAGCATACTTATTCTTAAATTACTGTTGCTCGGAATCTATTTAATCTTTTCATTTTTAGTTGGATTTATTATCGGTTACGACAGACAACAGTTTATCATTCTTGGTTGGATTGCGCTTAACCAATTCCTCCTTTCCTTTATTTTATATCTGAGATCAAATATCTCGGGATTACTACTATTCAAAACAGACAGCATTCTTTCTGTTCTCGATAGATTACTCATGATTCTTTTTTGCAGTATTTTGTTGTGGGGAAATGTTACAAATTCTCCCTTCAAAGTCGAATGGTTCGTATATTCCCAAACATTAGCCTATGTCTTAACTGCAATGATTGCTTTGGTGATCGTTATGAAAAAATCCTATTTCCACAGGTTAAGCTGGAATCAGCCTTTTATTTTAATGATCCTTAAAAAAAGTGCACCGTTTGCTATATTGGTTGTACTGATGGCGATCTATTACAGAATAGATGCGGTTTTGATTGAAAGGCTTCTACCGGGAAATACAGGTAAATCACAAGCTGGGATTTATGCACAAGCCTATCGCCTGCTGGATGCTGCTGCTATGATCGCTTTCCTTTTCTCTGGGTTGCTGCTTCCGATATTTGCACATCAGCTGAAACACAAACGGCCTGTTGAGGATCTTGTCAGGCTTTCATTTTCTCTGCTTTTTACAGTGAGTATTATTATAGCTTTTAGTTCATATTATTTTAGCAGGGAGATTATCAGATTGCTTTATCCGATACATCCTGTAGAATCGGAAATCCATTATTCAATAAGGCTTGAAGAAGCTTCGCGTATATTCAGTGTTTTGATGTTCAGTTTCATTGCGATATCATCAAGTTATGTTTTCGGAACATTACTTACTGCAAATGGAAACTTAAAACAACTTAATCTTATTGCAGCAAGTGCAGTGCTTGTAAGCCTCCTGATTAATTTTTTACTGGTACCCCGTCTGCAGGCTCTGGGTTCGGCCTTTGCCAGCCTGGGTTCACAATTTCTTAATGGGATCATTCAGGTGATTGTTGTCCAATTCATTTTCAGGTTCCGGATGAATTACCGTTACCTGATCCTACTGATCCTGTTTACAGCTTCTGTGGTTTTTGTCGGGATCTTTTCCCGGCAACTTCCATTTACCTGGAAGATTAACCTTCTGCTAATGCTCGTAGTGTCCGGTTTATTGATTTTTGTTTTCCGGCTGATCAGTATTAAAAAACTGATAGGGATTTTGAAGTCCGATCAGGAGTAAAAAACCTGAAGTGTTTGATTTCAATTTTGGTTTTAAAGTTCTTCCATAACTCTTTCTGAAATTTCAAGGTTATGAAATACTTTCTGAACATCGTCATCATCTTCAAACATTTCTACAACCCTTAAGACTTTCCTGGCATCTTCATCGCTTAGTTTGACCGTTTCATTTGGAATTCTGTGCAATCCTGCACTTTCTGGCTCAATGCCCAGTTCTTCCAGTTTTTTCTGCATCCTGTCCAAAATCTTCTTTAGCTGTAGTAATGTTTATGAAATCATCATCCATTTCAATATCTTCTGCGCCGGCATCAATCATTTCCAGTTCAAATTCTTCCTGGTTCATCGTTCCTTTTGGAATGGTAAAAACACCTTTTCGCTCAAATAAAAAACTGAGTGATCCATTGGTTCCCAAGAGCTCCGCTATATTTATTGAAAATCGCCCTGATATTGCTCACTGTCCGAAGCGGGTTATCGGTGGTACACTCAATATATACTGCAATTCCATGTGAAAGATAACCTTCATAGGTGGTTCTGAAAAAGTGGAGCCGTCCTTATCCTTCCCCTTGCTGATGGCTCGTTCAATATTATCTTTGGGCATAGCTGGCTCCTTTGGCATTGGAAATTGCCAGCCGCAAACGCGGATTTCCATCAGGATCAGGCCCACCTTCTTTAACAGCTACTGTAATGTCTTTAATAATTTTTGAAAAGATTTTTGACCGCTTGGCATCCAATGCGCCCTTTTTTCTTTTGATGGTTGCCCATTTACTGTGTCCTGACATAATTGAACTTTTTTGTATTGATTACTAATAAATTAGTGCAGCATAACCTTTTTTAATTAATGAGCAAAAATAAAAAAGTATTTACGAAAAAATCAAATTAAAAATGAAATTTGTAACGAAGTTAAGAGAGCGGGTATAAAGGTATAATGGTATAAGAGGTATAAAAGTAAAGGGGTACAAAGGAATTTCCCTTATACCCTTATTTCCTTATTTTATAGATTTCTCTGATGGATTACAAATTCACAAAAGTAATCCCTACCGTCCAGGGATAAAGCTCGGGTCCTTTATCTTTTTTAAAGAGCGTATTAACTGAATACGTTGCAAACAGGTTAATGAATCCCCAGCCGATCCTTGCTGTAGCATCCCATTTGAACGGATTCATGTAAAAATCATCAAAATCCTTGGCCTTGGCATAATCGGGTGAGGTTGTCGTGTAAATTTGTTTCATAATCTATCAGTTTCTGGATTGTATTCAGTTACTATCAAAATCTTTATTCCATTCGTCATAATATTTTTTGGTATGCGAAGAAATACGGACGCCCATTATCATTCCGGTTGCAAAATGAAAGCTGTTTTTCTTCATGTAGCTGTTGGTCTGGAATTCAAAAAGCAAAGGAATATCGAAATACAATGAAGTTAATTTCGATTTTCTGATGCTTATTCCCTTATCAACATAACCATGCAATTCTGAAGAATCTGAATTGAGCCGGGTATCCATGCTGAATCGGTAGTTATTCCAGTTAAGCCCCAATCCTGTAACCATTCCCCACTTCTTGTTTTTTGAAAATGCAATGTTTTGCTCGTAGAAGTTAATATGAACAGCCCAGGATTTCGTTGTGCGGAGGTCCATATATTCTGTTTCCTTTGGAAAACTCATCTTAAAATCAGGCATAAAATATCCATTCAGTCCAAGGTCAAAGCCTGCCCAATGGCCATTGAATTTTCTTCTTTTTACACCTGCTCAGGCTTACATTGCCATCCTCATCCACATACAGTTCCCGGTTGCCGACAACCACTTTTACCGAATCATCCCCTTCATATACTTCAATATTCAGTCCTCCGATTTTCACTTTGGTCGAATCATGATAAGGTTCATCCCATTCAACATAGGCATCATCTTCTTTTATAGTTCTTGTAACCGCAGTTGTTTCAGGATCACCAATGAACTTAACATCTGCTGCTCCTTTGGTTTCACCTGACAGATTTTTGGTAACATTCAGAAATGCATCACTTGCGCCTTCAACAATGTATTCGGCATCATCCGTTACAAGTCCCTTGGCTTTAAGGCTGCCGGCTCCGCTTACTCTTATTTTATGTGTGGTTGCCCTCCCGGATAAGGTAACATCCGAAGCACCGGAAACTGTTGATTTCAAAAAATTGACATCAAGGTCAAGTTTAACCGAAGAAGCACCGCTTGCATCAATTACAAATTCATCTGCCTCAAAAAGCGACTGCCCATCCACATCAACAGCGCCATGGGCTGTCAGTGATTTCAGGCTGGTTGTTGTGACATACACATTGGTTTTTGTGGCATTTTTCATCCCTTTTGTGGTGATGTTTAGAATTTCATTGGAGACTTCAGTAATGATTTTATCCATCAGGTTTTCGTCTGTTTCAACTTTCACCGACTGACTTGCTCCCTTTTGAATAAATACATTTACTGCACCGCCAGCATCAATAGAATTAAAAGCCGGCAATTGCCTGTCCTGACTAATGACATTTTTATTCCCGCTTTCCTGCCCAAGTGCGAATGTATATACAGCAATTAAAGCGAGCAAGCTAATAACAAAAACAATTTGCTTGGTAGATTTCATGATAAATTAAATTTAAGGTTATACATTTATTAATTTTCCAGTAGGACGGAGCAGATTAATGAAATGTTACAACCTGAAATAATTGCAATGAAAAAAATTAAGATTTGAAACCCAAAAAGGAATTGGATTATTTTATCCATGAAGTTTTTTATACCTGAGCCTGTGTGGTGAGGCATCACCCAGTCGTTTCTTTTTGTTCTCTTCATACTCGGAATAACCTCCTTCGAAATAATATACAGTAGAATTACCTTCGAAAGCCAGGATGTGTGTTGCAATCCTGTCGAGGAACCAACGGTCGTGGGAAATGACCACTGCACAGCCGGCAAAACTGTCCAAACCTTCTTCCAAAGCACGAAGTGTATTTACATCAATATCGTTGGTCGGCTCATCCAGCAATAAGACATTACCTCCTGATTTCAAGGTAAGTGCCAGATGGAGCCGGTTACGCTCCCCGCCGGATAATACTCCGCATTTTTTCTCCTGGTCGGCGCCGGTAAAATTGAACCTTGCTACATAAGCCCGTGCATTGATCAGCCGGGAACCAACCATTACCTCATCGGCTCCGCCAGATATAACCTGGTAAACCGTTTTTTCCATATCAATATCTTTATGGGTCTGATCGGCATAACCAATTTTAACCGTTTCACCCAATTCAAAATTCCCGGAATCAACTGTTTCCATTCCCATGATCAACCGGAACAGTGTGGTCTTGCCTGCGCCATTCGGACCGATCACGCCAACAATACCATTTGGCGGTAGCATAAATTCGAGATTTTCAAACAGCAGTTTATCGCCAAATGCTTTGGAAACAGCTTTGGCTTCAATTACTTTGTTACCAAGCCTCGGACCATTTGGAATAAATATTTCGAGTTTATCTTCTTTCTGTTTTACATCTTCATTCAACAGTTTTTCATAAGAGCTTAACCTTGCTTTCGATTTGGCATGGCGCGCTTTCGGGCTCATGCGAACCCATTCAAGTTCCCGCTCCAGTGTTTTCCTGCGTCTTGAGATTCCTTTCTCCTCCATTTCAAGCCGCTTTTGTTTTTGCTCTAACCAGCCGGTATAATTTCCTTTCCAGGGAATTCCCTCGCCCCGGTCAAGTTCAAGTATCCAGCCGGCAACATTATCAAGGAAATAGCGGTCGTGGGTGATGCAGATCACGGTTCCCTTATATTGCTGAAGGTAAACTTCGAGCCATTCCACCGATTCGGCATCGAGGTGGTTGGTTGGCTCATCCAGCAAGCAAAATATCGGGTTGGCGAAGCAATAGCCTGCACAAAGCAACACGGCGGCGTTCACCACCGGATAGAACGCTTACCGGAGTTTCCGGTTCGGGACAACGAAGCGCATCCATGGCTCTTTCCAGCTTGTTGTTCAGGTTCCAGGCATCGGTTGCATCAATTTTTTCCTGCAACACTGCCTGACGGTCAATCAGTTTTTCAAGTTTATCAGCATCTTCATAATATTCCGGCAAACCCATTTTCTCGTTGACTGCTTCATATTCATTTAAAATATCCACAATCTCCTGGACACCTTCTTCCACAACTCCCATCACCGTTTTGGAATCATCGAGGATGGGTTCCTGAGCCATGTAACCGACCGTATAACCGGGAGAAAAGGACAGGTTTCCCTGGAATTCTTTCTCAACACCGGCAATGATTTTCATCAGGGTTGATTTTCCGGAACCGTTTAAACCAATGATCCCGATTTTGGCGCCCAGGAAAAAGGATAATGAAATGTCTTTGATAACCTGCCTGTTTACAGGGTAGGTTTTGCTCACCTTGTACATCGAAAAGATGATCTGCTTGTCGTCAGCCATTGTTGATTGATTTTAAATGATGGGCAAAATTCGGTAAAAATATTGAGAAGAGAGTAGTTAAATAGTTAGGTGCTATTGGCGTGCTTTGAGGAGGGAGATGAACTGAGGAACCGTTCTTACGGAGGCGATCTCTGATAATTAAACCGATATCTATCATGGTGTTTTTTTGAGCAAAAGAGGTTAAATGAATTCTAATTTCCGTTAGATAGAGATATTAATTGTTTAGATGGAATTGAGGAACCGCTTTTGTGGAGGTAATCTCTGATGATGGAACCGATATCTATCATGGTGTTTTTTTGAGCAAAAGTAGGTTAAATGAATTATAATTTCCGTTAGAAAGAGAAATTAATTCGTTAGATGGTATAATTATTCCATTAAAAGATATAATCATTCCATTAGATGGTAAAATTATTCCATTAGAAGGTAAAATGTTTCCATTAGATGATAAAATGTTTCCGTTAGAAGGTAAAATAATTTCATTAGAAGGTAAAATTAATTAAAGAATTTACTGTTGAGGACGGTGGATAGGAGATAAGATATAAGATATTTGTAGCAGGGAAAGATGATTTAACCGCGAATGAGCGCGAATGGAGGACGCTAATTGTCGCGAAAGGGTACTGCAAAAAGGAATAAGGCTACCAGCCAGCGGAAATGAGAAATACGTTTGATGTTCAAAGCCTTTCGTACTGAGTGGGTAGTGTGGAGGGTTGGTTTCCTCCGGCTGCGCCGGAGGCTATTCGGATTGATCCCCTGCGGGGATAGATTGCGAGGGAGTCTTGAAGACTACGCCGAACTAAGGGATTGGTAAAATAAAACAGAATGATAATTATTCGAAAATACTGTAATTTTTAAATGCTATTAATCTTATAATATTTTCAGCATGAAAAAATTTCAACTTATTGCAATTTTTTTCCTTGTAGTTTTAAATTTATTTGGAAGACCAAGATTTGTAGATATGGCTAATGAACTAAAGAGTTCTCGATTTATAGGAATTGTTGAAATTCAGGAATATTATACTGATTCATACGATTCTTCAAATAATAATAAAAGAATAATTCAGAAAGTAAAACTGAAGACTATTATAGGGGACAGTATTATTTTTGCAACAGTTTATAGAAATGAGCAATTGGAACCTTATTATAAACTAATTTATCCAGGGAGGGAAGAACTCACTGGTTTCTGGCCAAATAAGGATGAAAAAGTATTAGTTATCATCGATAGTCTTAACAATATTTCTTTATTTGGGATTAAAATTGATGATTCATTTCGTATTTGGTCACCTTACATAACGGGAAGTACAGCTCGTTTCATAATTAACGAACCAGTTAAACCACTTGCTTTAAATGATAGCGAATGCACTTCCTATCCAACACATATACGTTGTTGGGATGGATGTTTATTACCCATTGATACTATTGACTTTTCCGATAGTCCTAAACAGTAAATATGTTTGCATGTTTCTAAAATCAGCTTGTACCAGGGGATTTATTCCGTCCCGGTTGGGACGCGGATGATGTATTTTTGTAATTTCTGCTCCCCATATTTGGTGCTTGACGGCACCTGCCGGGTATTTTTTTATGCAGCGGCGCAGAGGATTTAGTATGATTGTTTACCTGAATTATTTATTTGGGTGGCACGAGCCAGGACGCTGCAGTGAGGTCGGGCTGGGGCCTGCAGGTTATGGACGGCTGAGACGGAGCCTCAGTCGAACTGAGGGTTGCCAACTGCCGTGAAATCATAGGTTTCATAATAAAATAATGTAAATTTTCCTCACTTTCCAAGTATTGATATACTTTTTTGATATACCTTTGTGGTATAAATAAAATATCATGAAAACAATATCATTAAAAATAGACGACTCGATTTTCGGAGAAACAGAAAAAATCATTTCGCGCATCAGCAAGACCAGAAATCGCTATATCAACGATGCAATTGATTTTTATAATAACCATCAGAGGAGATTAATTCTTGAGAAAAAACTGAAAAATGAATCTGAACTTGTAAAGAAGGAATCATTAGCTGTTCTGAATGAATTTGAAAAGATTGACTATGCAAATTAAACAATTCGAAGTTTGGTTAGCCGATCTGAATCCTCAAATAGGTACAGAACCCGGAAAAACCCGCCCGGTATTAATTATTCAGACAAATCTGCTTAATAAAATACCACATCCATCAACAATAGTCTGTCCTCTAACGACAAGAATTGAAAAAGAGGCTGACATTTTACGGGTCCATCTGAAAAAAGGGATGGCCAACTTATTGGAAAATTGTGATATTATGATCGATCAAATCCGGGCAATAGATAATAAAAGACTGATCAAAAAAATAGGAGATGTTCCAGCAGCATTGAAAGAGACTATAAAAGATAACATAAGAATAACCCTCGACCTGGAATAACACTACGGCGCAAAAAGGGTTTCGTTTCATGGATTGCTCCCACAAATTCGACAAATCCTAATACAGATCGTCTAATTCTGATTAGATTTTTATTCTCTAATTCATGAAGGGCTTTCAATGAAAGTTTATCAGTTAGTTCAATCTACAAGGTCTGCATACGCGTTTCCTAATTAAATACAGTTAATTGTAGAATACAGCAAAACTACAAAAAAACAAAAGATATATTACTTCATCTTTACTCTTTAGCACTGTTTTTACTTCCCGAAAATGAAATTTCTTCTCTATTAAGGGTAAAAGCACTGATATTAAACATTTCGTCCGAATTATCCAGAATAACTCCTATGAGGTAATATTGTTTCTTTAAAATATTATCGAATTTTGGGTTTGGTGAATAAGTTATAACCATTTGATTGTTAATAACATAATTATTTAGAGATATATGCAAGTATTTTATAAATTTAGTTATAATGCTTTCATTATATACAAATCTAAAACAAATAACATAAGAATAAAACCCATAATAAGTCAAGGAAAACCATGGTTAAATTACGGTATGATTCCTGGGATGAACTGGCTGGGATTTATTACAAAAATTGAGCAAGGAGAAGGGGCGCTAGAACGATTGATGCCCGTATTGTGATCGGAGCAATGATTGTTAAGCACAAACTGGGTTTGGATGATCGTAGAGACGATTGAAACCGATCAGGGAAAACATATAGATTCAGATACTTTCTTGGTTTGAGTGAGTACTATTATGAAGATGTTTTTGACAGTTCGCTGTTTACAAAGCTTCGTTACCGGATGGGTGTCGAGCAGTTTGATGCGATGAGTTGCGAATTGATCAGACGGGCAGAGAGTTCAAAACAACAAAAGAAAAAGGAAAAGCAAAAGCCAGACAATGCAGAAGAGAATAAGCTAGATTAGGAGAAAGAGAAAGTAGCTGTTGAAAAACAAAGGGAAATTATTGTTGGATGCGACGGTGGCAGATCAGATGATAGTTTTCATAAGACAGATTTTGGGTCTTGTAGCTAAAAGCAGTGAGAGAGAGAGCATATCATTGATTTATTATGCCGAAGGCTTGAAGTAAAACTCGATTAAGCCACGCACCTACTGCAGGAAGGCAAGAAAACAGTACCTGAATAGATAGCCGAGAAGAAACGCAAGAGCAGGAAGACAGATACGCGAGGCTTTGGGGCAACAACTCCGTTATCTGAGACGGAATATCAAGCATATAAATGATTAGCTGGATAAAGTATACTTCCGGTGCAGATCTCATTGGAATACCGGGATCTGAAAAGATATTTTAGGGTAATACAACACATCTATGACCAGCAGATGCAGATGTATAAGATCATACCCATAGCATTGAGAATCGGATAAGTAAAGATATACCAGCCTTATGTACGATCCGATAGTAGAGGGAAAGACAATGACCAGGTAGAATTTAGATAGAAGCACGGGAGTGAGTATGTAATGAAAGATTTAACAGCTTGAACAACACTTAGTTGGGATGTCTAGAACGAAAACATGGATTTGAAGAACCAGGTCGAAAAGATATAAAGAACTCAACAGATATTATCCTGAAACGATGATTGCAGATACGATATATGGGACACGTGAAAACCGCAATGGCTCGCAGAGAGGAACATACGATTCAGTGGGCAAGGCGCTCGGGGCGACCACCCAAAGAACCTCTGACACCTTACCAAAAAAGAAAGAGGCGACGCGAACAGGGAAAGAGGAATCAGATAGAAGGGAAATTTGGTCAGGGTAAAGATGCTTACGACCTGAAGAGAGTACGTACGAGCACAGCGAGAACGAGCGGAAGTTGGATCGCTTGCATCATACTTATGATGAACCTGATCAAATTTAGTGAGGTTTTTTTGTCAATTTGCAAAAAATGATCAAAAAATTTTTTTCGAATCATCGTTCCTTTGGACACTTGTATTTTAAAATAGGGCCGGATTAATTCACCAAACCCTAATTTTAGGCGCTAAATTCATTAAAGAATGAAAAAAATTACCGGTTTTTATCCTATTTATCCTGTTTATTTATTACAGAGGATTTGCCCAAATCAAGCGAACAAGCGTTTGATGCTTCGCTGCAACATGAAGATCTGCTGATGATGTATGATTCACTTGAGGTGAATTTATATGGGGAAAAGGCATTGTTTATCAATGTTTCAGTGGAGCGGACGATCCGGTTTAAAATTCTGAAGGAGACAGGTATCGGTAAACTTGAAAAGATTTCGCTTCCTGTGCCATTTGATGCCTTGTATCATCCTCATAACTCAGCGATACTGAACTCTCAGCGACTTTTTGACCTGGTTACTATAAATTCTTTTTCGGCTGTTCGCATGAACAACACCACTCCGGATACGATAAAAACGAACCTGCAACTGGAAGAGGTAAGGATGGTGAGCCCTGTAGACAGGTTTGTGTACGTTACACGGTACGTATATTCGCTCGATGCGTTGAGCGAAGGGGATGAAATCATAGTGCGGTACAGCTACTTCTTCCCCTATGCCGACAATTTCATGCAGCTTGTTGCATGCAGGTTCTTTTTTCATGACACCGAACCCAAACAGAAAATGTATATGAAATTGTCGTATCCCAGGAACCTGGAAGCGGATACTCTTTTCGTAAACGGTGCAAAGGCGAACACATTGACAAATGAAAAAGAAATAACCTGTATTTGGGAGCTTGATCGTCTGCCCGGTTGCCTTGATGAGCCGGGATCGAGAGCCCATGCTGATCTGCCCTGGTTTTCGTTTACACCTAAGCCATATGAACTCTTATATGAGGAGTTATGACTCCTTCCGTGAATATTATGTACCGATGTGGTTTATTCTGGGTTTTCCTCGTGAGGATAAGTTGATGAAGGGTGTGATGGACAATGAACAGGGTGTAAAAAACAAGGACAATTTCAGATTTGATAACCTGGCGGCAAGGTACAATTCTGCTTTAACGACTGACAGTTCAGGATTGACCGGAATCAGGCATTTCCAGAGGTATGTAGTTGATTCGACCCAATACCAGAATGATTTTGACCTGTTCAACCAGGATAAGAATTATGAAAAGGACCATCCCGGCATCGAGCTTTCAGGCGGGATTGTAAGGGAACATAATAAGGAGTTAATTTATGCCCACATGATCCCGAGACTGGCTAACACATTTTTTTCGGCTTATGTTTCGGATGTGCGGCAAGGATATATGAGCCGGGAGTTTTTTGCTCCGATGCTCGACAATGAGATTCTGCTGTATGCGGTACTTCATAATAATACGGGGGCTTTCCTTTTGCCAAAATCGGATTTACGGAATTGCTATGCTGAAGAATTGCCGTTTTACTATGAAAATGCGCCCGTAATACTGATGTATACCTACGATTATGCAGGTTATAAAAGAAATTACAATGAGGAACTGAGGATCATAAATACGCCGTCAAGTACTATGAAAGATAATTCACGGATCATCAACAGCATGGTTACTGCGGATCTGAATAACTCCGAATTACAGTTCTCGACGAAAATAACACTCACCGGACAGTATTCGACGCTAACACGATGTATTTATACCGGACAGGCTTTTGATTCAACGATTCATCCGACTTATGCAATGAAGCCATGGGAGATCAGTGCCGGAAGTGAACTGAAAAGCCTGAAGCCAAACGGAACTCAATATTATTTTCCTTTCAAATTTACTGCTGAAGCGAAATACAGCGACAAAACACTCTTAACGAAAGAGGAGGATCAGTTCATCATCGACCTGTCGGGATGGTTCAGGCATGTTATTTACAGGGATTTGCAACCGGAAACACGCTTTACGGATTTTTACCCGGATTTTTCAGGAACGGATAGCTGGGCATATATGATCACGTTCAATGAACCGGTTGAAATCGTTTCAAAACCGGAAGCGATCAATATTGACACCGAATTCGGAAAATTTGTTTTTGAAATAAAGCAGCCGACTGAAACACAATTGCTGGTAAACAGTTACTTTGCCGTAAAGAGCTTTAATGGTTAAAAAGGAAAATATATCAGCGGTAGAAGATGTTTATCAGGCTATTATGAAATCGGAAATCAGCAGGCTTATTGTTTCGAGGAAGAAAATGTAGTTTTCATGCCTCAGTTTTCAGGAGATGGTTCCGAATTTATTCCTTCAGATGGCTTTTGTTTCCTGAAAAAGAAAGGATTTCCCCATCCAGCGAATAAGCAATCACTCTTCCTGTTTCATCCACCTTTTTTTCGAGGGTTACATCTTTATCAGCCATCAGATTGTACCCTTCGATGGTATATTCGAGGAAAGATTTGCGTTCGGGCTTATCCACTTTGATCACCTTACCTGCCAGTCCGGCAATAAATCTTGAGACAAATGATTTTTGCTTTTCAACCCCAAGAGAAGAAGTTTCTTGTTTGTAAAGGGCGGTATACTCTTCTGAGTCCCTGAATTCAGGTAATTCGAATGATATATGCCGGGCAGTAACTAAATTACTACTGGCCAGTGCATCCATCCTGAAAGCAGCTAAATCCCTGTAATAATGATCCGGGTTTGTCTTTAATGTTTCTGATCGCTCTGTCATCTGATCAGTTGTTTTTACTTCTGGTTGATTCATTTGTCTTTTTAAATCTTTGGTCACAACGACAATATTTTCTTCAACCGGCTTGCTGACTTGCTTGGTCTTACCGGCAATTTTTAGTTCTTCGGGCTGATGAATAAAATTGAAATAAACGCCCAGCAAAATGATGACAGAGGCGGCAATGGCCAGAGCATAATAAAGAGGTTTGCCATACATAATAAGCAATCCGGTTTTCTTCAACTGCTCTTTATTATTAAATTGTAATTCCTTATCAGGTTTCAGGAATGTTGAGCGAAAAATATTGTACTCGAGCTTTGTCTGAGGATTAAGTTCTGCAAAGGCTTTCAGTTCAACCCGGTCATTTTCGCTCAAATCGCCTTCAAGGTCGGCCACTATAAATTTTCGTAATTGCTGCTATCAATGTTACCGGTTGGAATCAAATCCCTTTTTTTCAGATTTTCTTTATCGTTCGAACCGGATGTTTTTATCAGGAACAAGCTGAAGGATTCGAAGGATTCGAATTCTTCTTTCAGGTCAGGATTCTGTTCCAGGAAAACTAACAACTCCGCAACCTGCCCGGGTGTCAGGTTGTTTTCCCGGTAATCGAGAAAATAAGCTTCGTAATTATTTCTATTAATGTCCATTTTAAATAACCCTATCCATACTAACGAAGTAGTCTTTCATAAAAATCCTTGCCCGGTATATGTAAACCTTTACCTGCGATTCGTTTAGTCCGGTAATTTGTCCGATCTCTTCATAAGAATATCCCTCGTAATCGCGAAGCAGCAAAACCGACCTTTGAATGTCGGTTAATTTTTCCACCGCTTCATCCAGGATTTCTTTCAGGTCGCTGTAGCCGGAATTTTCAGTTGAATTCATATTTGAAAGGTTATCAAGCGCTTCCTTTGGCCTTTCTTTCCTGATAAAATCGATCATGGTATGATAAGCTGCTGTAAACAAATATGATTTCGACTTTTCAAATGAAATATCTCTGACCTTTTCCCACATTTTGGTAAAAGCATCCTGCACGATGTCGCGGGCATTTTCCTCATCTTTTAAATTTTTAAGGATAAACCGGTAGACACCGTCGGCAAACAAATCCACACATTTGTTGTATTCTTCTGCAGTCATTCAGAAATTCCTGATTTTACCGACAATTTAAAATATGACGGCCGGATGATCGATTAGTTACAGACTAACAAAATTAATCTTAATTCGTTTATTTTTGCCGGGATCAACTCAAAAATTCTTTATGGTTACTATAGAAAAATTTGTTTTCAATCCTTTTTCAGAAAATACTTACCTGCTTTATGATGAAACGGGTGAATCTATTATTATCGATCCGGGCTGTTATGAAAAGTTTGAAGAAAATATTATAGTAAAATATATCCAAACCAAAAACCTGAAGCTTGTTAAGCAGGTTTTTACCCATTGCCACATTGATCATATTTTCGGGGTAAATTTTATTTTCAATCAATATGGACTGAAGCCTGAAATTCACAAAGCGGCATTGCCTTTTATAATCAATGGACCCCAGCAGGCAAGTTTTTATGGATTTGACATGCCTAAAATTACAGAACCAGGAAGTTTCATTGCTGAAGGCGATAAAATAAAATTCGGAAATTCAGAGCTCGATGTCGCATACACACCGGGCCATGCCGATGGAAGTATCTGCTTTATAAATTATCCGCAGAAATTTGTTATCACCGGTGATGTTCTCTTCAGGGAGAGCATAGGCCGTACTGACTTCCCTACAGGTGATTTTGATCTTCTGATGGAAAGCATTCGTACAAAATTGTTTGTCCTTAGTGATGATTATACCGTTTACTCAGGTCACGGAGAGGAAACCACAATTGGATACGAAAGGTTGAATAACCCATTCATCAATTTTTAACACAAGGGAAAAATCAACTGATTTTCTTTCTCGCAATTATTTTCTTGCTATTTCAATCAGGGAATCTAAATCAATTTTATTCATGCAATCGAAATGCTTTTTTGGACATTTTTTATAACCAAGCTTACTGCAAGGCCGACAGGATAAATTTTTTACCTCGAAAGATACTGCGATCTATGCTCATCTCCAGGCATATATGGAAACATCCCGAATTCAGGAATGGTATTGCCCCAAAGGCTTATGATCTCTTTTTTAAACGCTGCAGCAATGTGCATGAGGCCGGTGTCGTTGGTGATGATTTTTTCAGCCTGCCTGACAAGTGAGGCCGATTGGTTCAGGTTATATTTTCCGCAGGAATTATAAATCTTTTCTCCAACTTCTCTTTTTATTCTTTCTCCCATTTCAGCATCTTCGGTCCCACCCAGCAGAACAAAAGGTTTATTGACCTTTTTACAAGCTTCAATTATTTTATCTTCAGGATAAGCTTTGGTTTTAAACTTAGCGCCGATCACCCAGCCAATATAACCCGACTGCTGCGGTGGAGGCAATAATTTTATATCCACTTCATCCCTGGCGGGGATGAAATAATCCAGTCCCTGGTTATCATTCTTAACACCAATCGTTTCGACTGCCTGAAAACAGCGGTCAACAATGTGGATTTTGGGTAACCGGTTTATTTTCAAATTGACGATCAACCATTTTTCTATATTGATTTTGTTAAAGGAAGTTGAATGCTTTCGTAGTTTCAGGATAATCCCTTTTGATCGGAAATTTTTATGCAGGTCGATTACCTGATCGTAATTTTCTTTTTTTAGTTTAGGAATGATTTCATCAATCTTTTCATTGATCGAGTAAAGCTTATCAATGTAAGGATTCGCTTCGAGGATAGGCAGGTATTGCTTTTTGGTAAGAAAGTGGATTTCAGCTCCCTTAAGTTGTTGTTTCAGACATCGGATAACAGGGGTAGTGAGAATAATATCCCCAATAGAACTGAACCGAATGATCAGGAGCTTTTTCAATCTGAATTTTTTTCAAAAATATAGTAAATTGAAATAATGGAATGCTGGAATATTGTAATGTTGGAATACTTGTTATAAAAATTTCAATTTTAAAATGATTAACCGGTCAAACAATTTAGCAATTTGTCAATTTAACAATTCTCCTACTTTTGCATCTTGTTTATGATCGACACCCATACACATTTATACCTGGAGGAGTTTGATTCCGATCGTTCTGCCATGATTGGCCGTGCCATTGATAAGGGAGTAACAAAAATGCTTCTGCCCAACATTGACAGCACTTCGGTAGAGGGATTGCTGAAACTTTGCAGATCGTTTCCTGACAACTGCCTGCCCATGATGGGCTTGCATCCGACCTCAGTTAAAGAAAACTATGAGGAGGAATTGGACAGGGTCGACCGATGGCTTGAAAAACATTCTTTTTGTGCCATTGGCGAAACAGGGATCGACCTTTACTGGGATACTTCCCATCAGAAAGAACAAGAACATTCGTTCATTCACCAAATCAACCTTGCGAAAAAATACAACCTGCCAATTGTCATCCACTCCAGAAACTCATTTAATGAACTGTTTGAGATTTTGGAGATTCATCATTCACCCGATCTGAAAGGAGTATTTCATTGCTTTACCGGCAACCTTGATCAGGCTGAAAAAATCATCGGAATGGGATTTTATTTAGGAATAGGTGGTGTCGTTACATTTAAAAATTCAGGACTGGATAAAGTATTAGACGAGCTTAGCCTGGAACACATCCTTCTTGAGACGGATGCACCCTACCTTGCCCCTGTGCCATTTCGAGGAAAACGCAACGAAAGTGCATACCTTGCTGTCATTGCAGAAAAAATTGCAGAAATTAAAAATATATCTCCTGCCAGGGTTGCTGAAATAACGACTGCCAATGCCATAAGCCTCTTTAAAATTTTTCCATAGTGAATACAAAGCCTTCAATACTGATTTTATACACAGGTGGTACCATCGGGATGGTGGTTGACAAAAAAACCGGTGTACTAATGCCTTTTAATTCTGAAAAGCTTTTTGAATACGTTCCGACGTTAAAGCTGTTCGATTACCAGATCGACACCTACACTTTCAACCCGATAATCGATTCATCCAACATGAATCCCTTTTACTGGGTTCAAATTGCGGAGGTGATCGAAAAAAATTACGAAGCTTACGATGGCTTTGTATTGCTCCATGGTTCTGATACTATGGCGTATACGGCATCAGCACTAAGTTTTATGCTGCAGAACCTCAATAAGCCTGTAATTCTTACCGGATCACAGTTGCCTCTGGGTATGGTTCGCTCTGACGGGAGGGAAAATTTCATCACAGCCATTGAATTAGCAGCTGATAAAGAAGACGAAACCCCTGTGGTTCCGGAAGTGTGCATCTATTTTGAAAACAAGCTTTATCGTGGCAACCGAACCCATAAATCGAGTGCAGAGCACTTCGGGGCATTCCGTTCCCCGAATTACCCCGCTCTCGCCGAGGTGGGGACAATCATTCGATACAACCGGAATGCTATTCATAAACCGAATTTCAAAAAGCTGAAAGTCATCCGGAAAATGGATGATCATGTGGTAATTCTAAAATTATTTCCGGGCATCAGCGAGTCAACCCTAAGAGGTATTTTGGAAATCGAGGGTTTGAAAGCAGTAATTTTAGAAACCTACGGCACTGGAAACGCACCGAATGAGAAATGGATATTAAAGCTTTTTGAGGAATCCATTCGCAGGGGGCTGGTCCTGCTCAACATTACACAGTGCGAGGCTGGTTCTGTTATCATGGGAAAATATGAAACCAGTGTCAGGCTAATGGAATTAGGGGTGATCAGCGGCGCTGATATGACCACTGAAGCGGCAATAACCAAGTTGATGTACTTGTTGGGAAATTATCCAGACAGGAACGATGTAAAACAATTTCTTACCAAATCCCTCGTTGGTGAATTATCATTGAACAATGAAAAATAATTTCTCAGAATTTTTTTATATTATTTTTTTTGTACTTTAGCCACCCGATTGAAGGATGCATTATATGAACCTCAATAACTTATCAGGAGAGATGACCGAGTGGTTTAAGGTGCACGCCTGGAAAGTGTGTGTTCCGAGTGGATCGGGACCGAGGGTTCGAATCCCTCTCTCTCCGCAAATTTTTAATAAAGTTTTATTTAAAATATAAAAATTACGAATCAATAAACATTTATTATGAAAAAAGTAATCGCATTATTATCGCTTGCAGGATTTCTGGTCCTCGGTATTCACAATTTAAGTATGGCTCAGGATGATCAATCCGCACAAAAATCGACGACCACAGTTACCAAAAGTGATCAAAAATCACAATCCTTCCACCAGGTTTTAAAAGAAAAATTTATTGAGGGAGGTGCAGGCTGGATGGCCCCTATTCTGATATGTTTAATCATGGGACTGGCTTTGGCCATTGAAAGAATTTTATACCTTAATCTTTCAACAACCAATACAATGAAACTCCTTAACAAAGTGGAAACTGCCCTGGAATCGAATGGAATTGCAGCCGCAAAAGATATTTGCCGTGAAACCCGCGGACCGGTTGCAAGCATTTTCTACCAGGGATTGGACAGGTACAATGAAGGCCTCGATGTTGTTGAAAAATCCATAATCTCTTACGGAGGGGTTCTCATGGCAAGACTTGAAAAAAACCTTTCCTGGATTACCCTTTTTATTGCGCTGGCACCCATGCTTGGATTCCTCGGAACTGTTGTAGGGATGGTTCAGGCCTTTGAATCAATCGAAGCAGCAGGTGATATTTCACCAACTATTGTTGCCGCAGGTATGAAAGTGGCTCTTTTAACAACCGTTTTTGGTCTTATTGTAGCAATTATTCTTCAGGTGCTTTACAATTATCTTATTAGTAAAGTTGAAAGTATTGTTAATTCCATGGAAGACGTAACTATTTCATTTATTGATTTATTAGTTCGGTTTAAAAACACCAAAAAATAGTCGAATATGAACACATTCATTAATATAGGACTTTACGTTGCATATATATTGTTGTTTATTACTATTGCATCCGTTATTATAATCCCTTTGTATTTCACCATTGTAAACTTTAAAAAAGCCAAACAAGGCCTTATAGGGATAGCCCTTCTTGCAGTGGTTATCATTGTAGCGTACATGGTGTCTCCCGCTGACCAGGGACTTTTTTACGAAACGAATAAAATAGGGCCATCAGGCTCAAAAATTATCGGGGGCGGACTATTTACTACTTACTTTACATTTATTGCAATTATTGTTGCCATTTTATATGCTGAAGTTGGCAAACTACTTAAATAACCAAGATTAAATTCAAATGTTATGGCAAGAAAAATGCCTCAACTCAATACCGGCTCAATGGCAGATATATCTTTCCTGCTGTTGACTTTCTTTCTTCTTACCTCCTCTATCAACACCGATATGGGAATCACAAGGAAGCTACCGCCTCCGCCGCCAGAGGATTTTGAAATACCGGAAGTAAGAGAAAGAGATATTTTTACAGTACTGGTAAATCAAAGCGACAGGCTATTGGTTGAAAACAAACCCAGTGATATTAGCATGCTCAGGTCTCAAACCAAGGAATTTTTAACCAATCCGGCTAACAGGGATGATTTGCCCGTGATGGAAAAAAAGACAGTTCCTTTTTTAGGAGAAGTTATTATCCCTAAAAACGCAGTCATCTCACTTAAAAATGACCGAGGAACATCATACGATATGTACATCCAGGTTCAAAACGAGTTGACAGCAGCTATAAATGAACTCAGAGATAAATTATCGGTGGAGAAATTCGGCGTAAAGTTTGCTGCCTTAACCAACGAAGATTATGTCGATGCGATCAAGCAAGCTATACCTGTTAATATTTCGGAAGCGGAACCTGAAAACATAGGAGGAAAGTAAAATGGCAAGATTTAAGAAAAAAGGAGGAAAGGGATTACCCGAAATCAACACCGGGTCCATGTCGGATATAATTTTCATGTTTTTGTTTTTCTTCATGGTTATTACTACCATCCGGGAGGCTACACTTATCGTCAGGGTACGACCACCCCAAGCAACAGAAGTTCAAAAACTTGAAAAAAAATCCCTTGTAAGTAATATTTATATCGGCCCTCCGATAAAAAAAGATTTGGGTGCGCAATCTCGAATCCAGCTTAACGACCAGTATGGAACCATTGAAGACATACAGGAATTCATAACCCGGGAAAGGGAAGCAAGAGATGAATCGGAAAGAAAGCTGATGACTACTTCTCTTAAAATTGACAAAGAAACGAGGATGGGTATTGTTACCGATGTTAAACAAGAATTAAGGAGGATAGGTGCGTTTAAAATCAATTATTCTGCAGCTAAAGGTAAAACAGTAAAAAAATAAAGAACTTCAATAAGTTTAATATTTTATTTCAGATCAAACCGTATGCAATTTAAAAAGCATACGGTTTTTTATTGTTTCTGCTGATCATCCAAAGAAAAACAATGGTCAACAGGATACTCGCTGAGATAATATAGACATTATCCGTTGCACCAAAAGATTCCATATCGGTAGAAATAAGGCCTTTCCGGTATAGAAAGGCAATGGTTACCGTTGCTCCGTTAAAAACAAAATGCAACACAATGGGTATCCACAGCGATCCTGTCCAGAAATATAAATAACCGAATATTAGCCCAAGTACAGTTCTCGGTAAAAATCCATAAAACTGGAAGTGCATGGCGCTAAATATTAAGGATGAAAATAAAACAGCAATATGAATATTCTTTAAGCCATCAAATAAAATCCTCAGGATTACACCCCTAAAAAGTAATTCTTCGCCGACTGCTGCCAATAAACCAATAATAACCAAATTGACCATCAGTCCACCCCAGGTATTCACATTTAAAAATGCCTCAGTAAGCAAATTGGTCTTATCCTCATTCTCCCGCATCCATTCTTCAATATTTTTCAAAAAATAAGGCAATTTCATTTGCTCATTGATTTCAACCATCCAGTTAATGAGGGGTATAGCCGAAAAAATCAATACTATTGCGAAAAAAAGTGAGCTTAGAGAAGGCCGGCGATCGATCCGGAGATATTGAATTACTTTTCTGTTTTCGAGATAACTGAAAACTATTGCAGGAAGGATAAAAACTCCAATCTGGTTAATGATCTGGAAGTACTTCAAAAAACCGATATTTATCTCGTCATTGAAATCATTGACGACATATAATCTATTCAAAACATCAACTCCAAAAAAAGGCACTGCAATAATTAAACCTATCACCATCGACAACACCATCGATACAGCAACGATTAATATAAGATAACCAGATTTAATCAAAAAGGATTTTCCATGGAGATAAGGAACAAGGTCCGACATAAAACTCGAGATTTTAACAAAAATACATCTTAGAAATTCCTCAACAAATAATTATCATCAAATAATTCTGTAATATCAATCCGATCGCGGATATGAATCGTTTTTAATCCAAGCCTTTCAGCAGCAAGAATATTCTGATGCGAATCATCGATGAAAAGCGTTTCGTCCGGCATCAGCTTTTCATTTTTAATGATCTCCAGAAATGAATCAGGGTCAGGCTTGCGCTTTCCCATCCTGAAAGACCAGTATGTCTTCCTGAACAAAGATGGAAAATCATATCCAAATTCTCTTTTAAATTTTTCTATGTAATAATCATAATGAATGATATTGGTATTACTGAAAAGAAAAATTGCATAGTTATTACTGATTTCCTTTAACAGGTTTATACGATTTTCAGGATAATCACCGATAATCCGGTTCCAGGTGCGGTCAAAGATTTCGTCTGAAACATTGAGATTCGTAAGCTTTCTTGCCCGGCTCCTGAATTCTTCTTTTGAGATTGCTCCGGTTTCAAAATTCTGAAAAAGTTCAAGCTGAACAGCCTGGTTAAAAAGGTTTTCGAAATTCTGAACACCAAGCTCCCTGAAGGCGTTTTCAAGGTTGACGTGGCTGATATTTATAATCACACCACCGAAATCGAAGATAATATTGCGAACTGAATTTTCAATATTCATGGAAGTCATAAATATTTTATCCCAAATATTTGATAATCTTTTGCAAAGTTGTAAATTTGCCGGCCATTATTGATAAATAACAGAATTATTTTTCAATAATCTTTGGGCCTATAGCTCAGTCGGTTAGAGCACCTGACTCATAATCAGGTGGTCCCTGGTTCGAGCCCAGGTGGGCCCACAATGGTGGAATTTATAAGTTATCATTGCAACTAAAGCTACATTTTTTAAGTCATTAAACTGCAGCATTTTCTAATTTAAACAGTTTGTGGATCTGAGGAATTTATTCAATAACGAAATCTTTTTCATTGCCGTAATTGTTTATCTTTTTTTTGTAATCACTGTTATAAAAATAGGTAGTGGAAGAAGTTGCGGTGCACTAAAATCTTTCCTGGTCAGTTTATTTTTTACACCGGTAATCGGGTTGATTTATGTGCTTAAACATTCGCAGAAAGATTTGCTCAAAATAATTCATTACCGCTGTCCGGTATGTGGGCTCGAATACACAAGCAGGTACCGATATTGTCCATCTTGCGAAAAAGATGGTAAAACCAACCGTCTTGAAAAAATCAGTATGAGAAGTTATTGATTTTTTACTTTTCATTGTACCGATTAAGCCTGGCAACTTTATTTTGATTTATTCGTAAGAATTGAGTATTTTTACATCCACTCAAAATCGGGTATTATAATAGGTTTAAAAATAAAGTTCGAAATTAAAAAATAAAGGGCAATGAAAAGAACGAAATCGAATTCAGTACTTATTCTTATTTTACTGGCATTAGTCAGTGCAGGAGAACCCATTCTACTCCAGGCACAAAATCCTTATGAGTCCGGGAAATTTGTCGATCTGCTAAAACTTACTGCCGTCGGTAACGGTTACAGCGACCAAACCATCGTGATATTCATACCTGAAGCTACACCAGGCTTTGATCCTATGTATGATGCTTATAAATTACCGGGGAGTAATGCCGCGCCCCAGCTTTATTCAATTATCCCGGGGATAAACCTTGCTGTAAATGCACTTCCTGAAATACTGATCAACCTGGAAGTTCAGCTTGGATTTAAAGTCGGAGCGGTTAATACATATTCCATTACCGCCACCGAACTGAACAGTTTCAGCCCAACGGTAAGTATTTTTCTTGATGATACCAAAGATGGAATATTAACCAACCTGAAGCTGAACCCGGCGTATACATTTACTGCCGCACCAAATGACCCTATACAAAGATTCAAACTTTATTTCAGGTATCCGGTCTATCTTGACTTAAAAGTTTTTATACAAGGCGGCTTTAACGGAACAGAAATGTCGACGGACCTGAATCAGACCGGCCTACTACCCCTCAACCAACCTTACAACACTTCACCATGGAATTATAGCGGAACCGAAAGCGTTACAGTTATTCCAAGTCCCGACGTAGTCGATTGGGTGCTTGTGGAAATCAGGGATACCACAAGCGCAGAATTTGCCATTCCTTTGACCATGAGAGAACGAAAAGTTGGATTTTTGCTGAAGGATGGATCTGTTACCGGCCTCGATGGTTTAAGCCTGCTGAACTTTAAAGAAACAATAAATGAAAATATATTCATCGTAATCTGGCACAGGAACCACCTTGGGATAATTTCATCCACCTCACCGGTTGAAACTGATGGAATTTATTATTATGATTTCACATCATCAGATGATCAGGCTTATGGCGGCATAAATGCCCAAAAAGAAATTGCCACAGGTGTTTACGGTATGATTGCAGGAGACATCAATGCTGACGGTTATGTCAACTTATCAGATGGTACTCTCTGGATATCAGGTGCGGGCTTGCCAGGATACAACCAAAGCGATTTAAACCTCGATGGACAATGCGACAACAAGGATAAAAATGATCTCCTGTATTTCAATAACGGCTCTGATTGCCAGGTGCCTGAATAAACAAAGGTAAGATCATATTACTGTAAGTTTTTTGCCTCTGGTTTCCGGCAGCGTCCAAATCCAGAGACCGGTTAAGAGGGCGAAGAAAGCTGCTATGGAGATGCCGCCGCTCAGCCCGTAGCTGGTGGCAACAACGGCGATCACTACCGGTGTAAAAAACTGGATGCCGCGGGCAAGGTTGAATGCCGTCCCCATTGCCGTACCCCTGATCTTTGTCGGGAAAAGTTCTGCGAATAACGGGCCGTAGCCTCCGAACATACCGGTACCGAAACCCACCATGAACATATAAACAAGGATCAGGTAATTTTTGATTTCGATCAAATTCCAAAAGGTCGTGATCATCAAAAGTCCCATAGCCATCAGAACGGAATAGATTGAATATGCCGGTCTCCGGCCCAGCCGGTCAGCCACGAACCCAAAGGTGAAATAACCGAGGAATCCGCCTAGTTGGGTGAACAGGATAAATTCGGTGGATTTCGCCATGGTGAAGGCTCTTTCGCGGTGCAGGTAACCCGGCATCCACGAATAGGTGAACCAGTAAGCCGACATATCAAAGATCGCCAGCACAAGACAGAGAATGAAAATTTTCCGGTGTTCGGGTGAGAGCAGCAGCAGGAATTTATTCCTGTTCTCTCTCCTGAAAACATCGGCTGCAAGCTTTCCTTCGGCAATACGTTTTTTTCTCTCTTCCCAGACATCTGATTCCTGTAAGTTTTTCCTGATAAGCAGTACCAGTATTGCCGGTAAAACGGAAATAAAAAAGCTTGCCCGCCAGCCGATAACAGGTGAAACATAGCCTCCAACCACCGAGGCGAGGGCTATACCGATGGGTGCACCGGTTTGCATGAATGCGCCGAACCTTCCCCTTACTTTAGCCGGAAATGTTTCGCCGATATAGGTTTGACCTGTTCCCCACTCCCCTCCTACCCCAAGACCCGTAATGAAACGGAAGACCAGAAGCAGCCACAGGTTTACCGAAAAACCGCTTAAAAAAGTCCCAATGCTGTAGGTCAAAATTGTCCACTGCAACACTTTTTTCCTTCCGAACCGGTCGGAAAGGTAGCCGAAGACGATTCCTCCAATAGCCGTTGCGGCAAGGCTCAAGCCAAGGACAAGTGAAATTTCGATATCGGTTAAATTCAAATCCTTTTTGATCGAACCCATCAGGAAGGTATAGAGGATCAGGTCGTAAAAATCGAACACCCAGCCTGCCCACGACATCAGCAAAATGGAATAGTGTTTTCTTGTGAGCCTAACCTCTTCGTTCAGTAATGCCGCCATAAAAGGAAATCGTAAACCAAAATTAAACATTTATCCGCATAATCGTATCCATGGATTCATGAAAAATTCATTTTTATAGAATCGAATTATAACCGGGTAAATATTTATTCAGTCATTTAAACCCGCAAACTAAACAGGATTTCCCGTCATTTGATAAATATCGCTTTACTATAATAGTAATAACTTTTTATTTTGCTCCAAATCACTACTTTTGATAAACATTAGCACTTTATCCGAATTCGTGAGCTTCTATTCAAGAACCGGCATGATTTTTCTGCTTGCAGTGTGGACACAGTTGCTGCATACCCAGGTTCTTTTTAACCATTTCACCGAGGAGAAAGGTCTTCCCTCGAATTCGGTTAATGCCTTGCTCAAAGACCGTAACGGGTTTGTGTGGGTGGCTACAACCAAAGGCGTTTGCCGGTTCGACGGGCATGATTTCCTTATGTTCGATCCCCAAACCGATCATTTTCCCGACCTGAGCCAGAGCGATGAATTTTCACTGTATGAAGACCAGGAAGGGATCGTCTGGATTGGCACCAGGGACCAGGGTTTATATGCATGCAACAGACAACAAAAATCTTTCAGTCACTTCCGGCATGACGAACGCGATACATCCAGCCTTTCGGATGATTTTGTCAATTTCGTCTTCGAGGATCGCCAGGGAGTATTATGGGTAGGTGTTCATGGCGCCGGGATCGACAGGTATTCGAGGGAAAAGGGGAACTTTGTTAATTATCGCCCGTCGGATACTTATACGGAATCTGTTGCCCGTATGATCGACGACCTGATCAGCTTTACCCCTGATCCGGATGATCAAAACCTTTACTGGTTCGGAAGCCTATCCGGTTTGTTCACATTCAACACGCAGGATTTCACATGGAAATATTTTCCCGTTGATAAACAAAAAGCAGTCAACCCGGATCTCTTCAACGGGAGCGAAAAAGCAGCCCGGACGCTGATCTTTGATCAACACCGGAATCTTTGGGCGGGAACCTGGGGCGGAGGCTTACTGCGGATGAATACCGGGACAGGTTTTTTTGAAATCTTCAAATACGAACCGATCCAGCCGGTTAACGGATTCCGAAACAACATTAAAGAGCTGGTATATAAAAGCCGGAATGAGTTTTGGGTGCTTGCACCCTACAAGGGTCTGGGCGTATTCAGCCTGGAGAATTTCCAGTTTCATTTTGCCCAAGCTCAGGACAACGGAAACCGGATGCCGATGAAACCTTCCGTTATACTCACCGACGAAGAGGGTTTTATATGGATTGGATCGCACTCCGATGGATTGTACACGGCGAACATAAAAGCGTCGGTTTTCCAGAAAACAGAATTGCCGGTTTCCGTCAGAGAGCTGGTTTACGACAATACGGCGGACAGGATTTATGCCGCTTCTTTTGAGTCCCGCGGACAGTTGGTGGTGTTCGATCCCGGGAAAAGAAATTCTGAAATTTACAGCTATCATCCTTTACTGGACAAAAGCGAGAATTATTTTGTCGGCATTCTTCAGGGAAAAGACAAAACGTGGCTTGTGGAGTCGTTCAACCTTTACTTTTTCGATGGGACATCCATCAAACCCTTCTATGACTTTGTTCCATGGGAAATTGCGGTTCACAAACAGAGCCAGCCTTTTTTTATTTCAGGGGCTATCCACCTGGGAGGTGAACTTTGGCTGGGAACGAAATTCCATGGTCTGTTCAGGATTGATCCCGAAGGCAAAACCTTCACCAATTATTACTATCCCGATCCATCCAAAGGCATTCCTGGTTTTGAAGAATTTATCTATACCCTGTTCATCGACCCGGAAGGCAGAGTTTGGTACGGATCGGAAAATTTCGGTTATTTCGATTATTCCACAAGCAGTTTTGTTTCTTATTCGGGTAATGTTGATTTCCCTGATTCCGACATCAAAATACAATCCATCCACGCCTTTTGCATTGATAGCTATGGTCAATATCTGGTGGGCACCGAAAAGAACGGCATTGCCGTTCTCCGATTTCAGGAGGGCAAGTTAAAATTTCTGAAGTCCCTCACTACTGCCAACGGCCTCCCGAGCAACGATATTGCCGCTCTCGAAAAGGATCATAAAGGGAATATCTGGGCCATTGCTGGAGGGAACCTGAGCAGGATATATGGCTCCCTCGATTCCATCGAAAACTATGGTTACCAGTACGGTATCGGCTCCCTATACTGCCTTGAATCAATTTCTGCGAACAGGATCGGCATCGGCGCGCAAAATGGCTTTTACATGTTTCATCCTGACAGCGTTGCTCCTTTTGGCTATTCCGCAAAGCCCTACATACGGTGGTTCAGCATTTTCGACAAACCGGTTGACTTCAGCAGGATACTCGATTCAGCAGGGATGATCCGGTTAAATTATGATCAGAATTTTTTTTCTATCGAATACGGGCTGCTCGACTATTTCCATCCGGTAAACCGGCCGGTGTCGTATATGCTGGAAGGCATCGACAATTCGTGGCAAACCTCATCGAACCGGAATTCTTTAAGCTATGCAAACCTGGCCGGGGGCAATTATACATTTAAACTTAAAGCCTCCGGGGAAAGCGAACTTCGCCTACCGATATTCATCGAAACGCCTTTCTGGAAAACGTGGTGGTTTTATGTCCTGATCGCAGCCATTGTATTTGCCGGTTTTTTGGTTTTTTACCGGTACAGGCTGGGTCTGATCCGCAGGCAGGAATCGCTGAAGACAAGCTATAACAATATGATCAACCAGCTCGAGATGAAAGCCCTCAGGGCACAGATGAACCCTCACTTCCTGTTCAACAGCCTCAACTCCATCCGCTATTACATCCTGAAAGAAGAGTTCGCCAACGCTTCTGATTACATCACCAAATTTTCGAAGCTGCTGCGTCTGATCCTTCATAATTCGAGGCAAAACATGATCACCCTCAAAGAAGAAATCGAAACCCTTCGGATTTACATCGAATTCGAACAGATGAGGTTCAGCAAGAATTTTTCATATGAAGAGAACATCGGTACAAACGTCAACTTCAATTCAATCATGATCCAGCCGATGACGCTCCAGCCTTTTGTTGAAAATGCGATCTGGCACGGACTGATGCCGAAAGAAAACGACAGGCGGCTGATACTGAATATCGATAGAAAGAACGGACTCCTGGTCGTAATCAGTGGAGGATAACGGCGTAGGACGCCAGAAAGCCGCATCCGCAAAACTTTCCGGCGACATGAACGAAACCAAGTCTTACGGATTGCAGATTACCCGCGAACGGTTTGCCATGCTAAAGAACATCCGCGGTAAAAGATCGGATTTTGAAATTACGGACTTGTTTGATAGTTATAACCGGCCATCCGGAACACGCGTAACGATCTATTATGAGATTTAAATAAGAATGCCATGCAGATTAAAGCAGTTATCGTTGACGATGAACAACACAGCCTTGAAACCACAGATATTTTGGTGAGAAAGTATTGTCCGGGAGTTCTGGTTACCGGTCTGGCCGATTCGCCCGAAAAGGGCATTGCCCTGATCGATGCCCTGAAGCCACAATTGGTTTTCCTCGACATCGCCATGCCCCGCATGAATGGGTTTGAGATGCTCCAATATGTCCATTTCACCGAATTCGACATCATCTTCACCACCGCATACGACGCTTATGCCATCAAAGCCTTCAAGGTGAATGCCATCGATTACCTGCTAAAACCCATCGAGCCAGAAGAGTTGATCAGGGCTGTGGATAAGGTGAAAACCAAGCTGGAGAAAAACCTTCACCTGAACCGTATTGATGAAATCCTCAGCAGTTCAGGAATGCAGGGATTCCGCAAAAACAAGCTTGCCCTGCCGGTAGAAGGAAAAATCGCGATGATCGAATTTGATGATATTATCTTCTGCGAGTCGGATGGCAATTATACAAATATCCGGTTGGCCGATAAAAAATCCATCATGGTCAGCCGTACCCTGAAGGATATTGAAAACATGCTGCCGCAAAAGGTATTTCTGCGTATTCATCATTCATTCGTAGTCAATATCAACCATATAAAGGAATATATCCGCGGCGAAGGCGGGGAAGTCCTGCTAAGCAACGGCGATCAGCTCAGGGTTTCACGTAACAGGAAGGATGAACTGCTGGCAATACTAAACCGGTAACCTGCAGGAAAGGACGGGGAGGAGGTTAGATGAAATTGATGAAGATTGATGGAAATAAATTGAAATAAATTGAAATTGATGGAGATTGTTCCCGGTCAAAAAAAAATACAGCATCTGCAAATCATTTCAAAGGAGACACCGCCCCTTGACCGGTTAAAAAAACCGTTTGCTAAAAATAATCCGTAATTCATCAGGAAAAAACCACCAGGTGCTAAATCCTGCTTTTCCATTTTTTTGATGGAGGATACTTTAGCTCCATGTATTTAAATCTTTAATCCTATAAAATTATACTCCGATGAAAAGAATTACATTATTTGTATCTGCATTGCTGATAACATTTTCAACCAGTATTTACGCCCAGAAAACCTGGACCGGAACCACCAGCACAGCCTGGAACACTTCAACCAACTGGTCGCCTGCGGGCGCACCAGCCTCAACTGACGATGTGATCATTCCGTCAGCGCCGGCCAACCAGCCCCTGATCAGCGGGACAATCACACCCGTGTGTAAAAACCTGACCATTAACTCCGGGGCTTCGTTAAACATCAGCGCTACCACAACGAATAATGCATTGCTCACTGCCTCGGGTAATGCAACCATCAACGGTGCACTGAGCATAGTCGGCACACCTCTCAGAACCGGTAAACTGGTAGTTGTAAACATTACCTGGGGCTCGACCGCCTCCATGACGGGAACCCTGAACACAAGCATGGATGTCTCCGGCAACTGGGAGTTTTCCACCGGATCTGCAATTTCAATGGGCTTTTGCGGTGTTAACTTCATAGGAAGCACGAATACACTAATCATCAGCAAAAGTGCTGGCAGCAGTTTTTATGCGGTAACTATTAATAAAAACAGTGGTAACACTGTTGACATTGCCAGTACTTCAACGGCTACTCTGAATTTTGGCAGCACTGTTACGATCAATACAGGTTCCACGTTGTTGTGTCATGCCACCAATACAATAGTTTTTTCTAACAGCCTGTACAATACCGGTCATTTCTCATTCGGTACTGGTACTGTAAGTTTCGAAAAAACCTCAGGGACTCAGATCATCCAGGTGAATTCAGGCGACCTTTTCAATAATATGATCATCAATTCAGGCGGAACGGTTACCATTAATAACACCCTTAACCTGCTTAATGATCTGACGATTAATTCCGGGATTTTCGATCCGCTTGGAAATATGGTGATATTATTTGGCGACTGGGATAACAATGTCGGTCCTGATAGTTTTACTGAAGGAACCAGCAGGGTCATCTTTTCAGGCGGCAACTATCACCAGTATAGCTCCACCGAAAATTTCAATATACTGGAAGTAAATAAATCTATCGGAGGTGCATTCAGGGTGAACACCGGAACTGTTACCTGCAACCAGTACGACTGGACTGCCGGTTCCATTGATGTATTAAATAACGGGACCTTTACTGCTCTTGATCTGGCTGACCAGGGAATCCGGGGTAATTATTATGTGAATACAGGCTGTACCATAAATCTCTACCAGGATGCTTCGCAATACGTTGACCTCGGAGGGAATCTCACCTTTACAAGCGGAGGCACCATCAATGTTTACGGCGGCAACGGAACGGTATGCCAGTGGCCCACATACGCCAATGCCTCCATCACGATGGATGGCGGAACCCTTGATATCAAAGACCAGGGAATCACCATCAACACGATTTCGGGTTATACCTTGACAACCAATATCACAGGCGGAACTATCAGGACTTCCAGAGGATTTTTCAACAGCCGGACCGATTTCAATCCCACCGGAGGTACTGTTGAGTTATACGGCTCAGTCAATTCCGGTCTCGATTTCACCAATGGTTCACTTTGGAACCTGGAAATTGATAAAGATGTCGCAAGTTCGGTAACCCTGAATACAAACCTTACAATAAACAACAACCTGACGGTCAACAGCGGGACAATCACTTATGTTAAATAAAGTACTCACCTTAGCCAATACACTAAACATTAATTCAGGCGGAGTATTCAATTTAGGGATGGCGGGACAGTTGAAACTCGCAAGCGGTAAATACCTGAATGTAAACAGTGGCGGGTTACTCAAAACAGAAGGAACGGGTGCTGATAATGCTATCATCACACACAGTGCAGGTTACTATTTCATCTCTGTAAAAAACGGAGGTACTATTTCAGCAAAATATACCTATTTCACGTATCCGAATTACATCCAACTGCTCAGCGGTTCTACCCTCGACCCGGCCAATGCATTTTACCGGTGTACCTTTACGAATAACTCCGCAGCACCTATCAGGTGCAGTGCTATCTTTTGCCAACGATCAGGTGGTTTCCATCCATGAAGCCAATTTTCGTTGCTTTGAACAGTGGATATAATGTTTATAAAGTCTAACGATGCCGGCCATGTTTATTTTAAGGATGCAACAGGCGCTTTTGCGGGGGCGACGTATGAAAATGATCCTTATAACCGGATTGACTGGGTAGCTTCTACACCGGGTTTGTGGACAGGGGTTACATCCTCCGACTGGTCGACAGCAACCAACTGGGACGATTACAATGTTCCAGACTGCAACCACCGATGTTACCATTCCGGCAGGAACCCTCATATTCTCCCATAATCGGAACGGAAATGCTTACTGTAACAACCTCATTATTGAACACAGGTGCTGTTCTGACTCAAAATACAGGACAGGATTTTTATTGTTTGGGTGATTTTGATTCCGAAAAGGGCAGTTTATAATGAATGGAGAGTTCTCATCTCTATTTTACCGGTGCAAAGGCAGGACTACACATTGGTTTTCAAATCAAAATAATGTTTATACAAATATTAGAATTGTCGAAAAGCGACTGAATATTTTAATTCTGTTGCAGTGCATTCGTTTCTGACATTCAGCAAACTTTTCAATATTGAAGGGTGCGATTCATACACTCGAAGATATTATCATAAACGGAATAAGTTCCTCTGCCCTTGATTTGGATAGATGATGGAGGTATAGTCCTTAATAATGCAAATTTATTATTGTCCACTGGAGGAATTCACTGTTCATTCGGGAGTGAAATAATTTGTAATGACACTGTATTTTGTGCAAAGGATTTAATTGCTGATTTAGGCTCCCAAGTAAATATTGTAAAATTGAGTAATAAATGGTAGTGGACCTCAATATATCAATAATTTGACAGGTGATAACTTTGGAGTCAGTGTTTTAAAAGTCAATAAACCATCAGGAATATGCTATTTAAAATCCGCCGATTTATCAGTTCTTCTCTATATTTAGTGAGTGGTACATTAAGTTGTAATAATGGACCATCCCCAACGGCAACATACGATATTTATGTGGAAGGAGACTGGAACAACCAGGTTGGTGTTATAGGTTTCCAGGCGAGTTCCGGAAAAGTGATTTTTAAAACCGGATGGTCAACTACTGTCAAGGGTGAAACCAGTTTTAACGTTCTTGAAGTTGACAAAGGAACTGACCCCTTCATCATTGAAGACAATGTCACCTGCACAGCCTATGATTGGACCTCTGGTTCTGTTAAAGTTGGTTTATCTTCAGTTTACAATAGCTCAACATTCACCGCTAACGACCTGCTCGATAATGCCATCAAGGGTTCTTTCATCTGCAATGAAGGCGGTACCATCAACCTCACCAATTCCGGTACGGGAACTTATGTGGACCTTGCCGGCGAGCTCCATAATTTCGGAGGGACAATCAATATTTCAGGTTCAATCAGCTACTGGCCATACGGGGGCAATGCCGTGGTAGAAATGACTGATGGTGTGATCGACCTGAAAACCTGCGGGCTGACCATCAACCACAATCCTTCTTTAACGCTGACTGATAACATTACCGGCGGCACGATCCGCACGGCTTATGGCTTTGCCGGTAACAGGGCTGATTTTACGCCTGAGGCAGGTACGTTTGAATTTTACGGTTCATCCGATGCCAACATTTCGCAATCAAACGGCTGTAAACTTCCGAATGTAATAATAAATAAATCTGCAAAAGAGGGTGATAAGTCAGCGGGAGGAGAGCCGATATTTGATGTGCGGACAGGTGAGTTACTTTCCGATGGGGGAAAAGCGAATATAATCTCCTTGAGTTCTCCAATTAGTATAACCAGTGATCTGACCATACAAAGCGGGATTCTGAATTCGAACAATCACACCATCAACATCGAAGGCAACTGGAACAACCTGGTTGGTCCGGATGGCTTTATCGAAGGGTCGGGCAGGGTAGTTTTTACAGGAAACAAAGCGCAAACGTGCTCGGGCGAAGAATTTTACACCCTCGAAGTAAACAAGGCGATACAACTGCTATATAATTATACCAATGCATCCATCAATTGCCAGGTCTATGACTGGACGCAGGGTGGAATCTGGATTGCCGGCAACGGAAACTTTTATGCTGCGGATCTTGCGGATAACGGCATTTACGGTAACTGGTCGCTATTTGGCAATTCCATTGAGCTGCACCAGGACGCCTCCCAGGGTATCGATTTGATCGGAAACTTGTTCATCAACGAGGGCGAATTCATAGTCTATGGAGGGAATAACCAGAGCGAATGGGGCAAAAGCGGAAATGCAACGCTTACAATGCAGGGCGGAACTCTTGATTTCGCTGACCAGAGCATCCTAATTGAAGACAACTCCCCTTACGCATTCACTTCAACTATTACAGGCGGGACCATACGTACCCGAAGTTTTATGGCCAGCTCTCCCGGGTTTGTTCCAGTTGGCGGAACCGTTGAAATTTACGGAGATAACAATGGTATGGTTACCGCAAGCACTGAAGCATACTTTCATAACCTGAAAATTAACACCGAACCATTGCCATTCTACACAAACATTTACTCCTGCAACATCAACAACGATCTCATTATCGAAGAAGGCTCAGTCAGCCTGATATTTGGGAATACTATGCAGTGCGGAAATGTCATCGTCAACAGCGGCGGCGACCTGAGGTTTAATTCGTCAACCCTCAAAATGAAAAACAATGGAACCATCAATATAAACTCAGGCGGATATATGGCCCTTCAGGGGTATGAAGGTGGCAAATCCACTTTTACCGGTATTAATACTACAGATCGTTACCATTTCAATGTAAATGCGGGTGGTACTATCTTCCCGACTTACACTGCTTTTGAAAACACGAGCAGTAATGGGATTTATATTGCATCTGGTGCAACAGTTTTTGAATGGCAGCCGTTTTATAATTGCGAATTCCGGAACGGCGCTGCCGGCGGTACCCTGCTCAACATCAACAACGACCAGAACCTGGAGATCGAAAATGCCATTTTCCCGGCCAATACCTGGGGCGGGCTTTTCAATGTGACCAAAAGTAACAATGCCGGAAATGTAACATTCCTCGGCGCAACCGGAGGCTTCGCCGGAGAAGCTTATGAAAACGATCCATATAACCGCGTTCACTGGGATGAGCTTACCAACTACCTTGATGTGAAGGTTTGGCTCGAAGGACCGTTCAACAATACCGACATGAACACGAACCTGACCGGATTGTCAAATTTCCCATTAAACCAACCATACAACATTTATCCATGGAATTACGCCGGAACTGAAAGCGTAACCACCGTTCCGGGCAATATGGTGGACTGGGTACTGGTTGAGCTCAGGGATGCACCAACGGCAGCCCAGGCCACTTCGGCAACTAGAATTGCACGCATGGCTGCTTTTCTGAAAAAAGACGGGTCAATCGTTGGACTGAACGGAACCTCACTTCTTCAATTCTCCAATTCAATAACCCATCAATTGTTTGTCGTCATCTGGCACCGGAACCATATCGAGATCATGTCGGCGGTTCCGCTGGTAAAAGTCGGAGATATTTATTCGTATGATTTCAGAACGGACGTTACCAAGGCTTATGGCGCCGGAGTGGGTTACAAAGACTGGGGAGCAGGAATTGCTTTAATGGTTGGCGCCGACGGCAATGCTGACGGGAACATCAATAACTTTGATAAAATAGGCCAGTGGAATCCAAATGCAGGAAAGAAAGGTTACATTTCCGCCGACTTCAATATGGATTCCCAGGTAAACAATACTGATAAAAATAACTACTGGATACCAAACCTTGACGAAGGGTTTAACAGCCAGGTGCCGGATTAAAACTGAGTTCGAAGTTCAAAGTTCTGGGTTTTAGAAGAAACCACAGCTTTTAATATCAGAAAACATCTTCGCAAATAATACCCAGCGAGCCCCGCCAAATGGCGGGGCTCGCCTTTTACCAAATTCTAATTCATCTCCGCCGAAAATCCTACCATTGTCACCAAATTCTAAATCAATGTTCTTTTTTACCTAAAAGCACTCTACTTTTATGCAATAAAATTAAAAAGATAAGCACATGAAAGCAAAAGTTCTTATTTCGGCTATCATCATCAGCCTGGCAATTTGTTCCACTTTTCAAAGGAAACTTGAAGCAAAGGAAGTGGATAAGACCACAGCGCAGATTGTTGCGACGAATTTGTTGGCCGAGCGGTCGGAGAACCCGGCTTCCGCTGCCGGGATCAATCGTATCCTCGAAGAAAAGGAAAATGGTGTAACGGTTTTTTATGTCGTGGTTTTTTCGGGTAAAGGATTTGCACTCATCTCTGCCGATGACGCGGTAAAGCCAATATTAGGCTATTCCTTCGAAAGCGATTGGGATGAAAACAATCATGCGCCCGCTTTTGAATTTTTTATTCTTGAACGGTTCAGAAAGCAAATTTATGCAGTCATGCAGGCTAAACAGGCACCCGAACCAGAAACAATGATTGAGTGGCAATATTACTCTAAACCGGTGACCAGTTTTCAACCAAAAAATATTGAAAGTCTTGTACCCCTGGTAAAAACCATCTGGGGACAGGGGAAATACTATAATACACTTTGTCCTGCAGATACAGCCGGACCTGATGATCATGCACTTGTTGGATGTGTTGCAACTGCTATGGCTCAGGTGCTCAACTACTGGCAGCACCCGTGGCACGGCACCGGAAGTCATTCTTACACGCCCGATACGAACCCGGGATACGGGGTTCAGTACGTTGACTTTTCTAATGCCGTTTATAACTTCGATAATATGCCTGATACCGTAAACGACTACTCCGATGACCTTGCTGAACTCATGTACCACTGTGCAGTTTCGGTGGATATGGATTTCGACCCGGATATCTCGTTAGCTTGGGGATGGGGAGACGACGATGTAAGTTATGCCCTCGAAAACTGGTTCTATATCGATGATGCGGTAAACGATTTAATCCGGTCATCTTATCCGGGTTCACTCTGGCCTGATAAAATGAAAGAAAACCTTGACCTGAACCGGCCAGTAATTTATGGAGCCTATGATGACCAGCAAAATGCCGGCCATGCATGGGTGCTTGATGCTTATAACTCCGGTGATTTATTTCATTGTAACTGGGGTTGGAGGGGTAGTGATGATGGCTGGTATTCCATTGATGATTTTTCTCCTGATATTCAAGGTTATAATTTCGATATTATGGAACATGCCTGCGTAAACATTTACCCGCGTGTATCCTATGTCAATGGCACCTGGACCCCTGCTGGAAGTCCTTACCTCCTGAACTACGACTATGTTGTGGATGCTGGAAATACGCTGACGATTGAGCCTGGGGTGGAAGTTTTTTTCACCGGGAGGTACAAGCTGGAAGTCAGAGGCAGGCTAAACGCAACGGGGACTGTATTCGATTCGATCATATTTACTTCTGAACTTCCAGAGATCGGTATGCGGGGCATCCGGTTTATGAACACAAATAATAATCCTTCTGATAGCTCCAAGCTGGATTATTGCAGGCTGGATAACGGAAAGGGAGCTTATGATGATGTTCTTGCCCAGGATGTTTTATATGGCGGAGCTATCTATTGTGAAAATTCGTCCAAGGTTTTAATATCAAACAGTCTTGTAAAAAATAGTTCTGCTACATACGGAGGCGGAATTGCCTGCTCCGAATCCCCCGTCAGGATCAGGAATTGCATTATCCAGAATGACTCAGCAGTAATGGGAGGCGGTGTATACTTATCAGGGTCGGATGCCGTCTTCAGTGAAAACCTGATCAGGCAAAATAAATGTAGTTATTCAAATGGAGGAGGCATCTATGGCAGTTCCTCGGACGCATCTTTTTGCAAGGATACGCTCAGCTATAATATAGCAAAGTTCGGAGGTGGAATGGGATTCAATAATTCAAATGTCACCCTAAATAATATCCTGATCCTTGACAACGATGCCCTGGTGGATGCAGGCGGTATCTTTGCTTCTTATTCTGACCTGGAACTGAATAATGTTGTGGTCTCCCTGAATATAGCGGGTACAAGAGGCGGAGGATTCTACATGGATCATTCTGATCTGCATTTGAGCCGTTCATTAGTTATTGACAATTATGCTGCAACGGGATCGGCAATGGCAATTTATGACGATTCGTTTGCCGGGATCACAAATGCGACCATCGCAGATAATGATACTGATTTTGAGGGAGAAGCTGTTTTTATCCAGGATTCTGATATAACTATAGATAATTCAATATTGTGGGATAATTTCAATGAAGATATCGAAACAAGCGGAACCTGTATTGTATTGCTTTCATATTCAATAATTGAGAAGGGAACCTGGACCGGAACCGGTGTCATCAAACAAGATCCTTTACTCTCTTCTGAATTTATTCCGACCTGGCATGACTATCCCCTTCCCGATGGCGGTAAATCGCCTGCTATCGACAAAGGAAACCCTGCCTCTCCACCCGATCCTGACGGAACCCGCGCCGATATGGGCGCCCTTCCTTTTATACAGGTTCATACAACACTTCCCGGCGGCATGATTACGGGCGTGCTTCCATGTGCAGGAAGTCCCTATTATGTTACAGGTAACCTGCAAGTACCACAAGGCGGTACGCTTATCATCGAACCTTGCGTATCCCTGATCTTCCAGGGAGATTACGAACTGGAAGTGCGGGGGCAGATTCTGGCATATGGGACAGCGGATGATCCGATTAATTTTGCTCCGGCTGATACTATCACCGGTTGGCAGGGCATCAGGTTCATCAATACTATGTTTAATGGGCAAAGCGCCTCCTGGCTTGACTATTGCCGTATCACATTCGGAAACGCTAATGGATTTGGCTCCTATGATCGCGGTGGAGCACTTTATTTTACAGGTTCGCCAGGTGTGTTCGTACGTAATTCCCTTATCAATAAAAATAAAGCTACGACCCAGGGTGGTGCCGTATATATTGCCGGAACTGAAGGTCCGATGTTTACTGCAAACACCTTTGAAAACAACACAGCTCCCACAGGTGGTGCTGTCTACGGCATTTATACCAACATCAACCTAACTGACAACCTGTTCCGATATAATCAAGCTAATAACGGGGGTGCTGTTTATGTGCACACCTCCAATATTTATTCATCGGGAAATTCGATTCATCATAACCGTGCCGGACAATTCGGTGGAGGCATTTATATCGTCGAGCATGGTAACTGTACTTTCGATCCTGTAAATAAATCCGATATTTACCTCAATTACGCAGGCGCAGCCGGACTTGACCTGTTTTTTACAGGGAATGCGAGCTATATAAAACAAATTGTTGTCGATACATTTACGGTTCAAAATGTCAATGAACATTTTGCATATCCTCTTCAGAATTTTAATATTATCAGAAGCCATTTCATGATTAGTCAGAACAGCAGCGATCTTTATGTTGCTATGGATGGTTCGGATGAAAATTCAGGCACCAGTCCGGAAAGCACCCTTGAAGACGATGCGGATGGCTTGTATGAAAATCACAGCTGATGCAGCTAATCCCAGAACCATTCATCTTGCTAATGGCGTGTTTTCCGATGCAGCAACAGGAGAATTTTTTCCGATAAACTGGCGGGATTATGTTTCGATGAAAGGGTCCGGAATCGAAGAAACCACAATTTTCGGCGAGGATAAGAATCAACTTCTCTGGTGTTATAATGATAACGGGTTTACAATTGACGGTATAACGTTTCAGGGAGGATATGGGGAGTTTGGAGGTGCTATAAGGCTTGAAAATGGAAGCTCACCTTTGATCACCAACGTGGAAATCAAGGATAACTTTGCATTTAAAAGCGGCGGAGGACTTTATTGCAAAGATTACAGCAGTCCGCAATTGTCTGATGTCAAAATATTCAATAATAACGTAAATGAACATGGCGGAGGCGCTATGTTTACGAATTATTGTGATGCTTCTTTAAAGCGCTGCGAGGTTTACGGCAACTTTGCTTATTACAGCGGTGGCGGTTTATGTGCAACAATGTACTCCGACCTGCAACTCGATTCCATATCGGTTTACGACAATGAAGGTGTAGCGGGGGGAGGAATCCATATCAGTTGGGGCAGCCAAGGGACGATAACCAATTCGGCCATTTACAATAATACAGCCCAATCTCATGTTGCTGGCTATGTTGGTCAGGGAGGAGGCGCATGGATTTCCTACTATTCAGATCCGGTATTTTATAATGTCGAGATCACAGGAAACGAAGCTCAAAACAATGGTGGTGGATATCATGCTGAAAGCCAGTCTTATGCAAAATTTTATAATTGCAATATAAGTAATAACACTTCAGTTGCCGGGGGCGCTATCTACTTATACGGTAATGCGAATCATAAATTCTGGAATACATTGATCTGTAGTAATCACACTCCCAATGGCGCAGGAGGTGCGATAAATTCTGTGAGTTCCAGCCCGCTCTTTACCAATGTTACAATCACAGGAAATGCCGCTACGGGAACCGGGCAGGGAGGTGGAGCTTTATATAACTACAATTCCACTCCTCAGTTTAAAAACTGTATTTTATGGAATAATTTGCCGACTGAAATCGTAGTTTACAGCGGATCAGTAAACGCACAGTATTCTGATATCACTGGATCGTACCCAGGAACAGGTAATATCAATTCCGATCCCCTTTTTGGATCCGTCACATTTGGAGATTTCTCAATCAGCGAGGGATCACCATGTATTGATGCAGGAAATCCTGATACAACCGGAATGTTGTTACCTTTATTTGACTATGCCGGAAATATTCGCATCGTCAATGATATTGTCGACATGGGTGCTTATGAGTATCAGTCCTCCTCAGTTATTCACCTCGACTTAAAGGTCTTCCTCGAAGGTCCTTTTAACGGAACAGGCATGAATAACCAACTAACCGGTTTGACTGACTTCCCTTTATCCCAGCCTTACAACATGGCTCCATGGAACTATGCCGGACTTGAAAATATTGCAATAGTCCCAGCGAATGTTGTTGACTGGGTCCTCGTTGAATTGAGGGATGCGACTTCCGCTGTTACCGCTACTGCCGCTTCCCGAGTTGCCCGCCAGGCGGCTTTCCTGATGAATGACGGGTCCATCCGAAGCCTTGACGGCGCAGGTAACCAGCAATTTGACATTCCTGTTATCCAGCATTCATTGTTTGTAGTGGTTTATCATCGCAATCACCTATGCATTATGGCTGCTAATCCTTTGACTGAAACGGGAGGAATTTATGCTTACGACTTTACAACCGGTTCCGGACAAGCATACAACAATGGGCAGAAGGAAATTGCTCCTGGAGTTTGGGGTATGTTTGCTGGTGATGCGGATGCTTCCGGAACAACAGACATGACCGATAAAACAGGGGTGTGGAATTTACAGGCAGGCAAAAAGGGTTACCTTAAAGGCGACTTAAACATGAATACCGAGGTTGACAACACAGATAAAAACGATTACTGTCTGCCGAATATAGGAGAAGAAAGCCAGGTGCCGGATTAAATCGGTTCAAAGTTCAAAGTTCCAAGTTTCAGGTTTTAGCTGGAAATCATAGCTTTAAATTTCAGAAAACATCTTCGCAAT
>CAVPSZ010000028.1:0-27594 GCA_963708435.1 uncultured Bacteroidales bacterium
ATCTTTTCCGTTCCAACTGCTTTCCATCCGCAGGTAGCCCTTCCCTTGATCAGTATTTTACTTTCATCCACCGCCAGGACAACTATGCCCGGTTGCTTTCCCTTCCATTCGTAAAGACAAACTGTTCGGTGAAGGTATAGTCATCAGATGCCATTCCACCAAATACATTCACTTCTTTGCCCGCTATATCCTCAAAACCAAAAAGTAACTGTTCAGCATCTGTTTCCAGATGGCTTGCGGAAATAAGGAATGCTGGATTTGCAGTATTTTAATTCAGTGCTTTTTGTGCGATGCCCTGTGCCGTTTCCCTGTAGTTTTTTTCAGGAAATTCATCTGAGATAGATTTTGAAATGATCCTTATTCATGTCCAATCAGCAATATCACCACTGTTCCTTTTTCTGTCACCTCATCAATGAATTCTCCGCTCGTAGTAGCTCCAAAAATGGCTATGCCATGAGCATCAAGAATCTTGCAGATTGCTTCCCTGTCCTGGCTTACCGACAGGAACACGATGGCAAGTGTCGGTTTGAAACCCTGCCCGTCCGGCAGGCGGGCGTCAGCTATGATTCGTTCCAGCGCTGTTTTAATTTCCTCAGGTGATTTTCCTTTGATTGATTTTGCTTTCATGTTGCTGAAGGTGTAAGGTTCTAATTAAATTAAAGTTAAGAAGTATAGTTCTTATTCATTTGCAATTATTTGTAACAATAAATTTGGGAAACTGTTCAATTAAATAAATGAGAAAATCAGGTGATATAGTCGGGTTAATAACTTTGATTAAAACTTCGTTTGAAAAAATAATGAAAATAATCGGGAGAAAATTTGGTTTTTGAATAATCAGTCATTATATTTGCGCCAATTAGATATATTTTGGTTTATACAGGCTTTTAATTTAAAAATAGGAGATTAAAAAAATGAAAAAAAGTTTACTGATTACGTTAATTATTTTGGCAATGGCGGGCGTTTCCCGGTTATTTGCCATCGAAAAATCATTTGATCAGCCCCGCCTTGGAAGCGAAATCAGGCAGATCATGTTCACTTATCAAAATCCAATGCAAGTCCCGGAACTTCCCGGGAAAGTACTTACCTTCATCGATCGCCAGCTGAAAGGCGATGCGAATTACAAATCAGTGAAGTCCTCGATGACTGAAGTGATCCATAAAGTTTGGGAAAATAGCGCTTGGGTAAATGCCGAGAAAGATCTGATTTATTATGATGACAATGGTTTTCCTACCGATTCCTACAATTTTATGTGGGATGGCAATGCTTGGGTGTATAATTCCTGGAGTGTAATCACTGTAGATCCGGAGGGCAAACCTATTCATTTTTTAATGAAATTATGGACCGGCAGTTCGTGGATGGATATGGCGCAACTGACCTATACCTATACTTCTTTTGGAATGCCTCTGCAAATGATTTTGCAGTTTAATTATGGCGGAAGCTGGATGAACAGCCAGAAGCAGGATTTTACTTACAATGCTCAGCAGTTGGCAACAGAGATCTTGCGGCAGGAGTGGGATATGAACACACAGGCTTGGGTAAATGCTGCAAAGGATACTTTTACTTACGATAACAACGGATGGATGATCGAGGAACTTTCTCAGCATTGGGAGAACAATGCGTGGGTAAATGAAGATATTGCATATTCGACTTATGAGGCCGGCGGACATGAAATTGAAAAACTGAAGAAAGCCTGGTATAACAATGCCTGGGAAAATTCCCTTCATTTCACCTATACATACAACACACAATGGCTCAGAATCCAGGAGCAAAGCGAAAGCTGGTATAGTGGCGCCTGGGAAAACCATGAATTGTTCATGTTCCAGTATGATGAACAGGACCGGATAATCGAAGAACTTTATCAAGTATGGGTAGATTCGAAAGGCTGGGAAAATCATTCCATTTCAAACTATACCTACGATCTGGCAATAAGTGTCGAAGAAATCAGTGCATCGCTCCAATCTATCCGAATTTATCCTAATCCTGCCACAGATAACACAAACATAAGTTATCAGCTCGATTCAGATACCTATATGAACATCGGCATTTATAGCAGCTCCGGATATTTGATAAAAGAATATAAAAAAGAAAATCAAAGTACCGGAGAATATAAACTGGAACTCAACACTTCCGATTTGACGCCAGGCGTTTATTTTATTTCCTTCAGGAGTAATGCTGGCAGATCGGCAATGCAAAGGTTAGTCGTTATCAGATAAAGATGCAATTTATCAAATACTGCATTTGGCAGTCCTGATTTATCAGGCTATCGGTTTTCTGTCTTTTTAAGTCTACTCGATTACCAGTAGTGCTTTTTTATCCGCTATTACTTAGCTTTCATTTTATTGCCTTTGGTGTCGTGGGTAACTTCTGCAAGTCCAAGGGCTTCCATTAGCGGCGGAATATACATTCCAAATCTTCCGCGAAGCCCCTTTTTAAGACCATACCATCCACCCACAGGATTTTTCTCGGAACGTCCCCACGCTTCAACAGTCCCGTCTTTAGCAGGTTTCTGTTCATCAGCGCTGCCAAGTTCCATCCAGTCACCGTGTTTTTTTAGCATCGAATGGAGATCAGCAAGACATCGATAGTCATAGTACAAAACTGTTTTACCAACAGTACATACCAACACTTCTTTGTTGTCCTTTACTTCCTTGTGCATCGTGAATTCAGATGTAAGGGGAGGAGTTTTAAGTGTCCAGGGATTCTGCTTTGTGCCTTTTTCTGTTGTCATCGTCATAAAATCAATATATAAAGTTCAACAATTAAACACAGAGTAATAATTCTTTGTTCAATAGTTTAGAAAAGCACCTCGTTCCGTAGGCAGAGATCAGCAAAGGATTATCCGGAAGCTGGAGAATGGTGGTCTGGGACCTGACCTGCGGTCAGGCTGATCTGCTTGCCTCTGAATCAGCCAACTTTGCCAGGCGGATTAATTCTTACAAGCTATCAAGCGGAAATATAAAAATGAGGGTGATTTCAAAATGATTACAACTTCACAGGAGTGAAATTATCTGTGTGCTGTCTTCACTGGGGGAGTTTTCACAAAGCGCTTAAAAATTTCGACCCGGTTTTTAGTAATAAGGTTTGATATCTTTCTTGTTCATTTTTGACTTGCTTTTCTATTTTGTTGTCTTACCGCCCATTGAAGTAAATACGCTGTCAATCGGTTCCCATAGCTCTATCTTATTGCCCTCTGCATCCATTATGTGAACAAACTTTCCGTAATCATAGGTTTCAATGCTGTCAAGAACAGTCACTCCATTTTCTTTAAGTTTATTAACCAGTCCTTCAACGTTTTGAACTCTATAATTTATCATAAATTCTTTTTTTGAAGGGGCAAAATATTCGCTACCTTGCTTAAATGGGCTCCATTGCAAATAATTAATTTCATCCGGTCTGTTTGCGTTTCTAAATTCAAAACTTGAACCCCATTGATTTACTTCAAGTCCCAGGTTTTTGGAATACCATTCTTTTATCTTTTCAGGGTTTTCAGAGAAGAAAAATATTCCTCCAATTCCTGTCACTTTTGGCGTTGTATCTTTTGGAGAAAGCGAATTGTCCTGTTGATTTTTTTGTTTTGTCATATCTTTTGATTTGTCAATTGTCACATCACAACTTGTTAGTGCGATTATAAACACAAGTGTAATTATTAATCTATTCATTTTGTTTTCCTTTTATTGCTGTTGCGTGGTCTTTTTAGCAACAGAATAAATAATTAGTAAGTATGAAAAAAACTACTATCCCACTATCCTTTTCCTTACCTTGTATGATCTTGTATATCATTATTTTTCTGCTTAGATATTCCCCGGCTCGTCCGGATTTGGGTCTGGGCATGTGCTCCTGCCTAACTGGCATAGAACAAGATGACCTGCCCCTTTTATTTTTGACGACAGCGTTTCATGTGTTATGAGTAAATCGGTAGTTCTATACCACCTGAAAAAAAAATCAGCTTCCCTTCTTCAAAATGATCTATTCAGGGATGTAGCTTTGCCGGTTGAGGTTTGGCTTCCACAGGTCATCCTTGTCCTTGTTGTTAGTTTCAGCATCCATGCCGGCATCACCATTCAGATAGCCTGAAAATCCTGCTTCCGTTTCCCATATCGTCAGCTCATCGGTTAAATCAATAATACCATCGCTGTTGACGTCGCCTGCAATGATCGCCCAAACACCAGTATTTACAGCTTTTTGTGCACTCACCCCTCCCAGCGCCTGTCCTGCTGAAGTAGTGAAGTCATAGTGTGTAAACATTCCCAATCCCTTGTAAAGGTAATGCCGAGATGACCCCAAGGTGATTCCTGTGCCATACAACCACAAAAAGATTCTGGGTTACCGTACCGCTGAGAACTGAAGCTCACTCATTCCGTCAAGGTCAACCACAGTACCATCCTGGAGCAGAAAAGCAGCCCTGCGGTCGAAGATAGTAGCAGGAGTTGCATTCGATGCCGTGGCGGCATCACGGAACTCAATCAATACCCAGTCAACAATGCCGGAATTGGGAATTGACGTAACACTTTCCGTTCCGGTGTAATTCCATGGAGACACATTATAAGGTTGCGACAAAGGAACATAGCCTGCCAGGTTCAGTTGATTTTGCATCTGCTGCAAACCTGTGTTATAGGGTCCTTCGAGCATAACTTTCAGGTCAAGCAATCTCAGGTATGGATCGGTGTTAGCCCTTGCAAGGGCGAAGATACCGCTGTTCGTAAAGTTCACTGTTGAGGTTATGCTGCCCTGGAGTCCACCTGTGACAATGCCTCCCAGGTTTTCCCAGCCTGTAGCTCCGGCTCTGACGATCCTGAGCAGGCTTGGGTTAAAGTTGATCTCCGTCTGGTCATAAGTCAGGGTTATCTCACCGGTGGTCATCTGTCCGGCGCCGAAATCTTCAATTCTATAATACCGGGTTCCGGAAACCCATTCTATTTCGGGAGGCATAAAAAGCAGTGGCGGTGGTGTTTCAAAAACCTCAGCCACATACAGCATCTCTTCATTGTTAAGATGGCTTACCTCGAATACTACCGGCCTGTAGGCGCCGTTTTTTCCTATCGGATAAGTAAATTGTTGTGCAATGGTATTGTTTGTGCGGTAACCCATAGCTCCTTCGATGAATCTTTGATTGTTATAGCCATTGACTGTTCCGTTAAGGCCAAGGATCACCAGGCCGTCGGTGGGGGTAATTATTTTGCCCGAAACAAAACTCAACGTTGTAAGCGCCTCTATCGTCCCTTCAAGGTTGATAACCCCTGCTGAATTATTCAGGATCAGATCCTGAACATGAAGGGCAGATGCCAATTCAAGGTTCTGAACCATTGTTCCGTTTATGGTAAGCGATTTCAGCAGTTCGATGCTTCCCGAAAAACCCGGCTCAACAATAAAATCACCACCGATGAAAACATCATTCTGATAAAAGCGGATCAGCCCGACAGCGCTGCTTTCAACAATAAAATCCCCTTTGATGGTAAAGTTGTTGGTGGTGCCGTCTCTGAACCTGAATTCCCCGCCTGTATTTGCCACCCGAACGATGAGGTTGTTGAGCGGTGCGACCGGATTGGTATTATCCCCTTGCCTGATATTGAAAAGGTTGCCGGCGCCCAGGCCTTTCACAATACCCGCTTCGGTACCTGCAAGGATTAATGTTCCGGTGAAAAGATAGGAAGCTTCTGCTCCGCCGATGTTCACATTATTTCCGGCGTAAATGGTGATCCCGTTGTCACTGAAATCAGCATCAGCCCCAATATTGAAGGTGATCTGATTGTCGGTCGAGATCCTGCTGCCGCTGGTGAAACCGATACTGCCCTGGGTCTTTACGAAGAGCATATTGTAGGAACGAAGTACGTTGCTCCCGGTGCTGATCTGCTGGTTTGCATTACCGGTAAACAGGAAACTGTATTCGCTGCTGCCGCGGGCATCCGGCATATTCACCGTGCCGGTTAAATTCAGGTTTCCACCCACAGTGATTGTTCCGTTACCAGTAAAGACAGGGTTCATACCGGAGAATGTCAGATTGTAAAAACTGGCGTAGGGAACATTCTGGGCCATTCCTGTAAAGATCACGGATGAACCATCATGGAGTTCGACCAGTTCAGGTATGGTTTGATGAGAGAGTGTTAGGGTCGCAAGGTTGGAAACCTCCACTTTGGCAATAAATGGAGCATTCACATTGAAAGCTATTCCATTAATTCCATCTCCGGCAATAACCTTCGAGTCGAAACCAGTTACCGTCCATGAATTTGACAGCGTTGCCGTTGTTCTGTTTCGGAGATTATAGGTGGCAAAATCTGTACTGAAATTGGCAGGAGATGTGCCGGTTCCGTTCGGCAATGTACCCCAGGTACTCAGGGATTCGAGGGGTCCGGTAGCTTTGCTGTAGTAAGTAACCGGTGCAACAACAGGATTCCCCATCACAGTCAGGTTATCGATGCGATTATTTCCTTCGGTTAAGCTTGTATTATCACCGGTGAACAATACTCTGAACCTGGCATTGGCATTATTATCAAGGGCAGTAATGGTGCTGAGATCAAATACCTTCAACTCCCATTGAGGCAAAAGCGGGACGGAATAAGCAGGCTCTTGCAGATTCCAGGTGGTACCATTGTCCGAAGACCAGTAAAATTCCTGCAATGTTGCCCCATTTGCGGTCCTTGTAATTGGAAACGCTACCACAATTTCTTTGAATCCTGCAGTGGATGCAGCAATGATCAGTTCCCTTGTATTGGAAGGATTCCTGACCCTGAGTACTGCTCCCGTGTTCGGCAATTGACCCATCTGAAGGTTAAGATTGGAGACAGGATCGGCGGGGCTGTGTGTTCTGCGGTCCATATAACCGGCACCCGTTCCCGGATAGGTAATGACACCCGGCGTATTCACAGAAAAATCCGAAGTTACGGATGTAAGTGTTCCGGAAGGCAAATTGTCGAAATGCCAATAGTGAATCAGATCATTATCCGTTAGTGGGTTATAAAAATGAGCAGTAACGGTGGCGTTCTGTGATAAATTCAGAGTGACGATGGGCGAAAGCGGACCAGGAGTGATGGTTGTTCCGTTAACTTCCCAGTGACTGAATTTATAAGGAGAACTGCCGATGGCTTCGAGTTTCGTTTCAATGCCACCAAAATAACTTCCATTCCAGCTATAATCTTCGGGTATGATGGAATTGATCCTGATCTTTCCGGCGTCAGGAGGATAAACATCAAGGGTCAGCTGATAAGGACCGGTAAGGTTATAACAGGAAGCCAGTCCTGTTGGCAAATAGGCATAGCGCGCATTGATGAAGTTCCTGATTTTTTGAACATTGCTTTGCCATTTGGTCATGTTGCCTCCCCAGCGGGCAAAGTGTCTTGGCATTTCGGGGAGCATTTCCGCTTCAATCTGGTTAAGATAGGGAATGAGGTTGTCGGGCCTGAATACAGTGTTATAGAGATCGATGTATCGTGAAACATAATAGGTCCGGAACTCAGGGTTTGTAAGTAGTTTATTCAGAACGGCAATATGCAGCCCCGGATCCTGCGTGATGCCCTGCGGAAAACAGGGTGAGACCTGCGGACTGGTTCCCGGAACTCCGGTGTAATTGATATAATGGTTGAAGGTGGCATCCTCATCCCACAAGGTGTATCTCCAGCGCTGGATTCCGCCTTCAGGATTCAGTCCCTTCCACCACCCGACATTCCAGTTGATCCAGTCAGTACAAACCACAAAAGAGTTTATATGGAGGTAATCAACAAAGCTTTCGAAATCAAACTCTGCTGTGACATAATCATAGTTAGCCTGGTTGGCCATATCGTTATTCAGTATGAAACCACGCAAGGCATACCAGTCATCGAAAGCTGCCTGACCACCATATTCTGCCCAGGAGCCGCCCCATATTTTCAGAAAATAGAGATTGAACTTATCCTGGTTGTAGTAATATTCAGCGTAATCATGGTCGACTTTCTCCCTGAAACCATAGACACCCCAGTAATCACCGTTGGCATACATCACTCCCTGCTGGCCCCGCCTTCCGTCGTTATTCATTCCTCCCTTAATGGCAAAATTTTCGATAAAAAGGTCTCTCAGGTGAGCGCTGGTATCAATACCCGGATAGTTGTCATCACCCTGAGCGCGCAGGATGATCCTCTGGAATTCATCCCGGTCAGTAAGGGGAATTAGTTGTTCCCTGATGGCATAATTGTACCCGCACTCATCCCTTGTTTGGTAATCGATGCTTCGTTGCGGATGAACCCATGAATCCTGTCCGTGCTCGTTGAATTCACCGTATCCAAAGGTTGTACGAACTCCGGCGGCATTGAAGTATTCAAATGTTCCGAAGGGACGCAGGGATTGATTGCCATTGAGCAACTGCTGAAGCTGCCCCGCTGAGGTGGATATGGCGCCGAGGGTATGATCAACATTGATAAAATAGGTATTGAAATCAAGCAAACTGGGTAATATCTGCGGGTTGTTACTGAATGTGCGGGCTATGACGATTCTTGTCTGGGTTATGGGAACCGGCGTGCTATAGAGTGTGGAGGATGTGGTGGGCTCAGAGCCGTTGGTTGTATACCTGATGGTACTGTTGGGTTCCGATGTTGTTATCGTAATGTTGAGTGAGTTGTTGTAAAATCCTGCTATTTCGCTCATAGCCGGTTTTTGGGCATAAGCAATATAGCCGGTCGCGTTGTTGTTGGTATTGCCCGGTGTGGGGGAAGTAAATATCTTCCAGGTTGCAGTTCCGTTTGGCTGCCTGCCCCGGGAATGATTTCGCTGCGTGATCTGAATTTTAAGACTATCGGCGATAGTTGTGTCGGGCAATGAAAGAACAATGTATTCCGGATTGTCCTTGGTTTGGGTAAGCTTGAAATTGGTATGGTAATGACCACCGGATACAACATTCCGCCCGGAAACCCAAACTTTCAAAAATCCACCAGCAGGAATGGAAACCCCCTGCGGAAACTGCCATTTGGTTGGGTTGTTTAACGCGTCGCTTAAAAAATAGCCGCTTATATCAACCCAAAAAGTAGAGGTGTTGTACAACTCAATCCAGTCTTCATATTCACTGTAGTTATCAGAAATAGTTGCAAGGTTTGAAGCGGAATATTCATTGATCACAATGTCTCCCTCGCCATACTGGATTTCGCCATGGAGAACCTCTATGTATCTTCTTTGAAGGTAATTATAAGTGGCATTACATCCCGATCCGCCCCAGGTTCTTGAAGAGTAGAAATTAATGGTAATCTGTCCGGGTGAAACAATGTTTGCAATGGGGTCACTGGTATTATAAACCTGGACTCCCTCAATGCTACCGGTACCTGTAAAGACTGCTGTTTGTCCTGCGGGGCCTGAAACATAAGACATCTGATCGGATAACCAGCCACTGTTAATCGCTTTAAACTCCCATACTATGTAGGTGCTCAAAATGTTGTCTCCGGCAGGAATGGGGACTGTAAGGCTGCTTTGCTGGTAGGTGGGGTAAAAACAGGAATTGATGATCGTTAAGTCTTCAAGTGTTGTGAAGTTGTCTGTGTTTTCCGGTGCCGATGGTTCTTTCAAGGCTTCCTCATCCAAGCTGATCCACCAGCCGTTCTCATCCTGAACATGCAAAGGATAGGATGAATAAACCGTGGTATAGGTTCCGTTCATGTTTTGAAAAATCCGCGAATGGGATGTTCGTTCATGGATCAGTTCATAACTGCCGGAAGGATCCGGATTCTTTGGTTGTGTTTTCCCGAATTCAGGATGGCTTTTGTATTCAGCCGGAACCTGTTTTAAAACAGGTGATTTCGTAATTTTTTGGTTGTCATTTTCATTAACGACAGATTCCTGAGTTGATTCTCCCAAAAGTTCAGACTGGTTATCCTGTGGCTTAACAGTTGATGTGAGAAATATAACTAAATATAGCGCTGCAATCAAAGATGTAAGTTTGCTCATTTGTAAAGTATTAAGTGAATCTACAATAGTACCAGTTGCAAAGGTAGGCATAATAAGTATCCAATTTAAATGATATCCCGGTCGACTTATTAAGCAATGCCTGCCATGTTTTAAACGCTCACCGGCCGTCTACGCGATTATGCGTTCGTGCTTATGTCGTGTTGATTAATTCTTGCTTTACTTTGTCAAATCCTTTGTGTTTTGGAGTGAATCTATTCGGTTTTTTAATGCTGAAGATAAATCATATATTTTGTATGATATAGCCTTAGAGTCCTGGCAATACGTTAAAGCATTAGAGCCAATCCATTGTTCATATGGGTCTGTTTTAATAGTGGCAAAGGAAGTCCACTCATCTTTGCTTTGTTTGTCCTGGGCAAGAAACTGACCACATATCATAAAGTTGTTTTCCAAATTTTGGCCGATTAAATTTCTGACTTGAACATTACGAAAATTGACAGGAATTGGTGGCTGGTTGTCATGAAAATCTTTGGCTGACGCATCCAGTAAAAAAAGAACTATTGAATCTAGTGAAGAATTCTGTATTTCTGTTAAATTAGTGCTTTCAAGGCTATCTTTCGATGAATTATTTTTATTATCTGTTTTGGTATTACAAGATGCTAAGAAAATCGTAACCACGGTGAGTGATACGCATAATTGTATTTTGTGCATTGCAAATATTTGTCTCATTTTAGATTTTTTATCGGTTTTTTAATTTTTGTCTCTCTGTTACTTGCAGGCCAGTTTGAAGTTCCGATGTCGCCCCAAGCATGACGCTTAGGGTTGATGCTATGACAAGTGCGGGATTAAATTGATGCTCAACTGTCAGCCTGCACAAATGTATGTAAAGATTTCAAATGCTTCAACAAATAGCATACCCGAATTTGTTATAGCCTTTGTGTGTGCCCTGCATGAGCATACATTGAACACACTTCACAAGCTCAATAAAAAGGTTAAAAATACAAATAAACTTTAACGAGCAAAGCAACAAGTGTTTTTTCCGAAGGGTGACCTGGTTTTACATTTATGATAGGTTATAGTCTGAGACTATATTTTAGGCAGGACGCAGACACAGTATACACCCAACGGGGGAATCAATATCCGCAATCCAGAAATTTAATACCTAAATATTTTATGGAATCTTTAATCTTTATGTAATTAATTATCTTTATCTTTAATTTTTTTATTTTAGGTTCCCTGAATATTTAACCCGTAAAAAGCTTTAAAAATGAAAGCAAAATCAATAATTGAAGTCTTACTGGTATTTATTTTGATGAAAATTTTTTCAATCTGGCTGGATTCTGTTCTGGTAAATGCAGAAGTTGATTACGGATGGCGAAATTTCCTCTTCGGTTTACAAGCTATAATTATTCCATTTGCAATTATTGGATTTTCCGGAAGAAAATGGTCAACATACGGTCTATCTTTAGTAGATAGCAAATCACAGATTCATTATGGATTTGCAGGAGCATTGATTATGATGCTTTTGGGTTTGGGATTTGGATTTCTTAAAAGTCGTGGTATAAGTACCAGTGGTCGCACAGGATCCATTATATTGTCACTTGTTGCAATAATAATGATTGCATTATTTGTATTAATATTCCGGAAGAATAACAAAACTAATAAATCTGAAAGAAGTTTAAAGATCAGGATGATATATCAGCTTTCTATTTTAATAGTCTTGGCTGGATGCCCTATTGTTGCTGCTATAATAAAAGGGAACAATGTGCCAGGTATAATTGCATGGGATCTTTACTTTCTGATTATGGTGGGGTTCGGTGAGGAGATAAAATTCAGAGGATATTTTCAATCAAGGATTAATGAAGGGTATGGACGTCCATGGAGTTTATTTGGTATATCATTCGGTCCAGGGTTGTTAATTGTGTCCCTCCTTTTCGGTCTTTCTCATATTATACAGTTTGGTGTTTTTAATCCATTTTTAGGTCAATATGATACCAACCCCTGGATGGGACTTCAGGCATTTTTCGGAGGATTCTTTTATGGATTAATTCGGGAGAAGAGTGAGAGCATAGTATCATCTGGAATTGCCCATGGAGTGCCCAATGCATTTGGACAAGTACTTTCAATGGCTTTACGTTAGCCCAAACTATAATCAAGTCAACATGAATAAGTTTTAGCGATTTATCATTTTAATATAATATTATCTCATAGGGTCTGAAAAAACGATGTAATGTTTCTAAAGGATGGAAGTCCTGTTGGTTAGATCTCAATTGATGGATTAGTAATGAGATAATACCACATAATGAAATTGAGTTATAGTGCGCTTGTTTGTGTCAATTAGGGGTCGGGCAGAAATCGCAAATGCACTATAACGATTGTATAGGTCACTAATGGTGGTTATTTCTGAATTAGGTTTAGCTGCGTTTTTCTGAAGTATTCGATTGTAATGGTGTTTTGTATCCATTTTTAAGCGTTTGTAAGTATTTATACAAGAATTTTCGTGTTCGATGTATGTGCCGGCTGTCATTACTTTATGTATCAATCATAAGGTTTTCGGAAGCAAATATATGAAGTTTTTGATGACCTGTGAGGAACATGCCGATTTTTAATATCGGCTTAAAGGTAAAGGCTGGAGCCTTTTAGAATATGGAAGACTGAGGCAGAGCCTGAGCCGAACGAGGGGGCCGGAAGGGGATACGACCTGCCGGAACCTGATTTCGTTTATTTCGGGGAGGGTTTAATGCATCAGGAAAGACATTTTGCCCGACGCGGATTCAGATTTATGTGTCCGGGAAGGCATTTTGCCTGACGAGGATTCCGATTCATGTGCCCGGGAAGGCATTTTACCTGACGAGGATTCCGATTCATGTGTCCGGGAAGGCATTTTGCCTGACGAGGATTCCGATTCGTGTGCCCGGGAAGGCATTTTGTCTGACGAAGTTTCCGATTCATGTGCCCGGAGTGACATTTCATGCTGCGCGGATGACATTTCATGTGCCCGGAGTGACATTTCATGTGGCGCGGATGGCATTTCGTCTGCCCGGTGTGACATTTCGTGTGGCGCGGATGACATTTTGCGTGACCGGGATGAGATTTTGCAAGAGGAAGTTCGAAGTTTGAAGTTCGAAGATTGAAGTGCGAAGTTCGAAGTCACGAAGAGCGTATCTCCGCTTCGCTAAGTTCGAAGTTTGAAGTTCGAAGTGTCAGGGATTCCAGGTTGTCGGAGGACGGGAAGATGGAGGATGAAAATAGGGTTAAATTTTATTTTGATGTGCTGGCTAAATATTTAATGGAAAAAAGTAGTGCAATAGCTGATAAGATGTTGAAAGATTTTATTGATGTGCATGCTTCCGATTTCCAATGATATTAACTATGCAATGTCAAACCACGAAGTGGTAAAATGTGAAGTGTGCCGGGCATGATTTTACACTAACGGGTGCAAGTCCCGAGAGAGCCGTGATGACCGGAATCTCATAGCCGAAAGCAAGGGTGTCCATCGTGAGGTGGAATCCGAAGGAAGCTGAAGGCAAACAATTGACACGACGAACAGAAACCTGATAAAAGGCTTGTTCTGCCGGGTAACTGACCTTTGAATCAGGAAGCCCGAAAGTCATTCGGAAGGCAGAAGGAGTAAATCAGGCGTATCAATTAGAAAGTGTAGGAACTTACCCCGGGAGGTCTCCATAACTTCCCGAATAAAAGGGATAAGCCAAAGGGTAACTTTTGACGAAAGTCATGGAGAAGTCAGCAGCGAGCATAGTACCGCAACCATAAAAGCGGAAAGGCTCAAATCTATTAACAAAGGGAACGGATCGAAGATGCGTAAAGACAGATCGCAACAGAAAAATGAGAAAGTCATACAGTTAAATCTGTTCAAAGACTTAACAGAACCTGCAAACTATCATGAAGGCCGCACCTGTAATGATGGTAAGCCAGGAGTTGAACTGTTATCGCAATTGGAGAAACGCCGTACCCTAACCGTGAATTTGATGGAGGAAGTGGTTGATTATGGAAACCTGCTCAAAGCCTACCACCGGGTACGACAAAATGGAGGTAGCGGAGGAGTAGACCAGATGGATGTTGAAGAACTCGGGGTATGGCTCCAGAAGAACCTGAATGCAATACGCAAAGAGGTTTTAGAGGAGCGATACCAAGTGGACTTGGTACGCAAAGCGAGCATACGGAAACCGGACGGTGGCGAACGGTTATTAGGCATACCCACCGTAAAAGACCGCATGCTGCAACAATCCATCCACCAAATCCTTAACCGCTATTACGACCCGCAATTCAGCGAAAGCAGTTATGGTTTTCGCGTGGGGCGTAATGCACATCAGGCCATAGAACAAGCCTGTGAATACGTTAAGTCGGGCAAAGAATGGGTAGTGGACATTGACTTAGAGAAATTCTTCGACAAAGTAAACCACGACCGGTTAATGCAACGACTTAGCAAAGGGATAGGAGATAAACGACTATTACGGTTAATAAAATCCTACCTTCAGGCAGGCATAATGGCGGATGGTTTAGTGGAGCAACGGACAGCGGGAACACCTCAAGGAAGTCCACTTTCACCATTGCTATCCAATATCGTTTTAGATGAATTGGACAAGGAATTGGAAAGAAGAGGGCACAGTTTCTGCCGCTATGCAGATGATTGCAATATCTATGTAAATAGCAGGAAGGCAGGCGAACGGGTAATGAAATCCATGATTAAATTTATCGAGCAGAAGCTAAAATTGAAAGTTAACCGCAATAAGAGCGGGGTATGGCACTGTTCCGACACAAAATTTCTTGGATATACATTACTTTCTGAGGGTAATGTCCGCATATCCGATACCTCCATAAAACGATTGAAAGACAAAGTACGTGAAATAACCAGGAGGAACAGAGGCGTAAAGTTTGAACAGATTGTCAAAGAACTGAATACGGTGATAACAGGCTGGACAAACTACTTTCGTTTAGCTAACAGATGGCTGTCTAACCTTCGGGACATCGATGGATGGATACGAAGGAAACTACGATGCTATCGGTTGAAGCAATGCGGAAGGAAATACACGATTTTCAAATTCCTCAGAAGCTTTGGTATAGCGGAAAACACCAGTTGGAATGTAGTTATGTACTCACAAGGCTGGTGGGCAATGTCTCTCAAGGAGGCGGTTAACAAGGCGATGGGTATTCAATGGTTTGCCGAACAAGGGCTACAATCCATCCTTCATCGAATAGAGCGGTCATAGTTAGTAGAAACCGCCTTGGTACGAAAGGCGTATGCCAGGTGGTGTGGGGGGACAGCGGCGTGAGCCGCTTCCTACCCGATTAGCCATAGGTGAAACCCATGGGTATTGGAAAAAACGCCACAGAACCCCGGAGGGGTTCAATAAATCATAATAAATATTTCTCATTAAATTCAATTGCATGCTCTTTAAGTAAGCTAACATATTCATCCCTAAAACTGACTTTTCTATGGTGTTCTTTTTGATTTTTTACATATTCAATCAAATTGTCTTTAGCCGAAATTGCATAAGTAAATGCACCATAGCCATCTTGCCAACCATTGAAACCAGGGAAAATGTTTTTAGCTTTTATGTAATCTGATGAAGCAAGCTTTACATCTTTTATTAAATATGCAACCGCAACAGTTGGATGCACATGCGTTATAATATGAATATGATCTTCCACGCCACCAATTCGATATACATGACATTTTTTATTTTTTAGGATTCCCCAGATGTATTTGAAAAGATTTTCCCGTCCGGATTCTATCACGGTCCGTTCATTGTTATAGGTGCCGAATACTATCTGATAAAGAATTTGCGTATAGGTACTCATTGGTCAATTTATATATTGAACCCTTTCAGGGTTCTTTTTTACATTCACTTTATCTGACCATGCACTACGTGCAAGGCTATTCACTTTAAATCCTTTCAGGATTATCCTTTGAATTACTAAGGTACTGCAGGTAATTGCAAATTTAAATGAACTAATTTAATCTCAGGCACATCAAAATAAAATGTCGCCGAAAATAGCTCCGTTAGGAGCGAAATATGGGTAGAAAATAATGCCATTTTATTTTTTACAGCGCCGTAGGTGCTGAATGTTTTGGGTTCTCTCCCGCCTGACCCGGCGGGCAGGCAAAGCCCGCAAAATCCAAGAAACGCGAAGAGCGCCAAGTTTTTTGAACGGATTATTGGTAGCTATTCATGTTCATTACCTACACCAGCAGAAGTTTCTATTTGTTCATATTCATTATGTGGCTCATTACTTTTCCCGATATAATTCAATAAATCATCAGCGAGCCGGACACTGCCCCCATAAAGACCATCACCTTCGAGCTTCATTTTGAACAGGCCGCCACAACCTGCATCGGTAAAGACTTTTTTGATCTCCGGTTTCAGGGCTATATCTGAAGTAAGGAAATGATGAAGCTTATCAATGTTCCAGTATTTCACATCCAGCTTACCCATACCTGAAATTTCCTTCAGCCTTCTTGCCTCCGGTGTTCCTTCGTTGGTAAGGAATAAAAAAGTGCGGATCAGCAGTTTTCCGTCGGTTACATCTGCTATAAAATAACCCAGCACATTCCCCGGTGAGAACTCATAAGCGATGAGCATCCGACCGTTCTCATAAATGATATTTGGATTTACCATAGAATGGAATGTGCACAGCATCACGTGGCGCTTATTGATGCAATCGATCCGCTCATACAGCCGGTCGATGGCGTGTGCCTGTATATAGACTTCGTACTTCTTTCGCCATTTGACGTATTCAGTATCGGGTGGTTGTATACCGATCCATCTCATAACGCCTTTCGGGCTGTAAATTCCCATTCTGTATGCTGTGCGCCTCTCATTGTTCACGTTGAAGTGGGCTATTACAGGATCGGAGGTATGCAGGTAAAGCACTGTATAATTTCCTGTCCTATCCGCTATGCCCATGTGTTTATCAGTAGTGATCCCGTAATATCTTTCATCGGGGGCGCTGTATACGTTGGTCAGCACATTCATTAACGTTAACAGGCTCATGTTTGCCTCGTCAATTACCGGATCACACCATGTTTTCATCCCGTCATATCTTTCCTGCAGAACCTTCTTTTCGAAATTTCCTTTCAGTAAAAGTGCGCCAATGCCATGATGAACCGTCATAAAATAAGTCGAAAACTCCAGGAAAGTGATATTTTCACCCGGCCGGGTAAGGATCGTCTTCGTTTCCGAGAGCGCCATCAGCTTTTGTTTCATCTCCTCCAGCAGGCTCTTCTTTATCTTGGCTCCCGGTGCAGCGATCAGCCGTGCAGGAGTAAACCGTGCGCTATAAATCACTTCGTGGTATCTTTCCGGTATCAGATCGAACGAGCCTTTTCCCAGCCACAGGTCGGTAAAGTATTTCAGTTTCTCCATAAACGCGTTCTTATGCCTTACGGCAATGATCTTCTGGTCGTGCAGGGTTAGTTTTTGCTTTCTTTTCTTTTTCATATTATAACGGATATCTGACTAACTATCCATGCTCCAGCGAACAGGCTCAGGGAACTTCAGCCTGACTTGCATGCTACATAATTGCGCGTTAATTTTTCAAAATTATAAATTTTATGGATTGAGGTTTCACGCGAAGGCCGCAAAAAAGAGAAAACGCGGAGGGCGCAAAAGGAAAAGTGGCAGGAGCAGCGGCAGCAGTGAGGATTTATGAGATCAGATGAATGATATATGATGTTTGATTTGAAAAAGTTCTCAGTTCCTGGTTCTAAGAGATTGGGCAAATGGGGGGGAATAGCTCCGATAGGAGCGAAATATGGGTAGAAAATAATGCCATTTTATTTTTTTACAGCGCCGTAGGTGCTGAATGTGTTGATTTCACGCAAAACGCAAAGTGGAGGAAACACGGAGAATGTTAAGATTTTATTTGTTACTAACAAATTGGGGTTACATGTGCCTGATATAAGTTGTGCGTTTGTGTTTGAATTATTGTTTAATAGGGTTCAATAAGTACAAAGCTATAAGCATCTTATTAATTGATTGTTATTATTCATCAATTAAAAGCTCAAAAAACTCTCTTTTCGTTTCAAGACAATCCACATAGGTTATTGATGTATCATTCCTATAATCATCAAAGGTCAGTATGCCGTTTCCTGTTTTGGTATGCCCGACAATCTGGTGGTAACCTCCTAATGGATTCGGTCTAGTTTCAATTCTGTCAGCCCAAAAAATTCCACCGGATTCATGCAATCCTCCGCGGTATGCCCCAATCAAATAAAGAGGGGGGTAATATTCATTAAACAAGCGGTTCAGGGAATCTGCAAGGTTATTTTCTGCCGGAATTATTTTTTCTTTAAGGTATAGATTATACCACTTATCAGTTAACCCTGCGTGAGACCAGAGATAGTTCCCAGTCTGCCATGCCGCCTGAAACAATTGCCTGTTTGAAGTAAAAACTGAATATAATATCGGTAAAAGTTTTTTCTTGAATCCCAGGCAATAATGTCTCTCATGACCACCATAAAAATAGGCCAGATCATGATTACCCCAAAGTAATATCACCTTCTCCGGAAAATTTTTCTTAAATTGTATTATTTCTTCAAGATTAGAAAGGACAGTCAACGAGTCCAATTCTTTTGAATCAACAAAATCTCCAATAAAAATAATTCTATCCCATAGTTCAGGATCAATTTCCTTCCAGGCATTTGAACCATGCAGATCACCTATGGTAATTATTTTCATGATGCTCAAGGATTAGGCATATTGCTGCTATTAATGGAATATCAGAGGCCATAGCTTTTGAACCATTGAATTTTGTACAAAGTTACAAACTTTGCTTATTTTGTGGCCACAAGTCGCAAACTTGGGGGCATCGGGGACGCAGTCTTGAAGACTACGCCCAACCTTTGACGGTAAGATGGAGGATGAAAATAGCTCCGTTAGGAGCGAAATATGGGTAGAAAAATATTGTCCAAATACCCTATAAGCTCCGGAGGAGCGAGATTATTTTTTTTGCACGCCAAGGCGCGGAGGCGCAAAGGAAGAGGCATGGTGCATTGGGCGTGGGGATCGGAGCAGGGGTAGCGAAAGAGGCAGGTGGGTATTTTTTTAACACTAAACATAAAACATTTAATGAATAACAGAATAAGTGGAAGATACTGGCGCAGGTGGAGATTTATGAGATTAGATTTATGATGTTTGATTTGAAAAAGTTCCCAATTCCTGGTTCTAAGAGTTTGGGCAAATGGGGGGTTGGAATAGCTCCGATAGGAGCGAAATATGGGTAGAAAATAATGCCATTTTATTTTTTACAGCGCCGTAGGTGCTGAATGTGTTGGGTTCTCGCCCGCCTGACCCGATGGGCAGGCAAAGCACGCAAAAATGTAAGAAACGCGGAAAACGCCAAGGTTGCAATTACTATGGGTTATAGTCTGAGACTATATTTTATGCAGGACGTAGACACAGTCTACGCCCAACTGAGGGGTTATAGTCTGAGACTATATTTTATGCAGGACGTAGACACAGTCTACGCCCAACTGAGGCGAGGTTATTTTCATCAGGTGGACATGATTTAATGGGTCGTCCCGATTTTTTGCTTTAGCGCAAGCTTATACATTTCACCAATGGGGATCTCCTGCTGATTGATAAAAACCCGGTTTCCGCTAATGGATTGAATTTTTGAAAGGGAAATGATAAACGATTTATGAACCCGCATAAATACATTCTCCGGTAGCTTTTTCTCAATATCATGCATGGTTTCGCGGGTAACATAAACTTTTCCGGGTGTATGTACCTTCAGGTAATTCCCGTAAGCCTCCACATAAAGAATATCTTCTGTACTTACCTGATAAGTAACCTGGTCGTCTTTAATAAACACGGTCTGAAACTTTGCTTCATCTTTATGTTCATCATGCACAGCTTGTTGATTGAATTGCTCTACTACTTTGTTAACCGATTTGATGAAACGTTCAAGCTTGATCGGCTTTAATAAATAATCCACTACTCCATATTCATAGCTTTCAAGAGCATATTCCGAATAGGCGGTTGTAAGGATAACTTTCGGAGGTTTTGTAAGAGTTTTCAGCATGTCGAGACCGCTCAGCTCAGGCATGTTTAAGTCCAGGAAAAGCAGATCAACAGAGTTGTTGTGCAAAAAAGAAATGGCTTCAACAGCGTTATCGCATTTCCCAACCAGCTTTAAGGTAGGAATGGTAGAAATGTAGTTTTCGATGACATTCTGTGCCAATACTTCATCGTCAATGATCAGGCATTTAATTTCCATGGGGCCTAAATTTCAATTTTTAAATTTACTAAAAACTTGTTTTCATCCTCTTTAATTTCAAGCTGATTTTTACCTGTGTATAAAAGCTCCAATCGCTTCTTAACATTTTCAATTCCCATGCTGGTTTTCTTTACCGACAGATCAATTCGTTTGGGAGCAATATTATTCGAAGTCCGGAGAATCAGGACATTTTCTTCCAGCAGAATCGAAATATCTATCACATTATCCGCCGGATTTACAGCGATCCCATGCTTGAAACAGTTTTCGACAAATGGAATCAAAAGTAAAGGTGAGATAATTTTACCACCCAGATCACATTTGTATTCAAAATTCACCTTTGCTTTTTTTCCAAGCCGTATCTTTTCGAGGTCAATGTAGTTTTGCAAGAAATCAATCTCATGCTTCACCAGTACTTTTCTTTTTTGTGAACTTTCCAGCAGATACCTCATCAGATCGGATAACTTCATCACCGTATCGGCCGCTATATCCGATTTGCTTAAAATAAGCGAATAGATGCTGTTTAGCGAATTGAAAAGAAAATGAGGATTGACTTGCGATTTCAGCATATTAAGCTCGGCCTGTGCCTGCTTGGCTTCAAGTTCCTTCAGTTCCATTTCGGCTTTGATCCGGCGATCTTCTTCTTCCTTAATTCGTATTCGCTGCTGGGTGCCAATCCTGAAGTACCTTGCTCCAGTATATAAAACCATAATGAAAAGCAAAGAAATATAAGTTTCAGAGCTTCCCGACGGTTCCATATAATGCTGGAATTCACGAATTATATAGCCAAAAAACAATACCAGGCTTGCCGTACTGATAAAGTAAAGAAAGTATCGCTTTTTAATGATAAAATAGTCGAAAATGAAATTATGAATATAAACGGGGATAATCAGCGGGAAGATGATCAGTGCAGCTATTCTGAATGACTGAGCCGCCGGTTCAAACCGGATCATGGAAAAACCGAATGTCAGCCACAGAATCAGCCAAAATCCGATGTTGAATAAAATCTTCTTTGTCATCTGTGAAAATCCTCAGGCAAAGTAATCCACATTTTCGTTTATTATTAAATTTATGTGATAAAGCCCTTTTATCACTACCTATCGCTGTTCGTCACATAAGCATATTGCTCGTCACATATATTTCCAAAATTAAACAGAACAGTTCAATTTTGCTTCATCAATTGAAAACAAAAATTAAATAATATGAATCTGACAATAAGTAATTTATCGAAAACTTACTCCAATGGGGTTCATGCTTTGGACAACGTTTCCTTAACCATCCCCAACGGTTTGTTTGGGCTTCTGGGTCCTAACGGAGCCGGAAAATCAACCCTGATGCGGACCATCGCAACCTTACAGGACGCCGATGCCGGTGAAATCCAAATGGATGATCTGAATGTCCTCAGGCAGAAACAGGAGTTAAAACAAAACCTTGGCTACCTGCCACAGGAATTTGGATTTTACCCGAGAGACAGAGCCATTGATTTGCTGGACCAGTTAAGCATGCTGAAGGGCATTTATATTAAATCAGAAAGAAAGGAACAGGTGGAATATTTGCTCAGGAAAGTAAACCTGTGGGATGCCCGGAAACAGCGTATCGGAACTTTTTCAGGCGGTATGAAGCAGCGCTTTGGCATCGCCCAGGCATTGCTTGGAAATCCAAAACTGATCATTGTGGATGAACCGACCGCCGGCCTCGATCCTTATGAAAGAAGGCGGTTTCATAACCTGCTGTCAGAAATTGGTAAAGACATCATTGTCATCCTATCCACGCATATCGTTGATGATGTGAGCAACCTTTGCACCAACATGGCCATTATTGATAAAGGAAAAATCCTGCTTCAGACTGTTCCGGGTGAGATCATCAAAGAATTTGATGGAAAGATATGGGAAAAGGATATTACAGGATTGGATATGGAGGAACTGGAAAAAAAGTACCATGTAATTTCCACCCGCCTTTTTGCAGGCAAAATCTTCGTAAAGATTTATAGCAATGCCGATCCCGGGGATGAATTCAATCCGGTGGATCCTATACTCGAAGATGTCTATTTCTATGCTTTGTCAACGCGATCATAATCACCTACTAACCTTTCGCCTTATGTTTAAAGATATTTTTCTGCTGGAACTAAAGAAAAACCTGAAAAGCCCTGCTTTTTATATTTTCTTCATCGTTCTTTTTGGCGGCACACTGGCATTCACGCTCACAACAGATCCCAACACCCAGGTAATGGGCATCGGACACGGAAAGGAATGGCACAACGCTCCCATTATCATTGCTCAGATGCTGACTCGTCTTGGTGTGATGAGTTTACTTTTTACAATGGTCATTATCGGAAGAGCGGTTGCAAAAGATTTCGAATTCAACATTCACGAACTGATTTTTTCAAGACCGGTGAGTAAAATTGAATACCTGGGCGGAAGGTTTTTCGGTGCTTTTGTCGCCAACCTGCTCATTTTTGCCGGTATCGTATTGGGATTTGAGGTTGGTATTACCTTTTTGGAACCTCAGTATTCCGGACCTTTCAGAATAGGAAGTTATCTTCTTCCGGTCGTCTTCATTATTATTCCGAACCTGTTGCTTATGGGTGGAATACTATTCGCGCTCGCCACACTTACCCGGAAAATGATTTCAACCTATCTTGCAGGGGTTGGATTCCTGGCTGTTTATGGATTTATCGGAGTGATGCTTCACCGGATGGATAATGAAGTGATGAAGGTATTACTCGATCCTTTCGGAATCACAGCACTGACAGTAAATTCAAAATTCTGGACTGTGACCGATATGAACAATTTATCCATGCCCATTAATGCAACTTTCCTTTTAAACAGACTGATCTGGCTGACGGTCAGTATTGCCATTCTATTTTATACTTACCGTAAATTTAAATTCATTGCATTTCTGGAGAAAAGAAAAAAGAAGCCTGCCGAAATCTCTGAAAAAACGGAAATCCCCGGTTACGCCATGAAGACTCCGGAAATTACGATTCAAACCAACAAGCTGTTTACTTTTACTCAAAGCTTGTCTGTTTCCTGGAAAGATTTCAAACGCATCGTTTTCCACCCTGCTTTCCTTATCCTGACGGCACTTGCCCTGATGCAAATCATAACCAATTTTATGGGCGACCTTGGGAACAACTCCGGTAAAATGTATCCCTTTACTTCCTGGTATATCCGGCAAACCCTTCACCTCTGGATGTATATGATGCCTATGACGATATTCTTTGCCGGAATGCTCGTTTGGAAAGAGAAAGATCATAATACAGATGAGATTTTTAATACCCTGCCTATTCCAAACTGGTTCAGCTATACAAACAAGTTAATGACCCTGGTTGGTATCAATATTTTATACCTTGTGCTGGCAATTTTAGGCGGTGTCATCACCCAAATAGCAGTCTATGATTTTTATGATATTGAACTGGGATTGTATGTTGAACAATTGTTCGGTGTTGACTTCTTTAACTTTCTGCACATGGCCATCATCGTACTGTTCATCCAGAACCTGAGCCCCAATAAATATGTGGGATTCTTTTTATCGGCACTCTATTTCATTGCAGATATGATCGTCTTCGGTGTGTTTGATTTCGACAACTACCTGTTCAGAATTGGCAGGGTTCCTGAATACATCTATTCCAACCTCAATGGCTTTGGACATTATAGCTCAAGCATACTTTGGTATACCATTTACTGGCTGTTTTTCGGAGCCATCATCGCCTGGCTGACCATCCTGCTGTGGAGAAGAACCAATGAAAACTCAGTAAGGATCAGGCTGAAAAATCTAAAAACCAATATCACAAAGGAACAGGTGAGCGGATTATCAATCCTTTTGGTTTTGTTTGTAGTTACCGGTTTGTTCATCGGGTTTAATAAATACATTTTGAATCCTTATTTCTCTGAACATGATTCGCTAAAGATGAAGGCTGATTATGAAAAGAAATACTCCGGATACATGAACGCACCTCAGCCGACCATTCTCGATATTAACCTGAAGGTGGATCTGTTTCCAAAAGAAAGAACCGTGAATGTAGATGGAAAATATTTGCTTTTAAATCATCATAACCAGCCGATAAAAGAGATTTACGTGAACCTCGACGACTGGAACCTGAGCAATCTGAAGCCATTGGAACTAAATAAACCTTTTACCGAAAAATTACATGCCGAAGAGTTTGGTTTCCGGATTTTTGAACTGGATAAGGCGATGCAGCCGGGTGACACCATGACGCTGCATTTTGATTACGACATCATTGCAAGGGGCTTTACTGAAAACCAGCCTAAAAACGAGATTGTCGAGAACGGAAGCTGCCTGATGCTGTCAAGTTTTTCATCGATGTATTTTCCTTTAATAGGATACAATTTAAATGCTGAGTTAATGGAGGATAAGGATCGAAAAGAATTTGACCTGCCGGTGAAAGCCGACGCTCCCAAATTAAAGGATGCTGACCGAAGCAAGCCCTACATGGAAATTTGCCGGCCAAATTATGAAGCCATCATCAGCACATCATCCGATCAGACTATTATTTCAGGAGGTCATCTGATCCGTGAATGGAAGGAGAAAAACCGTAATTATTTTCATTATAAAACCGATACCATCATCCAGAATGAGATCGTCATTGTATCGGGCAGGTATGCAGTAACCCGCGAGCAATACAAAGATGTGAATGTGGAAGTGTATTATCACCCAAAGCACAATTATAACATTGACCGCATCATTGCCGGACTGAAAGACTCGTACGATTACGGGAATAAATATTTCTCCAAATACCCTTATCATGACCTGCGTGTCGTGGAAATCCCTCATTACATGGAGGAAGGGGCTGCACGTCATTTCCCGACCACTTTTATCTGGATTGAATCGGAAGGCTTTACAACCCGTTATGAAAAAGATGACATTGATATTGTGTATGGCATCGCAGCCCACGAAAATGCCCATCACTGGTGGGCTTGCATTGTAACGCCGGCTCATGCCGAAGGCGCTTTTATGCTCACCGAAACCATCACTCAATACGTGATGGCTATGCTCACCGAACACAAGTATGGAAAAGAAACAGGCAGGAAATATGTGAACCGTGAAATGGAATCCTATCTCCTGCGGCAGAAAGAAAGATACCGAAGGCGAAAAGCCGCTGATGGAATCCTCCGTGCAGCAAGCCTATCTTGGTTATAAAAAGAGTTCAGCGGCTATGTATGCGCTGCAGGATTACATTGGCGAGGACTCGGTTGGCAAAGCGCTGGGAAGGATAGTGGAAAAATTTGGTTTCCGGCTCGATACCTTTGCACTGGCTAGTGACCTGGTGGATGAATTTTACAAAGTAACTCCCGACAGCCTGAAGTATTTGGTGAATGACCTGTTTGCGAAAATAACCCTGTACGAAAACAAGATGAATTCTGCCACTTACAAGCTGCTGAAAGATGGAAACTATGAGGTAACCCTTACTATGGAAACCACTAAGTTCTATGCCGACAGTGTGGGCAACCAAACCGAAGCGCCCTTAAAAGATTACATTTATGTGGCTTTAATGGATGAAAAAGGTGAAGCCTTTTACTACAAAAAACACCTGTTCACACAATCGAATTCTACCATTCAGATCATCACCGATAAAAAGCCGGCGAAGGCAGGTATTGATCCTTACCTCGTGCTTATCGACCGCGAAATGGATGACAATGTGTGTGAAGTCAAAGAAGCTAAGGATGATTCGCTTGTTACATTTTTGATTAATGTACCGGTTAAATCAGCCATGGAGGAGGTGTTTAGCCACTGAAAGCTTTGAAACAATGCAATGAATGATTTTCCATTTTAAACCACGTCAAGCCGCTGTGGCGCATCTGCTTACGCTTCAAGAATTAAACCAAATGGAAAAGAAGTTTAAATATCGGTAAAATTTATAGAAGTGGGAGAAATTAAACTTTCCTTACCTGCACGCATTTGCTAAGCCCCATTTTGATAAGCTGGACTGCAAGCCTTGGCATTAACATTCATTTGGAAGACGGATTTAATCCCACGGGTGATCCCGAGGAAAATCTGAGCGTGCGGGGGCTCCCGTCAGTTTTAAATGGTGGATCAGCCTATCCGATTACCCTCTGTTCGATTAACTGTTCATCATTTTACCAGTTATACTCTTTTGCAACTGACGCAACTATTTGCATTGCTATACTTATTCCATACATTCCGTTGGTCATAATGACAACCCCTTTACCCGTAGATATTGAGCCAATTAACACACAATTAGCCCCGGGATTATTATGTCCATGATGCATGAAATATTGTTGCTCTCCTTTTCCAAACAAAAACACTCCCAATCCTTGTCCAGATAATCCTTCAAATTCAGCAGGATTAAGTTTCAATTCTGTTTTAAACATGGCCTGTACTGACTTCTGTGATAGAATCTTATTTGACTTACCCTTATATGCCAGCATTAACTCACAGGCAATAGTTGCCCAGTCTGATGATGTTGCAATCATGCCAGCCTGAGCAAGAGCAGATGAAGACAGGCCTTCATCAAGGGAAGGCACTCCTTCTTCATTATGAGGATGTATTACCCTGCCTGCAAAGTTGGAGGGGAAAGGATATTCTATTAAACTTGAATTCAACTCCAATGGATCAAAAACATACCTTTTTACAAGTTGTGTGTAAGAGGTATTAAAATTATCTTCCAATAAAAATTGCATAATCAGATATCCAAAATTAGAATAAGAATGGGTAGTTCCGGGAACGGTATCAAATAAAACCGGATCATTTAATACAGGTTTCTCGCCCTTTAAATACTGTAAAAGTGTTGGGTTACTTCCGGGTTCAATATCAAAACCATCACCAGGCCTGTTTATTCCTGCCCGATGGGTTAGTAACATACGAAGTGTGACTTTTATCCCAGATGGGTGTTCTGGCATTTTCCATGATTTCAAATACGTATTAATATCTGTATCCAGATCCAGCTTGCCCTCTTCTACCATCCGCAGAATGACTATAGCCATTAGTACCTTTGTAGTTGATCCTGATTGGAACATGGTTTCAGAATTTACTTTCTTATCGGTTCCTGCTTCCATCACACCATATCCTTTTGCCCAATCAATTTTAAAATCATTTATTACTGCTATACTTAACCCGGGTACTTTATAATCTTTCATTCGATCATAAATATTCAGTTTTGGCATTGTATCAATTCGTTTGGAGTCAATTATCATTTCTGCAGTATAATTTTCATCCCACTTATATTTCACAAGACCATTTTCTACATTATTTATTCTTTCTTCTATAGGAATTATTTTTTGCGCACTACTGCCTGTAACTTCAAGAAGATATACAATAAAAAAAACCGTTGTAATTGCACAGATATTTAATTTCATTTTTCAATTTTTATGGTTAATTGTCAATAAGACGATTAAATAAATTTATATGTTACAATAAAAATTGCAAATTATCATTGGGATCGAAGCATTGTTGGTCACATTATTGTTTTTTATCCTCCCTCCACCTCAAGCCGCAACCTCAAAGATAAAGAAAGAAGTT
>CAVPSZ010000029.1:0-56014 GCA_963708435.1 uncultured Bacteroidales bacterium
GCTGAAAATAAATCCAAGGAATTTGACGGATTGGTATTTCCAGGACCATACACTGTTGCTTATGTTGGGTTTGTTAATGGTGAAACTTCTAGTGTATTAACTGGAACGCTTGACTTCTCAGGTACCGCTATTTCAGCTACAGCAGTGGGTACCGGTTACGTGATCCACCCAAGCGGACTGACATCAGGTAACTACGACATCACATTTTTTGATGGTACACTGACCATTTACGCTGCTTCAAGGCAATTAACGGTATTATTGCGGCCCCTATGATGCAGGTACAGGATTGATGAAAACTGACCTTCGGGATGCTGGCAAAGTTCCTTTAAGCCAGCCTTACGGCGGCAATGTAGCGCCCTGGTACTATACAGGCACTGAATCAGTTGGTACTGTGCCAACCGATGTGGTTGACTGGGTTCTGGTTGAATTGCGAACAACTACAACAACCACCTTTGAGAAAAAGGCAGGTTTGCTATACAGGGACGGTTCAGTAACAGTAGGCTTCAATACTATCGTACCTGATGCTGAATATTATATAATAGTATGGCACCGCAACCACATGCCGGTAATGTCAGCAGAAAAAGTGAAGGTCCATAATGCGACCACACCATACGATTTTACACTCCTTGCCAATTGCTACTCAAGTGGAGCCGTTAAGGTAAAGACAGGAACACCTGATATCTATGCTATGATCGCCGGCGACGTAACCAAAAACGGCCTGCTGCAATACAGCGGGCCGGGTAACGACCGCGGTGCAATTATTTCCGCCATTACGGCAGCGCCGGGAGGAACAGGAACAGGCCTCTATAAAACAGTTACAGGAGGTTACTGGTTTGAAGACGCCAATCTTAACAATCAGTTAAGCTATCTGGGAGATGATAATGACAGGGCGAAAATTATTGCAAACCTGTATACATTAACAGGAAATTCCCAGCTGAACATTACTTATACTTCGATAGTTCCCGGCTATTATACCGGTGGCAAGGACGGATCGAAGGACGGACCGGTGGATATTCAGATGGTTGAAAGTGCCCAGTCGGTTTCCATCGAACTCATGACCAACGAATTGATCGGGAACGGCATGGCAGACAACATCCAGTTCACCCTTGCCTGGAAAGCAGGTGATGCTGAAATTGAACAGATGCTTGCCGGTTATACCTCGGTATTTATGCTTGAGCCGCAGGGAAGTCCGGTTGAGATCGATGGAATGAAATACCTCACTTATGTTTCTGTAACACCCACCTACCTGCCGGCCGAATGGAATACAGGCGAAACCTTCACGGCCATTACGTTTGAAAAGGATTACGGACTCACTGTTATGAACCGTTTATGGATAGCAGACAATGAATTCACGGCTCAGCACAACGGCGAATATTACCTTTCCAACTGGGGCACCGATGTTACCGGAATGATCCTTACGACAATGGTTGGGACCCCCGAATTACCTCAAAATAATTCGATCAGGATATTCCCGAACCCGGTAACCGGCGATGCAGTGAATGTGGAGCTTAACCTTACAAAAGACCAGAAGGTCACCATTTCCGTACATGATGTTAACGGCAAGATGATCTCTTCCGAAACCATTCCGGTAAGCAAAGGAATATCCTTCAACCGGATTGAACTCTACAATCTCCAGCAGGGAGTTTACTTCATCAAAGTATTGGGCGATAAGCTGAATACAATTGAGAAATTAATAATCAGATAAAAAAACAACATCATCCATCCGCCTCAGGCGGATGGATGCTTAAAAACAAAATATTTAACATTTAAAAATTAACCACTATGAAAAAATTATTACTGTTTCTGGTTGCGTTAATCTTTGTAGCGCAAAATGTCTGGACACAACAGAAGAAGACATTCATTACCGGTCAACAAAGCGGAGGTGAAGACCTTCAGGAATTTTTTATAGAAAACCAAACCTACTCAGGTGATGGAATTCCTTCGGATATCACATTCCCAAATCATGATATCAATTACACAATCGCCAACATTACCGGGAATGACTACCGGCTTTATTCCACAGGGGAAACATGGGTATTTCCTCACGGATTTTATCTTAAATACCCGTCTTTTAATTCGGATGGGAATAAAATAGTAGTTGCTGCCAGATGTAAAGTGGCTGGTGTAAGTCAACCTTATGAAGTGTGGGTAATGGACTATGACAAAACAACCCAAACAACATCCAATTATCAGCGAATTACCTTTACAGCAGGAATTGGTGATATTGTAGAAAATACGATGACTTCGTTTTCGCTGGCAAATCCCAACCTGATCATGTTTCTGGAGACTCACTATACCTCAGCCAATATTGTTAAAATATTTAATATTCAAACTTCCACAGTAACCACAACCTATGATCCAGCTTTGGATGCTAATGGTTTAGATGCCACAAATCCTTGCTTTCGGGGTACTAACAATGATAAAATAATTGTTGGATCCGCTTAGGGATCAGGCAATGATAAAATAATACTGTTTAATGGTTCCTATCCTTCCACGACTATCAGTAATGCCAATCAGAATTTAGATCCATCTTCCAACTATGACGGCACCCGGGCTACTTATTATTCAACCCAAACAACAAATCCCGGAAGCGTTTACAATGATTATTCGGGTGGTACATGGACAGAAAATTTAGCAGGATTTGGAAATCCGGGAATAGGTTTTTGGGCTTTTTATTCCGGTAAAACAGGAAATGAGATATTATCCCTCCGTCAGAACCAGGGATGGACAGCCAATGGGTTGAATCTTTTCGATTCGAATGGTAGTCTTTTAAGCGATTTGCTTGGTCTCTGCAGTACGTCCAATTATGTGTGGGCCAATCATAGCTGGAAGGGGCCTAATGCTGAGATACTATTCCGCGCCGAAGAATCGCCACACACAGGTTACGGCAATAATATTTATATCGCGGTCAAATTTCCTGTTCCGGTTGTATTTGTAGATGATGATTTTACTTCCTCGACTCCCGGATGGGGTGTTACTCATTTTGCTACGATTAATAATGGTATTAGTGGGGTAGCCATTGGAGGGTCAGTCAATGTGGCTGCAGGAACTCAAACAGAAAACAATATCCATATTACTAAAGGGGTTACTATTCAGGGAGCTGGTATTTCACTTACAACTATCGTTGCTTCCGGAGCTAGATGTTTTTATCTGGATTGTGATAATATTACTATAAAAGATTTGAAAATTCAGGGGGCGAGTGAGTGCATTCGAAGCGATATTGATTTTAATAACACGAATATTATTAACATTGATTTTAACGCTTTCACTAACAGGGCTATAGAATTGCAAACTAACCCTACAATCACCTGGACAACAAATATTCTTGTTAATGGTTGCATTTTTACTCCTTCGGGGGATAAGATAGTAATCCGCATGAATTCACAAAAAAAGGTTAATGGATTTGAGATATCAAATTCAGTATTTAACGGCGGGAATATTGGATTCTATGAAGCAAATGATGGGGTAGGGCAGGGTTCCATCCATAATCTGAACATCCATGGTTGTACGTTCAACAACTTTACCTTTGCCGCTGTCTATATGGAAGAGGCACAGGACGTGCTCGTGGAGAACAACTTGTTTGATGGCAATGTCCGTAGTTTCTATATCTACAAAGCATACAATGTTGCCAGTATAACCAATGTTGTTGTCAGGCACAATGATTTTGTAAATGTTGCAAATCGATCATTAGCTCTCGCTTTCTATGGTACCCAGGCTGTATCAGGTGTTTCCATTTATGAAAATAAGATGGACGGTGGAGCAAGGATGATGTACTTTGATACGGAGCCGGGAGTTCCGGGACTTGAAACTATCCATATCAACCGTAATAGCATCACGAATATTAGTGGGGATGAATTCTTTGCACCGGGTTACGAAACCGGAGAATCCTGGGTTTTGGATGTATCAAACAACTACTGGGGTACGACTGATCCGAGCCAGATCACAGTAGAACCTGGAGCTACTCCAGTACCAATTAGCTTCTTTGATATCACCCCAATGATCAATAGCGGCGTTGACACGGACGGTGGCGTTCGTGGTTTTGTACCTAATCTTAGTGAATTGACTGTTCACAATTATGCCGGGCAATCAGGAACATCCGGAAGGATTCAGGAAGGAATTGATCTGGTTTCAGGAAGCACAGTGAATGTGGCTGCAGGGATCTATACTGAACAGGTTCTAATCAATGAGAATAACCTTACTATTATAGGTGCTGGTACAACTTCAACCTTTATCAAGCTCCGGCTCTTTTGGCAACATCATTCGATACAAAAAAAGCAGTAGTTTGCATCAATGGAGTAGCAAATTGTGCTATCAGCAACCTGACCATTGACGGCGACGGGAAAGGAGATGCAAATTATGAATTTGTCGGCCTCGCTTTCTGGAATGCCGGTGGAACAATAACCAGCGTAGATGTAACCCGTGTGCGCGACAACATATTCTCCGGCGCTCAGCATGGGGTGGGTGTGTATGCAAATAACGACACAGGAGGACCTTATACAGTTACAATTAACGGAATGAATGTCACCGATTACCAGAAAAATGCGCTGGCCTTATTGGGTACCGGACTAACAGTTGATTTGGATAATGTAACTACGCAGGGTGCAGGAGCAACAAGTATCACGGCGCAAAATGGTATTCAAATTGGAAATGGTGCAAACGGGACGGTGGATAACTGCACTATAAACGATGTTGCTTATACCGGTGGCTATTGGACAGCTACAGGCTTTCTGCTTCAGGGAGCAGGAACGGTAACGGCAAATAATGTGGATGTGGATGGCTGTCAAACCTCAGCTTATTTTATTGATTGCAACGTAAATTATAACGGAAGCGCTATTACAAATCCGCTTGGAGATGGACTTTGGGTCTATCCATCAATTTATAAAGGAAAGGGGAACAATCCAAAACTATTACCCTCCGCTATTGAAGGAAGCGAATATAAAGGCGGTAATAAAGCCACCATGAACGTAACTTTCGATAACAATACGATGACCGGTACCGATACCCCTGGTGTTTAGGATTTGGCGCTTATGCAGAAGGAACGGCAACCATTTCAATTACTAATTCAGATATTACGCACTGGGATTATGGAATTTATGCTTACCAGGTATCCGGAGGGTCATTGACTGTAACAGCAACCGGTAATAATTTGTCCAATAACAATGTTGGATTCTATTATGAAGCTGAGGCAAAAGGTGTAATAGATGCCAGAAATAACTGGTGGGGACATGCTTCAGGTCCGAATCACCCAACTTTAAATCCTTTGGGCCAGGGGTCTGATGTCAGTGATAATATCTTATTCGATCCCTGGTATCTTGATGAAGAAATGACCAAACTTAGTGAATCAGATATTGACATTGGTTTGTTCGAAACTACCTGCGGTGATTTTGAAGTTCGTTTAAAGGTTTTTACAAACTACAGTTCCCTAACCAATGTTCAGTTTACGCTAAAGTGGCCGGATGTGCTCATTCTTTCCAATTTTACTTATAATTATCCTCTTGTCACCGGTGCTCCAATTTCTCCTGCCGGAGGCTATAAATATGAAACTTACCTCGGATTCGACTGGCAGGGCTTGACATGGACAGCAGGAAACGAATACACGATCATGAAATTCAGCCATAACCAGGCAGGAACAGGAACAGGTGACTTTGTGATCATGCCGGTTGGCGATATAAAGGCAACCCTTTCAACCGTATATTATGTTGAATCCCTTGCCGGTGATGTAACAGGCGCAATCTACGCAGATGCAACAGGTGTCAACCTGGGCAAATGCCCGCTGACGATAGGTCCTCTTTCACAGCGCAAAACAAGATATATGACGGATATACTACTGCCACTTTCGACACCTACGCTCTTACTCTGGTCGGTGTAAAAACAGGAGATGCTGTTACTTTGCTCCAACCGAATGTAGTGATCAATTTTGCAAATAAAAACGTGGGAACTGGAAAAACGGTGAGTATAACCAGCGCCACACTATCCGGAGCCGACGCCGGCAGGTATGAGTTGTCCCTGACCGGAGCGCCGACAGATACTGCTTGTATCTGGCCCAAACCACTCACTGCTGCGGTAGTTGGCAACCCAACTAAACCTTATGATGGAAATGCCAATGCAACACTGACATCATCCAACTATTCACTGACCGGACTGGTAACCGGTGAGGACATCACAGTAACAAAAACCACAGGCACTTATGCCCTCAAGGATGCAGGAATTCGTCTGGTGACTGTAACCCTGGCTTCTGGTGATTTTACACCGGTCGGTAGCACCTTGCTCACCAACTACACTTTGCCAACGATAGCGACTGGCAACGGAACGATTACAGCTATCCCGCTCGCCATTACAGCCGATAATAAAACCAAGGTGTACGATGGCGCTGTTTTCCCCTATGTCAATTATACGGCAAGCTATGTTGGGTTCATCCCCGGCGAAGGACCTTTAAATCTGGGTGGCAGTCTTGTCTTTACAGGTTCTGCTATTGGGGCAACAACCGTCGGAAACTGGGATATTACCCCCGGTGGAAAGACCAGCACCAACTATAACATCACCTTTTATAATGGACAGTTGACCATCACTCCGGTAACGCTGGGATTGAAAGTTATGTTACAGGGCCCTTATTATTCACCCACGGGACTGATGAAGACCGATCTGAATACTGCCGGTAAAATACCTTCAGGACAACCTTACAACGTTGCACCGTGGAATTATACAAGCGGGGAAACAGCATCTCCGCCATCCACGGCAGTGGATTGGGTATTGGTAGAATTACGGACTACCGGTGCAGGCCCCGTTGCAGGACGCTGTGCAGCCTTGTTAAATAGTGATGGAACTGTCAGCATTAGCATTAACAATGTGACTTTCCCGGGCATTCATTCAGGATCTGCATATTTCATTGTGATCTGGCACCGCAACCACATACCGGTAATGTCGGCAAGTGCAATAACGGTTCCGGTAACATCCTATGACTTTACAGTGCTTGGAAATTTATACGGTTATGCCAATCCTGTTCCGGGTGTTCCTGCCATTAATTTGGGTGGTGGTGTTTATGGTATGATCGCCGGAGATGTCACCAAAAACAGTGCCTTGAGATACAGCGGGCCGGGCAATGACCGTGGTCCGATTATTACCGCAATCACAGCAGCACCGGGAGGAACCGGAGTAGGACTCAGCAAAACAGTGACGGGTGGCTACTGGTTTGAAGATACCAACCTTGATAACGTGCTGAGTTATCTTCCTGCGCCAAACGACAGGGGAATTATTACGTCAAATCTGGTAGTCTTAACAGGAACCCCCTATTTGAATAACACCTATACCTCAGTTGTTCCGGGTGCATATACTGGAGGCAAAGACGGATCGAACAACGGGCCGGTTGATATTCAGTTCACTGAATCGGTTGAGTCATTGACCATTGACCTGATGACCAATGAAATGATAGTGAACGGCATGGTGGATAACATCCAATTCACGCTTGCATGGAAAGTTGGCGATACTGAAATTGAGGAATTGATCAGCACCTCTGCTTCTTCATTCCAATTGCTGCCGCAGGGAAGTCCGGTAGAACTGGAGGGCAACAATTACCAGGTATTCGCATCGGTTACTCCGACTTATTTACCGGAAGTCTGGGATATCGGGGAACCGCTAACTGCACTATCTTTTGAAAAAGAATACGGACAACTGATCTCCAGCCGCCTTTGGATTGCCGATAATGATTTCACTGTAAATAACAATGGTGAGTACTATGTTTCGAACTGGGGAACCGATGTTACCGGAATGATCCTGAATGCAACGGTAGGGATAAACAATCCTCGTATCCGGGAACACTGTCAGGATATATCCTAACCCTGTTACCGGCAATGCTGTTAATCTGGAAATGAGCCTGACGAAAGATCAACAGATAACCATTTCCGTACTCGATGTTAACGGCAAGATGATCTCTTCCGAAACCATTCCGGTGAACGCAGGAATTTCAATCAACCGGATTGAACTCAATAACCTCAATCAGGGAATATACTTTATCAAGGTATTGGGCGAAAAGCTGAATACCATTGAAAAATTAGTGATTCGATAACAAAGTTTAACAATAGCATCCATCCGCCTTAGGCGGATGGATGTTTAATCGTACATCATATTTTATTAACATTTAACCATTATGAAAAAACAGTACCTTTTCTTAACTGCGCTGTTGGTCACAGCATCCTTACCGTGGCCACAAACCGGTGTTGTCCGGGAAAGTCGGACGACTTATGGTTACGGAAACAAACAGGCCGCCCTCTGCCACGCAACTGCAGGGGAAGGCGGTCAAAATACAGGTGAATAATTAATCAGGATATCAATCTATACCCTGAAAAGTATTTACAAATCATTCATTAAAATTTAATTTATCATCCAGCCCGAAGGTAAAAAACAGGGTTGGGTTACTTAAAAAATCTCGTTAATTTAAAATTAACCATCATGAAAAAGTTATTATTGTTTTTGACAACATTGCTCTTACTGGCAAATGTTAAATGGGCTAAGGCCGATGATAAAATCGACATTGGCCTTTATGCCACATCATGCTCTGAATTTGAGGTTCGGGTGAGTTCCCAGACCACAATCACGGGTACTTCGCTGACCAACGTTCAGTTTGCAGTGAAATATCCTGCTTCTGCAACCTTGGGAGATATTACTTCTTCTTATCCGGTTGCTTTACAATATACAACCACAGTCGGATCAGATAAGTATTCCGTATTTATCGGTGTAGACGTTCCGATCAACAACTGGGTAATCGGAACAGAATACACCATTTTAAAATTCAGCATTGACCATGCTGCTTCTTCATCCATTACGCTGGTGATTGGTAACGACACATGGACAACAAACAACAATGCCATGTATTACGCCGAATTACTGGGTATAAACAAAACAGGCGCTATTCTGGCCGGCGCCACAGTAAATCTCAGAGTACACAATACCGACCTTGACAGATACTACTGCAAAATACAGGAAGCCATGGATGATGCCGGAACCAATAACACGATTGTTTTGGTTGGAGGTAATTATCCGGAAAACGTTAACATTAACAGACCAATTACGCTCAGAGGACCTTATTACAATATAGATCCCTGTTCTGGATCGCGGCCAGCGGAGGCAGTAATCACCAGTACTGATCCAACCGGAACATTAAAAATATCTGCTAACAATGTAACCATTGAAGGTATCAAAATAACAGGTGGCACCTATGGGATCCTCGCTATGGATGATTATTCAGGACTTAAAATTAGGTACAATTTAATAGATGGACCTACGAGTGATGGAATTAACCTATGGACAAGTACCGGCGGTCAGGTCAATCACAATAAAATCATGAATTGCCCGCAGGTAGGTATCGGCGGTGGAAGTGATGATGCAAGCGCCCCCACTAACGCAATCATTGAGAACAACTGTATCACGAATACAAGATACGGTATAACCGGTTACCACAATGGTTCAGCAATAAATCAGAATATTATTTCCGGTTTTGCCCTTGCACCTCCTGCTGCCGGGATCAGCGGACAATTGCTGAGTACACCCATTGGTAACAATGAGATATTTGGGTACACTTATGCACCAGGTATTGCTTTGACAGCCTATGGCAGCAGACCGAATTCTGCCAATGTTAGTATTACGGATAACTCAATCTATGATAATGGAGCCGGCATCTATTTTGATGCAACCCAGACCCTTATTGCCGTTGTAGCAAATCACAATAAGATATACCATAACCCACTCGATGGTGCATCAGGTAATGGTGTTCTAAATCTTTGCAGTTCCTCTTTCAATGCGGAAAACAACTGGTGGGGTTTTGCTTCTGGTCCGTATAATACTCCATATAATACCTGCGGAGAGGGAAATGCTGTAATAGGCAAAGTAGATTTTATGCCATGGTGGACTACGTCCACCGGTGTTGACGGGTCAGGTACCCTGGCCGTTAACAACTCGACCATTGGAACATGGTATTGCAAGATACAGGATGCTATTGATGATCCCGCAACGAATGATCTGGTAGGCGACCATGATGTCATAACTGTGGCTGCAGGTAACTATAACGAGAATGTGAGGGTTACCAAGGCTATATCACTTATCGGTCCTAACCAGGGAATTGATCCTAATACAGGTTCCCGTGGAAGTGAGGCTATTATTACCACTGATGATCTGACGACTAACAATGCGGTCAGCATACGATCTTCTGATGTCACAATTGATGGTTTTACAATGTACGGACCTAATGGGACGATCAAAGACATTGGTGCGATCGAATTGACACCATATGGTCCCAGGACAAATGTGCATATTCAATATAATAAAGTATATCGGACTCTGGGTGGATCAGACTGGAATTGTGATGGAATACGCATTGTTCCTCCTTCTGATGCTGATGCATCCATATATGTTGAGCATAACTTAATCTCTGTCGGTGGCAGCGGTGGTGAATTTCCGAAAGGAAATAACGACGTAACACTTGCCGATAACGGATATAAAACTGTAAATGCAGGTTCATGGGTAGTCGGAAGTCCAGACAGGTTCATTATTAAAAACAATGTCCTTTCCGGCCATGGGAAACTCTATATTGAAGGGATTGGAGTACTTGTTGAGAGCAACACCTTTAACGGTAACTGGGGGCCAATTGAATCCCGCGGCGTTAAAGATATGGTGATCAATAAGAACATAATGTCCGGAACAGTCGATGTCGGGATCTTTGCCTGGAGCCCAGCTCCCGGAGCTTCTGGAGCCGGCCTCAGCAGCGATTTAATTATTACAAATAATACCATCAATGCGACTAAGTTAGATGCACCGGAATTAGTACAGAATTTTTCTGACAAGGGTACAGGTATTCTCTTAGGTGGTATTACCAATGCAACTGTTACAAATAATTTTGTGACAAACAACCTTGGTCAGGGTGTCGTTATTGGCGGGATTGGATACCAGCATTTTGATCCAAGCTGGGGACTTCCGGGCGTAGCATTTGATCCTGTGAATAATGTCATTAATAATAATGATCTCAGCGGTAATGTTGGTTATGATCTTCATAACTATACAACAACTCTGATAGATGCAACATGCAACTGGTACGGTACTGTAGGAGCAGGAGCTATTGCGGCTAAAATTTCAGGCAGTTTTACCTGGTCGCCATACCTGGTACTTGGCACAGATGATGAGCCTGGAACTCCGGGATTTCAGCCGGTAACAGGATCATGCAGTACGGTTACTGACCTTTATGTTAATGATGATGTTTACACTTCGGGAACAGAACGCTGGACATTAGCTGTTGGCAATGATGCCAATCCTGGGGACGGCTCTGTTACCGTTCAGGACGATCAATCATGCAATTTCTGCAGCCGGCACAGGCAATACGATCTGGGTGGATGCAGGGACCTATATTGAAAGTGTGGTGGTTGACAAAGCTGTCTTTATTAATGGGTCCAATTATGATAAGGATCCTACAGTTACCGGCACCCGTTTTGCGGAAGCTATACTTCTGCCAAACCACAACTCACCTTATGATGATGCTTTGATATCAATCCAGACAAGTAATGTGAGCATTAAGGGATTGTATATTGACGGTGATAATCCTTTAATTTCAGGAGGAGAACCGGTCATGAGTGCAGATGTTAATATGTCGGATGGTATACAAAATGGACCTACTTATGGTACCTATTACCAAATCGATCACCTGAATATCGAAAACAACATTTTCAAGAACTTTACCTATGATGGAGTCTTTATCTGGACAACTTTTGGGGTCGACCGAGCATTTAACTATATCCACCACAACTACTTTGATAATATGTGGGAAGGAATACAGACTTATGCAATGCAGGCAGACATTTCGGATAATAAATTCACTTCGGTCAATCGGGGTCTGAGCATGCATGGTATTCATGTAGCAACTGATCCTTTGTTTGTTCCAAAAATAACTAATAATAAAATAACAATTGATTGGACAAATCCTTATAATGAGCGTGAAATGGGTATCTGGGTCAATTACAGGGATGGAAGCGCTCCACCTCTGGAGGTTTCAAATAATGAAATAAATTGTCCAACAGCCTTTCCAACGGGAAAAACCTTCTATGGATTCTATGCTCTTACTATTGGGAATGACCGTATACTCGCATTTAACGACAACACAATTAACGGTTACGGAAATTGCGACCGTGGCTTCTATATGTCTTCATGCCCGAGTAATAATATCACCCTACATGGAGGATCTGGATCTTTTAATAACATCAAAGAATCTGGTGTCCTGGTAGTTAATCGTGATGCAACATGGGGTTCTGGAAATGCAAAACTTTTGGTTGACGACCTGAACATTACGATGAGTTCAGGTGGTGTAGGTGTAAAAGTTTACGCGGATCCCGCATACACAACAACAGCCTCAGCAACCATCACTAACAACTGCCATATTACTGGCGGTAGTGTAGGTGTCCTTGCTGATGGAGTTACAGCATCAGTGAATGTTTACGATAACACTGCCACCATCACCGGCAATACCGTTGGTGTAGAGGTGGCCAACAGTGGCAGTGCGAGTGTCAATACTTCGACCATCACCGCTAATGGCACAGGTATCCACGTGCTAACCAGTGGGAACCTGACCAGTTGCGCAAATAACTTTATTACCAGCAATACAACCGCTGGAGTGAAGATTGAAAGCACAGCCGGTACAATAGGAACTATCACTAATAATGACCTTTCAGGCAATCCTTTGGGCAATGCAATTAACAACGCTGCAGCTCTCATTAGTGCAACCTGTAACTGGTATGGAACGAATACAGTAAGCGGTGTTGCGTCAGCAATAACCGGCTTAGTAACTTACGATCCATGGCTTTCTAATGGCACCGATATCGGCGATCCAGGCTTCGTGCCGGGTGGTACATGTAACGGCGCCACTAACTTGTATGTAAACGATACGGATCCATTATTAACAGATGATATTTACACCACAGCTATTGGAAGTGATGCAAATCCTGGAACTGCAGCAGCTCCATTCCTTACAATTGGAAAAGCTGTTACAACTGCAATGGTTGGCACCCACATCTGGATTGATGCCGGTTCTTTCCCGGAACAGTTATCAATCGGAAAGACCCTCGATATTTCAGGTGTTGACAGGACAAAGACAATTGTACAGGCTCCATTGACAATGAGTGCAGTATTAACCGGAAACGGAAATAATGTCTACCCGATCATTTATGCATATGGTGAAGGAAATACAATAAATGTTGAAAAAATACTTATCGACGGAGACGGTGGACGCAACTCTAATAAGTTTGAAGGGATTCATTATTTCGCAGCCAGCGGTACCTTTACTAACAACAGGATTACCGGAATCCGCAATAATCCATTTGATGGTTCCGATGATGTTGCTTTTGTCGCCAACCATGTTTATGATGTTTCTGTTGACCATACTCTTACCGTTACCGGCAACCTGATTGATGACTATGGCAAGGGCGGAATTGTGATCAATGAGCTCAATACACGGGGTATAGTAACAGGCAATACAATTACCGGAGCAAATGTATCAGGAAAGTTAGCTCAGAACGGGATTCAGTTTGGCTTTGGTGCATATGGAACAATTACCGGAAATACCGTTACAAATAATATCTGGAATGCAGTCGAACATCCGCATACCTGGACTGCTGCAGGTATTCTTCTGGCATCTGTGGGAATATCCCCTCCAAATGTTCCTACGGGCAATACTACAACAGTATCAGGAAACATCCTGAGCGGAAATGAGAATGCTCTTTCGATGGGAGCCGGGGGGTACGGATATACTTCCAATGCAGGAATCACAATAGGTGCTAATACTTTCAGCAATAACAAAGTGCATGTCTGGCTGGATGACCCGGCAACAATTCCACCAGCCCCTGTCAGCTACGATAAACGAGTTGACAACCCGCTGCAAACAAATATTGTCTTTGGCTGCATCCAGTATGCAATTGATGAAGCGTCTTCAGGTAATACACTTACTGCCAGCGCAGGTACTTTTGCGGAGAATGTTGTTGTTCATACACCGGTTACCATTTTGGGACCCAAAGCTGCAGTCAGCGGTTGCGATCCTTCGCGCGGTACGGGCGAGGCCATTGTAGTACCTGCCGTTAGTGATGTTTATGGCGAGATATTCCATGTAGCTGCTTCCAATGTAACCATAAAAGGGTTCACGATTGATGGGGACAACCCGCTATTACCAACTAATGGATACGGATTTGGCGGAGCAGATATGCATGCGGCCGAAGGTAGTCACTGTCTATGAAACCGGAATCAATAATTTGAATGTCACGAACAACATCATCAAAAATCTCCTGTATTTTGGAGTCACCCTTTATGACTATCCGGCCGGTGTGCCTTCGAGCGGTCATGTCATTTCTTACAATAAATTTCAGGATCTGGGCACATATAATCCTGCTTCAACAATGGAATATTGGGGTGGTGGTGTTTTACTGTATAACAATCAATATACATCTGTATCCAATAACTGCATGATAAATGTCCGGCTTGGTATTCAAACAGGGAATTTCTACCAGGCAAATCCGGGTGCTCCCTTATATCAGTTGATTACGGATAACACTATCGAGGCTCGACGGACAGGTATTTTTCATAACCTGCATTATTCATCGGCATCGGCAATTACATTATCTAACAATACAGTAAATGCACTTGCAAATACCAATGAAACCAGGTGGGATGGTATTGCACTTTCCTCACTGTCTGTTCCTTCTAATTCAACAAATAACATAATCAATGGGAATGGCATAACAGTAACCAACCTTACCAAAGGGTATGAAATCTGGAATGTAAAGAATACTCACCCTGCGGCGATAAATGGAGGTTCAATAAGTGGTGTTGATTATGGTGTTTTTGCCAATAACTATGAAGGTTATAGCAGTAATGGTCCGGATGGAGCTCATGCAGTTATAAGCGGAATGACCATTACCCCAAAATCAGGAGGAACTGGCATATATGCGCTCTACAGCCCGAGTTACACGGGTCCTGCTACTACGATTAATCGTACAAGCATTCAACAACCTGATATCCGGAGGTGTTGACGGTATTAAATTAACCGAAAACCTCGCTGGTTCAGTCACGGTAGTAGCGAACAACAACAGCATTGCCGGTAACAGCGGATATGGCATGAATTCGACTATTCTGAACCCTGTGAATGCAACCTGCAACTGGTGGGGTTCTGCAAATATTAATTTAGTAACGGCGGAAGTAGTTAACGATAATGTGGTTTATATGCCTTATCTTACAACAAATGCAAGTACTCCCTCCACTTATGGATTTTATCCAACCGGCCCATGCCAGGCACCACTTCCTTTGAAAGTATTGCTGCAAGGACCCTATGCAGGTGGTGGTCTGATGAATACAGATCTAAAAACAGCAGGGAAGATTCCTTTCGGCCAGCCTTATAATGTTCTTCCCTGGAGCTATGGCGGGACTGAATATATAAATCCTATACCAGCAGATGTGGTTGATTGGGTATTGGTTGAATTCCGCGTAAATAAAGATGTACCCAGCACGTTACGAGTCGCCGGGTTACTCGACAAATACGGTTCAGTTACGGCAAACTTCACAGGGGTCAACCAGCTAACACCTTATTATATTGTTATTCACCACCGAAACCACATGCCGGTGATGACAGCAACACCTATTGTTGTAAGAACTTTCACATTCCCTTATGACTTTACAGTGCTTGGCAATTTATATGGAAATTCCAATCCTATTCCGAATGTTCCAGCCATTAATTTGGGAAGTGGTGTTTACGGAATGATCGCCGGCGATGTTACCAAAAACGGCATGCTGAAATACAGCGGACCCAATAACGACCGTGGTCCGATCATCGCACGGATAGTCGCAGAAACAGGCTCCAATAATACCAATGGTTTCACCCCCGCCGGTTACTGGCAGGAGGATGTAACCATGAATAGTATTGTTTTATACCTTGGTACAGCTAACGACAGGGGTCCAATTCAATCAAACCTGAACACCCTGACAGGAGCTCCATACCTGAATAATACCTACACTTCCGTTGTTCCGGGAGCTTATACCGGAGGTAAAGATGGATCTAGTGAGGGGCCGGTTGATATTCAGTTTGCGGAAACCGCGGAAATGCTCTCAGTTGAAATCATAACTAACGAGTTTATTGCCGATGGTATGGTTGATAACATTCAGTTCACCCTTGCCTGGAAGACAGGAGATGATGAAATTGAAGCAATGCTGAGCAATTTTACTTCCGGCTTCAATCTTCTGCCCCAGGGCGCTGCAATTGAGATTGACGGCGTCAACTACCTGACTTATGTATCGGTTACTCCAACTTACCTGCCACAGGCATGGGATAACGGGGAAATGGTATCTGTAATTACTTTTGAAAAAGAATACGGACAACTGATCTCCACCCGCCTGTGGATAGCCGATAATGATTTTACTGTCGGCAACAATGGTGAATTCTATGTTTCCAATTGGGGAACCGATGTCACCGGAATGATCCTGAATGCAACTGTTGGCGTTGAGTCAGCGAATGCAGGTTATGTTAAACTCTACCCGAATCCGGTAACATCAGGCAAACTCTTCCTGGAGATTAATGCTGGTCAGGATGAGACCCTGATAACCGAAGTATGGGATATGACCGGCAAACTGGTCATCAAAACTGAAAATCAGGTAACAGCAGGGACATCAAAATTAATTTTCGATGTAGCTGAATTCAATGCAGGTGTTTATTTGATTAATGTAATTGGGGATAAAGTCCTTTACAAGGACCGGTTTATAGTTAAATAGTAAATTCCCTTTTGATGCACTCCTCCGGCATTGCCGGAGGAGCAGCATCAAAAATTTCATTAATCTGATAATTCAAATTGATATGACACAAAAAGAGAAAATAACTGTTGATAAAAGAACTATCGGGGTTTTAATAACACTCTTGTTCATCGTTTGGATATCGGGATTAAATTCTGTTGCCGGCATGGCTGTAGTGGATGGTAAGTCTGCCTCTGTTGATATAGGAATATTTTACACCGATTGCGGGGACTTTGAAATCAGGGCCAAACCGCTAATTAATATAACCGGAGCTTCTGTTACCAATATTCAGTTTACGTTAAGCTGGCCTGTAAATAGTGTGAATCTTTTCAATTTTTCATCGGCCTATGATATCATTCAGCAAGGGACGGTTTATCAATCAGGCGGTTTAAACTATGCTGTTTTTATTTCCGCCACAGCCATTCCTGTCAGCTGGACAGCCGGCAATGAATACACCATGCTTGGATTCTCTCACGATCAAACCGGGAGCGGATATGCAGATTTTCTGATTGCAGATGATGCATGGACGCAGACCAATAATGGTTCCTTCTACTTTGAAGTCCTGGGACTGGATGAAACAGGAATTATTTATCACCAGGCAAATAATACATGGATTGGCGCCTGCGGGAAAATTGACATTGGAATATTCAATACAGGGTGCGCTGATTTTGAGGTAAAAATTAAGCCTCATGATAATTACCCTGCCAGCGTGCTGACCAATGTCCAGTTTACCATTTCGTGGCCTGCAAATACAGTTGACTTAACTGACTTCATCTTTAATTTTGATCTTCAGCAGCAGGGTCCGGTTTATACGGTAAACAGCATTCATTATGCTGTCTTTATTTCTGCTACCCCGGCATCAATAAATTGGTCTGCAGAGACGGAATATACGCTGCTCACTTTTTCGCATGATCAATCGGGCACAGGCTATGCTGATTTTATAATCAGCAGCGATTCCTGGACACAAAACAATAATGGAACCTATTTTGTCGAATTGCTGGGAATTGACAAAACAGGAGTTATTTATCATCAGGCTGAAAACTCATATTTGGGTGAATGCGGTTTTATAGACATCGGCTTGTTCAATTCGGATTGCGCTGATTTTGAAGTGAAATTAAAACCTCATGTTGATTACCCGGGCAACGTTCTGACAAATGTACAGTTCACAATTAAATGGCCCGAAAGCTCAGTAAATCTGATTGATTTCTCCTCGGGTTTTGGAGTGGAACAACAGGGACCGGTTGTGATTGTAAACGATACCAATTATGCAGTTTTTGTCTCAGCAGCAAATGTTCCCGTCAACTGGACCGCTGAAACAGAATACACCATTCTTACTTTTTCACACGATCAATCTTATGGGGGATTTGCGGACTTTATGATCGACACGGCAAGCTGGGCGGTAAATAATAACGGGGAATATTATGTCGAGTTACTTGGACTGGATTATACCGGGATTGTTTATCACAACGCAGAAAACACCTACATGGGAGAATGCGGGATTGTAGATATCCGGGTTATTTTGCAGGGGCCATATAATGCTGCTTCAGGCAAAATGAATACAACCCTTAACAACATAGGGAACCTTCCTTTGAATCAAACTTTTAATATGTCACCCTGGAATTATAATCGGGGACTGAGCATGTTGGCCAGTTTTCCCGATTCCATAGTAGATTGGGTAATGGTCGAATTGCGCGATAAGGATAATTTTACCTTATCTATAGAAAGAAGGGCGGGATTACTTTCAAAAAGTGGAATTGTAATGGATACCAATATGACTGCCGGTTTGTTCTTTACTGCTGCCGAAAGCCTCGACAGTTTTTACATCGTCGTGTGGCACCGTAATCATATGCCTGTTATGTCAGGCCTTACCGTTGCTTTACCCAATCTTGGCGAACCTTATGATTTCACCGGGGTTATCATCACCCAGCCCTATAAACACAATGATCCTTATCCGGCTGAACTGGAATTAAATCCGCCCGGAAGTGGCAAATATGGTATGATTGCCGGAGATATAAATGCAAATAAGGAATTAAAGTACCTGGGCTCAGCTAACGACAGAGCTCTGATACTAAACAGGATAGTCATTGTTTCAGGCCTGTCTTATTTGAATACTATCATTTCCGGTTATTACAACGAGGATATTAACCTCGATAACAAAGTAATTTACCTCGGACAGGCGAATGACAGAGGTTTGATTTTATCTAACCTGATCAGGTTAAAAGGTTCGGCAAACCTTAATTCAGTCTATAATTCTGTAGTTCCATAGTTTTTATTAAAATATATAAATCAAACAAAGAATATAAGGGAAAATATTTAATGCAAACCAACTATAAACTGTAATAATATGAAAAATTATACGCTTTCTTCTGAATTTAAAAAAGCCATGAGCCGGCTCTATTTCTCACTGTTATTTGCATTGGTGAGTCAGATAATTTTTGCTCAGTACGGGAACATTGATATTGGGATTTTTGAGGCGACATCCCCTGCGAACACAATTCAGGTTAAGTTGCGGCCCGATTTTCAAATTCAACCTATCGAAACCATCAGTGGCATTCTGTATACTGTCAGGTGGGAAGACCCAACAATATCAATAACCATGAACTATATTAGCCCCTATTTCGTTGCTCCTCAAGGGCCTCCTGTACTTTATAATGGCCACTATTACCAGGTATTTGCTGCAGTTCCTACTGCTCCTGTTGGAACAACAATAAATCCCGGAGTCGAAGTGTTGATCTCTTCATTTTCCTTTACAGGAGGTGCTTGTTCTTACTTTGAAATCATTGAAAATGATTGGACCATCGCACACAATGGTGGCGTTTACCTGGAATTCTTAGGAACAGAAGTGACGGGCATTATTTATAAACCGATTGTCCAGTTGGGATCTGTTGGTGGAATTGTAAGTGGTGGCGGAACGATTGGTATTGGTGAGAGTACAGGAACATTAACATTGACAGATTACACAGGAGTTATTTTGAAATGGCAGAAACGGCTCAACAGCGGTTCATGGGCTGATATTTCCGGCACTTCCGGATTGACAAATTACTCTGAAATACCAACTTCAGCAGGTGTTTGGGAATACAGAGCAGCCATTCAAAAAGGGACCTGTCCAATAGCCTATGCTACTCCGGCATCGGTAACTGTCATTGGCATAACTCAGTGGACAGGCAATATCGACGATGATTGGTTTAAGGCAGGAAATTGGACATACGGTGTTCCGAATAAAGATAAGGATGCGATTATACCTGATGTGGATCCTAATCCGTACCCGGTAATAGTTGGTGATGCCAACAGCAAAGATGCTGATATTGCAATAGGTGCAAGTGTAACGATAGCTACCAATGGCACACTTAAATCCTATGGTGCGTTCAACAATAATGGAAATTTTACCATAAAATCATCCCCAACTGATGATGGATCATTTATCGACAACGGAACAATTACCGGCACCGGTACCAATACGGTTGAGCGATATATTGAAAAGTTAAAATGGCATTATGTTTCAACCCCCATCGCAGATGGTGTTTCCAATATTTATTATCATATCTACCTGAAGAGTTTCAGTGAACAAACCGGAACCTGGACTTATATCGCCCCCGTCAATATCCCATTGATTCCTATGAAGGGATATGCTGCCTGGGCATCAACCGAGCTTACCGGCTCAAAAACAGTTTACTATGTGGGTGCCCTGAATACCGGAATCTATACCACCAGTCTTACGCATCATGCAGGTGCTACCCATGGATTCAAGGGTTTTAATTTTATCGGTAATCCATATCCCAGCGCAATTGATTGGGATCAATCTTCAGGCTGGTCAAGAACCAGTGTTGACAACGCGATTTATTTTTGGAATCCCCTTGTTGGTCAATATGGAAGCTATGTATCCTATCCCCCGCAAGGAACCAACGGCGCAACCAGCATTATTCCTTCCGGTCAGGGATTTTTTGTTCATGTAACCAATGGTTTTGCTACCGGATCAATAACTGTTAATAACAACGCCAGACTGCATCATGATAAGCAATTTTTAAAAGGAACAAGTGGGGATCCTGAGTTTCCTTTTTTACAACTGAAAACATCCTCAGAATTAAATCAATTTACCGATGAAACCGTAATCAGGTTCGTAAATCCAGCAACAACCTTTTTCGATTCGCAATCGGATGCTTTGAAAATGTTTGGCCTGGATGAAGCTCCCCAGCTTTACTCCATTACCCCTGATAATAATAACCTTTCCGTTAATACTTACCCTGAGTTAAATGAAAATACAGTAATTCCAGTAGGTTTTAGGGTAGGAATAAGTGGTATATGTAAAATTGAGGCAACTCTTCTGATTAATTTCAGTTCTTCCGCCAAAATAAGACTCGAAGATAAAAAGGAGAATATTTTCATTGATCTCAATGAACAATCGGGTTATAGTTTTTTTGCCAGTCCGTTGGACGAACCTGACAGATTTAATATTCATTTTCTGCCAAATCCCTCAATTTCAAATACTGGTGTATTTTTGCAAAACATTTTTATCTACTCGATTAAAGATGAGATTTTTATTAAACAATCAGAAGGAGGTCTGCTTTGCGGAAAGATTCAAATTAACGACCTTCTGGGCAGACTAATATACAGCAATATTATTTCTGTTACCGGCAGTTATCATTTTAAACTCCCTTATGAAGGAGTCTTTATTGTAACGTTTGAAGATAAAAATGAATCGAAAGCTTACAGAAAAAAAGTATTTTTAAATTAGAATAATACATTTTTTATGAGAAAACTCATCTCTTTACTATTATTTATCGCTCTTATTCCGGTTGTTTTCGGAAATCAGGTTGATATAGGAATTTTCAAATCAACTACAGTACCTAACAAGATTGAAATAAGGATCCGCCCCGATTTCAATATATCATCTATTCAAACCTTAACCGGTATTTTATATACTGTAAGATGGGATGATCCCACCATAAGTATAACTACCCAAAATATATATCCTTTTTTTGTTGCGCCCCAGGGTTCTCCGGTTCTTTATAATGGTCATTATTACCAGGTTTTTGCTGCTGTGCCGATGATAGCAATGGCCATGAATGCAAACCAGGAATACCTTGCGTCTTCATTTACATTTACTAATGGAGACTGTTCAACCTTTGAGATCATTGAAGATGAATGGACCCAGGCAAACAATGGAAATGTATATCTTGAACTTGTTGGTACAGAAGTTACCGGAATTATTTACCAGGCAAACGTTCTTTATGGAAGCTTTGGTGGTTTTATTCAGGGTGTTGATACCATCTATCTTGGTAACTCAACAGGATCACTGGTCTTATTTGCATACAATGGCTCAATTTTAAAATGGCAACGTAAAATTAATAATGGGACTTGGACAGATATACCGGGAACTGCAGGATTTACTGTGTATTCTGAAATTCCACAAACAATGGAAGATTATTTTTATCGTGTTCAAATCCAATATGGGACCTGTCCCCCGGCTTACTCTGCTGAACATCACATATTAGTAATCGGCGAAATTAGCCTGAACTTAACCGCATTTATTGAAGGGGCTTTCCAAAATGGTATAATGACGACAAAATTAAAGGACCTGAATTTAATTCCTTTTGCTCAGCCCTATTCATTACCACCATGGAATTACAACGGACAGGAGACTGTGACAGTCATTCCAGATAATACAGTTGACTGGGTTTTAATTGAATTGCGTGAAACTTCGGGCAATGCATCAACTGCTACACCTGATAAAAGGATAGCAATGAGAGCAGGTTTCCTTTTAAAGAATGGTAGTATAAGAGATACAGACGGGACTCAAAACATTGAATTTGTCTTAAACCTTCAGGAAAATTTATTTGTAGTAATTCATCACAGAAACCATATATCTGTCATCTCCGCTGAACCTCTTTCCGTGATAAACGGTTTGTGTACCTTTAATTTTTCATCGGGTGAATCCCAGGCATTGGGAGGAGGCGAAGGACATAAAGAATTGTCAACGGGTTTTTGGGGAATGGCTGCTGGGGATGCAAACAGTAATGGAATAGTTGATATTACTGATAAACAAGATTTTTGGGAGAATTTTTCAGGGTATAAAGGGTATTCCTCTTCCGATTTTTCTCTGGATTCACAAATTAATAATAAAGATAAGGATGATCTTTGGTATAAAAACTTAGGTTTCTATTCTCATGTACCAGAGTGATTTACAAAAATGAAACTGACCAACCATAAAAAACCCGGCTCAATGCCGGGCTTTTTGTTGTCCCACCATATTTTGATAATTCAATCTGTTAAAAATATTTTTAGAAATATTTTGCGTAAAGCACCGGAAAAAGGTATTTTTGGCAAAAATTATCTCAAATGGCTATTGATAATAATTACAAACGATTAGAACACTGGATTGAAGAATGTCAATCCAAAGGAAAATTATCATTCGGCTTGTTAGAACTGAATCAAGCCTTTAATGGACATAGCGAAACCGCATTAAAAAGGATGCTTGATAGATTATCAGAAAAAGAAAAGGTCGTTTCAATTTTCAAAGGCTTTTATCTCATCGTTCCTCCACAGTATTCCTCAAAAGGAATTTTACCCCCTTCAATGTTCATTGATGGATTGATGAAATACCTGGAAAGAAATTACTATATAGCACTATTAAATGCAGCAGCACTTCAAGGAGCGTCACATCAGCAACCCCAGGAGTATTTTGTTATTACAGAATATCCTGTATTGAGAGCAACAAACAGAAAGGGAATAAAAATAAACTACATCAGCACCAGACAGTTTCCTCCTGAAACATTGATTGAAAAAAAGAAAACAGAAACAGGATACATCAACATTTCCAATCCGTTGCTTACTGCTATTGATTTGGTTAGTTACGAAAAAAGAATTGGAGGGCTAAACAGGGCATCAACCGTTATTCATGAGTTGTTTGAAAATACAAAACGAAATGACATAAAGGAAGATTTGATAAAGTATGCAAATGTGACATCAATACAGCGTTTAGGTTTTATACTTGATGAAGTGTTAAACAAAAAGGAACTTGCCGATAAACTTTATTCTCTTTGTAAAAAGGCAGGAATAAAGTTTTATTTAATTCCGCTTAAAACTTCGGACAAGAAAGATAAGGAGAAAATAAATGCAAAATGGAAATTAATGATTAACACTGAAATTGATCCGGAATTATGATACCACAGGCATTTATTACAGAATGGAGTAGTGCTGTTCCATGGTTGACAAATGAACAGGTAGAGCAAGACCTTGTGATTTGCAGGGCGTTGATAGAAATTTTCAAAGACCCATTCCTTGCTGATCGATTAGCATTCAGAGGAGGAACGGCATTGCACAAATTATACCTACAACCACAGCCTCGATATTCAGAGGACATTGATTTAGTTCAGGTGCGCGCAGAGCCAATTAAGGAAACTATAATCCACTTACAGAAAGCCCTTTCATTTCTTGGTAAATCGAATGTTGCTCCTAAAAAGGATAATAACACCATTTACTACCACTTTGAATCTGAATTTCCGCCTGTCCAAAGGATGAAATTAAAAATTGAAACCAATTGCAGGGAGCATTTCAGCGTATTAGGCTTGGAAAAAATGCCTTTTGCAATAAGCTCTTCCTGGTTTAAGGGTGAATGTAATATAACCACTTATAAATTGGAAGAATTGTTGGGAACAAAGTTAAGAGCCTTGTATCAGAGAAGAAAGGGCAGAGATTTATTTGATTTATGGAAAGCACTGACCACAATGCAGGTTCAACCTGAATTAATAGTCAAATGCTATAAGGAATATATGGCTTTTTCTTTGGACAAACCCATACCAACAAAGAGGGAATTTTTATTAAATCTTGAAAAGAAAAGAGTAGATGAAGAATTTTTAGGAGATACCGTTGGTTTATTGCGCCCGAATGAAGAATATAATAAAGATGAGGCTTTTGAAGTAGTTATAGACCAATTAATTGTATATATGTAATTCAATGAATGATTTATCATCAAATCAAATCGAGCTATTCAAATCCGTTTTCCAAGGTAGGGATGATGTGTTTGCAGTTCGCTGGGAAAAAGCTAACAAAAGCGGTTACATGCCAGCATATTTTTACGACCCATACTTTTATCGGACTCATAAAATGAAAGGTGGATCTTTTCAGAATTATAATTATAAGACATAAATAAAATTGTAGAACATTTTCCCCTTCCCTAACCAGTTGTTTTATCGTAGCTTACAAAGGTATTTTAATTTCGATAGTTGTACCTATATTGTACCCATATAAAGAAAAAAGCCTGTAAGTTTTTATTTTACAGGCTTTTAAATAAATAACCGTTGTCCCACCAGGATTCGAACCTAGACAGACAGAACCAAAATCTGTAGTGCTACCGTTACACCATGGGACAAAACCTTATCGTTAAAAAACGACGGGCAAAATTATAAAATATTTTATACCTGCCAATTGAGATTGAAAGAATTTTCAACTTATGATCTTCAGACCGTTAAAATTCCTTAATAATTTGAAAATTACCTTATGGATTCATCCGAAATTGATTATTTTCGCCATCCGTTTGTAAATTAATTCATTCCAATGGAATTATATAATAAATTGAACCGGTTTATTGGGTGGCTGGTATTTGCCCTCGCTACAATTGTATATTTTATGACCGTTGAACCAACAGCAAGCTGGTGGGATTGCGGTGAGTACATCTCAACCGCCTATAAACTTCAGGTCGGGCATCCTCCGGGAGCTCCTTTGTTTCAGATGATCGGGAGATTCTTTTCGCTTTTTGCATTCGGCAACGAGAGTAAAGTTGCACTGATGATCAACATCATGTCGGCATTGAGCAGTAGTTTCACCATACTCTTCCTTTTCTGGACCATCACGCATCTTGCCAGAAAAATTGCATTACGCTCAGGTGAAATGACGGACGGGAAAATGTATGCAATACTCGGAAGCGGAATCGTTGGATCGCTTGCATATACCTTCTCCGATTCTTTCTGGTTCTCGGCAGCTGAAGGCGAAGTTTATGCCATGTCTTCTTTTTTTACGGCCGTGGTCTTCTGGGCTATGCTGCGATGGGAAGACGATGCCGACAACAAACATGCCGGAAGGTGGATATTACTGATTGCTTACCTGATGGGATTATCCATCGGGGTGCACTTATTAAACCTCCTGGCTATTCCGGCAATTGCATTTATTTATTATTTCAAAAAATATACGCCCTCAACCAGGGGAATCATTGTTACCGGAGTCGTTTCCATTGTAATTATAGGGCTGATCATGAACGGGATCATCCCATGGATTGTAAAACTTTCCAGTTTCTTCGAACTCACTTTCGTAAACTCATTCGGACTGCCATTCAATACAGGTACGGCTTTTTATTTTATCCTACTCATCGGGCTGATCATTTGGGGATTGAGATATACAATAAGAAAACAGAAGGTGTTGCTCAATACATTGATTTTGAGCTTTACCTTCATCCTCATCGGGTACTCTTCCTTTTTTATGATCATCATCCGGTCGAATGCCAATCCGCCAATCGATGAAAACAGCCCGGAAGATGCAATCAGCCTCCTCTCTTATCTTGCCAGAGAGCAATACGGCGACTGGCCTATTTTATACGGGCAATACTATAATGCTCCCACTGTTGACCTTAAAGATGGTAATCCGGTGTATGTGAAAGATAAGAAAAAAGGAAAATACATCATAACAGATGACCGAAAAGGAACCGAGCCTGTTTATGATACGAGGTTTACAACAATTTTTCCGCGCATGTGGAGCAACCAGAAATCTTCGCACATCGAAATGTACAAACAATACGGTAAAGTAAAGGGGATACCGATAGAGGTGGAGAATGATGACGGTGAGACAGAAACAAGGATCAAGCCTACATTTGGAGAAAATCTGAGGTTCTTTTTTACCTACCAGATCGGACACATGTATTTCAGGTATTTTATGTGGAACTTTTCGGGAAGACAAAATGACATTGAAAGCCAGGGCGAACTTGAAAACGGTAACTGGCTGACAGGATTTAACTGGTTTGATGAAAATATTCTCGGACTTGGCCCGCAGGATAACCTGCCCGACAGTATGAAAAATCCGGCAAGGAATACATTTTTTATGCTTCCTTTTATTCTGGGATTAATAGGATTGTTCTATCACCTGAAATCCGACAAGAACGATACATTGATTGTTGCATTGCTTTTCATCATGACCGGACTCGCTATCGTGGTTTATCTTAATCAATATCCCTATCAGCCCCGTGAGCGGGATTATGCTTATGCAGGGTCATTCTATGCATTTGCGATCTGGATTGGATTGGGGGTTATGGCTCTTGCCGATGTGCTAAGCAAAAAAATCAATCCCCGTATAGCTGCCATTGCCGTGACTGCAATAGCTTTTTTACTTGTACCTGTGATTATGGCAAAACAGGGCTGGAACGATCATAACCGCTCCGGAAAATATGCGGCGCGGGATTTTGCGGCCAATTATCTCAATTCGTGTGAACCGAATGCCATCCTGTTCACCAATGGAGATAACGATACTTTCCCTCTTTGGTATGCCCAGGAAGTGGAAGGCATAAGGACTGACGTGAGGGTAGTAAATTTCATGCTTGCATCAGGGCACTGGTACATTCACCAAATGATGAACAGAGCCTATGAATCGGAACCTCTTCCTTTCACTCTTTCTTACGATCAGTATCAGAACGGGGTAAACAATGCTGTGGTTTTTTACAATACCAATCTTCAGGGAAATGTCGAATTAAAACAGGTGATTGATTTTATTGCCAGCGAAGACGACAGAAGCAAGCTGAAATTAAACAGCGGGGAAAAGATAAATTTTTCTCCAACAAAAAAATTCCGTCTTACCATCGATTCCGCTGCCATAATAAAAAACAAAGTAGTACCGGATTATCTTGCAGGAAAAATCGTACCTGCAATTGAATGGGAAGTAAAGCAAAATTATCTCTATAAGAACGACCTTATGCTTCTTGACCTGATTGCCACAAACAATTGGAAACGACCGATCTACTTTGCCAATCCCAGCAGCATCAGTAAGGTTTTGGGTATCGAAAGCTATTGTCACCTTGAGGGCATGGTTTATAAATTCATGCCGGTAAAGGCTGAAAATTTTATTTCAGGGGTCGGAGGGGTAAATGCCGAAGCTTCGTATGATATTTTCATGAACAAATGCAAATGGGGCAATCTTAATATTCCTGGTGTTTATGTAGACCGTGAAAGCGCAAGAAATTCCATCATCCCCAAACAGAACTTCATGCGGGTAGCAGAAAGCCTGTTATCGAAAGGTGATAAGGAAAAAGCAGTGGCTTTGCTCGACGAATGCCTGAGGCAGTTTCCTTACAATAAATTCACTTATGACATGTTCATTATTCCGTTTGCCGATGTATATTATGAAGCCGGGGCCATGGATAAAGGCAATGCCATCACCGAGAGGGTTTTTGATATTTATTGCCAGAACATCGACTATTACAACCGGCTCGATTCAAAACATATCAAATATTTCCAGAGAGATTACGAACAGGCGCTAGGAATAATCCAAAATCTTTCGATGATGACAAAGAGGAATAAGCAGACCGATCTCACAATAAAATTGATGCTTATTTAAAGGAACAGTTAAAAGGCGTGAAATAAATTATAAATTCAGCAATCAGTGCTCTTTCCGCAAAGCACGGCCGAAAATGAATATGCCGGCTGCTATAAATGGTGTACTGAGCAATTGTCCCATATTCAACGCCATGCCGGCTTCAAATCCCACCTGGGGTTCCTTGACAAACTCGATGATAAACCGGACACTGAAAAGAAGGATAAGGAATAATCCAAAAATTGTCCCTGCTTTGAGATTTTTTGTTTCTTTCCGGTAAATAAAATAAAGAAGAAAAAAAATAAGCAGGTATGAAAGTCCCTCATAAATCTGAGTCGGATGTTTGGCAACCGTTTCGTTTTCCCGCTCAAAAATAAAACCCCAGGGAAGGCCGGTTTCTATTCCGTAAATTTCTGAATTCATCAGGTTTCCCATCCTGATGCAAAATCCGGCTAATGCGATGACGATCACTATCCTGTCCAGTATCCATATATAAGACTTTTTAACTTTCCTTGAAAAAAGATAAAGAGCAACCAGGATGCCGATAGCCGCCCCATGACTTGCAAGGCCTCCTTCCCAGACCTTTAAGATTAGCAGGGGATTGCTCAGGTAATATTCGGGTTCATAAAACAGGCAGTGGCCTAAGCGCGCACCTATTATTGTTCCAACGACCATATAGGTTGTGAGGGTATCAAGGATTTTTGATGGAATATTTTCGGATTTGAAAATCTTCCCCATTATGATATACCCCAGCACAAATCCGAGGGCAAACAATAATCCGTACCAGCGCACAGCAAAGCTGCCGATCCTGAAAATTTCGGGATCAACATTCCAAATAACCGAAGACAAGATCATGTGTTTGAAATTTGCCGGCAAATATACGATAAGGTACGATTGAACGATTTTTTCCGGTGAAACTGTTTACAAACCGCTCAACCAATGGGATATCCGGTGGCTTAATACTTTTGGATCGATGCTTTTGTAAAATCCTGAAAAGGATTGGGCTTCTGCCAATGCCTTATCCAAATTAAAATTTCGCTGTGGCATTCGGTAAAACCATTTATTTTTATGACAGTATCTGGCCAGGTATTCCTGCTCTGTTTGACCTGGAGTAGGGATAAAAATCGCTTTTTTACCGAACGCACTCAGATCCATGAGCGTCGAATAACCAGGCCGGGACAAAACAAAACGGGAACTTAAAATCGCCTTTTCTAAAATTCTCAGGGTCGAGATGAGGATAAATTTTAATGTTGCCTTCAATAATACTATTCTGATCTGAACCGGGTAAACCCCTGACAACAATGGCAGAGAAAGGACTCAGCCTTAACTGCGGCAGAATTTTATCTTCAAGTATTGTTCGCTGGGGCTCTGGGCCTGACAGAATTACAAATAAATCATAGATAAAATTTTTTTCTGATCCGGCTACATTTTCATTAATTGATGAAGAAGTAAATCGTGTAAGCGGATGAATAAAAAATACTTTACCGGGGAGCTTTTTCAAATGGGATAGCCTGCCGGAAAGGTAAGGCTTATCAGGAAAATCAGGAACCCAGCATTCGTCGAATCTGGAAATATATTTCCAGTTGAGGAGGCGGATCAGTTTTTTAATGAAAAAAAGCTGAGGAGGAACCTGTACGTTCAACTGGTGAGTAATAAAAACAGAAGGCACCTTGGAAGAGGACAGTCCATAGCGGTTATCGGAAATAACTCCGTCAATTTTGTAATTATGTATGATTTGCTCTAACATTCCGGCTTCCTGTTGAATCCCCTTCATTATTTGATGTGACTGGATGAGCATTTTTAAGGCCATACTTCCTTGCCTGGGATAGGAGAATTTGTATCCCGGGAAAACAATGAATTGTAAATCCGGGAATTCCCCTTTTAAGTAGGCCTGCGACATGCCGTCAGCGCCGATAATCACCTGTGCTTTCTGACGCAGCAGCTCTCTGATCACCGGAACACAGCGGGTTGCATGACCTATTCCCCAATCCAGCGGGCTAACTAAAATATTTGGACGGTCTTTCAAGTAAAATCAAGCAATAATAGATTCACAAATGTATTTAAATAAATTTTCAAGGTGTTAATAGACTGTTTAAAATACAGTAAAATATTTAACATGACAATTTTGCGACTAAGGCTCTAAGTCACTAAGATACACAAAGAGCAAACAAAAATGAATTAACTTCTAACGGCATTCTTTCATGCACAAAATAGTGAGGATGATTTACCATTGCGGGTTCCTGTAGCTTTTGAATGTGTTAGAAAGGATGTGATTTATCCCGATAAAAAGACAGGTAAATCAAAGCGCACTTCTTCGGTGACTAAAAATGAATTGATGCGTCAAATGGTTACCCAGTGTATCCGTAACCGGCTCAAGTTTAAATGGGTATTAGCAGATAGTTGGTTTGCATCATCTGAAAATATGCGTTTTATTCATAAGAAAAAAAAGTATTTCCTTGTGGATGTGAAAAGCAATCGTTTGGCAGCACTATCTGATAAAGACAGAAATGTCGGTCGTTGGACAAGGCTTGATGAATTAGATATAGCCATCAAAACACCCGTAAAAGTTTATTTGAAGCGATCTGGAAATTCCGGATCTTTTTTGCAAACAAATCTTTACAAACAAAGATAAAAGTACGGGAGAAATGTATTTGGTGACAAACAATTTAGAATTGTCTTCCAACGATTTCACAATGTTCTATAAAAAAAGATGGAGCATTGAAGAATATCATAAAAGCATCAAGCAAAATGCAGCAGCTGAAAAATCTCCAACACGGACTGAAAGAACACAACAGAATCATTTGTTCGCTTCCATTCTGGCCTATACTAAACTGGAAGAACTTAAACTGTGCAATAAAATGAATCACTTTGCCTTAAAATCTTTTAAAAACATTGTTGCTAAAATCCTCAAAACTATTAATATTTGAAGGAGTAAATTCAATTTTGGAGAAACCATTATTTAATAATTAAAACAGAAGCTTTGCTGGTATACCAAATTGGCATAACTTTAATTCCCGGTGTTGGCGATGTCAACGGCAAGAAACTCATTTCCTATTGCGGCAGTGCTGAAGCTGTTTTCAGAGAAAAGAAAAAAGCCTTACTGAAAATACCCGGAATAGGTGAAAACACAGTTAATTCAATTGTCAACCAGGATGTGCTGGACAGGGCCGAAGAGGAAGTTGCTTTCGTCGAAAAATTCAATATTCGCACCCTGTTTTTTACTGATATTGGTTACCCCAAAAGACTTAAGCACTGCATCGATAGTCCCATGTTGCTTTATTATAAAGGAAACGCAGATTTAAATGCCCATAAAATCATCGGTTTGGTAGGAACCAGGAGGGCGACGGAATATGGTAAAGAAATCTGCAGCAAACTAGTAGAAGACTTGAGTTATCTGAAAGTGCTGATTGTAAGCGGACTGGCCTATGGCATCGATGCAAGGGCTCATCAGGCCGCCCTGCAAAATGGCCTGGAAACCTTAGGTGTGCTTGCTCACGGCCTTGACCGGATTTATCCCCAGGCTCACAAGCCTATGGCTGAAAAAATGATTCGTTCGGGTGGGCTGATTACAGAATTTTTGAGTAAAACCAACCCTGACCGTGAAAATTTTCCGAAGCGTAACCGGATAATAGCAGGTATAATTGACGCCCTGGTGGTGGTAGAGTCAGCCATTAAGGGTGGTGCGCTGATTACTGCCAATATTGCCAATTCTTACGACAGGGATGTTTTTGCAGTTCCGGGAAAACTTTCGGATAAATTTTCCGAGGGTTGCAATTTTCTTATAAAAACCAACAAAGCCGCTTTGATCCAGTCGGCCAAGGACATTGAATACATCATGCAATGGGAAGAACAAGCAAAGGATTTATCACGTCAGCACAAGCTATTTGAGGAATTATCACCTGAGGAGGAAAGGATCATGAAGTTGATTAATGAAAAAGACGAAGTTAGTATCGACTATCTCGTACTGCAGTCGCAGCAGTCAAGCAGTAAAATAGCAGCCATTCTGTTAAACCTTGAATTTAAGGGAATGGTAAAAAGCCTGCCCGGCAAAATGTATAAGAGTTCCTGAACCTCGCTATTAATCTCTATTTATCCGTTTGTATTCCTCGTTAAGCTCGAATGCCTTATAATAAAGCATGATCACTACAACAAACGCACCGATGCTGAGAAATAAAAGCAGGCGGAAGTCCTCATGCTGCGGAATAAAGCAAAAATTATAGAGGGCATGAAAAAATGATGCCCCGAATAAACCGGTCATTGCATCAACGAACTTGTTTTCGCGGGTTTTGGCCATTCCAACAAAGAATCCAAGAATAACAGCAAAAAACAGGTTGGCAAAAACAACCGTTATTGCGTAAAAGAAATTGATCACACCGTAATCGGGCAATGTCAGATAAAGAATATTTCCAGCCAGTGTAAAGCCCATCGAGATCATCGTAGCATATACAATACTGTCGAGCGGCCCGTTAAAACTGCTCTTCGTATAATTGTAATATCGTAAAATAAGGAACTTTCCAAACTCAGATCCAAAACCCATTACAATAAAGGAATAGAAAATGATCCTCCGGAGATTCCTGAAATCCTCGAGCCCGAACATTCTGGCGACGTACTGAAAAACCAGAACAAGAAGGATGCTGAACATGCCCAGAACGAAACTGGTTATGAGTCCGGGATACCTGTCTTTTCCGCGCTTGATCCAAACAATAGCAATGACGATACTCGCAATTAATGGAGCAAGAATGATGGTTAAAATGTAATTGATTGCCATGATTTTTCTATTTAGCTGCCAAATTTACAAATTGGTTTTCATTTGATGACTATTTATTAAAGAAATTTCTGAAATCAACACCAGGGTATTATGCATTATGTGTTAAATGGTTTCAGGATAAAAGCACTACTGGATTGATTACCTGTCTCTTTCTTGTCTATGTACTATGTTTTGTGTTTTCCATTAATTCCACCTAGGCCAGCATTGCTTTTGATCCTGTGTTTTGCTATGTTATTGATTGTTCTTAATAATTTCTGCAGCATTCGTATTCTCCGGGTTTAATTCCAGAGACTTTTTGTAGGCTTTAAGTGCTTCATCTTTACGCCCCAACTTTAAAAGGGACTCACCATAACTGTCCCAGGTGTTATATTCTTCGGGGTACAATTCCGTATTTAACTTGAAAATTTTCAGTGCCTCCTCATTTTTCCCTTCTTTCATAAGTTCGTAGCCAAAAATATTGATCCCATTTTCGTACAGATAATATTCCGAAACTTTTTTGTCTTCCGTTTTAACAAAACTTATAATTTCATCAATGGACTTCCCCTTTGATAACAATTCGTATAATTGTCGTTTATTGTCACCTGCTTTGATTTCAGCCGAATATTTTATGCTATGATCAATACTATATTTTATATAAGGATTTAACGGAAAAATATCATGAGGCATCAACTGAACCATTTTATTCAGGATTTCTGACGATTTCTCCTCTTCTCCGCTCAAATAGAGAAAAATAGCATATTCGAATATTCTTTCCCTGCTTAATTGCCCGAATGAAAACGAAACACGGGGTTGATTGTTTACTGTTATGTCAGGATAGTCTACATAATTTTCAGCATCGAGCATGACGGATTCAAATTTTGCCCGGTCATATTCCAGGTCAGTCCCTTTCACCTTAACCGGATATATTTCTGCTGTTAAACCTTCGATCCGCATGTTGTTTTCCAGTCCGTTCAAATCATTATAGCCAAACCAAGTGTAATGAACCGGTCTTTCCCATTGGTTGGCTTCCATTATGTTAATGAGCATGGCTGTTACTGGTTGCAGCATATTCTTACCCACATCCGGTTTTATATGCCAGACGAATTGGGTTACTCGTATCATTAAGATTGTATTTTTTCCGGGTTTGTTCTGAAACCGGGATGATCACATCATTTTCTCTCCATTTGTAATCATGCATCTCCATGATCAGGTTGTCGTTCATATTAATTGGAACTGGTTTGTAGATGCCGGGGATACCGTCTCTTATTATTTTAATAAAGAATGGCCTTTCAAGGTATGCCAAAGCGAGAACCGACACATCTTTCCGGTAGCCTTCAATAACCTGCAGATATTGCAGAACATTGGTATGTGCATCACCGTTGACGATAAGTATTGTATTGGGATCGCACGATTTTAATATATTACGGCCATGTTCGATAGCATGTGCAGGAAAGCCGCCCCAACTTTTGGCATCCAACAACTCCTGCTTATATTGTTCTACATCTCCTCTTCTTAATGCTTCCATTGCTCTTGCGCCATACTCAGCAGCAAGAAAATATTTTGCATCTCCGAAGTTGGGATTTAGCTCAACTGCTTTTTGCAGTGGTTTCAATACCTCTTCCCTCGACCATTGATCACTCTTGCCGGGATAGGGCCTGCTGTCTGAAACCTTATAATGCGCATACCTTCCCAGCCAGTAATACAATTCGGGGTTTTCAGGATCGATGCTGATGTAATGTATTAATGAATCAATCGCTTCATCAAATTTCCAGGCATCTCCAAGTTGGATGATCTGTTCAATTTTCTTTGATGTTTGTCCTATTAAAACTGACGAAATTGCGATTAAAAAAATGTGTTAAGATTTTTTTCATTTTACTTGTTTTTTGTTTGTGAATAAAAAGCATAACTCCTTCCTACCCTTCCTCTTCCCTGCCTATCCAGTCACCCTTAGCCGGATAACCCTGAAAAGCGCCAGGTTTTATTTCGTTCTCCCTCACTCCGCAAATATCGCTATTAATTCCAATGTTTTGCATGGCAGGAGCAGCAAGCTCGCCAGCATCTGGGTTATTTAATTTTGTTCCGTTTCAATAATCGGGCTGAATGGTAAACTCTTAAAATATCAACTTGTTTATCTTTTTTTATTCTGTAATTACCTTCGATTACTTCTCTTATTAATTTTTCGTTAAATTCAGGAACTATCCTGCCAATAAAAGGATTATGAGTGAGTGGCTGAACTTTTTGATAAATTTTATGGATGGTAAGCGCAGCATAGCGGACAGAATCATCTGCAATGTAATCAAATATTTCCTTGATGTCCCGGATCGAAACTTCAGTCCAAACTATTTTGAACACTTATCAATCATTAATTTCACATCCTCATTTGAAACTACTTTACCGGCCTCTGATTGCTGATACCCTTCCTCCACCTTTTCAATAAAGATCAATTCATCAATCAATTGATCAATCGTAAAAGTATCAGGCAGTTTTTTGATGGTTTTATTTACTTTTTTCTTTGTAAGCATGTCCAATTTTTTTACAAAAATAATACAATTCATGCTCTTAAAAACCTAAAGCTCCCTTATCTTAATATTCCTGAACCACACATCATCGCCATGGTCCTGCAGGCCGATGTAGCCTTCCGGTGCGGGGTTCACAAAATCAGGATAATCTTTAAACTTGCTGTTGGCAACCATCTTCTTCCAGTCGTCGGTCCACAGGTGGTATTCCAGCACATTCTCGCCGTTCATCCAGTGGACAACGGTTCCTTTGTAAACCATGATCTTCACCTGGTTCCACTCTCCGGCAGGTTTTACCGCCTCAAATTTCCCGGGAATAAGGTCGTACAGCGATCCGGCAGCACGGTTACCATTCACACCCAGCTTTGCATCGGGATGCTTGGCATTGTCGAGTATCTGCATTTCCGGCGCCGACTTCCAGATTTCCTGGTCGGGCTTTTCCTGCACAAGGTAAAAGATACCGCTGTTGCCGCCTTCAGAGACTTTCCACTCAAGCGACAGCTCGAAATTGCTGTATTTTTTGGTGGTAATGATGTCGCCACCACCGCCGGCTTCACCCTTGCCTGAGCCAAGCATGTGCAAAACGCCATCTTCAATTACCCAACCCTTTTCAGGAAAGGTTTCTTTTCCATACCCTCTCCAGCCTTCAGTGGTCTTTCCATCAAACAAAGGAATCCAGCCTTCGTCTTTACTTAGTTTATCTGTGGATTTGCACCCAGCCATTGAAATAAAAATCATTAAACCTGCAATTAAGTGTACTTTTTTCATTTGAATTATTTTTTAAATTTCTACTTATGTTTCAATATTCATCATAGCGAACCTTTGCAAAATCTCTGCGAATCTTGGCGTTACAATTTTTCCAGGTAGCTATTACGCCGAGTTGCGCAAAGCAATATAAAGTTTCGCAGAGGATACATGCCCTTTATAAATTGTTTACAAACCTTTTAATACCATCTTTCAACAAGGCAACATTAAAGTTAATTAGTAATCCCAATTTATAATTGCCAAGCCTGAGATAAGTGAGAATTTGTGCATCATGAACCGGCAGCACGACATCAACAGTTTTAATCTCAATGACAACTTTATTTTCCACCAATAGATCCATCCGATAACCATGATCCAACTTAATCTCCTTATAGATTATCGGCATTGGTTTTTCTTTCTCAACACCCAATCCCGAATTTAAAAGTTCATAAAGTAAACACTCGCTGTAGGCTGATTCCAGCAAACCCGGCCCCAGCAATTTATGAACTTCTATTGCCCGGCCAATGATGATTTTTGAAATTTCGTTCTCTGTCATAAAATATTTGGCTTTTCTCTGCGAACCTCACCGTTTCTTTGCGATACTTTGCGACACAACTTCCATATAAATTAAAGTTCCCATCCTTCCCGGTATGAATGTTTAACATACTCCTTTGATGCCTGCAACGCTTTTATAGTAGCGTATTGTGTATCAAAATTCGGATGGCCTTCAATAACAGTGAATTTGTCAGACGTGACAACCCCAATCTCATCCGTTTCAGAAATATTTGTGATCCGCATGTTTTCGCCATCCCACATCAGTTTACGATTGAGATCCTGCAGACGGACAGCCAGGTTACCCATTACTACCAGCTCATTCAGCGGACCGGAATAATCGAAGTTAGAGCTGGTTTGAACCCTGCTTTCAGGGCTTTCCTTACATGCCCTTATCCAATCGAGTTCATGACCTCCCTCCATTGCATCCTCAATCCTGCGGATCGTGGGTAAGGGGCGTTTATAATCGTTGTGAAGTTCTTCAGGAAGAAGTATTGGATTACGTCCATAGCACCCCGTCATCAGTTTTCCTTTGGTTCCGATAAAAAGAACTCCACCACTCTGGTCACCCATGATCTGACCATCCTTTAACTCTGCCGGACGAGGTGGCAAAAGTCCGCCATCGTACCAGGTCATTTTAAGCGGCAGAAGTTTTATATTTCCAATAGTGCCCCTGTCGGGAAACTCATAATGAACCATCTCCGAATGAGGAGCGCTTTCGGTATTCACTTGCGTTGAACTGCCATAGATACACATTGGATGTCCCAATTTTAACGCCCAAAAAGCCGGATCAACAATATGACAAGCCATATCGCCCAAGGCGCCGGTGCCAAAATCCCACCATGCCCGCCAGTTCCATGGTGTATAAGAAGGATGATAAGGCCGCCATTGCGCCGGACCGATAAACAAATCCCAATCGAGTGTAGAAGGAACTTCAAAAGATTCGGTTGGCGCTTTCCAATCCCTGTGGCCAGATGGGGCGGTTGGTCCAGGCATGAACTTCGTTAACTTCGCCGATGGCGCCATCCCAAATCCATTCGCAGATTTGACGAATCCCGTCACCTGAATTTCCCTGGTTTCCCATTTGGGTGGCCACTTTGTATTCTTAGCTAAACTCTTCAGCAACCTTGATTCATAAACGGTATGGGTTAAAGGTTTTTGGGAATAAACATGTTTTCCCAATTTTATCGCCTGGGCAGTTATAATGGCATGGGTATGGTCCGGTGTTGCAATGATCACTGCATCTATAGATTCACCCAATTTGTCAAACATTTTCCGTAATCCTTGAATTTTTTCGCATCGGGATATTTTTCAAACGTTGCGCCAGCATAATCCCAGTCAACATCGCACAAAGCAATAATATTCTCACCGGCACAATTGGTCACATTGTGAGCGCCAACTCCGCCGATACCAACTCCGGCAATATTCAACTTGTCACTTGGCATTTTATAGCCAAACCCGCTGATTACATAAGACGGTAAAATGGTGAACCCGGCAGTTGCTGCCGCTGTCGTGCCAATAAACTTCCGTCGGCTGATTGATTTGTTTTCTTTATTTTCCATAGGATAATTTTATTTGATATTAATTTCTATTTGTAAATTGTATTTAAACGTGTTCCTAAATTTAATTCTATAGTTGAGACCCCTCCGAAAAATCTATTGGTACGTCGTTGCGAGGGAGGAACGACCAAAGCCTGTCTGCCGACAGGCAGGCAATCTGTCGATGAAGAGATTGCTTCACTCCATTTCATTCCGTTACCAATGACAGATTTATCCAACATGCACATTTTTAGGCATTTCATAATTTAATTCTTTAATTAACTTGTTAAGCAGTTTCATTTTGTTTTCTTTCAGATTGTCCTCGTATTTTTCAATACCCTTTTCTGCATAATCAACTCCCTTAACTATTATACGCCAATATAAAATGGCTAATTTTCTTGCCATCGCTTTTATCGCAATTTTTGGGCCTTTTCTTCCTCTTAACCTTCGTCCAAACGATCCTATTGCAATGTTTTTACTATTTATCAATCCTTGTGCAATCATTCGGAATATTTGACCTGCTAAGGGTCTTCCTTTCTTTTTTGCATTTCTCTTCTTTTTACCGGAATCGTTCTGGCCAGGAGAAAGCCCTAACCAACTGGTAAAATGTTTTTCAGATGGCCATTTGGTCAGGTCAGAACCTATTTCGGACAACAGTTGCATCCAGGTATAATCGGTAATCCCAGAGATAACGGTTGCATCTTTACCTTTAAATATATTTATCATGTTGAGACCAAGTTTTTCAACATCCGGTTTATGGTGCCGGATGGCTTTTCGTTTTTTTTTATATCCTGACCTTTACCTGATTGCCCAATTCGGTTGATTACGGCGTTAATCCTTTTATCGCATTCTGCAATCTGGCAGAGATAAAACTTGTAGCCATCGTATGCTTGTTTTAATGCGAAAAGACCGGCTTCGGTATACTTGCCCTCTAAAGCTTTTAGTACGAGTTCCTTTTTCTTTTTTAAAACGCTCTGATGGCAAAGGCTTACAAAAACATTTTTGTCTCTTTCACCATTGAGGATTGCCTCGATAATGGCAATACCACTTACTCCGTGTACCTGGCTCAATACCTCTTTCAATCGGATATTCATCAACGTCAGTGCTTTCTGCATATGATTGATATGCATAGCCGAACTATTGATATGATCCTCTCTTAAACGTACATAACTCCTCAATTCTTTAATGTCGGCATCAACAACAAGGCATCTGTTAAGCAAGCCATAACCGTGAAGCTCCTGTATCCATTGGCAATCCTTAACATCAGTTTTTCTCCCGGGAACCTGCTTTGTCTGACGACCATCAACAAGCCAAACATCAATGCCTGCTTCTTCAAGTATCTCATACAAAATGACCCAGTAAACTCCCGTGGCTTCCATGGCAACTGTTTTCACCTTGTGCTTGATCAAGTAGTTGCGAAGCAAAATGAAATCTTCGGTGAAAGTGAAATGGCTTACTACCGGCTGACCTTCTACTGCAGTAAAAACTTTTTTTGAACCGATATCAATACCGGCAACGTTGTTCCTAATCTTTTCCATAAATATAAAAATTTAAAGTTAAAGATCTGCACCCAAAAGGGCAATGTAAACTATACGTTGGTAGGCTACCATTCGGACATCCCCATGAAGGGAGTACCACACATTGTGCCTCTTTCTTTTGGAATCATACTCGCAAACAGGTAAAAAACACTAAACAATGAACGATCAAACTGTGCAGACCTAAAAACGAAAGTAGTAATTTTGCTCCCTGTCATCGCCACATTGTGCCCAAATTTTTTGGGTGAGGACTCGCAATGACGGTATAGATTTTAAAGTTTCACTTTAATTTCTTTATTCTTTACACTGCTTTCCCTGGCAATCTCAATGATCCGGATCACATTTCTGGCTTCGACCGGCTTAACTGCCATGGGGGCATTTTTAGTGAGTACATCATACACATTGTTATAAAACTCCATGTAATTTCCTGGTTCTGTTTCAACCGAGCCATGCACATTCATATCGGCGTAGTCAATGGTAACAAGTCCCCATTGATCGGGGTCTTCAACCCCCATGTTTCATAACCCGGCATTATACCCTTCGTAATTCTTCTTCCTGCGGATCAATTCCATACTTGACAAATGATCCAATGATTCCATGAATAATATACCTTGGGCCGGGATCTTTAACCAGCATTCCTGCTGTCAGAATCGCTTTCATTTTACCATAAGAAAGAACCAAGCCGAAAATAATCGTCAACTTTACTTGTTTTGCGTTGCGTTTCGATTTTTGCAAACAATTTATCCGGGATCCCAAAGAGCTGTAATGCCTGGTCAATAAGGTGCGGACCAAGATCATAAAGTACACCACCTCCTTTTTTTTCTTCTTCCCGCCAAAAGCGGGTTGTAAGTTTGGGACGATAGCGATCAAAATGGGCTTCAAATTCATTTACTTCTCCCAGAGCGCCGCTTTTTAAAAGTTTCTTATGGTAAGAAAATCGCCATCCCATCTGCGGTTGTGATAAACAAAAATCCTTAGTTTTTTCTTATCGGCGAGATGCGATCAATTCATCAGCTTCCTTTGATGTTAATGTAAAAGGTTTTTCAATTACCACATGTTTTCCTTTCTGGAGGCAGCTTTTCGCCATCGGATAATGAAGGTCATTAGGGGTAGCGATTACCAAAAGTTCGATTTTAGGGTCATTGACAATAGAGTCAAAATCCTTTACGATTTCAACTTTTGGAAATAATTCTTTCGACGCTTCACCCTTTCTTTCAAGGACTTTAATGACCTTAAATCCGGGATGAACTTTCAGGAATGGAGCATGGAAATACCTGCCTGATAATCCATACCCGACAATCCCGGTTTGAATAATTTTTTTCATGGTTTTAGATTTATAGCGAGCTTAAATATTTATAACTCATCGTAATACTTTCCACCATATCCATCTTGAATTCCTCCTGTTCAACGAAATAATATTTCATTCCCGATTTCTTTTTCTTCTTAAATAATCCCGGAAAATCAATGATCCCCTGCCCTATTTCTGTGCTTTCACGCTGCTCACTTTTGTCCATATCTTTCACATGCCATAAGTTCAAATCGTCCGGGGTAACTGTTAATATAATCCAGCGGATCATAACCCCCATAAACCATCCAGTAAAAATCCACCTGCATGAAACAAAGCTCCGGATCTGTCCTTTCAAGCAAAATATCATACGGAACCTGATCTTCGATTTTTTCAAATTCAAAAGCATGGTTATGATATCCGAACTTCAATCCTGACTTTTTGCATTTCTCTCCAATCAGATTGAATTCATCGGCAAGATGTTTATAATCATCCAGGGTCTGACGTTTTTCCTTTGGAATGGACGGCAAAACAAGATAACTCATTCCCGCATTTGCAGTATCTTCGATCACCGACATCAGCATTTTCCAGGTTAATCCCGCTGTGTGAGCTTATCGGAAGGATCCCGTAATCTTTGCAGATTTTTGCATAGTCCTGCTGGTTCGAAACTATAAAATTTCCGATCGCCATATCCGGCAGCCTCAACTGAATTATATCCTATCCCTGAAAGTATTTTCAATGTGCCTTCAAAATCTTTATTCACCATTTCCCTGATTGTGTAAAGCTGAATTCCAATAGTTTTCCCTTTTGGCATAGCAAATAATTTTTCCGGAATAATTAATCCTGCTGCTGTTGCTGCAGCTAATCCTTTGATAAAATTTCTGCGGTTGGTCATTGTATTCGTGTTAAACTATTTAATTTCTAACCACAGAGGCACAGAGAGCACAGAATTTCACTGAGAAAATTCTATAATTTTTTCTTTCATTGCGAACTACATCTTCCTGTAATTTTTTAACTTATTCTTTACTATCTCTGTGTTTCTCCGTGTTTTCTGTGTCTCGCGTGGTTTTTTTATTTATCATTCAAAAAAGAATCTACTAATTTACACAATTATTTTTTTATCAGCATCCCAATAAACTTTTCTGTTTTCGCGCAAAGCAATGGTTCCCATATGAGCAGTAATAGCTTCCTCAAACCCTTCCTCCACATTGCACGAAGGCTTTCCTCCGCCCCTGATGCAATCGAGCCAGTCTTTAATATGAAGGTGAGAGGTGTCAACCCTTTTCCCGCCACGATAAGTATAAAGCAATCCCCTGCTGGCAAAATATTGTTCGGTAGCTGAAGTTATGGCATCCACATGCTTCGCTCCGGGTGTAAAGGAATATAATGGCAATGAGGGATCAATCACACCCTTGCTAATTTTATCCTTGTACTTTGTTGAACCTGAATCGGCATAAATTTTCAGGTCGTTATCCACCTCCATATAAGCATCGTGTCCCATGATCATTTTACCGCGGATTTTATTGCTGGAAAGCGAAGCGCTGTAAATCAGTGTCAGGTCTCGGTCAGGATATTCAAATACCTGCTGAAGTACATCGGGAACAGTACGGCCATCTTTATAAAAGTAAATACCTCCCGAAGCAACCGCCGAATTTGGAATTCCAAGTCCAAGGATCTGGTTCATGGCATCAAACTCATGTGTAAAAAGGTCACCCGATAAACCTGTGCTATAATCCCACCAGCATCGCCACCTGAAAAACCTTTCCAGGCTGAATTCATGGTATGGCGCCGGGCCAATGAACTGCTCCCAGTCAATGTTATTCGGGCTGGCTTCTTTATCGATAGTATAAACCCAGGCACCTTCCGGATCGTTGCGGTTGGTAGTAACTTCAACAAGGTTAACGGGACCCAGAAGACCTTTCTCATAAGCCTCCTTAGCTTTAAAAAAACTCTCCGTCTGCCGGTTCTGATGTCCCAATTGAAAGACAATATTGTTTTCATTTACTGCCTTCACTACTTCATAAGTTTCAGGAACAGTCCAGGTCATCGGCTTTTCGCAATAAACATGTTTCCCTGCTTTTGCAGCTTCAATGGTCATGGTTCCATGCCAGTGGTCGGGAGTAGCAATAATGACTGCATCAATATCTTCGGCAGCAAGGAGTTCTTTGTAATTTTTATAACGGGTTGGTCTTTTACTCATTTCACCTTTGGTTCCTGTCCTTTTTGGATTTGCGCATGCATTTAATCCCTTCTCGGCATTAAGGTCATAGATATCGCACAAGCCATTGACGACCACATTCAGATCTGGCTGGTCCAAGAATTCAGAATAGCGTGTATCAGATTTATCATTTTTGGCACCTTCGATATATTCGTCAATGAGTTCAGGACGAAGGAAGCCGGCAGCCTTCAGCAGAGAACGTCCTCTTCCCCCGGTTCCTATTATTCCTAACCTGATTTGCCTTTCATTAGAAACCGTCCGGTTAAAAGCAGGATTATCATCCATCAATTTCACTTCTTCCCGGATGGCAGTTTTTAAGCAGGTTATCGTATTTCTGTTTTCGATACCATCCATAAAATAAAGCCCCAAGGACCGGAACCGTCGCCAGCCCTTTCAGGATTTCCCGCCTGTCGATTTTACCATGACGATTATTTGAAGGGCTTTCCGGTTTAATATCTTGTTCCATTTATTTATTTATTTTTTCTTTTAAAAATCAGCCTGTCAATTCCAACAATTTTGCTTGTCGGGAAGAGAAGCAATACAATCAATGCCACCATTTCGATGAGGTTTTTATTTACAATCAGGTAGCTGCCTTCCATCGGAAGACCATATTTTAGTCCAACAAAGGGCGGATGAGAAAGGTAATAGAACAGCAACAATATAATTCCTCCCGATAATGCTATTCTGGAAAAACAACCCAGGATGAGTCCAAGACCAATGGCCATCAATCCCCACATATTCATAAAATCAACAACCGACAATACCGACTGATTAGTGGCCAGCGACTGAAAAAAACCAGCAAGAAATCCCTGCGAATCCATCAGGTATCCGGCGCTTGACCAATTGGGATTGATAACCTTGACCAGACCTTCATACAAAAAATGCCATCCGATCAATACCCTTAATGCCACCAGCCAGAAGAGCTGCATGTTTGAATAATTAATGTTTTTGTAACTATGAGTCATTGCATATAAATTATTATTGAAATTAGAATTCCGTAATACTGATATTCCGCCACTTCACTTTTATTCCACCACCATCATGGATTTGCAGGGCAATAACTCCGGTCGCTTGTCCGATTTTTTCATCCTTCAGGTCGGTCATAATACATTGTTCAACCAGGTCATAACTCTATCACCTTGCACTTTAATCACCAGATCATTCCATTCACCCATTTTCAGAATATTTTCCTTTTCATCAGGTATCTGCCATAACCAGCCACGGCCATAGGATTCATAAATACCTCCGCTGTCATTTCCCGGAGGTGCAACCTCCACCTGCCAGCCGCTGATTTTTGTTCCTTCAATGGAAGAGCGGAAAAATACACCACTGTTGCCATTGGATTCCTGCTTAAACTGCAACCTCAGAATAAAATTCTTATAGCTTTTCTCTGTTGCAAGGTAACCATATTGCTTATCCGGCCCGCTTTCGCAAACCAGGAGTCCATCTTCGACATACCATTTTTCTGTTCCATGAATTTTCCAGCCTTTAAGGTCTTTTCCATTAAATAAAGAAATTCCCGGGTCAGTCAGATCACGGATTTTAATATTCCTGAATTTAATTTCACTTCCATGGTTCTGAATCCGATATATCCTTTACGGGCAAGTCCATATCCCGGATAATCTTTCCATTTGCAATTTTGAACCAGGGCTTTCCACTCGTCAGTCCATAACTCATAAGAAACGATCTTTTGTTCATTCAGCCAATGCTCTACCTTTCCGTCTTTGACTACAATTTTGCTTGAATTGAATTCTCCGACCGGGTTCAACGTTTTATTTTCCGCGTTATGCATGGCATAGTCGGCTCCGGTCTTTCTGCCATTCTTCAAGCTTTTCAGGGAATCCTACATCATCGATCAGCTGGTATTCCTGGCCGGTTTCATAAGGAGCCGTATAACCATCCTCCAAAACATGAAAGAATATCCCGCTGTTGCCACCGGGCGAAATTGCCCATTCAAGATAAAGCTCAAAGTCTTCATACTGATCAACAGTCACAATATCACCACCCATCTCCCCACCTTTACCAAGGATCACCAGGTTTCCGTCCTGTACCTCACATCCTTCGTTCATGGATTCTTTACCAAAATTCCGCCAGCCTGCCGTGGTTTTTCCATCAAATAAAAGCTTCCACCCCGCTTCAATTTCTGTGAGGGATAATTGGTTAATCTGGCTTGGCTGCTGAGATTTTTGCGCTTGAGATCTGTGATATGGCAGGCAGGCTATCAAACAAATAAAAAAAACTTTGAAGTAAAAGAAACCTATTTTCATTTTTTAATGTCTAAGTAAAAAATATCATTCTTTTGGGACTAAAAATAGTTATTGTTATAATTCATACAACATGGATTAAAAAATAATGAAAAGTCATCAAAAGAGTTTTGAAATAAATGCATATTTTTGTACGTCTTAATTAAGATAATGATCAATTAAAAAATTATTCAAACAATGAAAAAAGTACTTTTATTTTCTGCTGCCATTTTACTGGGATCTGCAATTGCATTCTCACAAAGCCTCAGTCTTGTTTATGAAGGCAATCCAATTCCGGCAAACGAGGAAATAGTTTTTGAGGGATTAGCTAATGGCAATGTAATGGTTTTTATGTTCAAGTCCAAAACAACTCATCCAATTCGATGGATGTGTTGGTGAAAAAAGTTGAGAATTTTCTAGCACCCGGGACAAGTAATTCCTTTTGCTGGGGGGGAATGTGCTATCCTCCGAATGTTTATGTATCACCAAATGCTACAACCATTCCTGCAGGAGGACATTAGCCCTGAAGGAGAATTTTCAGGAGATTATAATCCCGGCACTATTATAGGACAATCTTCAATATCCTATGTTTTCTTTGATAGTGGCAATGAAAATGATTCGGTTATGGTGACAGTTTTATTTACTACAACCGCTACCGGATTAAACCCAATAAATGAAAGAGAATTCAGAATTTCAGAGCCTTACCCGAATCCGGCAAATGGTTTTGTAAAGTTTGACTATGATTTAAATCAGATTCATAATAGTCAAGTTAAAGTTATATTCTCTGGTGGGTTCATTGGTGAAAGAAATAAAATTACTGATCAATCAGGAACCATTCAGATTAATACTGACAAACTGCAGGAAGGATTTTATTTCTATGTACTATCATCATCAGGAAAAGAATTGAAAACCGGTAGGTTTATCGTCAGTCATTAACATTTAATAAACATAAAATTTAAAGAAAAGCTGGTTGAAAGATCAGCTTTTTTTATTCGCCAACAGGAAAGAATTCGACCGTTAAATCAATTTGCTTAATTTTACCTTCGTGAAAAACAACCATATCAGGCTGGCTGTCATTCTGGGTTCGATCTCGATCGTCGGGATCATTGCTTTTCAGTTTTACTGGGTCAACCAATCCTTCGATCTGGCTGAACAACAGTTTAACCGGACCGCTGAGATCGCTCTTTATAACGTGGCGGAAAAGATGGTCACATTCAATGGCCACGAACTTCCAAATGAGAATCCTGTGCGCCAAATCTCGTCCAATTATTTCATTGTCGATATCAACGAAATCATTGATGCAAACATCCTTGACCATTACCTGAAAACCGAATTCGAATACAGCAATATTAATATCGACTACGAATGGGCAATCTACGATTGCGAAACAGATAAAATGGTATTCGGCAGCTATATCAATCCTTCCAAGAGCAATATAAACGAAGAAAAAACTTTCCAGAAATACGATGAGTTCACCTACTATTTTGGGATCATCTTTCCTTCCAAGACCATTTATATCCTTAAAACAATGAACATCTGGATTATATCCACCTTTGTCCTCATCACCGCCCTCGTTTTCTTTGCTTATGCCATTTTTATCATTTTAAGGCAAAAGCGTCTTTCAGAAATACAAAAAGACTTTATCAACAACATGACGCATGAATTCAAGACTCCCATTTCAACCATCGGTATTTCAGCCAATGTTTTATCGAATAAAGAAATCCTGAACGATCCGAACCGGTTGGCCAACTATGCTGCAATCATTGCCGACCAGAACAAGCGCCTCGAAAACCAGATTGAAAAAGTATTGCAGGTGGCCAGAATTGAACAAAACAAGCTGAAACTTAAGTTTGAGGAAACCGATGTGCATGGCCTGGTAACTGAAGTAGCTGAAAATTTCAACCTGAATGTAAAAAATCTGAATGGCATTATTCGAATGAATTTAAAAGCTGAGAATTATATTGTCAATGCAGACAGACTCCACCTGACCAATGTGGTGTATAACCTTTTAGACAATGCAGTGAAATACAGAAAAAAGGAGCCTTTAATAACAATCCATACGATCACAAAGGCAAATGACCTGATTCTTGAAATTGAAGATAACGGGATCGGGATTGAAAAGAAATACATTAAAAAAATCTACGACAAGTTTTTCAGGGTTCCTACCGGAAATATTCACAATGTGAAGGGATTCGGGATCGGCCTTAATTATGTTAAAAATATCATTGATGCGCATAAATGGAAAATCAATGTGGAAAGCAAGCCCGGTGAAGGAAGCAGGTTTACCATTACGATGCCGGTTGTAAAAAATTCACTATGACAAAAAATAAACCGCAAATACTTTACGTGGAGGATGATATTTATCTGAGCTTCGTTACCAAAGATAATCTTGAGCTAAAGGGCTATGCCATCACTTTTTGCAAAGATGGTAAAGAAGCGCTTGAAGCTTTTCAAAAGAAAGCATTTGACCTTTGCATCCTCGATGTAATGATGCCTGAAATGGATGGTTATACCCTTGCCAGGAAAATCCGTGAAGTGAATGAGCATATCCCGATTCTATTCCTTTCAGCTAAATCGATGAAGGAGGACCGGATAACCGGGCTCATGGCCGGCGGAGATGACTATATCACCAAACCTTTCAGCATCGAGGAATTATGCCTGAAAATAGAAATTTTCCTGAAGCGCAGCAGGATTTCGGGAAGCGGCAAATTAAACCGGGGAGAACTCAAGATTGGACTATATATTTTCGACCACATGAACCTTCATCTCAAATATAAAGACGTATCACAAAGGCTGACTTCGCGCGAAGCAGAGCTTTTAAAGTACCTGGCTGAAAACATGAATAAGGTATTAAAGAAGGAGGAGATTTTAAACGAAGTCTGGGGCGACGACAGCTATTTCAACAGCCGCAGCCTCGATGTGTTTGTTTCGCGGTTAAGAAAATACCTGAGGGAAGATTCTAGCATTCAGATCAACAATGTGCATGGGATCGGGTTTGTGCTTTCGGTAAATGAATAAACCCTATATTTTATTACTATTTCAATTGTTGGGAAAATTATAAATAGTTTGGTTTTGGTCAATCTAGGCTAAACCAATCCTTAACCAATGGATGTTTTATCTTCGGGTTCGTTAATGTGGCGGAATTCATTTTTATGCTTGTTATAAATGTAATCTTTCTTCCAGCTATCTATGTTTTTAACAATCTGGCGACAGGCATCCGCAAAAATCTCCAAGCTCCTCGTTGGTCATCGTAGGATGCAATGACAGCCGCACCCAGCCGGGTTTAACCGACAGATCACCCGAATTGATCAGTTGAGTGATCTTGTGCGAATCTTCGTACGTAACATCAAGCAGGTAATGACCATAGGTTCCGGCGCAGGCACAGCCTCCCCTTACCTGGATGCCAAACCGGTCGTTCAGCAGTTTGACCAGCAGGTTGTAATGAATGTCGTCAATATAGAACGAAATAATGCCTAAACGATCCCTGATATTATCAGCTAGGATATGCAGATTGGGAACTTTGGACAGTAGATTAAAAGCCTTTTTAACAAGTTCTTCTTCCCTTAACTTTATGTTATCGACACCCATTTGGTTTTTGAGTTCAATGCACAAGGCAGTTTTGATTGCCTGTAAAAATCCTGGCGTTCCTCCGTCTTCGCGGATTTCGATATCATCGATGTATTTGTATTCGCCCCAGGGATTCGTCCAGTCCACTGTACCGCCACCGGGTTGGTCGGGTGTTGGGCTTTTATAAAGATTAGAATCAAAAACAAGGACGCCTGAGCTACCGGGCCCTCCAAGAAATTTATGGGGCGAAAAATAAATCGCATCCAGCTTTTCCATCGGATCGGCCGGGATGCATGTTCATGTCAACATAAGGCGCTGAAGCAGCAAAGTCAATAAAGCATAAACCACCATACTCATGCATCAACTTCGCCATTTCATGATAAGGCGTAAACACTCCGGTAACATTGGAACATGCAGTAAAGGAACCAATCTTAAGATTCCTGTCTTTATATTTCTCAAGTTCAGATCTCAACAGGTTTAAATCAACCAAAAGCCCATCGCCAGGAGGAATTACAACTAAATCAGACATTGTTTCGAACCAGGAAGTGTGATTGGAATGGTGCTCCATGTGCGTTATAAATACAACAGGCCGATCCTTTTCCTTGAGGCATTTGGTGTCAGCCAGCATCGCGCATTGCTTTAATCCAAGCATCCTTTGGAATTTATTCACCACCCCCGTCATTCCAAAACCAGCGGTAATGATCACGTCCTGAGGACCGGCATTCACATGTTCCTTTATTTTTTTATGGGCAAGCTGATAAGCGTTGGTCATAAGGGTGCCTGTCTCAGAAGTCTCGGTGTGGGTGTTACCAACAAAGGGACCAAAGGTGTCAATCAGTTTTGTTTCGATGGGACGGTATAGCCTTCCGCTGGCAATCCAGTCGGCATAGATCATTTTCTGCTCCCCATAAGGCGTTTTAAACCTGAGTTCGTTGCCGATTGTGTTTTCCCTGAATTTCCTGAAATATTTCTCCATAGACTTAATCATTTACTGAAAATGTTCCTGATCAGTTTACCCAATTTCCCGATCAGGTTAATATTTTGCTGAACGTCCAGCATATCCATACCTTCCAGGTTCAATGCCCCGGTAACCTTGTCACTTTGTTCCGGGAAAATGAGGATGAGACTCCTGTTTTCAAACATAAATGGAAGTTTGTCAGGTAACGACTGAAAAGAATTTTGATACGACAGGGTACCCCGCCTTGCATTGATAACCATTAAAAGGTGGTCGGGTTGAATTAATTCAGATATTCCTGATAAATTTAACCAATCATCAAAATAGAGGGTCTGAAAATCTGTTCCCGGTTTGTTGGTATTTGTTATCTTAACAAGGTTTTTACGTGTTTCTTCGGTACAACAAAAAGTTACCCCCTCACCAATTTGCGCACTTAATTCAATAATTTTATTATATAAATGGATGAACCCGATTTCATATTCAGCGTTTGAAGGAACCAGCACAATAATCTTTTTAAGGGTGTTCAGTGGTTGCTGAATCCTGCAAACCCATAACAACTGGTTACAATTATTCAGAATATTAGTGAGTATGGTACCAAAAATTTTATCCCCGGCCTTTACCCTATCGCTCCAGCCCATAATGACGCAAGTGATTAAAAGCTCTTTAACCGTTCTGCTGATGCCGCTCGAGACATTTACATCAATTCGGGTTATTACCTGGACATGGTGATCGGTAGACGATGCATGCTGAATCGCTTTCTGCAGCATTTTATTACTGCTGATCACCCTTGTTTTAGCTTCATCATCATCCCTGACAACCGACAAAGTATAAATGGATTCTTTTGATTTCTTCATTTGAAGCAGAATGGCCAGGTCCATTAGCCTTTCGATGGTTGAGGGGTTATAAATGGATACAAGTATTTTTTCAGAAACTGCCGGTAATTGTTCGGCACTGGCACTCTCAGCCTTGGCAAGGTTCCTGGCAGCTCTCTCAGTTACAAAAGAGGCCACAAGGCAAGTGACAAAAACAAGAATGATGGTCCCGTTCAGCACATTGATATTTACCAGCCCGATATTGTATCCAATGGTGATCACAGCAAGTGTAGCAGCAGCATGCGAGCTGCTAAGTCCGAAGATGATCTGCCGCTGATCGCGTGAAAAGCGGAATGCTTTCTGTGTAAAAAAAGCAGCAAGCCATTTGCCTATCAATGCAGCCGAACTTAATACGACAATAACAATAAAAGCTTCCCAGCCATTGAACAACACCCTAAGGTCAACAAGCATTCCGACACTGATAAGGAAGAATGGAATAAAAAGGGCATTTCCCACAAATTCAATCCTGTTCATTAATGCCGATGTATTTGGTATCATCTTGTTCAGTGTAATTCCTGCAACAAACGCACCCAGAATAGGCTCTATGCCTGCAAGTTTTGATAGAAAAGCTGCAATAAATAAAACGTCAGAACAAAAATGTACTGGATGGTTTTTTCGCTTTCCATGTTTTTCAGAAACCAGCGTGCGATCTTCGGGAAGCTCCAGAAAACAATGAAACTGAAAACAATGAGTGAAATGATGAGCTGCAGCCAGAAACCTGCACCTGCGGTTCCCTCTTCTGTGCGAACTACTACTGCAAGGATAAGCAACACCAGGACATCGGTGATGATAGTACCTCCTACCGCCAGCATCACCGGGACGGTTCTTGTTACCCCAAGCCTGCTGGCAATAGGATAAGCCACGAGCGTATGCGTGGAAAACATGCTCGATACCAGGATGGAAGGCAGCATGTCAAGCTTCAGGATGTAAAGGCAAACAGGCAATCCCAGGAAAAACGGGAAAGAAAATGTCAGGATGCCGAAGAAAATACTCTTATAGCGGCTCTTTTTGAATTCGTTGAAGTCGAGGTCGAGACCAGCGAGGAACATGATATAGATAAGCCCTACCGTGCCGAAAAGGATGATGGCGGCATTGCGCTCCAGGAGATTCAGCCCGAAAGGTCCGAAAGCCACCCCGGCAATGATGAACCCCACGATGCTTGGGATTCTTATTTTGCGCAGGAAAACAGGAACCAGCAAAATGATGAGAAGCACAATGGTAAATACCAGCACCGGGTCAGTAACGGGGGTTTTGAAATACGACAGCGCTTCATTCATGATCAGTTGCCTTTTTGCTACGACGATTATTAGCGGTAATGCCCAAAAAAGTTCATGCAAAATTAAAATTTTATACCTGCAATAACCCCGATGGGTTTTATTTTCGATAAATATATTTCCTGCTTTGTTTTCCGGTTGATTTCTTATTTGTAGTTTTACTGGGAAATGGGCTTTCAATTTGTTTTAGAGTATTACGCTTTTGGAAAATGTTGCTGACCTTCCATGGTTTACAACCTTAGCGAAAACAGCAAAGGATTGTAGGAGGTGGTGGAAGGGGATTGAGGAGCGATTAGAAAAAAAAATTAATTATAAAAAGCTCTATTTCAATTTACCATTATAAGGTTAATTGTTAACTATTTCATGACTATAATCGAAGAAAATAAAACGGTACTTGAATTTATCAAATTTGTTTTAATAGAGAATATCGGAAATTTGATTTCTACTGGCAACCATTATCTTGGGTTTGGGATTATCTCACAGGGGATTGAATTAATTGGAGCAATTATCGAAGATGAAGATATTGAAAAAATGCAAGCGATCAAAAATAGTGATTTCGATGCACCGGGAAAATCGAGAAGACGTTTTCATAACGCTCTAAAATTATTTTCAAATGCCAATTATGAAAAATATTGTCCTCAAAAAATAGATAATGAAGATTATGATTTGTATCAAAATCTTCGTTGCGGATACTCCCATCAAATGAGGCCTCAGGGTCAAATTGCTGTCACTACTGCTTCAGAGTGTATTAATGATAAAACGAAACACCTAGAAATTGATCCTCGTACTTTAAAACTAATCATTGTAAGTGAAGAATTTTACAAAGATTTTAAAGAAGTGTGCGAAATTGTAATTAAAATGATTGGCGAGAATAGGATTAAACATTCGAAAGCATATGGAAATTTTCTAAGTCTCATAAAATATGAATAAAATTATAAATTTTGCTTTTCTTACAATCCTTTCCTTAATGGCTGCTTCACTGTTTATAAAGGTGACCAATATTTCATTTTTGTCGGCAGAAGTATTTTTATTAATTTTTGGTATAGTTCTTTACTTTATTAGCACTAACCTTACTTTACGATATATAAATAAAAAAGATCCTCTAATTTTAAAATTGGATGTTTATGGAAAGCCTCCAATTAAGGGTGAGAAATATTTGTGGGAAACTACTGCAAAAAAAGGTATTGTCCCTAAATGGGTTTCATGGCTAGGGTTCAGCTCCTCTTCCTGCTCGTGTGAGAGGTTGGAGCGCACGAGCGCGGCGTTGGTGCCCTGCACGGCGGCGAGGAACTTGTCCTCGGTCATCTGGCTGATGACGAGGAACCAGCCGGCCTTGCCCGGCGGCACCGCGTCGCCCATCTGCTCGAGCACCTGCCTGTTGATTCCGGTCTTGCCGAGCTTGCCGAAGAGGGCGCCCATGCCGGCGCCGATGGCGAGGCCCAGGAAGGGCGCCGAAGAAGAGCAGGCCGAAGAGCATGCCCCAGAAGGCGCCGCCCAAGGCTCCGGCGCCGACCAGCTTGTTGCCGTGCTTGACGTGCGGCTTGCCGTCCTCGTCGCGCACCACCATGGCCGCGTCCTGAAGCTGCACGATCATGTCTTTCTGTAGCTCCGCGATCTTGAGGCCGAAATCCTCGGCCTCCGCCTCGTTCTCAAAGCCGAGTACCATCAGTTCGCTCATCTGCACTCCCTCTCTTGGTGGTGTCCGGTCTGTGTTCGGCCTCGCGGCCGCGAGGCTCTCGACCCGTCTTCATTGCGTCATGCCCAAGCGGCAGATGGACGAATCCTCGCCGCGGGCGTTACCGCCGGGTCGCTCTACCAGATGGCGCCCGAGGGGATACGGCACGTCGACGTTTGCCGGCGGCGAGCACGGGCAGCGCCGGCGGACGAGCGCATCCGCCGGCCGAACCGGGAGCGACATATCGGGAGTACCTTCGCTGAGTCTCTGAGACGCGCAAGGGAGATGCCCGCACCCTCGCATGCGATAGGCTCCGGTCATGACCCCCGACCGCCCGTCACGCCCGTGGGAACACGCCGGCATGCGCATCGCAGGCGGGCGCCTGCTGGTCCGCGGGACGCGACGCCGAGGCGCTCGCCCGCGAGCACGGCACGCCGCTGTACGTCTACGACCTGCAGCGCGTGGCCGAGGTCACGCGCGCGCTGCAGGACGCTCTGGCCCGCGCGGGTCTCCGCCACCGGGTCCGGCTCGCCCTGAAGGCCCTCCGCGAGCCGGCGCTGCTGCGTCTTCTGAGGAGCCTCGGTCCTCCCGGCGACCCGCGGGCGGTCGGGCTGGACGCCTGCTCGCCGGGCGAGGTGCTGCACGCCCTCGAGTGCGGCTTCCTGCCCGACGAGATCAGCTACACCGGTACCAACGTCTCCGAACGCGACCTCGACGTCATCGCACCGCTACCGCTGCACATCAACGTCGACCTGCTCACCCAGATCGACCGCATCGGGCGTCGCTGCCCCGGGCGCGCGATCGGGTTGCGGCTCAACCCGCGCACGGGCGTGATGCGCGGCCACGCGGAGAGTCTCTACAGTGGCGCCGGGCCGACCAAGTTCGGCATCTATGACGAGGACCTCGAAGAGGCCGTGGCGCGCGCCGCGGGCCACGGCCTCACCGTCGACACGGCGCACTTCCACCTCGCGAACGGGATGCTGGACGACGAGCTTCCGGCCTTCGACGAAGCGCTCTCCTTCGCCGAGCGCATGGTGCGCCGGCTCGTCGCCGCGGGATGCCCCCTGGAGGAGGTCAACGTGGGCGGCGGGCTGGGGACGCCGCTGCACGAAGGCGAGCGGTCGCTCGACCTCGACGCCTATGCCGGCATCCTCGCGCGGCACTTCGGCGAGCTCGGCGTGGCCGTCGGCGTCGAGCCCGGCGAGTTCCTCACCAACGAGGCCGGCCTACTACTCGCCGAGGTGGTCACCGTGGAGCGGCGTATGGGCACGACCTTCGTCGGCCTCGACTGCGGCTGGAACGTGATCAACGACCATCTCATCTACGGACGCGAGCTCGAGTTCGTCGTCTGCAGGCGGGCGGACGCAGCGCCCGCACAGCGCGTCACCGTCGCCGGACACGTCAACGAGGGCAACGACCTCCTCGGCAAGGACGTCCCGTTCCCGCAAGTCGCCGAGGGCGACATCGTCGCCATGGTAAGCCTCGGCGGGTACTGTCAGAGCATGTGGACCGACCACTGCGGCCGCCCACGCGCCGGCGCGCTCTTCTTCGAGGATCGCGCCTAGACGATCCTCCGACGGGGCGCACCGGCCTCTCGCCCGTCAGCTCTTGTAGAACCGCGAGAGGAACTCGATAGCCAGGGCGATATCGATCCCGGCGAGCACCGCGAGGAACATGGCGCCGACGTGCCTGCCCGTCTTCCAGGCGGCCACTGCGAAGACGGTCAAGAAGACGCCTCCGAAGAGCATGAAGATGGCCACGACGTTGGACCTCACGCTGCCTCCTCGAGACGACGGCAGCCGCGAGATGCGGCCGCGCCCGTAGAGTCTCCGCCTCGCGCGGCCGCCGGGCAAGACCCGGGCCGACGCCGTCCACCTCAACGAGAAGGCCGTCACGCGCAGGCGCCAACGGTGAGCCGGCCCAGCACC
>CAVPSZ010000030.1:0-123169 GCA_963708435.1 uncultured Bacteroidales bacterium
ACAACAACAGGTGTTTTACCATCAGCTTCCTTAAGGATGGCAACTCCGGTTCCAATTCCTGAAGGATCATGGGTTTAGTGCATCGAATGTAACGGAACCTCCAGATTGATTGGTCCAGTGGATCAGATCGGTAGACTGGCAGTGAACCGTTATTCCCGGGCCGCTGCTGGGGTACATATGATAGGTCGATCCAACCTTGATGATATCCCCCCATGCAAATTGAGCACTCCCTGAATAACCCTGCTACCCCCATAACCGGATTGATTCTTGCGCTACCAGGCAATCCATTATCATAAGCCGTCCAGTTAACAAGATTTGGAGAGTGGAGTAACCCTTGGCGTGTCCGATTGCTGGTGATGCCCATCATAAAGCATATGAAAGCGGGGACGATCAGGAAATGAATTATCTTCAAATACCATTGGATATGAAACTGTCGCTTCCCACCATGGTTGAGTTGCTACCTGCACAGGATTCAAATTGCCACTTGATGAAATCCAGTTATCATCAAACAAATTAAAAGTATTGGTTCCATCACTGGAGGTAGTTGCTAAAGAATTTCCATAATATAGATATACCGTCGAGCCACCGGAAGGAATTGAAGGGATTTTGACCCAAACCCTTGCCAGTTGCGTTCCTGCATTCCATTCCTCGATCCAGAAAGGAATAAGGGTCGTTCCGTCTGCATCGGTTGCCCTGACATCACTTCCGTCGCTGTTCGCTTTTGAGAAATCAAACGAACTGCTGTTCAGGGTAATCATTACCTGGTAGTTGGTCAGTGCCGTTCCGCCCGGATTGGCGACAGCGATTGGCCGGCGGTACTGCCAGTTATATCGTACCAGCCCTGGGCGCCTGCAATGTCTGTCAGAAACATTCCAAAAATCACAATCGACAGGAATGTCAGTTTGGTAATTGAACATTTCGCTTTCATACACTATATGTTTTTCAAGTTTAAATCAATAAATAAAATTTTCACGCTCTTTTTTATAATTCGGCATAAAGGAAACCCTAATTATCTTCATGCCGAATATCCATCCTTAAACGGAGCAACTTATTCCTTCTTCGTTTTCGGATTGGGATGGGCAATCTTTTTTACCATTTCATCAAAATCAAACGGTTTGAAAAACGGATTATAATTATTATGGCATTGTTCACAAACCTGTCTGGTTTGAAGAACCAATCCATTCTGTACCGATAATTCCCTGTTTTTCATTACCGATTTTCTTTTGTAACCGCTGCCGGGTCCATGACACGATTCGCAGGAGACACCCTGTTCGATCGTAATGGACGTTCGGAGGCTTTCTGCCACATTGCCTGCGGTAGAATGACACTTCAGACATCCGGGATCTTTGGCAGGGTCCTTAATGTTATGCTCATTTGCATAAGCCCTTGCCTTTTCGCCGCTCAATGTTTTCATGGCATTGGCATGCAGGCTTTCGGACCAGATCTTATACTGCTGGCCTTTTTCGGGTTTGTTGTGACACTTCTTGCATTTACCGGGTCCAACATAATCGAACTTTTGCGCCAGAAGTCCCTCTCCTGCAATAAAAACCAGGCAAATAATTAAAATCAAATATCTAATTGTTCATGCGATATAAATCGTTAGTTAATAAAAAAAACGGGTCAATACATTTTATTCAGATAATCTATCAATCCGGTATCTGACTTCCTGATCCTAAATTAGGAATCCAGATATTGTTCTTATCCTTGTTATTGGATTGCGTGTCCAGATTATAATCCGACTCCAGATATCCTTTTTTCCCTGACTGAATATTCCACAGCGGAGATTTATCCGTTGTAGTAATTATTCCGTCGGAAACTCCATCACCACCCATCATACCCCAGATACCCGGCGCAAGTTCTTTCTGTGCAGCCGTTCCGCCATAGGCTTTTGTCGACGATGCAGTAAAATCATAGCTGTAAATACCACCCGATTCTGTAAGGAATTCCGATGATAAAATTCCGAGGTGATTCCTGTGCCAGACGACAACAAATAAATGTTGCGTTACAGACATTAGTAAATTGCAGGCTTTGAAGATCCATCCATACCGACAACTTTTCCGTTGCTCAGCACAAATGCTGCCTGCCGGGCCATCGTGTTGCTTCATTTGCTGATGCGGCATCTGCAGCATCCCGAAGTTCAACCAACATCCAGTCGACAATATTGGCATTCGGGATGGTGACAAAGTTTTCAGTTCCCGGGTAAGACCAGGGCGATCCCGAATAAGGTTGATTATTAGGTATAATACCATTCAAATAAGGAGTCATACTAATTCCATTAAATGGACCTTCGAGGAAAACCGTAATGTCAAGATTAATGAGTTGAGTCTGGGTTTGCTCATTACCTACACCTGATGCTGGTTCAGGACTTATATATTGTCTTACAAAAACCCAGTCAACTTGAAATGGACTTGTTCCTGCAAAATTTTGTAGTGTAACAGGCAAGGATATTGAAGGCACATTGCTTGTTGTGAATACTGATGTTGCACCATGATCAATTATACCATCCGCTCTGCCGGAGCCCCATAACACCTCATAAACATGAAATTGATTATCCAGAAGGGATAGTTCTGTATAAGTCGGGTGCGTTGAAAGATATGCATGATTATTATCCGGTGCATAAGGTGTCACCTGCTTTTGAATTATTGCCCTGTCAGGAGGTGCACTTCCTCCAGGTCCGTTAATAAATCCTCCCCAGCGATTTTCATTTCCACCCTGAGGTCCAAAGTTTGCCCGGAAACCAATAGCATTACCTGGTGAATAGGTAAGGAGTGATTTCACTGACTGACCAGAGGCAAAACTCATAATACCGTTGGATACTATCGGATTACCTGTCTTGGACCAGATGTTCTGTCCCCCGCCTGTTTGACCGTATTGAATCCATGGTCCTTCCGGACTGCTGGAGTAAGCAAATCCGTTTGTCCATGGGGGATCACCGGTATAAAAGATATAATACACGCCGTCAAAGCAACGGAGCACCGGATCCTGGCAGAAGCCGTTATCCCAACCATGCGTATTGGTGATCACAGGATTATTAGGTGATTTGGTCCAGGGCGACTGATCCGGTCGTACCGGATTTCCGCCGCTGGTTGCCGAAGCGCTTGCAAAACCAATCCTGTAAGGGGAACCACCCTGGTAATAAATATAGTATTTATCCCCTACTTTCACGAATGAAGGTGTCCAAAGCTGGCTTCCTTCCCAACCACTCGGGATCAGAACGGGACTTCCTCCATAGCATCTTGTCCAGGTAAGTAAATCACCTGAGGCATCGCTGTAAGCCATATACATATTGCCGCCAGTGAATCCATGAAAATAGATAATCCAATATTTTCCATCAACAATTACCGGCGTAATACCATCAGCTTCTTTTAAAATTGCCACTCCGGTTCCGATACCAGACGGATCATCGGATGTGATCGGATCGAATGTTGCGGATCCTCCTGCACTGTTTGTCCAGTAGAGCAAATCGGTAGACTTACAGTGCACTGTTGTTCCCGGTCCACTGGATACGAGCATGTGGTAAACAGAACCGATCTTTAATAAAATCTCCCCAGGCGAACTGGGTACCACCGGCATAACCCGCTCCCATGATCGGATTGATGCGTGCATTCCCTGAAAGGCCATTATCCCATGAAGTCCAGTTGATCAGATTGGGAGAGGTTGCATAACCTTTGGCATGACCGATCACAAAATGTCCGTCGTAAAGCATGTGGAATCGGGGACGATCAGGGAATGAATTGTCTTCGAATACGATCGGATAGGAAACCTGCGACTCCCACCAGGGTTGTGATGAAACCTGAACGGGGTTTAAGTTTCCGCTTGTGGTTTGCCAGGTATCGTCAAAAAGTTTAAAGGTTGAAATTCCATCGCTGAGTGCAGTTGCTGCCGGATTTCCATAATACATAAAAGCTGTGGTTCCTCCTACAGGAATAGAAGGCATTTTAATCCAGATTTTTGCCTGCTGTGCGACAGCATCCCAACTTTCAATCCAGAATGGAATTTGGGTTATTCCGTCAACATCCGTGACCCGGATATCACTGCCGTCACTCTTCGCTTTTGTAAAATCAAATGAATTATTCAGAGATACCAAAACCTGGTAGTTCGTCAGCAATGTGCCGGCCGGATTGGATACAGCTACCGGACGACGATAGAGCCAGTTCAAGTCAAACCAGTCACCTTCGGGTGTTACGATAACATCAATCTGGGCCCGGGGACTTTCCAATCCGCCAATCGTCTGACTTACATAATAGCTGGTCGTTCCGGGTACCGCCGTGGAGGGTGTTGGAGCAACAGGACTGCCGGTCCCGCCGGTAGGAGTTGTATACCATAACAGGTTTTCTCCTATAGCCGTTAGAGGTACGGCTACAGCTCCCTGTTCGTAGTATATTGGGCTGGTGACAACCGGAGGTGGCACATTAGGATAAGCTACTATAACAACAATCTGTGCCCTCGGACTTTCACATCCGTCCACTGTCTGACTTACATAGTAGCTCGTTGTTCCCGGTACAGAAGTGTTTGGAGTAGGAGCCACCGGATTTCCGGTTCCTCCCGCAGGGGCAGTGTACCAAAGCAGATTCGTTCCTGTTGCCGTAAGCGGCACGGCTGTTTCGCCTACATAATAATTCACCGGAGTGTTTACCACCGGAGCGTCAGGAGGTGTAAGATGGACAAGTATGCTGCTTATCGGATTGCCTGTTATGGTGCAGGTACCGTTATCCGAAACACTGGTCAGGTTGTTGGTCACCGTCTCGCTGTCAATCGAATAGGCATAAACAACATCAACCCAGTAATTTGGTGACTGGTTATAAACCGTATTTGGGAACGTTCCCAGGGTAGTGCTGTATACTCCGTTAGCTGGGGAGCCGACAGGAGAGGGAATGGTCTCCAGTAATCCATTGGCGCTCACAACCGGGTTATTATTGAAATACGGCATGGTGAGTGAAAAATGACCCTGCGGATCGGAATAGGAGGCCACATAAACCGTATTGGCCGTAATGGCTACCGGGCTGGAGAACAAAACCTGTTGCCATCCTGTAGGCGTTTCATCGGTAAATGTTGCGGAAGCGAGCAATGTACCTGTTGAGGTCCACAACCGTCCTACATGTGTACCGCCATTGCCTTCGCCTTTATGAAACCGGATTCCTTTAATAAATCCATTCGCCCTTGCTTTGAATCTCACTCCCAGCTCATAGGGTGAAGACCCATCGTTGTATGTTGCCGGTGTTGTCGAAGGCGCCCAAATATACTCATCGGCAGTCGGAATGGTTGCAAAAACAGATGCCTCTCCGGGTGCTACACCGGAATATGTTTTTCCATTTATAACCAGGGTATACGGAGGCTGACCGGTAGCTTGAGTCAACTGCAATTGAAAAGGATCACCCGGACAAATATTGTCGTTCACCGGCTCAATGGTGACGGATATGGCTCCGATCACCGTAAGGATTGCCGGATTTGAAATCTCAGATCCTCCGCTATTCGTCCAAACGGCGTGATACTGTTTGCCGTCATCTTCTTCAGTAACCATGAAGCTCAAAGGTGAGGTAATTGCTCCTTCAATGTTTGCCCAGGTATTTCCATCATCTATGCTCACCTGCCATTGCAGGGTGGGCGGAGGATTACCGGTTGCTGCGGAAACAAAGCTTACCGTACTTCCCGCACATGCGCTTTGAGATGTCGGATGTACCGTTATGCTTGGGGTATAAAGATTTTCCGTGGTAAACGACCATACAAAGTTTTGCTCAAGGGCATTTCCTGCCACATCCTTGATCCTTGGATCGGTTTCGCCACCAACTAGCGTCGCTGTGAATGTGGTGGAATAAGCAAAGGGAACATTAGGTGTAAAAGTGGCGGTACTTGATCCGGAGGTATAATTGATCGTCCCGGCGACCGGATTGGATCCTGCATCGGTGATGTAAAAGGTGCTGTTATTCACGGTTGCCGGATCAAGGGGTTCTCCGAAAGTTGCGCTCGGAATTAGCCAGAAATGGGTACGCCGGTAGCATTGTTAAGCGGATGGATAGCAATAACGGTAGGCGGTAGTGTATCCGGACCAAGGGTTGTACTGAAATTTATATCCGCCCAATAATTATAAGAAGGAGTGTAAGATCCGCTGGAAGGAAATGATGAAACCGGTGTGTACTTATAAACGCCGTTCGGTGAACCGGCTGTGGATGCGGGTGCTGTCAGTAAAAAATTAGTGACATCCGAAGTAAAATAGGGTGTTGTATAAGCAAACTGCCCTGAAGGAGCTGAAATACGAAACAATGTAAATTGTATTTGCAGTTATTGCTACTGGAGTCGGTAAATATGCAACCTGCCATCCAAAAGCGGTTTCATTGGTAAATATTACAGATGCGAGGTTTGTACCACTTGCTGTCCAAAGATTTCCGATATGTTCACCGGTGGTACCGGCATTTTTGTAATACTTTAATGCGGTGATGTAACCATCAACGCTGCTTTTGAATTTCATACCGATTTCCAGGGGAAGTCCCGAGCTGCTGGAAGGAGAACCGGAAGGCTGGTTCGGCAGGAAAACCGAATACATTGAAGGTCCATCGAAAGTAACCGAAATACAATTGGAAGAACCGACAGGTCCGGGTATTTCCATGTTGCCCAGGTCATCCCATCCCCGCGACTGAATAATGTGCGTTCCCTGCTGAGTTTGGATTCCAGGAGAATGTCCAGTTCGTTGTTCCGGAAGCGGTATACCAGGTGTTTCCTCCATCGACAGAAACTTCCACTCCAAAAAGCATCGCTCCTTCGGGAGCGCTTGCAGTTCCTGAAATGGTCACGGTAGAATTTTGCAAGGTCGATCCATTCAGCGGTGAAGTGATGACTGTTAACGGGTGGGGTTGCGGCATACGTTCCCATTTCGGGATAAAGACCCGGGCTGAAGATAGGCCGGGTCAGGCGGAACACCCATGTAGGCAAACAGGTTGACTGTTGCCTGCTGCACATTTATGTCCTCCGGTGAATAGCTCCTGTCGTGGACAGCATCAAGCCCCCATGACCATTGTTCTGAACCGGTGCCAAATACCAGGGCTCCGCTGCTGTGGCGATATAAGGATAGATTGTGTAATCTGCCGGAAGAGTATGTTTCCGAAAGTAATATCCTGCGGGGAGGATAGGTTTCGGCAAACTGGTAAAAATCCCATTCACGGCCTAATGTCCCGCCTGTCAGGGTTAACGATTGGCCGGTACCTAAACTGGCTACAGCAGTATTCTTCCAGAACCTCATATTCTTAAAAGTAGCCGGCACTGTAATAGCTGCCTCTGCGGCTATCCAGCTCATTTGTCCGGTTAAACTGTTTTCATTGTTACAACCATCAATGGAATTTGGTGGTGCATATGTCGGACCACAACCATCTCTCCATAATCCCGTCCACGTAGTTGTCGGATCACAATTCCCTCCGCAGATGTATTCGCCCATCGTCCCTTCCTTATAACAGACGAGGGTTTTGTAATCATCTTCCCACCGGGTTTTCCAGTAAACCTCGTTTCCGCTCATGAAACAAAGGTGCACTCCGTTGTTCCTTGCGGTTTCCCATGCCGTGCGGCACTCTGCCGACCAGTATTCATCATGGCCTCCGGATATGATAATCTTATGCATGGCAGGAGTAATGGGCGTGGTATTCCTCGACATATCCCATTGGGTGGTATAGCTCACATTGTACCCGTTCCTTTCCATCCACCGGATCAGCGGATATTCCGCATTGCGGAACCATTCGTTATAGCCCCCGACACAATGAACGAAGCGGGTAACAAATGGCCGTTGGTAGCTTACTTTAACAGCATGGCTGAAATTGCCCTGATTCCCGGAAATGGGACCGCAATAAAGACTGTGATCACCATACATATTGTAGGCTTGCCATGTTCCATCAGAGGTTTTATAAAGAATGGGTGAATTCCCTTCATCATCTCGTACAATAAATGTAATATGGTTTTGACCTCCATCAGTGCGAATCATTTTAGCAAAATAGATACCAGAAGCTGCACTGGAAGGAACAGCCCATTGTGCAGATACACTCCAGTTGCTGCAATCGGTTAACCCGATATTCGGATCATATAACGGATCCGGTTGTGCTACACCCTGAATGGTTCCCAGGTCGGCTTGCAGCCTTGCACCGTTGCCCTGGTAATAGCCGACGCGATAAATCTTCATTGTAAAACTGACTGCCGGATCGACATCAATTTTGAAATAGACCGTACTTCCTTTATTTACGCTCAGTTCGGTTGCAAAACCCTGGATGCTCCAATCCTCTCCGTAAATCTCCCATTCTGATGGGGGATTACCCGGAAGGGCATTCTCTGTTGCAATCGGATTTTGTCCAATCAATATAGATGATTGTGATAATTATCATCATGAATAAGAATGCTTTCGCAAGCCTTACTATGCCAGACAGTATACTGGCAGCCAATGTCACCTGTGTTTTCATAAAAGTTTTATATTTAATTTAACCTTTTCGGAACAATAAAATATTTGGATAATTGCTGGTTCGGAAATCTGAAATATTACTGGCATGAAAATGAAACACAAAAAAATCAACTTGAACTTTTGCAATTCAGTCAGAAAGAATGATCTGTAATTTTTTCTGAAGTAAATTCTGCTCAATATCTCCTGTTTTAATAAATAATGTGTTTATTTAATTAGCCCGGAACAAAGGTCAATTCCATAATGGTTAAGAATGTTTAATCACAAAAGAAACTATCCTCACACCAACAACATGTCCAGCTATAATTATTAAAAATTCTAAAATAATACTCCAATAGCATTGCCAAATTGTTTAATGATTAGATTATCAGCACTTTAGTAGATTTACCGGATGAGTCTTTTTCTCATTTTGGAACAGTAAAAACCTCATAATGAAATACTCATGATTGAGTCATCACATAAAAAAACCCTGCCCTTTCAGACAAGGTTTTTTTTGGATACTATTTGCGAAGATGACTTTCTGAAGATAATAGCGCTATTTCAGGAAGACTTTATGATTTAGATTTTCTGTATCCGTTCTGACACTGACAATAAAATACCCTGAATAACCGGCAAGATTGATTTTTTTCATCATTTCTCCGCTCAATTGATCGCTGATGATTTTTCTTCCCTGCAGGTCATAAATGTAAACCAGTCCATTCATGCTGTTGTCCGATGCAATGTAAACCTGCTGATCAAAAGAATAGACCATGATATTGCTTTCGGGGTTCAGGTTTTCCGGTACATCCAGTTCACCCGACAGGTGAAGCAGGAAGCGAAGCGGCTCGTCCAGCGGATTGGCAGTAAAGCTGTAAACGCTGCTGGCTTCCAATTGAGTGAAAGTATTGTCTTTCAGATCCTCAAGATAAATTCCGGCGGATGATTCAAAACCTGCTAATTCGGAGACGGAAATTGTATACAGGGCTTCGGTTCCGGCTTCAAATCCTAAAGGAATAACCTTGTAATCATCTGTTTCCGGAAATACATTGATGGATAATTCCATTTCATCCTTTGAGAGAGAATAAAGCTGAGGTAATGAATGATCACCCCTCATCTTCATAGCATCGAACTGTCCATCGAAATTGACTGTTGCCTCTGGCATCAAACTCAGGATTATCTCATCCGAACCTTTATTCCCTTCGGTTTTAAGCTTGATGAGAGGAGCTGTAAAATCAGAGCCTTTGTAGATATCTTTCGAAGCATGAATTCTTGCCCTGTTGTCCACAGCGATATAACCGGTAGCAGCATTGCAATGTACATAGAATCCCTGGTGAGGCGGAATGATATTGTCAACCCCATTTGTACCGAAAGGCTGTCCTTTTACATAAGCTCCATACTGACTACCGTTCCAGATATATACAGCCAGATCGACATTACCTGCAGTCCTTGTCCATCCGCTTCCCTCGTTCACATTCCAGTCGACGGAAGAGGGATAAGGATTACCGGCAAAGTTATAGCCTCTGTTCCCGTGTGTTGCAGCAAAATGTATTGGTCACATTCATTGACCTGGGGCCTGAGTTTGCAACACCGTTAAAAGTTACAGTTGAAGGATTAATAGCCCAGATGGCATATCCTTCCATGTCGGTAGCCATGACAAAGTTCGGGTCAGAGATATACGACCACTGTCCGTTAGGTTCATTCCAGCGCATCATATAGAGTCCGAGGAAAACACCTGCAGTTCCGTTATCAATTGGAGGGGAGACATAATGCCACCGTCCGTTGGTGAGGAACCGTTTGATGGAAGCATTAGGGCCGGAGTTTTCGATAAGAGAGCCGGTACCTGTTGCATCGGAAAGAATGACAAGTCCCGAATTACCTGCGTTGTTAATCAACTCGCCATTTACTGTCAAAGCCTTTCCCGGATCGATGGTGACCACAGCGCCGGTTTCAATGGTCAAGTCACGACACTGGGCCGGTGAAGCAGGCAGGGCGGTTACAAGCGGCTGATTGGATGGAGCGGAAGGAATGATAACTTTTGAGCAAATATCAGGTATATCCTGGCTCCAGTTTCCGTCATTGTTCCAGTCTGCACTTGATAACCCTGTCCAGCGGTCATAAAGTATCTGTTCGCTACCCATTGAACTGAAAGGGTTTTGGCTTGCATATTTCCTTACCCTTATCCAGTCGACGATGAATTGATTGGGTGCAGATTCGGTATAGGACATCAGGAACACAGGCAAATTGCTCGTAGGAACACTGTTGGTTGTGGTTTCGGCCGGTGTTTCGTCTATTTGGAATCCGGCAGTACCGGGGCTATGTCTGAAAACTTTAAAAACATGCCAGTTTTGATCGGCTGTTTGCGCCATTGCCTGCCAGTTAACATCGCCCTGGCTGCTCAGCTTTGCCTGTCGATTCCACGTTGATGTGCAATTGGGTATCGAAGGAGGAAAGTCATCCACCAGCCTGACCATATCGCCTAAGTTTTGGTTAAATCCGGTCTCAATCACCATGTTCAGTGTTCCCTGTTGTGGATGCCTGGCACGTGTTTCAACCAGATAATTCATCCCGAATGTGGGTTGGGAATGAAGTGAAGGGTAGTCACCACTTGAATGGGTCAGGGTGAGGTTTCCACCGCTGACATTCGCCTGGCTTGAATTTCCATGACCAAAATACCATTTTGATCCGTTCAGGGCTGTTCCGTCAAACCCATCATAGAAGTTGAAAACGGCATCAACATTGTTAATGATGGTTGGCGGAGTCACATATACAGGTTGTGTCGCAATACCCATTTTATAACCATCTCCTGTATAAGAGAAAACATAGGTGTCCCCAATTCGTGTTATTGCACCCCGGAAACTGTTGACGGCATCCCATCCGGAAATGGCTACCGGAAAAATAACACCCAATTTTGTAAATGTCAGCCAATCGGTTGTAGTGGCACATGCGGTCTGCCATGGGGAAGCGTTAGTCGGACTTACAGTATAGCCTATATAATAAACTTCATGATATTTATAGACCCATGGATCGGCAATGGTACCTGCGTCGAATGAACCGGGAGGTCCGAAGGCAATGCACGGATTGCCGGCATAAGCCGTATAGGGCCCTAGAATATTGTCGGCAGTAGCATATCCCACTTGTTCAGTTGCACCACCTGAATCACCCATGTAAACGATAATCCATTTGCTGTCCGATTCCCTGAAGAAGACATAGGGCTCATCCACCCTGAAATTATCCCAGGCAGGAGCAGATCCTGATGGAGCAAGCATTGGAGTTGGATATATGGTGTATGGTCCTGCAACATTTGAAGCAGTAGCTACTTTGATGTGAGGTCTGTCGGCATAGAAAAGGTACCAGGTACTTCCATGCTTTAACAAATGGGGAGCACCGGAATAATACTGTGTGAAGGTGGTAATCACATTTCCGCTCCAGATCCATGCGGCCGGATCAGTGGGATTGTCTGAATAACATAATGAGATAGCTGCCTGAGAATAATTGGCCAGGCACATCCAGTAATGTCCCGTAACATCGTCATAAACGATATTTTCAGCGAGAAGGCTTGTGCCGGTAGCGCCGGCTGGAATGATCGGATTTCCTACCGCCCTGGTAAATGGCCCTGTAGGAGGAACTTCAACAGGAACCGGAATATCAATTGTCGGATTTGGGTTTCCATAATAAAGGTAAATTGAAGTTCCGGTGACAGGAATGGATGGCACTTTTACCCAGATATCTGCAGATTGACCGGAAGGATTCCAGGTCTCGAGCCAGAAAGGAATCAATGTTGTGCCATCAACAGATGTAAAGCGAACATCACTGCCATCAGCCAGTGCTTTGGAAAAGTCAAATGAACCATCCAGAGTTATTTTTACCTGGAAATCGGAAAGAGCAGTTGAATTTGGATTGGAAACCGAAACAGCTTTGCGGTATTCCCAGTTTTCGTTATACCATGGGGCAGGCTCTCCGACAGTAACTGAAACATTACCCTGGCAGCCCTTGGCATCAGTCACGTTGTAAACAATTGTTCCGACGGATTGCGGAAAGCTTCCTGTTCCTGTATAGGGCGGTGTGCCTCCCGTTGCTGAAATCAGCACAGTTGCAGTACCCTCGCTGCAAACGATCGGGCTGGTTATAGCTGAATTAACTAATAATGCAGCCGGCTGGGTAATGACGATGACGTCCGGATGTTGCGGCGTTCAGATAGCTGTCGGTAACAAGAACCGAATACGATCCGGCTGGTATACCTGTAATATCCTGTGTGGTTTGTCCGCCGGGTGTCCACAGGTAGGTATAGGGTGCTGACCCGCCTGAAACGGATATGTCGATAGCGCCATCAGAATAACCATAACAGGTAACATCGGTTTTGTAATACGTGATATTTAATGCCGGAGTCTGGATTTGCTCGTTCCCAACTATAGCATTGGGATCTGAACCTGCCCATTTCCTGACCCTGGTCCAATCGACTATGATCTGATTACCGGCTCCATACGACATCAGGAATGGTGGCAAATTCCCGGTGGGAACAGTCTGACTTGAGGGGTTACCGGTTGATACTGTTTCAACAGGATAGTCATCGATCTGGAATCCTGCAATATTAGGGCTCTGCCGGTAGGTGTGAAAAATGTGCCAGTTCTGATTAGCAGTCTGAGCCATATTTATAAAAACATCTGTGGGGCCAGCTAACTTTGCCTGCCTCTGCCAATAGGTTGTCCCTAATTGAAAATCATCAACTATCCTGACGGTATTCCATGCTGCATCAGCAAAACCGTATTCTGCAATTTTAAGCGATACTCCCTGGTTTGGATGCCGGGAATAAGTTTCACCCATATAATTCATCCCAAAACTACTGGTTGCCAATATTCTAATGTAGGCGGCGTCGGACGGAGCTGTCAGGGTAAGTAAGCCGCCGGAAACAGTTGCCTGGCTGAGGTTACCATTAGCTACTGACCATTTTGCAGTGTTCAGAGCCGTTCCGCTGAAACCATCAAAGAAATCAAATACAGCCTCAGGATTATTTATATAACCTGCCGGATCAAAGAAAACTGGTTGGGTGGCAATACTCATCCTGTACTGGCCATTGGTATAAGAAAACACATAGGTATTTCCAATCCGTGTAACCGCACCTCTAAAACTATTCTGTGCATCCAGAGCAGTTCCCGAAGCAGGTAAAATAACACCCAGCTTGGTGAAAGTCTGCCAGTCGGTCGTGGTAGCGACTGCTGTTTGCCAGGGTGAATTTTTTGTAGGGCTTACTGTATAGCCTACATAATACACCCCGTAGTATTCGTAAACCCAGGGATCGGCGACAGTTCCGGCATCAAATGAACCGGGAGGACCAAATGTAATGCATGGATTACTGGCAAATTTTATATAGGGACCTGTAATAGCATCTGCAAATGCATAGCCCACTTGTTCTGTGGTACTTCCTGCATCTCCCATATAAGCCAGGATCCATTTGCCATCGTTTCTTTTAAAAACGTATGGTTCATCAACCCTGTAAGCCTCCCAGGAAGCTGAAGGCGTCAGCACCGTAACCGGAGAACTGTAAGTTCCATTGATCGTTGAACATGTTCTGTAAACAATATTCGCTGGAGGAGTAGTGGAATAAAAAATATACCACAAGCCGCCTTCTTTAATAATATGCGGGGCATTACCCGCAGGGATGTTAATAGAAGAATAGGTCCAGCTTGCAGGATTGGTTGGTGTATTGGACCAGGCTAATCCAACCCCGCCAAGTCCGTAATCAGCAAAAATCAGCCAGTAATGTCCCGATAAATCATCGTAGACGATGTTTTCAGCCAGCAGGCTGGCGTTGCTGCCTGAAGGATGTCCGGCTAAGACGATGGGATTTCCGGCAGCTCTTGTAAACGGACCGACAGGGGGTGTTTCAAATGGATTGGGAGGAGGAATGGTGGGCGAAAGGTTTCCATAGTACATGTAAACATATTCACCCATAACGGGAATTGAAGGAACTTTAATCCAAATTGTTGCCTGCAAGCCTGCCGGATTCCATGATTCAATCCAGAACGGAATGAGGCTCGTACCATCTTGTGTTGTAAACCGAATATCACTTCCGTCAGGTTTTGCTTTTGTAAAATCAAATGAACTGTTCAGGGTAATTTTTACCTGAAACGCAGATAATACCTCCGATCCGGGGTTCGGAACGGTAATCAACCTTCGGTATGACCAGTTAACATCATACCAGCCTGCTGCTGTCGCTTTTTGAGTCGTGAACAAAGTGAGCAATAAAGCAAACAACATTAATGAAAGAAAATGAGTTCTTGATTTCATATAATTTTTTTTTATTTGTTAAGCCAATATAATTGAATTAAATATTTCTTCAAAACTATTAATCCGGAACCTGGGTTTCTTTACCGAGGTTTTTATGCCAGTTGTCGTTTTTATCGATGTTATCTGTCTGTCCGTTTAGATTTAAATCGCCATTCAGATAGCCGCTTCTCCCCGATTCAGGAGCCCAAATCAGTTTATCACCCTGTTCATCGACAATTCCATCGGCATTTGCATCCCCGCCGATCATTCCGTAAATGCCATTTCCAAGAAGATTTTGACCTTCTCCATAAGCCTGGGATAGCGAACCGGAGAAATTATAAATATAAAGTCCATTTTCATTTTGAGTTAAAGGATTAGCCGATAATATTCCCAGATGATTCCGGTGCCAGATAACCACGAAAACCTGATGATTGATCGGACAATTAAACATGAGCATGGAATTTCCATCCAGCCCGACGATGTTCCCGTTTTTAAGAAGGAAAGCAGCCTGCTGTGCAACCCGTGTTGAAGAGTTGGCAGAAACGCCATCCTGTGCGTCTCGAATTTCAACCAATACCCAATCCACAATATCGGGATTTGGAATATCCTCCACGGTTTCAGTTCCCGGATAATTCCATGGTGCGGAATTATAAGGCTGGCTTAACGGCAGAAGGCTTAGACTGTTCAAATCCGTATTCATGTCGGTTCCGTTATAGGCTCCTTCCAGGTAGACTCTTAAGTTTATTATCTCCATCCCGCTTTCTTCCCCGATGATTACCACCGGATCCGCTCCAAACCATTTTCTGACACGGACCCAGTCCACAACAAAATTATTGTTTGGACCATACGACATCAGGAACGGCGCTAGGTTAACCGTTGGAACGTTGGTGTTAACGGTCTCTATTGGATTATCATCGATCTGGTATCCGGCTATATTCGGACTTAAACGGGAAATATGAAACACATGCCAGTTTTGGTCGGCAAGCTGAGCCATGTTTTCAAACAGATCAGCTCCACCGGCTAATTTTGCCTGACGCTGCCAGTAAGTTGTACCCAAAAGAAAATCGTCAACAATTCTAACTGTATTCCAGGATGCATCAGCAAAGCCTGTTTCAGCAATCTTATTTTGTATTCCCTGGTCTGGATGATAGCCTCTTGTTTCGGAAATGTAATTCATTCCGAAAGTATTCTGTCCAAAATTCTTAAATACCCGGATTCGGAGGGTGAAACCAACGTAAGCATTCCGTTATTTAAACTTGCCTGGCTTACATTGCCATTTGCAATTGTCCACTTTGTAAGATCAAGGCTGGTTCCGTCAAAACCATCAAAAAAATCAAAGACGCTTCAGCATTATTGATGATATCTGATGGAGTCCATATAGACAGGTTGAGTTGCAATTCCCATTTTAAATTGATCCACCGGTATATGGAAATACATAAGTGTTTCCGATCGCGGGTGACAGCTCCGCGAAAGCTGTTTACGGCATCCCATCCCGACCCTGCAATTGGGAATAAGTAACTCCCAGCTTTAGTGAATGTCTGCCAGTCGGTTGTGGTGGCAACGGCTGTCTGCCAGGGTGATAATTTCGTTGAACTGACCGTATATCCGATATAATAAACACCATGATATTCATACACCCAGGGATCGGCTACAGTGCCGGCATCGAATGATCCGGGAGGCCCGAAAGGAATACAAGGATTACCTGCAAATTTTGTATAAGGCCCGGTAATGTTATCGGCCGTTGCATAACCTACTTGTTCAGTTACACTTCCAGCATCACCCATATAAGTTAAGATCCATTTGCCGTCATTCCGTTTAAATACATAAGATTCATCCACTCTATAGGCCTCCCAGGGCAAAGTCGGCGATAGAACCGTCACTGGTGCACTGTAAGTGCCATTCGATAGTGGCTGAAGTCCGGTAAACAATATTTGGAATGGTGGTCGAAAAAATATACCATAATCCGTTTTCTTTAATAATATGAGGGGACGATTTCCGGGGCCGATGTTTCCATGATAAGTCCAGCTTGCGGGATTAGTAGGATTGTCCGACCAGGCTAACCCGACACCCTGCGGATGAACTGTATTCTGCGAAAACCAGCCAGTAATGTCCTGTAACATCATCGAATACAATGTTTTCTGCTAAAAGACTTGCATTGTTTCCCAGGGGATGGCCATTGAGAACAATAGGATTCCCGGCAGCCCTTGTAAATGGTCCCGTTGGTGGTGTTTCAACAAGATTTGGCGGAGGAATGACAGGTTGCACGATTTCCATAGTATAAATAAACCGTTGTACCGGATGTTGGGATACCGGGTACTTTCACCCAGATATCTGCAATGTGTTCAGAGGGATTCCAGGTTTCGATCCAGAAGGGATGAGGGTAGTTTTATCTATGTCAGTAAATCTCAGATCACTTCCATCCTCTTTGGCTTTTGAGAAATCAAAGGTTTCATCCAAAGAAATCTTTACCTGGAAATTGGACAAGAGTTCCGGAAGGATTCTCTATGTTGACAGGCTTCCTGTATTTCCAGTTAAGCCCGAACCAGGCCGATGGGTCCGTCAGTGTAACGGTTATTTCTGCAGCACATCCGTTCGCATCGGTAACGAGATAAACAACAGTGCCTGATCCTTGTACAAAAGTTCCTGTTCCCGAATATGGAGGCGTACCTCCGGTTGCCCCGATGGTCACGTTTGAAGTTCCGCCGGGATAAGGTAATTCTGAAAAATCCGCTGATAAAACCAAAGCCGGTGGCTCAGTGAGTGTGATCGTTACCTGGTCAGTGCAACCGTTTGCATCGGTAACAATATGAACAAAAGTACCCGCAGGATGGTTAAAAATCCCCGTTCCTGTATAAGGTAAAGTTCCACCGTAGCCGAAATGGTTACAACAGAATTACCACCATGACAAAGAATATCATTATGAATCTCTGAAACTGATAATTCTGCAGGTTCAGTAAGCGTGACAGATATGTTGTCTGTTGCACTAAGAGCATCGGTAACTGTATAAACGACAGTTCCTGCCGATTGGGTAAATGTTCCCGTTCCACTGTAAGGCGGGGTGCCTCCAATTGCCATAATGGTCACGGTTGAAGTTCCGCCATGACAAAGAATGGGTGTATGTGTTTCAAGAGCGGTAAGCGGGGTGCCATCATAAACGACATAAGTTGCAGGATCAATACCGGCCCATTTACGAACCCTGTACCAGTCCACCAACAGGGTTGCCTGGTTGGGAAGGGCGACACACATGATCCACGGAGGCAGACTAATGGAAGGTATATTCGTTGTTATTGGCTCGAATGGATCTTCTTCCATTGCAAAATCTGCCTCTGATGAACTTTTCCAGAATATCCGGTGCAAAAGATAATCTGAACTATTGAGGGCCTGAGCCATCAGGTTGCTGTAATTGTTGCCTCCAGCGTTATTCGCGGTAGTATTTTTAATGAATTTTAAGGTGCTGTTGTAATCAAGAATCCGGATAAGATCGGTACGCGCAGCATTCCCAAGACCCAATTCTGCCGCTGTTGTTCCCGATCCATTGGCATCCTGGTGGCGTGCTAATGACTCCATTAAATACCCGGGACCAAATAATGTATTCCCTGTTAGGGTTATAATATCGTTTGAAGGGTTCGTATATGCCCGCAGCAGTCAGGATTCCTCCGTTGACCGTTGCTGTCCCGGTTTGTGCCATTTGCTTGGTGATGGCCCATTTTGTTGAATTCAGTTCAGTGCCGTCAAATCCGTCGTAAAAATTAAATACGGCTTCGGGATTGTTGATGATGTTTTCGGGTTGCATAAAAACGGGCTGGGTTGCGATACTCATTCTGTATCCGCCGGATGTATAAGAAAAAACGTATGTGTCTCCAATTCTGGTCACTGCACCCCGGAAACTGTTTTGTGTATCCAGGGGAGTACCTGATGCAGGTAATATAACACCATGCTTGGTGAAGGTATTCCAGTCAGATGTAGTAGCAAGTGCCGTTTGCCAGGGTGAATTTTTGGTAGAACTGACTGTATATCCAATGTAATATACACCCTGAAATTCATAAACCCAGGGATCGGCAACAGTACCCGCATCATACGATCCGGGAGGCCCGAATGGAATACAGGGATTTCCGGCAAATGGAGTATAGGGTCCGGTAATAAAATCTGCTGTTGCGTACCCAACCTGCTCAGTTGTTCCTCCAGCGTCTCCCATGTAGATCATTACCCACTTATTATCGGAAGCCCGGTAAAAAATATAAGGCTCATCCACCCGGAAAGTATCCCATGCCGAAGGACCAGAGGGTGACAGAACAGGGGTTGGATTGATGGTATAGGGACCAGCAACATTCGACGCTGTTGCAACCATTATATGCGGCCGGTCGGTATAAAAGAGATACCATGTATCTTCATATTTCAGCAAATGAGGAGCTCCTGAGAAAAATTGAGTAAAACTTGTAACTACATTTCCACTCCATATCCACGAAGCCGGATCAGCCGGGTTGTCTGAATAACACAGCGAAATAGCAGCCTGTGAGTAGTTTGCCAGACACAACCAGTAGTGATTTGTGACCGGATCAAAAACGATGTTCTCAGCCAGCAGGCTGGTACCTGTCGCACCGCTGGGAGTGATCGGATTACCGGTAGCTCGCGCAAAAGGTCCGGCCGGAGGCACTTCCACCGGTTCGGGAGGGGTAGTTGACGCATCAGGATTACCATAATATATGAAAAGGGTAGTTCCTCCCACCGGGATTACCGGTACCTTAACCCAGACAGAAGCCTGTAATAGCACATTGTCCCAGGATTCAAGCCAGAAGGGGATAAGCGTCACACCGTCCGTATCTGAAAACCTGACGTCGTTTCCATCGCTTTCGGCTTTTGTAAAGTCAAAAGAATCATCGAGGGTTATCCTGACCTGATAATCAGTTAAGACTGACCCTGCCGTATTGGTAACAACGACAGCATTGCGGTATTGCCAGTCAGGATCATACCAGTTCTGGGCAAGGATGCAGGTTGAAAACAACAGATTGATTGCTGTAAATATTACGGTAACCCGTTTCGTAAATAAGTCTAAAAACCTGGATTTCATAATTTATTATTTTTTATTAATTTGTTTTTCAAAATTTACTTAAAACTTGGATTTTAAAATTCAATTATTGCGGTATATGTGTCACTTTGCCAAGATTTTTAAACCACAGGTTGTTTTTATCCTGGTTGTCAGATTGCCCGTTCCGATTAATATCACTATTTAGATAGCCCCTTTTACCGGCCTGCGGAATCCAAACCGGTTTATCTCCTGACACATTGATAATTCCATCGGCATTTGCATCCCCGCCGATCATTCCGTAAATGCCATTTCCAAGAAGATTTTGACCTTCTCCATAAGCCTGGGATAGCGAACCGGAAAAATTATAAATATAAAGTCCATTTTCATTTTGAGTTAAAGGATTAGCCGATAATATTCCCAGATGATTCCGGTGCCAGATAACCACGAAAACCTGATGATTGATCGGACAATTAAACATGAGCATGGAATTTCCATCCAGCCCGACGATGTTCCCGTTTTTAAGAAGGAAAGCAGCCTGCTGTGCAACCCGTGTCGAAGAATTGGCAGAAGCGCCATCCTGTGCGTCACGAATTTCAACCAGTACCCAATCCACAATATCGGGATTTGGAATATCCTCCACTGTTTCAGTTCCGGGATAATTCCATGGAATCGAATTATAAGGCTGGCTCAACGGCAGAAGGCTTAGACTGTTCAAATCAGTATTCATGTCAGCCCCGTTGAATGGTCCCTCGAGGTAAACCTTAAGATTCAGGATCTCCATGTATTCTTCATTACCGATTGAAACAGCAGGGTCAGTGCCAAACCATTTCCGAACGCGGGTCCAATCTGCGATTAAGTGATTTGCAGTTGACTCGGTATAGGACATCAGAAATGCAGGCAGATAGGATGTGGGAACACTGGAGGTGGTTGTTTCGATTGTGTTATTATCGATTTGGAAGCCAGCAGTGTTTGTACCCTGCCTGGAAATACGGAATATATGCCAATCTTGATTTGCTGTAACTCCCATCGCCTGCCAATTCGGCTCACCTGACTGGCCCGATAATTTGCTTTGTCGGTTCCAGGTTGTAGTATAATTGGGTAAAATATTCGGAAAGTCATCTACGATTCTGACAATATCTCCAAAACTTGCGTTAAAGCCAAATTCAACAACTTTCATTGATACTCCCTGTTCAGGATGCCTTGCCCGGTTTTCAACGAGATAATTCATACCAAAAGATGACAAAGTTTTAATTGCAACAAAAGCACCATTTGAACCTGTAAGGGTAAGAGTTCCTCCACTTACATTTGTCTGTCCTGAATTTCCATTGAGGAAAGCCCACTTGGTAAGGTCAAGGCTGGTTCCGTCAAAACCGTCATAAAAATCGAAGACTGCTTCAGGGTTATTGATATATCCTGATGGATCCATATAGACAGGTTGAGTAGCAATTCCCATTTTATATTGTCCACCGGTATATGGAAATACATAAGTGTTTCCGATCCGGGTGACAGCTCCGCGAAAGCTGTTTACGGCATCCCATCCCGACCCTGCAATTGGGAAAATAACTCCCAGCTTAGTGAATGTCTGCCAGTCGGTTGTGGTGGCAACGGCTGTCTGCCAGGGTGATAATTTCGTTGAACTGACCGTATATCCAATATAATAAACGCCATGATATTCATACACCCAGGGATCGGCTACTGTACCGGCATCAAATGATCCGGGAGGCCCGAAAGGAATACAAGGATTACCTGCAAATTTTGTATAAGGCCCGGTAATGTTATCGGCTGTTGCATAACCTACCTGTTCAGTTACACTTCCAGCATCACCCATATAAATTAAGATCCATTTGCCGTCATTCCGTTTAAATACATAAGATTCATCCACTCTATAGGCCTCCCAGGGCAAAGTCGGCGATAGAACCGTCACTGGTGCACTGTAAGTGCCATTGATAGTGGCTGAAGTCCGGTAAACAATATTTGGAATGGTGGTCGAAAAAATATACCATAATCCGTTTTCTTTAATAATATGAGGGGCGTTTCCGGGGCCGATGTTTCCATGATAAGTCCAGCTTGCGGGATTGGTGGGATTGTCCGACCAGGCTAACCCGACACCCTGCGGAGAACTGTATTCTGCGAAAACCAGCCAGTAATGTCCTGTAACATCATCGAATACAATGTTTTCTGCTAAAAGACTTGCATTGCTGCCCAAAGGATGGCCATTGAGAACAATAGGATTCCCGACAGCCCTCGTAAATGGTCCCGTTGGTGGTGTTTCGACAAGATTTGGCGGAGGAATGACAGGTGCACTATTTCCATAGTATAAATAAACCGTTGTACCGGATGTTGGGATACCGGGTACTTTCACCCAGATTTCTGCAAGGTGCTCAGAGGGATTCCAGGTTTCGATCCAGAAGGGGATGAGGGTAGTTTTATCTATGTCAGTAAATCTCAGATCACTTCCATCCTCTTTGGCTTTTGAGAAATCAAAGGTTTCATCCAAAGAAATCTTTACCTGGAAATTAGACAAGATTGTTCCGGAAGGATTCTCTATGTTGACAGGCTTCCTGTATTTCCAGTTAAGCCCGAACCAGGCCGATGGGTCCGTCAGTGTAACGGTTATTTCTGCAGCACATCCGTTCGCATCGGTTACGAGATAAACAACAGTGCCTGATCCTTGTACAAAAGTTCCTGTTCCCGAATATGGAGGCGTACCGCCGGTTGCCCCGATGGCCACGTTTGAAGTTCCGCCGGGATAAGGTAATTCTGAAAAATCCGCTGATAAAACCAAAGCCGGTGGCTCTGTGAGTGTGATCGTTACCTGGTCAGTGCAACCGTTTGCATCGGTAACAATATGAACGAAAGTACCCGCTGGATGGTTAAAAATCCCCGTTCCTGTATAAGGTAAAGTTCCACCGGTAGCCGAAATGGTTACAACTGAATTACCACCATGACAAAGGATATCATTATGAATCTCTGAAACTGATAATTCTGCAGGTTCAGTAAGCGTGACAGATATGTTGTCTGTTGCACTAAGAGCATCGGTAACTGTATAAACGACAGTTCCTGCCGATTGGGTAAATGTTCCCGTTCCACTGTAAGGCGGGGTGCCTCCAACTGCTATAATGGTCACGGTTGAAGTTCCGCCATGACAAAGTATAGGTGTATGTGTTTCAAGAGCAGTAAGCGGGGTGCCATCATAAACAACATAAGTTGCAGGATCAATGCCGGCCCATTTACGAACCCTGTACCAGTCCACCAACAGGGTTGCCTGGTTGGGAAGGGCGACACACATGATCCACGGAGGCAGACTAATGGAAGGTATATTCGTTGTTATTGGCTCGAATGGATCTTCTTCCATTGCAAAATCTGCCTCTGATGAACTTTTCCAGTATATACGGTGCAAAAGATATTCTGAACTATTGAGGGCCTGAGCCATCAGGTTGCTGTAATTGTTGCCTCCAGCGTTATTCGCGGTAGTATTTTTAATGAATTTTAAGGTGCTGTTGTAATCAAGAATCCGGAGAAGATCGGTACGCGCAGCATTCCCAAGGCCCAATTCTGCCGCTGTTGTTCCCGATCCGTTCGCATCCTGGTGGCGTGCTAATGACTCCATTAAATACCCGGGACCAAATAATGTATTCCCTGTCAGGGTTATAATATCATTTGAAGGGTTCGTATACGCCCGCAGCGTGAGGATTCCACCGCTTACCGTTGCTGTTCCGGTTTGCGCCATTTGCTTCGTTGATTGCCCATTTTGTTGAATTCAGTTCAGTGCCGTCAAATCCGTCGTAAAAATTAAATACGGCATCAGGATTATTGATAATATTTGGAGCATTCATATATACCGGTTGTGTTGCAAGACCGAATTGAAAACCACCGGATCCCTGACCAGTGTATGGAAAAATATAAGTATCGCCAACTCTGGTTACTGCGCCGCGGAAGGCTGAAGTTTGATCCCACGTTCCTGGTCCCTGGTTAAGGATTACCTGATTGCTCTTTGTGAAGTTCACCCAATCGGTTGTTGTGGCATAAGTTGTGTTCCAACCTGCTTTAGTGGGGGATGCTGTATAGCCGATGTAATATGTATTTCCAAATTTGATGACCCAGGGATCTGCAATTGTTCCAGCATCAATTGAGCCAGGAGGGCCGAATGCAATCACCGGATTCAGGGGACTCTTGGTATATGGTCCCTCTATACCTGTAGTAGAAATAGCAATACCGACTTGTTCTGTAAATCCGCCCGCCGGATCAGCATCACCCATATAAGCGACGATCCAGTCTCCATTATCCCGTTGAATGACATAAGGCTCTGCAGCACGTGCACCATCCCAGGCTCCCTGTCCACCCGCCAAAATGATGTCACGCTGGATTTCGGTATAAGGGCCGAGAATGTTTCCTGAAATGGATTTTGCAATCCCAATAGGAGCGGGACTTGAAAAGTTCCATGTGCCATAGAAGTTGGAATAAAACAGATACCAGATTCCATTTGCCTTCACAATGCAGGGAGAGTCAAATGTGCGACCCGGATCGTTGACAATTGAGCTGCTAAGGATTACTCCCTCGTAAGTCCAATTAACCAGATTTGTAGAACTAACAAGGGAGAGGACACCTCCGTTAATGCAACGATCAGTTACAAGCACCCAGTATTTTCCGGCTTCAAAGACCAGATTTTCAGGCAGTATATTGTTCTGGCACTGACCGGGAATAAGAATTGGATTTATAGGTGATTTAGTATAGGGTCCAATCGGTGGTGTTTCAATTGGTTCAGGTGGTGTAATGGCTGCATCAGGATTACCATAATAGATGAAAAGGGTTGTTCCTCCCACAGGGATCACCGGCACTTTCACCCAGACAGAAGCCTGTAATAGCACATCATCCCAGGACTCAAGCCAGAAGGGGATAAGTGTGACACCGTCCATATCGGTAATTCTGACATCGTTTCCATCGCTTTCGGCTTTTGTAAAGTCAAAAGAATCATCGAGGGTTATCCTGACCTGATAATCAGTTAAGACTGACCCTGCCATATTGGTAACAACGACAGCATTCCTGTATTGCCAGTCCGGATCATACCAGTTCTGGGCGAAGATGCAGGTTGAAAACAACAGATTGATTGCCGTCAATATTACGGTAAACCGTTTTGTAAAAAAGTCTAAAAACCCTGATTTCATAATTTTTATCGTTAATCAATTTATTTTTCAAATTTTACTTAAAACCGTGTGTTTGAAATTCAATTATTCCGGTATATAGGTCTCTTCCCCAAGATTTCTAAACCACAGGTTGTTTTTATCCTTGTTGTTGGATTGCCCGTCCCGATTTATATCACTGTTTAGATATCCCTTTTTACCGGCCTGCGGAATCCAAACCGGTTTATCTCCTGACACATTGATTATTCCATCTGCATTTGCGTCTCCGCCAATCATTCCAAAAATTCCATTACCCAGATTCTTTTGTCCGTCTCCATAAGCCCTTGAAGCAGCATATGAAAAATCGTAAATATACAGCCCATTCTCGTTTTGAGTTATTGCATTTGCTGATAAAATTCCCAGATGATTCCGGTACAGGAGGACAACAAACATTTGTTGATTTATGGGACAGTTGAACATCAGTATCGAACTTCCATCCAATCCAACGATATCTCCATTCTTCAGCAACAACGCAGCTTGTCGGGCAACCCGTGAAGATGAACCAGCAGAAGCCGCATTCTGTGCGTCGCGAATTTCAACCAGAACCCAGTCAACCACCTCAGGATTTGGAATAACATCAACGGTTTCAGTTCCGCTGTAATTCCATGGACTGGTATTATAGGGCTGATTTAATGGCAACAGATTCAGGTTGTTCAAATCGGTATTCATATCGGTTCCGTTGAACGGACCTTCGAGAAATACTTTGAGGTTCAGAATTTCCATATACTCTTCCTCCCCAATCATAATAGATGGATCAGTTCCAATCCATTTCCTTACACGCGTCCAGTCCACTATAAAATTGTTGTTTGTGCCATAGGACATTAAAAAAGGCGGTAAACTGACGGTAGGAACGTTGGTGCTTACATTTTCAGCAGGATTTTTATCAATCTGGAAACCTGCAAAATTGGGACTTAAGCGGGAGAGATGAAAAACATGCCAGTTTTGATCGGCTGTTTGAGCCATATTGGTAAAAACATCCGGTTGGCCTGCCAGTTTAGCCTGTCGTTGCCAGTAGGTTGTACCCAGGGCAAAATCATCGACTATTCTCACCGTATTCCAGTTTGCATCGGCAAATCCTGCTTCTGCAATTAAATTTTGTGTGCCCTGGTTGGGGTGATAACCACGTGTTTCGCCGATGTAATTCATTCCGAAAGATTTTTGGCCTGTTATTTTTGCATATCCTGATTCAGAAGGAGAATTCAGGGTCAGCCGTCCGTTGGCAACACTTGCCTGTCCCGGGCTTCCATGTGAAAGGGTCCACTTGCTCAAATCAAATGCAGTGCCATCGAAGCCATCGAAAAAATCAAAAACAGCATCCCCGTTATTAATTATATTAGTTGGGGTCATAAAGACAGGTTGCGTGGCGATGCCCATTCTATATGCATCTCCTGTGTATGAAAATACATACGTATTACCAATTCGGGTTACTGCCCCTCTGAAACTATTGGTGGCATCCCATCCTGTCCCGGCAAGCGGAAAAATGATACCCAGCTTGGTAAATGTCTGCCAGTCGGTAGTGGTGGCAACTGCAGTTTGCCAGGGAGAACTGGTTGTCGGACTGACCGTATAACCGATATAGTAAACGCCATAGTATTCATAAACCCAGGGATCAGCCACTGTTCCGGCATCGTATGATCCGGGTGCTCCAAAAGGCAAACAGGGATTGCCGGAAAACTTTGTATACGGTCCTGTAATATCTGCGGCTGTTGCATACCCTATTTGTTCATGAGCACTGCCATAATCACCCATATACATCATAATCCAGGTTCCGTCATTTCGTTTAAAAACATAGGGCTCATCAACCCGGTAAGCTTCCCATGATTCCGAACGGGTTAACACGGTTGTTGGCGCACTATAGGTTCCATTTATTGTCGGGGATGTGATATAAACGATATTAGGCAATACAGCGAAAAAGATATACCATGTCCCGCCTTCTTTTAAAATATGAGGGGCAAAAGAACCCCCTGTTGCTTGCGTATAAACATTACCATGCCAGTGCCAGCTCGCTGCATCGGTTGGTGTATCCGACCAAACAAGCCCGACACCATAAGACCCGCTTCTGTAGTTTGCAAAAACCATCCAGTAATGACCTGTAACCTCATCATAAACAATATTCTCTGCCAGCAGACTGGCTCCAGTGCCCGGATCACCGATAGGATTGATCGGATTACCGACTGCCCTTGTGAAGGGTCCTGTTGGCGGGGTTTCAACGGGCTCAGGAGGCGTAATAACGGCATCAGGATTTCCATAATATAAATAGAGTATTGTTCCCTGGACAGGTATCGCTGGTACCTTGACCCAAATTTCGGCTGATTGATCAGTTGTGTTCCAGGTTTCAATCCAATAAGGCAGAAGTGTTGTTTTATCAGCTTCTGTTATACGGATGTCACTACCGTCATTTTTTGCTTTTGTAAAATCAAATGAGTCGTCGAGGGTGATCAGTACCTGGAAATCAGTTAATGTTGTACTGCCCGGATTGGAAACTTCAATTTCCCGGCGGTATTTCCATTTAAGTTGATACCAGGTGGACGGGTCGGTCACGGTTACCGTTACCCCGGCATTACAACCTTTACTATCCGTAACTGTATACACCACTGTTCCGGCAGGTTGTGAAAAATTTCCCGTTCCGTTATAGGGAGGTGTTCCGCCTGTTGCTGAAACCGTCACAGTTGAGGTTCCGCCCGGATAGGGAATAGCGGTGAACGTGGCTGAAGCCACCAGGAGCGGCGGTTCGGTAATAATCACCGTAACTTCATCGGTGCAACCGTTGGCATCGGTAACCGTATGGATAAAAGTTCCTGCTGGATGGGTAAAAGTCCCTGTTCCTGAATAGGGTGGGGTTCCGCCGGTGGCTGAGATCGTTACGGATGAATTTCCTCCAAAGCAAAGGATCGCAGTATTATCAAACGAAGCTGCTAATACAGGAGGTTCGGTTAGGGTAACAGAAACACCGGCTGACTGGCCGAGCGCATCTGTCACAGTATAAACGACAGTCCCGGCAGGTTGAGTAAAAATGCCGGTGCCGTTATAAGGTGGCGTTCCTCCTGAAGCAAAAATGTTCACTGTTGAATTTCCTCCGTTACAAAGGATAGGGGAATGGATTTCGAAAACTGTAAGCGGCCCTCCTTCAATGATAACATAGGCTATGGGTTCGGTTTCCGCCCATTTTCTTACCCGTGTCCAATCGACGATAAATTGATTGCCTGCCCCGTATGACATTAGAAAAGGCGATAAATTCACTGTCGGCACATTGGCATTTGTCGTCTCCTCGGGATGATTATCGATTTTGAACCCTGCTGTATTGCTATTTTTCCGGGAAAGCTGAAATGTATGCCAGGCCTGATCGGACAACTGAGCCATATTGATAAAGACATCCGGCTGGCTGGTTAATTTGGCTTGCCTTTGCCAGTTCGTAACCGAAGGAAAATCATCCACTATCCTTACAACATTTCCCAGCGAGAAATCGCCAAAGCCGACTTCAGCAATTTTGTTTAATGTTCCCTGGTTGGGATGACGGGCAAAGGTTTCTCCAATGGTATTCATTCCAAAGCTCTTTTGTCCTGAAATGCGAACGTAATTGGCATCGTTATATGCAGTGAGTACTAAATAGCCGCTTGAAACATTAACCTGAGCCGAATTGCCGTTGGCAAATGTCCACTTATTCAGGTCCAATTCCGTGCCATCAAAATCATCGTAAAAATCAAAAACTGCATCCCCATCGTTGATGATGTTTTCCGGAGTCATATAAACAGGTTGCGTGGCTATTCCCATCATATAACCATCTCCGGTATAAGAGAAAACATAGGTGTTCCCTATCCTGGTGACGGCTCCCCTGAAGCTGTTTACAGCATCCCAGCCCGATCCTGCCAATGGGAAAATAATCCCCTGCTTGGTAAATGTCAGCCAATCGGTTGTTGTGGCTAATGCTGTCTGCCAGGGTGAGTTTTTTGTAGGACTTACCGTATATCCGATATAATAAACTCCATGGTATTCATAAACCCAGGGATCGGCAACAGTTCCGGCATCGTACGAGCCCGGAGTCCCGAACGGGATACAGGGATTGCCGGAAAACTTTGTATATGGTCCCGTTATATTGTCCGCAAATGCATAACCTACCTGCTCCGTTACTCCGCCAGCATCTCCCATATAAATCATGATCCATTTTCCGTCATTTCTTTTAAAAACATAAGGTTCATCCACCCTGTAAGCCTCCCATGCCAGAGTGGGACTTAATGCCACAACAGGCGCTGTGTAAGTGCCGTTTATCGTGGGTGAAGTTATATAAGCTACATCAGGCCATTTGGCGAAGAAGATATACCAGAGCCCGTTTTCTTTCAGGATATGTGGTGCAAAGGAACCGCCGGATGTGTGAGTATAAACATTACCATGCCAGTTCCAGCTGTTGGGATCTGAAGGGGTATTCGACCAAACCAGGCCTACGCCCTGAGAACCGCCGCGGTAGTTGGCGAACACCATCCAGTAATGACCTGTTGCCTCATCGTAAACGATATTTTCAGCAAGCAGGCTCGACCCGTTTCCCGGGTCATTTATGGGATGGATCGGATTTCCGGCCGCTCTTGTAAAAGGGCCTACAGGGGGTGTTTCAACCGGCTCCGGTGGAGTAATTGCCGCATTCGGATTGCCGTAATACATAAAAACCATCGTTCCGGCCACCGGGATATTTGCTACCCTGATCCATATTGTTGCATTTGTTCCAATATAATCCCACAATTCGATCCAAAACGGGATAAGAGTAATTCCATCCGAATCGGTAAACCGAACATCGCTGCCATCGTTTTTTGCTTTTGAAAAATCAAAGGAATCATCGAGCGTAACGATTACCTGGAAATCATTTAATGCAGTTCCTCCCGGATTTGTAACCATCACGGAATTGCGGTATTGCCAATCGGGATCGTACCAACCTTGCGCTGATACTGATTTGCATATCATCATCGAAATGACAGCAATGAAAATAAACACACTGAAAGAAAAGTAATTTTGTTTCATAAAGCTGATATTTTTAATTTATTTATGTTCAAATTGTTGTTGCTGATAATATTTTAGATCTATACTGGTTAAGGTTGGGTAATATATTGGTGTTGTTGGCAAAAGGGAAAACCGAATTACCTGAAAATTTAAAATAATAAAATTGTTCACTATAATCACTTTCCAAATCGGATTAGTGAAGTTTTATATCCGGGATAAAAACCCGAAAAAAGATATAAATTTTCAATTCATTCCACTGACTTTCACATGACTTTCCATAAAGGGGATTCCAAAAGTGTTGCCAAAATCGTAATGCACAGGATTACAACAATTTAATTATTTAAATGGGAAGGGTTGTTTGCCATATTGAAACAAGCAATACCCAAAATGGAAGGATTTGTGTGATAATTTTTAATTCAATTGTATAACTATAACCGAAAGGAAACTATGAAATTTTCTGGATTCCTTTTTCCTGCGCTCAGGAATGCTTTCGTGTTCACAAGGCATTCCTGAAAGTGCATTCCTGAAAATCCGGCAGGATTTGTCAGGAAACCGCCAGGATTTATCAGGAATCCAGAAAGGAAGCTATTGACTGGATTTCTGCCTGCCCAACCGGCAGGCGGGCCTTCGCAGGAATGCTGTTCGTTCTTCAAAGGCATTCCTGAGAACCCATCAGTCTCAACCAATCTCAATAAATCTCAACCAATCTCCATAAATATCCATTAATCTCAATAAAAAACCCCGCCGTCCCCGGCAGGGTTTTTAATTTGACTATAAAATAATTTACCTATGGATAAACCCGGTAATTATTTTTTCATCTGGTAAATTTTCCTTGAGCCATAAGCCGCTCCAAGAAGCAGCATGATGCTCAGTCCGCCATCAATCGGAGCGCCACCGCCAACAGGGGTGTTTCCGCTACCCGGCGCATTGCCTCCATTCGGATGAGGAGGAACCTGAGCCAGCGACAACAACGGTAGTGACAAGAAAATACCTGCGATCAATAATAATTTTAATGCTTTTTTCATATCTGTATTTTTTATTGTTTTCAACATAAATTTTTACTTATTCCTCCCGTTATCCCCCTCCTCATCCTGAGCTTGTCGAAGGAGGAGGGGGGGCAGGGGGGAGGAGATTATTTTACAAATACTTTTTCCGTTACTACACTTTCATTGCTCATCACTTTTACAACGTAATAGCCGCTCTCGCTCAGCGTCACTTTATTCAGAACTCCTTTAATAGCAGTCCGTGTGACTTCCTGTCCCATGAGATTGTAAATAACGATGTCGCCGTTTGTGTTCAAGGGAACATTTACATAAACATCCTTCTGACTTGAATAGATATTGATCAGATCAGCAGCGTTTTCGCTGACAGCGAGTTCAGTAAAGTGAAGGACAAACCTGTCTGTCGCATCACCGACTGTATACACAAAGCTATAGCTGTCAGTTGTCAGGTTTGTAAATTCACTGGTAAAGGTATCCTCAAGCCAAACATTTGAAATATCAGCAATGTCGGTGAGTGAAATTTGATATTCACCATTAAGTCCGGCATGGAAACCTAGCTGTACTGTGTTCGCTTCCGGTAGGGCATTATAAGCTAATTTCCTGTCGGCGATGGAATAAATCTGTGGATAGGTTTCATCACCAGGAGCCAGTTTAGCACCATCGAACTGACCGTCGAACAGCGGTGTGGCATTCGGCTCGAAACGAATCACCGTTTCATCGGATTTATCTGAGCCGGTGGCCGTTAGCTTAACATAGTCAGTAGGTGAGCTTTTCAGGTATGGGGTAGTTGTGTGTGTCCTTACATCGTTATTCATCGTAACGGTACCAGTTGCAAATGAATTGGTCACTTCTACAAAGAAACCCTGGCCCGGTGCAACAATGTTTGATCCTGCATTCACGGGAGGTCCGGGATCAGGATATACAGACCAATTACCTGAATTTTCGACATAAGTTGCTGCATTGACATTCGTCTTTGTCCATCCGGAAGTTGCAATCCAGTCAATGTATGATGGATACGGGTTGCCAATATAATTAAATCCTGCAAATGATCCTGCGCCGGTGCGTGTCATGTTATTTGTACTTCCAAATGATCCGGTGTTTAATCCGCCTTGCTGTATGAAAGTCCATGATGATACCGGAGGAGTTGCATTAGCGCCATCAGGATAAACTCGCATAACCGGTCATTGGTGCAAGTGGAGTATTTAAGGGTACTATTTCAAAATATCCTTCTTCGCTATTAGCATTGTTTAATTCTTGATGACCGTATAGGAATACATCCAGACCCGTAGAACCCGACAGATGGAAAATACCAGCAGTCGCCCCACTAACAGAAGGTGAATAACTATGATATTGATCACAACCTATGGTTCTGTCAACTGTAACTCCACTCGCTGCATTCGTCAGGGTGAGGTAACCATTGTCAAGGATTGAAGTGCCTGACTGCATATACAATGTATTGCAGAATCCATTAGCTGTCAGTGTTGGATAATTGGTTGCCACTACTGGTATGGTTACGTTTGTGGTTGTACCCGGTACAGTTGATGTACTGTTCCAGTTCAGCGGATTATGCCAGCTATTGCTTACCACACCCGTCCATGTCAGAGCAGTGGGTATAGTGGTTGAAATCAACTCATAAGCTCCCATGGTTGTGGCTGCCCCCCTGGCATTACCAAGAATATCGAAATCCACGACACCCGGCAAGGGTTGTGCAACACCAATCACCGGTGAGGTGTTCTGCGGAAGCAGGTTGGTTGCCGTTGTATATAACGGGTCAGCATTAATAGAATTAACATCTTTTCCCGTAGCTGTTCTCCAGGCGGTAATAGTTGTAATTGCAGAGCCTAAATATCCGAGTGTTCCAACAGAATAATAATCGTTATAGTTAATATCTGAAAACACTGTGTTTGCTGCACCGCAATATATTGCATAGCGTGTACCTGTTGTGTTGGTAGAAGGAATGTTAAAGATATTGTTTTGCAACTTAATAGAACCAACAGTTGTAATACCTGATGAAATATTAATTGCAGCAGGTATACCAGTTAATGATGTCTGTGATGTATACATATTAACAGAGTTATTATATAAATTATATCCTCCTCCTGACTGTATCATAATTCCATAACCATTATCTGACTGCAAAACTCCATTATATCCATAACCTGTGACATCATAAATCACATTGTTGTATACATCTATTGCTGATGCTGTAGTTGAAGCTGCAAGATAGATTCCGTTTGCACCCCATCCGGTTGTATTGACCTGGGAAATATTTCCAATAATGTTCGAGAATATTTTTCCGCCTGCCACTGCCAAACCAACTTGAATGCCAGACATTGTTGAAGAAGAAGAGGTGCTGGACAATACCCCAATGATTGTATTATTGGAAACAGTAAAATTGGAGGCATTGCCAATAAGCATTCCCCTGAATCCATGTTTTTCAGCAGCTACTGTTGATCCGAAAGTATTGTTGCTTACAACCCAGTTCTGGTCGTAAGGAGCAGTAGCATATCCATTGATATAAATTCCGTTTTGAGTGGATTTGAATATATTATTCTGGACGGTGTTGTTAGAATTTGCTGCTTCAGCAGAATTACCTAAAGTTGTACCGCTTCCGGCTAAAACTCCGGCAATCGTCCCAGTACCTGCTGTTCCTAAAAAGGTACAATTTTTAACCACATTATAATTTGCTCCGTCAGTGGGTGTGCATGATAACCATAAATCAACCCCAGATGCACTTATGTTATTGAAGGTGAGTGAGCTACCGCCTGTATTCAACCCATCTATGATTATGTAATCAGCACCATAAAGTTTTAACAATGCTGTAGCTGAAGAACCAGTGATTGTGGCTGCTACCGATGTATTAGGTTTAATTGTTACCTTTTTTGAAGAACTTACTCCAACCACACTATTGATCACTATCGGGAATGTTTCAGATGCACTGTAGGTAGGATCTGTAAGTATGAAGTTAACATTGTCTGAAATGCCAAGTAAATTCAAATCAGCAATTGCAGCAGTTAAAGTAGTATAATCACCCTTAGCTGTTCCAACGGTATAGTCACCTGCAAGAGGACCCGCAATTTTCCTGCTACCCGAAGGAGCGGTTATCGTAGGTACATAATCTGCACCACCAACGGTTACAACTTTACATTCAGCATCAACCACATAATTTGCTGTTGCCCCAGAAGCAATATCAAAAGTTAACCAGAAGTAGTTTGTTCCGGTTGATAAAGTTTGAGGCGTAACAGTTGTTATGTCAAAGTCAGCAATTGTTGGAGTTGCATAAGTAGAGCCAAACTGGGTTGTTGTATTAAACGTAGAAGATGTTCCGGTATAGAAAATTTTAGCATTTAGGATATCCGAAACACTGGTTGTTCCATTGGCATTGACAGTGAACTTTGAAACACTTATCGGGCTAACAGAACCGGTGGTTACAACCTGGATGCCAATAATTTGTTGGTTTGTCGCACCTGCAACTGTATTTGCTGAATTTTGTGTTGTCGTAGAGGATGAGTAAGCCATATTTGCAGCCTGGTAAATTTGGATATTATCTATGGCCGCCGGAGGCTGCGTTCCTAATGAAAGATCATTTCGCCAACTGAAAACCAGTCGCTTTGTTGTTCCAAGATTTCCTGAAGCAAATGTCAGATCGACGGATTGCCATGTTGCCTGATTGTAATAATCACTTCCAATTTGTCCGGAAGTAAGCAGTGTTCCTGCAACAGGAGTTGTGGTTACATCTACTAGAAATACACGTAAATAATCATATAGAGAAGTTTCTCCTACACCTTTCCAATTAAATGCTAAATGAAATTCGCCGCTAGAGGGGAAAGTTATATCCCTATAAAAATGAGTTACGCTTGTGGCGGTTATTGTATAAGCGTTTGTAATACCACCATCATTTGATACATAGGCGGAATAAGACCCACCATTATTAGTGGCTGTACCTACAGCCCACTGATTGGTTTGTGTTCCATTAACAACAATCCAGTTGTTAAAGTTGCCTCCTTCAAAGTTCTCGGTAAATGGGAAAGATGTAATCGGCCCTATAACGATGCTTCTGCTACCTGTGGGTGATTGAGCAGATGTTGGATATGTGGTTCCTGCAACATCTATTTGATTACTTTGGATTTGTGCATCCAGAATGTCGGTTATTGTTGCAGAGGCTGATACATCATAAGCTGCCCAAACATACGTTGTTCCGGGAGGCAAATCATAAGAAAGGGATAAGAAAGTTGCATTTCCGCCACTGAATGTCGTAGTTGAACCTAACGGATTTGCAGTTGAAAATGTTGTTGTACTTGTTCTATACAATTTCACACTCGTAACATCTGCATCACTGGTGTTCAATGAATTTACAACGATTGAATTAAGAAAGAGTGTCCCGGAATTACCGGCCACAGCAAAATCAAGCCTGAGGATCTCAGCATTTGTCGTTCCCTGGGGAACTGCTGAAGTTGATGCCTGGTTATATGTAATTAAACTTAGTGTCTTAGGCACGGGTATCAAAAAACCGTCAAATTCATCTGCTCCGACGTCAGGAGCTGCACCGCCGCCGTTGCTTTGAGGGGGATAGCCTGGATAGCCTTGCCGAATATTTCCGTCATAGTCGACACCGATACCTACATCCGAAGCGCCGCTTTCCAAGGGGGTTGGCGTAAGTGGATTAATGTGTAGAAATGTCGGTGCTGAACCTACAAAACTTAAATATGGTGGTAAAACAGAAAAAGATGCTGCATCACGCACTGGACCTACTAAAACTTGAAATGCAGGAAATGCGTATGCAGTTGTTCCATCATAATATATTGTTGCCGGATATAATCCATGAAAATCGTTATTGTTTGAAGCATTTTGGTAAGTAGTCAATGTTGTTGTTGATCTTCTATAAGCAACAGTTAAACCAGCCCCATTCGGAGTTGAATAGTTGGTAAATATATTATTTATCAATGTTAAGTTTGGAGTTGTAGATGCCGAAAGTGCACTTGAACCAAATAAGGCACCCGTACTAACTGCCTCTAACCAAACGGTGTTATAGTATAAGTTTGCGGTTGTACCTCCAGTAACACTTATACCAATAAGTGGATTTGCTGCATTAGCTGCAGGTGTTCGCAAGTCACCTACTAAATTATTATACACCGTATTAGTTGATCCACCAGCTATTAAAATTCCAGAAACGACTGGATTACTACTAGCAGAGGATAAATCATAAAGTTTGTTTTTATATATATTATTAGTATTACCGCCAGAGATATAAATACCGTATATTCCTCCGGCTGTTCCACCGGTAGTACCTGTACTATTAAGCGTGTATACTAAATTATTACTAATATCTATGTTGCCTGTTGAACAGTATATTCCATACATCGAAGCACCACCTGCGCCACCTGCATATGTTGAGAAATTATACACCTGGTTATTCTGGATATTCTTTGTACCTGAAACACCAAATTCACGTATTCCATATAGGGAACCAGTTGTCGGTGTTAAAAAGTTTCTAAAAATATTATTTGTAACTGTAACATTAACAGCACTTGATAAACCATAGAAACCATATACTGTTCCAGTTGAGGCAGTATTTGTATAACTAATTCCATCAACTGTATTGCCGTTTGCTGTTAAGTTCGTTGGGCTAGTAATTTTTAATCCATATTGAGTACCACCAGCTCCGGTCCGTGTAATATTAGTAATATTATTGCCATTCATATTTCCTGTTACTGGTGAACCCATTTCAATCACATAACTTGTCGCTCCAGTTCCGGCCATAGTAATATTATTGATGGTATTATTATTAATATTAACGGTAGTAGCTGTTCCACTATTCAAAATCGCGTACCAGTTTCCTGTGGTAAAACCAGAGAAATCACAATTTTGGAATATATTATTATTAATGTTTATAGTATTTGAAGCAGCAGTACTTCCCATTGCATTATTAATACCATAAACAGTACTTGTATAAGTTCCAGTAGCTAAAGAAATTGAAATTGTATTGTTATTTATATCAGCACTAGAGGATGTTCCAGTTGATAAAAAGACACCATAAACGGTTGTTGTAGAACCCACTAAGGATGAACTGATATTATTACCGACAACTTTCACCCCCTTCTGATATATGCCGTATATAGCTCTGGCAGAAACTGTACTTCCGCCAAAATTTGTGATGGTGTTAGCCGCAGTTACACCAACTTCATTATTCTGATCATATAAGGTATAAGGTGAAGCAGCAGAATAACCATTTATAGAAATACCAGCATAGCTATTTGTAATTGTATTACCATAGAATTTACAATTATTTAGTGCATCAGTTGTTGCTAAGATTATCAAGGAGGTAGTAGCAGTGGCAATATGGTTACCTGCATAAATTCCTACTGAACCTGTATTAGCTTTATTAAGAGTAATTGTACAATTTTTTATTGTCACGTACTGGCAACCATCAAAAGGTGACGTGTTCCTTAATTTTACTAATGCATAACCCCATTCCATCTGCTGTGTAGCAGAAGTGTTAAGTGCATTTTCCTGTAAATCAATTCCATCAATGGTTACATAATCTGTTCCCTGGATTTTCCAAATACCATCAACAGTTAATGATGTTCCGGGAGTAAATGCAGTAATTAATGGATTTGTACCTCCTCCATTCTTTTGAAATGTTATTGTGTTAGTTAACGAAGTGTTAGCGTTTAACACTGTACTTCCTAACAATAATCCACCTGATGGAGCTGTCTCTGTGTAACCAGGCGTGATCAGGAATGTGACACTACTATTAATGCCGTTTATGTTTAGGTCATTAATAGCAGCCTGAATAGAAGCGTAACTGGGCGTTCCTCCTGACGGGATGTAATAGGTTCCCGACATTTGCCCGAATGTAATCCCGGAAATCATCAATCCCGAGATCATCGCAAGTAGAACTTTTTTCATAAAATTTAAATTTTAAGTTAATTAATATTTTGAATAAACAATTTAATTTCAATGATTTGACACGTATCCTTATGAAAAATATATAAAAATTGAAGTTTATACTTTATGTAAGGATTTTAAACTTTTCAAAAGTAAGTAAAATAATTTTTCAAAAAACAAATTTATTAACAAAAAGAGAAAAATTTTCCTAGCAAAAATTTAAGCGGTTGGTTTTCAGGGGTAAGCGCCTGGATTTGAAATTCACTTTATTTGGTTATTACCTTTATTCATCTCTATTTAACTTTCTTTCACAGTTTCATGCCTGCGGAGACATTCCTGAAAGTGCATTCCTGAAAATCCGGCAGGATTTGTCTGGAAACCGGAAGGTTTTATCAGGAATCCACAAAGGAAGCTATTGCTGGATTCCTGTTGACACAGGAATGCTTTTTGTTCTTCAACGGCATTCCGGACAATTCGATAGAATTGAGCCGGAATCCAGAAAAGAAGCTATTGCTGGATTCCTGCCTGCCCTGCCGGCAGGCGGGCTTCCGCAGGAATGCTTTTCATTTCTCAAGGGCATTATTTCCTGGGAGGCATTCCTGAGAATCCGCCAGGATTCATCAGGAATCCAGAAAAAAAAGAATTGAACGTGGGAATTCAAGAGAAGATTCTTGATGCAGGTGAACAATTTCTGATCAATTACTGCATTCTTTCAGAAACTTGTTAAACTGCTCTTCAAAATATTGCATGTATGCCGGTTCATTTGCGAATTTTGTCATCGTTTTGTTTATCTCATCAAGCAATGAATCAATCAACGTCAATTCTGAAAGATCAACCTGTTCGCCGGTGTCAATTCTTTTTTGAATATTCTGTTTTTTGCAGGTCAGGTTGGCTTTTTCTCCGGCCTGTTTGGAAAGGAATTCCATATCCCCGTCGGACACTTTTGATTTCACTTCCGGTTTGTATTCCGATTGCAATAACTTGTCTTTTTCTTCTGCTGTGAGTTGGTTGGTATGCGTTGGTGCAACTGCAGGCTGCTGATCAGAAACTGCATCTTTTTTTGACTTGCAGGAAACGAGCAATAATATCGCAATTGCTGAAATCAAAAATCTAAATTTCATAGTGATTACCTTTCTTTATTTAAGCAACAAAGTTACAAAACCTGATGATATTGGAATAGAGATACAGGATTTAAATCATCACTTATCCACTGTTAATGGATTCCTGCCTGCCCGACCGGCAGGCGGGTTGACACAGGAATGCTGTTCGTTCATCAAAGGCATTCCTGAGAACCCATCAGTCTCAACCAATCTCAATAAATCTCAACCAATCTCAATAAATATCCATTAATCTCAATAAAAAACCCCACCGTCCCCGGCAGGGTTTTTAATTTGACTATAAAATAATTTACCTATGGATAAACCCGGTAATTATTTTTTCATCTGGTAAATTTTCCTTGAACCATAAGCCGCTCCGAGAAGCAACATGATGCTCAATCCGCCGTCAATCGGTGCGCCACCGCCAACGGGGGTGTTTCCGCTACCCGGCGCATTGCCTCCATTTGGGTGAGGTGGAACCTGAGCTAACGACAACAACGGTAGTGACAAGAAAATACCTGCGATCAATAATAATTTTAATGTTTTTTTCATATCTGTATTTTTTATTGTTTTTAACATAAATTTTTTGTTTTCCTCCCGATATCCCCCTCCTCATCCTGAGCTTGTCGAAGGAGGAGGGGGGCAGGGGGGAGGAGATTATTTTACAAATACTTTCTTCGTTACTACGCTTTCATTGCTTTTCACTTTTACAACATAGTAATTGCTCATCCTTAAGGTAACCTTGTTAACCACGTCTTTAATCATAGTGCGGCCAACTTCCTGTCCCATGAGGTTATAAACCACAATTTCGCCTTCGGTATTAGCCGGAACCGAAACATATACATTCCTGTGGAGTGAATAGATGTTGATCCCGTCGGCAAAGTTATCTGGTACACCCAGCGGGGTGAGGTGCAGTATGAACCTGTTTTCGGGCTCATCAGTGTTGTATAAGAATGTGTATGGTCCTGCCAGCAGGTCGGTTTGAGTGCCCGTCAGCAGATCTTCAAGAATCACACAACTAAAATCGCTTGTTTCATAGGCAGCAATAATATATTCTCCGGGTAATCCGGCAACAAAACCCACAGGTACCATTTCCACCGGGGGTAATCCGTTAATGGAAAGCTTGGTTCCGCCAGGAGTGAGGGAATAGATTTGCGGCAGAGCCGGATTGGATGACGTAATGATCTTGTAGGCATCAAATAAACGGTCATGTTCGGCCGTAGCTTCCACATTAAAATATATCCTTGCGTCGTTGTTAAAATTATTTCCTGAAGCTTTCAGGACGATCAGATCATCCATGTCTTCTTTATAAAAAGTCGCTGCACCGGTATGAGTCCTGGCTGCATTTGTTAATTGCAAAGTTCCCGGATTAAGTGCACTGACAAAGAATCCCTGCATTGGCGGAACATACCTGCCGCCGCCACCGCCTCCTGAAAGGTAAGAAATATCGGCACCGGTTGAAGCTTCAATGTAATGGACTTCGCCATTCATTTCCGGCGGAATGGTAACCAGATTCCAGTCGATAGATGAAGGATAGGGATTCCCGAGCAGATTCCAGCCATCCGGATTATTCGCATTAAGGTCGAAGGCATGTGCTTGTGGTCCCAAATTCAGATTACCGGCAAAGGTAACAGTATTTGCAGCAGCTATATTGGAATATAAAGCGTATCCTTCCATTACATTCAACGGGGTTAACTCGTCAGTTATTTCGGTATAACCATTGGAAGGAGGTGCATAAGGAACCGGCGGAGTTTCATCGAAACTCTGGAGATACATATCCATAAATACGATTGCCTGGGCATTGGAAACAGGCGAAGAAACAAGGTGCCAGTCGGGATCGTTGCCGGAGAAATAACGTTCGATGGTAGCTATACCACCAACTGTCAACAATCCGTTATCCAGTAATGTAGCCGTTCCTGCTGAAGTTGAACCGAAGAAAATATCATCGCAGTAAGCCGGGTTATTAAGGATGGTTGGATAATTCGTTGAAACTGCCGGGATGGTGACGTCGGTATTTACACCCGGAATATCTGTATCCCAGTTTGCAGTATTGAACCAGTCGGAACTCACGGAACCGTTCCATTGCGCATAAAGCGGCTGCTGGAAGATCTTCACATCCTCGATATGCGCATCCGCGGCATCATTACCTATATACTGGAAACGAACCTCGACGAGATCGCCCAATTGAACATTTGGACCAAACGGATTATCTAGCCATATATCCTCGGTATACCAAGCAAAACTGGTAAATACGCCTTCCATTTCCTCATTCCAGACAGGGGTCCAGAGACCGCCGTTAATCCGGATATAACAGATCAGATCTCCGTTATCGAAAGGATTCACCAGCCAGTAATAGCTTGTCATCCATTTGAATTGCAGTGAAGCCGGCAATTGGGTTATCTGGATAACCGGTGAAATGAGGCTTTCATCCTGGACATAATCATACGGACATTTTGCATTGCCTGTTCCGCTGGCTTGCCAGTTATAACCGGTATTGGTAATTGTTTCAGACCAGCATACCGGCGGAACAACGCCGAGGTTGAAATCTTCTATGAATGGCATAGCCAAGGCTACACAGGAAGTTGTAAACGTACTCGGTCCTGACCATGTACTTACAGTATTCTCGGGCAGGCATTCATGAACGACAATACCGCCAGGCATTGAGGGCAGCCAATAAGTAAGCAGCGGTGAACCCGGAGGCGGCGACATCGGCATTTGTTCGATGAGGATGTTCTCTCCCCAGATATCGATTGAAACCCATTCCGGGTTGAAATCCGGAACTACAAAGTATAGTTCGAACCACTGCAAACCACCGATCATATATGGACCATTAATCGGAGAACGTCTGACAAAACTTTCATCTGCAGGCAATGGGTATCCTCCTAAGAAATTCCATGATTCGCTGCTCCAGTTGACAACATAATAAATTTCAGAGGGTGGTCCTACCTGCCAGGGCTGTATCCAGAACCCCATCCTGATCTTTTTGACCTTGTTCAGATCGAGCGGATCGTTGTAGAACCAGATATTATACCAGTCTTGGTTAGTCAATGGATCGAGATATTGACGCCAAATGAAATCCTCACCCGGATCAATAACCTGCGATTGGCCGCCGCTGAGTGCGGGCTGAAGGTTGCTCATCGGATCGAGCGCCATCCAGAAATTATCTATTTTAGGAGTTGTAAATCCACAATCCTTGCGAACATAAGCGTCATACGTTGTAGCAGGGCTGCCGCCTGCACCAGGTGTATGAATTGCCGGAAATTCCTGAAGCTGTAGGAACAGTAAATGGACCCGGAGCCGGGCCACCGGTAACTTCAAAAAATACATCGAAAAATGAATCGGGAACTATATCCCAACCCAGATCAGCCCCTTGTTGGGTAATATTTGAAACCGTGAGCCCGGTCGGTGGCGGGCAGGAAGGAATTGGAACACAGCCAATGGTAAGATCGAATCCTGCATATTGAACACTCCCATCAGAAGTAAATCTTACGGTAAGCGCTCCGCTACCATCTGTTGAAGTAAATGTGGGTACAGTTTGGGTACCTGAATTGTAATATAATTGCGTTCCTCCTGTCCCAACTCCATTAAAAATAGTTAAGTAATCATAACCACCTTCTGAGATCAAGGTTCCTGAAACTTGAACTACATTGCCTGAAGTGGGATACAAAACAGTATATCCATTGGCGTTAGAACTGTAACTGCCCACTGAACCACCATGATCGTAAAGGTTCCCACTACAGGTAGTATAAGAATTGTTTCCTGTATAAGGGACCTTCATTTCAAAAGCTTCTGTAGTAAAACTCCATGTCGAACATCCAGTCGCATCACCATAAGTATTGAAAGGTACTACTTTCCAATAATAGGTGGTGGAATATTCCATATCCGGGGTGGGATCGTATGTTGTCACAGCGCCAAGTGTGATAGGGGTTCCGGGCAATGAACCTGCTCCGAAATAAAGCTTATATCCGGTAGCCCCTAAAGAGGCATTCCAATTAAGAGTTGCGGTTGTAGCAACATTTGTTGCAGCATCAATAGGCGTGATTGGAGTTGTGCATGAAGGAGGTGCCGATGGTGCAGTAAGAGTCCATGCAAGTGTAAATGTACCATATTGGAGTGCATCAAAATAACCATCCTGAACCCACCATACTGTTTGAGTGGTCCCTGTTGAGTTAGTCCAGGTTACATTCTGAATATCCGGATCATCGAAACATGCTATCTGGGTTGAGCCTGGGCAAGTTCCCCCATAAGCCATGTAATTCTCAGAATCATAACCATTTAAAGTTTGTCCGATGGTAAGAATATAACCGTTCGGAACACTAATATAAAAAAATCTGTCAGGAGAAGTGTTGCCACCGGCACATGTTATGCTGTAATCGTCGAGATAACTTTGGGTAGTGGAACTGTACGGGCTGGTTAGTGATGCCAGGTCTTGTGCGTTGGAACAGTTATCTCCAGGAAGTAAGGGACAATTCATATAAAACTGATGATTATACGGCCCCGCTCCTTCCCCGTCAAGCAGAATATAATAGGTTGTGCCTGCTGTCCATGACATCAATCCCCAGGTTCCGGTTGTACTTATATCATCAATACAGGTCCAGCCACTGCTATTACAGCCTCCCGAAGCAAGCTTCCAGAAATAATCAACATACCCTCCTGTTGCAGATGTAACCTGAACGCTGTAATCACCTGTTGCTGGAGCGGTGAACTGGTAAATCTTTTCATAACCGGGTGTAGTAAAACCGCAAGCAGTTACACTCCATCCAGCCCCTGAACCGCTGAAGTTATATGTCTGAGTATTTCCCGAACCACAGCCACTGATAGCAGCGATAGAGGCGCAGGGATCGTAGGGACCGCCGCCACTGATAAAGGTACAGGTAGTGGTTACACAACCGGTAGCCGTTCCGCAGGAGGAATTTGTATTCCAGTGACAGTAATGGGTTCCGCCTGTTGTTGCAGTCCATTGAAGTGGGCTATTACCAAAAGCAACTACCGGTCCGTCGTATGTACCTGAACGAACAGTAATAAATCCTCCGATGCTGATGGCACATGAGTAAGTAGTACCTGAAACAACACTGTTAAGCGTACTATATTCCTCTAGATAACTGCAGGTTGAGAATGTTACCGTACCGGAGGTTGGGGCTATGGCTGAACCATACGATGAAGTATTGGTACATTGCCCATAAGCCTGTTGACTGATCCAGCTAGCCAAGACAATCAACATTGTTAGAATCGTAAAAAATTTTTTCATACAAATAAATTTAAGTTAAAGAATATTTAAGTTAATCAATTTATTTTCAATTATTTGAAACAATATTTCTAAGATGAATTATCGAACATATTTAAGTTTATCTCTATTTAAAAACGTTATACCGTTCAAAAGTAAGCAAAATAGTTTTTCAAAAAACAAATTTTTTTAACAAAAACAGGAAATATTTTTTAACAAAAATTCAAGAGGCTGGAAATGAAGATAGTTCGAGGTTCGAAGTTTGAAGTTCGAAGTCACCCAGTGAATTTTTTTCGGTTTGTTACTTTATTCACGGGGTGACTTTTCCCCAGCTCATCCGGATTTGTGCATTGGCTTGTGGGCAAGATAATCCGGATGGGGATATTCCGGGATTTGAAATCCCGTATTATTTACTTTCGGATTAGCCGGCGCTAAAGGCATTCCCTGAAATCCGAAAGAGCTGAGGTTCTGAAAATGAAGGGAGTTCGAAGTTTGAAGTTCGAAACTTGACGTTCGAAGTCACACCGTGAATTTTTAGGCTTTCTGCAATCACGGGGTGACTTTTCCGGGGAAGATGGTTCTCAGTTCACGGTTCTCTTCTTATCCTGATTTGTTTGTTATTTGTAAGTGCGAAAGAGAGAAGCAGGAAAAAAGTTGCATTTCATAGCATATTTAGTAATTTTGCAACTATATATAATAATTTGTTATGCCAACAGTAGTCAGAATATCAGATGATTTAGTCAGCAATGCCAAAATGGTAAGCAAGGTTGAGAAACGTTCAATAAAAGATCAAATTGAGCATTGGGCCACCATTGGAAAAATGGCAGAGGAAAACCCTGAATTGTCATACACCCTTATCAAAGAAATATTAAAGGGCCTTGCAGAAATTGAATCCGGACGAGTTTCAGATTACCAATTTGATTAAGCGGGAATGAAAATTGTTCAATCGAGATTGTTTGAGCAGAAGGTAAAGAAACTGACAAAATCAGGAAAAGCCGAACTTGATGCAGCCATCCGGATAATTATTGAACAACCTGCTGTTGGCGAGCAAAAGAAAGGCGATCTGAAAACGGTTTATGTTTACAAGTTCAGGATCAATAAAACAATGTATTTACTGGCATACCGCTTTTCTTCCGGCATACTTGAACTGATTATGCTTGGCCCGCATGAAAATTATTATAAAGACCTGAAGAATTATCTTCAAAACCGATAAGAATTTCTGCTTATGCTCATCCGGATTTGTGCATTGGCTTGTGGGCAAGATAATCCGGATGGGGATATTTCGGGATTTGAAATCCCGTATTATTTACTTTCGGATTAGCCGGCGCTAAAGGCATTCCCTGAAATCCGAAAGAGCAGAGTTCGAAGTTCAAGGTTCAAAGTTTGACGTTCGAAGTCACCCCGTGAATCTGCCACTGCCACTTCCGCTACCACTGGTTGAATGTCCATGCCTGAATAAGGTCTTCCGTTTCTTTAGTTAAATTGCATTAATATCCCATATTTTTAACGATAATTTGTAAAATTTCGTTAATTTTGTGCAATAATTAGCATCCATTAACGGTTTACTAAACAGATTAGTTAAATTACGAAAATGAGCACAAATATATCATCCGTCGAATCCAGTTTGGTTCCGCTACGCGAACGCTACTACAAACATGCATTGAAAAAGGCATCCTTGCTGCGCTTGATAGCAGAAGCAGAAGTTGCAGAGCAAGTATATAATTCCAATGCCATCGAAAATTCGACACTTTCCTTTGAAGAAACTACTAAAATTTTGCTTCAGATCGACCTTGACCGTTTCATCTCTCAAAGGGAATTGTTCGAAGCCAAAAACCTGTCACGAGTAGTGGAATACATCAATTCCAAAGCTAAAGATAGGGAACTTGACCTGGAAATGATCCTGTTGCTTCATAAGATGTTACTGTCAAACATCAATGATGAGGTGGCAGGAAGATTCAGAATTGAAGGTGAATGGGTTAGGGTTGGCAATCATGTCGGTACCGATCCGGCCAGGGTTCAGGAAAAAATGGAAGAAATGCTGATTGAATATTATGCAACCGCCCATTTGAGTATCATCAAGCGAATTGCAAAAATGCACCTGCATTTCGAAAGCATTCATCCATTTGTTGACGGGAATGGAAGAATTGGCAGGGTATTGAACAACTACCTGCTCATTCGCGAAGGATATGTTCCCATCAATATCAAGTATGTTGACCGGGCATTGTATTATGATGCTTTCGGGGAATTCGATACGAAAAATAAAACAGTGATCATGGAGGATATTGTTTTCAAGGCAATCACCAACAGCTATCACAAGCGGCTGGCTTATCTTGAAGAAAAGGAAATCATCGATTTAAAGGAGTATGCTCAAAGAAACAATACCTCTCATTCCAATGCGATTAACAAAGCAAAACGCCAAACCATCGAAGCTTTCACCGAAAAAGGGCTTTGGAGAATCGGCGTTTAGATCAATTTCCAAAAGAGAATAACCTTATTAAATTGGATGGCAGCTTGTTTTCAGTATTCGATGGAGACGTCAGCCAACAATAATTTCTATAGCTTCCAGCTCATCCGGATTTGTGCATTGGCTTGTGGGCAAGATAATCCGGATGGGGATATTTCGGGATTTGAAATCCCGTATTATTTACTTTCGGATTAGCCGGCGCTAAAGGCATTCCCTGAAATCCGAAAGAACAAAGCTCGAAGTTCAAATTTCGAGGTTCGAAGTTTTCAGATTTTCTTTCCCAAACAGAATATTTTGCAGTGACAAAATTGTCAATTACTTTTGCATCCGACAAAACGGAAAGTTCCTTTAAAGAAATCTCATGGACCGGGAAGAAAGAAAGCGGATAAAGGAGAAGAAGCGCCTGATGCGCAGGCAGCGGAAGGAGTTCCTTTCAGAAGAGAAAAGAAGCATCCGCCGGCAAAAGCATGAAATGCAAAAGGAGATTGCTTATCAGCGCAGAAAAATCAGAAATGCAAAAATCAGAGCTTTCAAGGATTGGCTTGGCAGAACCTTCGGCTTTATTTTCGGAGGCGGTGGCAGAAAGGAAACAACATCCCGGTTTTCAAAAACAGAACACCCGGGACAGGATGAGATCCGCCCGCCATCCATTTTCCCGGAGACGTTCAGGGCAGAGATTAAGCCCTCTCCTTCCGGTGCCTCCGATGAACGGCATTTGCAGCATGATGAAAAAAAACGCCTGAAACAGCAAAGAAAAGAATTTATCGCCGAAGAGCGGCTCTCCCTGAAAAGGGAGCGGAGGGAGCGAAGAAGGCGGATCGCAGCCATGCGCAGAAAAATCAATGCCGCCCGTATTGAGGGATTCAGAAAAAATTTCCTGCGCTTCCTGAAGCATCCCTTTGGTGTCAGCGAAATTGACGAATCCGATCGTAAAATCATGAAAAAGATCAGGAGGGAATACCGGCGGGATCAAATCCAGAGTTTTAGCAAAACGCCTGTTTCTATTATGAATAGTGTTGCGAAGTTTTGGAAAAAACGGTACGCACAGTTACAAAATACCGGACGGGATCTGGCAGCCTTTTTTCAGCTTGTGCGAACAGCTTCAGGCCAGCCCGGTTTGCGGCTGGATTATTTTAAAACATTGATCAATTCACTTGCCTTGTTCCTGCTCTCCTTCCTGCTGGTTTATTATGTTCATCAGTTTGCCACCATACTAACGGCACGCATTTTCAACATTCCGACCAAACTGTATTCATACCGTATCGACTGGCCGCTTTATACCTATTCTTACCTATACAGCCGTAGGGCTTTGATAGTCATCTTCGGGATGGGTCCATTGCTTTGTTTGTTGATGGGAATCGGCGCCTACCGGTTGTTTTTAGCAGTGCGCTTCAGGACGGTCTTTTTGAAATCCTTTTTACTATGGACCACCTTCCATGCTTTTAACCTGTTTTTCGGTGCCTACATCGTTGGGGTGATTACAAGAACCGGATTCATTTATACTTCCGAATGGCTTTTTTTGAGCAATGTCTTTGATGTGGAAGAAATTGTACTGATGATCGTTTCGATCGTTATATTGCTGATTGCCGGATATTTTTCCACGAGGCAATTCCTGCTTGCATCCGATGCATCCGGCATCATCGAACCGCGTTACAGGATTCTTTACCTGATGAGTAAAGTCCTCATCCCCTGGCTTTCAGGAACACTGATTTTGTACGGGGTGAATATCCCGAAGAATCCGCTGGAGCTGGTGATGCTTTACGGGACCTCATCCCTCATTGTGTTTCCGATCTTTTCGAATTACAACACTACAACCATGCAGATGCTGAAGTTACCCCACGTGCCCCGTAAATTCAGGGTCGGTTGGATATACATACTGGTTACCCTCGCGGCGATTTTTGCGACAAGGGTTTTATTAAGGAGCGGGATCAGTTTTTATTAGGATGGATTTTTTTGGCCGGAACATCGAAAACTATATAAGCAATCACACCTCTCAGGAGGATGAAGTGCTTGCGAGGCTTTACCGGGAAACGCATTTAAAAGTGCTCAATCCGCGCATGCTGTCGGGGCATGTTCAGGGTGTTTTTCTCGAAATGATCAGCAGGATGGTGCATCCCCGTCGAATACTTGAGATCGGCACTTATACAGGTTATTCTGCTATTTGTCTTGCACGCGGGCTGTCCGAAGACGGAAATCTGCATACCATCGAGGTCAATCCGGAGCTTGCAGAATTTTCTGGTAGATATTTTCAAGAAGCGGGCGTTGCATCCCAAATCATTCAGCACACCGGCGATGCACTAAAGATCATACCACTCATCGGCGAGATGTTTGATTTGGTTTTTATTGATGCCGCCAAAGAGTTTTATCCTGAATACTATCATTTGGTTCTCGATAAAGTAAAAAGTGGTGGATTTATTCTTGCCGACAATGCCCTGTGGGATGGTAAGGTGACAGAAGATCAGCCCGGAGGGGATAAGGAAACTGCGGGCATCAGAGAATTTAATAATATCGTGCAAAAGGATGAGCGTGTTCAGAATGTTCTCCTGTCCGTGCGCGATGGAATGATGATGATAAGAAAGCTTTAGAAAAACAATCAACCCTAACAGATCATAAATCAGAATTATAGCCCGATGCGATTGGGTTTTTCCCCAAAGTTGTTTTAAAAGCAAATATTGTTTCTCGCAAAGGCCGCATCCGTCAGCTGACGGACGCAAAAAGCACAAAGATCTATTTATCTTAATCTTAGCGCGCTTTGCCTTAATCTTCGCCTGCTTTGCGTGAAATGATGCTTTTAACACTGCCTCCCTTGAAATCCTGAGACCGGAAAAGGACTTTGGTCCTGAAATGAAGATGGCTTTGGAGCATTAAATAATTACAAAAGATAAAATTTCTATTTGTCGCAACAAATTCATTATTATTCAGTTATATTATCATATTGAAACAATGTTGCTGAGTGATCAACACTCCGATAAAAATATTAAAACTTCTGTTTCTTTTGCTGGCCTGCTGCCTGCCTGCTCTGTCAGTTGCCACAAAAACAGAAAATGATTATTTTGCTTCAATCAGCCATCATATAGCTTCATTTACGGGCAATAATGAATTCCTTTTTCAGTGCATCATTGCTTTCCTTCTTGTGATGATTTTCAGCTATGCAGCAAAGCTGCTTTATGAAAGAAAAATCAATAAAGAATAAATCCAGATCCTGATTAAGCATTAAAGGCGCTTAACTGAATAAATCAGTTTGTTCGGCTATTACATAAAAATTAAGTTTTGCCATCAGGAAAGAAATTTCATGAAAGATTCATGGCAATCGGATATTTTTGCCGTGCATTATAATTTTTTTTCGTGGAATTACTGGAATTGATAAAACAAAGGCAGAGCGTCCGAAAATTTACTCCGCAACCGGTTGAAAAGGAAAAAATTAATCTTTGCCTTGAGGCTGCAAGGCTTGCCCCTTCGGCAAGCAATTCGCAGCCCTGGTCGTTCATCGTTGTTGATCATCCTGAACTCAAAGATAAAGTGGCTCATTTAACTTACGATAACCTGGTTGTTTTTAACAAGTTTGTTCCCCAGGCTCCTGTGCTTGTGGTCTTCGTGATCGAGAAACCAAAAAAAATCACGCAGATAGCCAGGTTCATAAAGAAAATAGATTACCCGAAAATTGATATCGGAATTGCAGCTGCACAATTTTGTTTGCAGGCGGCCGAATTGGGGCTTGGAACCTGCATGCTTGGCTGGTTCAGGGAGAAACCGATAAAAAAGTTACTGGGTATTCCTGAAAAAAAGAAAATCGGGCTTATTATTCCACTGGGATATTATCCTGCTGATTATCCGTTAAGGGAAAAGATACGAAAGAAATTTGAGGAGGTCGTAAGGTTCAATTCCTATTTAATTCCTTATGAAGGTATAAGGCAGGGAAAAAACAAAAGTCTAAAGTATCCCATATATAATATGAATCAAGAGTTGAAGGAATGAAAACTGAAAGATAGCCACCAAAACACCAAGACACAAAATAATCACGAAATTCATCATTTAATAACACTTTTAACTTTGTGAACCTTAGAGTCTTAGTGCCCCTGCCTTGCCGGTAGGCAGGTTTGTGGCATTTTAATTTTCTACTTTTTATTCGAATTATATTACTTTGATATAACCTGTTCGATGATTACCGGAAAATGGATATGTTCCAGTTCATGAATCCTTGCGGCAAGCGATTCCGGCGTATCATCAGGTTCAACCGGGCATTTTGCCTGAAAGATTATATCGCCTTCGTCGTATTTTTCATTCACATAATGAATGGTGATGCCTGATTCGGTTTCCCCTGAAGCGATAACCGCCTGATGAACATGATGGCCGAACATGCCTTTACCGCCGAATTTCGGGAGCAGTGCAGGGTGAATATTGATTATGCGGCGGTTGAAGGAGGTTAAAATATTTCCTGGTACAAGCCACAGAAATCCGGCAAGAACAATCAGATTAGTCTGGTCTTCCATAAGCTGTTGAAGAACCTTATCTGACCGGTAAAAATCATTTGCTGTAAAAACGAGGGATGGAATTTTCAATCGCCTGGCTCTGTCCAGGACGTATGCCTCAGGCTTATTACAATAAATCCTGACTACTGAAAATTCCGGTTTCCCGGAAAAATATTCTGCAATGCGTTGAGCATTTGAACCTGATCCCGAAGCAAAAATTGCAATTCTTTTCATCCTGTTTCCTGACATTTTAATTTTTCATTTTCAGGCTCAAAGATAAAGTTTTAAATAAAGGTATAATTTCCAAACTGGTACTAAAAGATCCGGACAAAAAAAAGATTTATTAACCAAAGGATCTTTTTGTTTGAAAATATTACTTTTGCATTAAACAACATGGAAAAAATTGCGGCGAAGTAAAAAATTTGTGTATTTTTAATAAAATTCATTTCTTTGCGGCGTCAAACCTTTAAAAATTTTAAAAATGTCTGATATTGCAACAAAAGTAAAATCTATCATCGTTGATAAACTGGGGGTAGATGAAAACGAAGTAACACCTGAAGCAAGTTTCACAAATGATTTAGGTGCAGATTCATTGGATACTGTTGAATTGATCATGGAGTTTGAAAAGGAATTCAATATTGCTATTCCTGATGACCAGGCTGAGAAAATAGCCACAGTTGGTGATGCTATTAAATATATTGAGGACAATACAAAGTAAAAAACCATTACCTGAGATTTCATGGAGCTAAAACGGGTTGTTGTAACCGGTTTGGGTGCACTTACACCTATCGGTAATAATGTATCAGAATACTGGGAAAACCTGGTCAAAGGCACCAGCGGTGCTGCGATGATCACCCGTTTTGATGCATCCAAATTTAAAACCCGATTCGCCTGTGAGTTAAAAGGCTTCGATCCCCTTAATTTTTTTGACCGCAAGGAGGTCAGGAAATATGATAACTATGCCCAATATGGTATGGTTGCAGCAGAACAGGGACTGATTGATTCGGGGCTGGATCTCAAAAAAATTGATTTGGACCGGGCCGGTGTGATCTGGTCCTCCGGTATTGGCGGTCTTGATACCTTTGAGAAGGAAGTGGGAGATTTTTTCAAGGGTGACGGCACCCCGCGGTTCAATCCTTTTTTTATACCGAAGATGATCGCCGACATAGGTTCGGGAAATATTTCGATTAAGTTCGGTTTCAGGGGGCCTAATTTTGCCACGGTTTCGGCATGCGCTTCCTCAGCAAATGCAATGGTTGACGCTTTCAACTATATCCGGCTGGGCAAGGCAGATCTTTTTATTGCCGGAGGATCGGAGGCGGCAGTTACACCAAGCGGGATCGGAGGATTTAATGCCATGCATGCCATTTCTACCCGGAATGATGATCCCTTGACAGCATCAAGGCCTTTCGACAAGGACAGGGATGGCTTTGTTCTCGGCGAAGGCGGCGCAGCTCTTATTTTTGAAGATCTGGACCATGCCAAACAAAGAGGCGCAAAAATTTATGCTGAAGTAGCAGGTTGCGGATTAACGGCAGACGCTTATCACATGACTGCCCCTCATCCTGATGGTTATGGAGCGATGAAAGCCATGCAATTTGCGCTGGAAGATGCAGGGATAAAACCGGAAATGATAGACCATATCAATACGCATGGAACCTCTACACCGGTTGGTGATATAGTTGAACCGAAAGCCATTCAGGGTTTGTTCGGAGAGCATGCTTATCGCATCTCGATCAATTCAACAAAGTCAATGACGGGTCACCTGCTTGGCGCTGCGGGTTCCGTTGAGGCCATCGCCGCCATCCTTGCTATGATTCATAGTTTCGTACCGCCGACAATCAATCATTTTACCTTTGATCCGGAAATCGACAATAAACTCGACTTTACTTTCAATACCGGCCGGAATCGCGAAATCAACTATGTATTAAGCAACACATTTGGTTTCGGCGGGCATAATGCTTCCGTTATTTTCAAAAAATTCAGTGAATAATTAATAGCTTGAATTTGATTTCGCCGATTTCAGTATTATTTTCTTCCGATAAAAAACTCTGCAGTTCGATTAAAAATGTTTTCGGTTTTTATCCCGGGAATGTTTGCCTTTATCAGCTTGCTTTCCGTCATAAATCAGCAGCACACGAGAAAATCAACGGACTCAAAATGAGCAATGAACGCCTTGAATACTTAGGTGATGCAGTGTTGAGTTCAATCATAGCCGATTATCTCTTTAAAAAATTCCCTTATAAAGAAGAAGGTTTTTTAACCGAAATGAGGGCAAGGATGGTAAGCAGGGCTCAACTGAATAAGCTCTCTATGAAACTGGGACTCGACAGGCTGGTGAAATCTGAAATGTACTCCTTCCAAAGCAAATCGATGCTCGGCAACGCTTTTGAAGCTTTTGTCGGTGCGCTCTACATCGATAAGGGATATGATTATACCAAAAGGGTCGTTTTGAAAAGGGTTGTTGAGGTACATTTTGATATCGAAAAAATCCAGAAGGAGGATACCAATTACAAAAGCCAGCTCATCGAATGGTCACAAAGGGAAAAAGTGCCTATCGAGTTCAGGGTCAGCAATGAGATCGGAAATGGCTATGGAAAACAATACCAGGTTGAACTTTACATTAACAATGATCCCTATACAACCGGTACGGATTATTCCATAAAAGGAGCAGAACAAATTGCGGCCGGAAAAGCCCTCGAAAAACTTCTTCCGGAAGAAGAATGATCATCATCAGTTTTACAACCCGACTTTTACCTTATTGTTTTCTTTTGTTATTTTTGTCATGCATCTTAGCGGATTATGGCAAAAAAGGTTAATGTCGATCTGGATTATTCTGAAGATTACCTGATAATTGGAATCTCCTGCCATAAATTTGATTACTGGATCGTAGGACAAATAAATAAAAACTTAAAGTTGAATTTGACCCGTGAAGCGGATCTGCCGGTTTACAATTCTGTTAAGGATGCAGCATTATATTACCCGTTTTTCTATTTCATCAGGAAAGACGACCAGGTTTCATTTTCAATAGTTTCCAATCACCATCCCGATGGAAAACTTTTCCCTGGTCAAAAATCACTGGATTATTTTTTACTGGTCAAAGGAAGGATCAATGATGATTTATTGAAAAAATGGCTGACCCTCCTGAAAAAAATTCCCCAGGTTTTGACAGCTCACCAGTTAAGCATTTCCAAAATAAAAAATCACCAGGAGTTCTTTTCTGATCTTGAACTTCATCTGATTGAAATTGCCGCGAAAAAGAAGAACAGGAAATATCAGTAAAAAAATCAGTTTTCCCTTTTTTGCGGGCGTGTATGCCGAAGACTAAGCGTTACCTCAAATGCTGTATAAAAGACATACAGGATAAAAAATGAAATGATAAACGGCACCGCATCAGTTCGGTTAAGCAAGGCGTAAACCAATATAATGGTCAGGAAAAACAATAGTTTTCCGAAGGTCAGCAGCATAAAGAAATTAATGAAGCTGGCTGATTTTTTTTCGGAAACACGAAGCAGCACAAGATGTACAATAAGTGTTATTGAAAAAAAGAAGAAAAACAGATATGGAAGGGCAGGCGACACATATTCTTTCGGCGTATAATTGATAAAAAGAAAACCTGCAAAACCAAGGAACAGAGTATAAATCAGCAGATTTTTTAGGAAATTAACGTATTGATATTTCATCTGGTCTTGCTTTTTGATTCGTTTTTATTTTTGAGAAGGTCCTTTACTACCGAATAAATGGCGATAACAACTGAAAGGAGGGAAAGAATGACCGTGAACAGAGGAGTCGTATTTAACCATTCGTCGAGCTTATAACCACCGAAAACGCCTGCCAGAATAATGACAAGCATCTGGAAAGCAATGCTGGAATACCTGGCGTAATTATTTAAATAACTTTTCTTTTGATTGTTCATTTTCTTTGAGTGGAGCAGGTGCAGGTTTTTTGGGCATGCCGCTGTCCATATCGCATGAACCGGTAAATTTTGCACCCGGCTCGATTGAGATTTTACCGGTTATAACATCCCCATTCAATTCGGCAGTTGCTTTCAACATTAGCAATTGCTCCACTTTGATATGAGCTTTGATTTTACCTGAAATATCGGCATTCTGACAAATTATCTCTCCATCGATGCTTCCGGATTGCCCGATCACGATTTTTCCTTTACAGTTAATGGATCCGATGAGGGTGCCGTCAATCCTGAAATCACCGTCAGCCGTTATTTCGCCTTTGATAGATGTGCCGGCCACAATATTGTTGGGTTTCGTTTCGATGATATTGTTCTTCGTCATATTTGTGATTTTTTTTGCGAACATAAAAGTAGAAATATTACTGATTCGCCAAATAATTCTTTTTAAAAAAAGCCAGATATTTTTTTACATCCTTATCTTTATAGAATACCGGATAATTTTCCTGGGCAATGGCAAATCCGCTGAATTCCTCCTTGTTCAGGTTTGCAAATACATACTCATTGGCCATTATGGCGTTGTAATAATTCATTGCATCGCTGATGGTAGCAAAGTTGCCCACCATCACGAAGTGAGTGGTCGAATTGAGCAGTATATTTGTAATTGAAAGATTTTCCAGGTTGTAATACTTCTGGTTAAAGTCGGAAATCCTTACTTTAAGGGCGTTGATGTTGACGTTTTCATCGTTTATGACAAGTGCAAAGATTTGCTTACTGTCAGGATTAAAGGAATAGATAGATACATCAATGATTTCTTCGGCTTCTTTGGTGGTAGTTGTGCTGTCAGCCGGATTTTTAAGGTAGTTGAGAATGTTTTGCGCTAGCGGAGTAACCTCGCTATCAGGATATTTGGCTACCAGTTTTTCAAGCGCAACCTGAAGGGAATCCACAATATCGATTTTCCCAATGGACAGCGCCCGCAAATATTCGAACCTGGCCAGAATATCTGGAGGTCCGTCAAATTCTTTTATCGCCCGGTTGGAGTTGCTGTATACCATAAAAAACCTTCCGGCCTGATAATGCTCATAGGTCTCGGCGTAAAGTGAATTAGCCAGATTTTTTTGTTCTTCCAGCTTTTTTAAATAATTCGGGTCGGTCAGCAGCTTGGCATAATCGCTGTCTGGAAATTTCTGAACCAGTAATTCCTTGTATTCATCCGCTTTTGCCTGATTGCCTGCTTTGGTAAGTAAGCGGTTCATTTGATAGTATATCTCCAATAGATATCTGCTGTCAGGAAAGCGTGAAAGCAATGTGTCGAATGTTTCTAGAGCCTTTTTTTCATCCTCCAGTTTATCTTTATAAATGAACCCAAGATTATAGAATGCCGTTTCAATAAGGCTGTCGGATATCATCATTTTTTCTTCAGTAAGAGGAAGGTTTTGCAAATAGTAATTCCTGTCGTACGGATCATTGGACAATACGATGGTACTGTCGGTGGCAAGACTATCGGATTCTTCCGTTAATTCAATTTCCTTTGGTTCGAAAACAGCCTGCTTATTCGAAAGTCTCCAGTTGTCCTCCAAAATTCTGTTGCCCCATTTCTTTTTAAATTCGGACAGGCCATAGGTAATTGCGGTGGGATTGTAAAAATACCAGCCTCCGCTTCCGGACTGGCTTCCCTGCGGGGTGCTTCCTCCCGGATTGTTCTGGGCTAATGCCTGTTGCAACTCCTCAAGCTCTTTTTTTTCCTCCTCTTTCTTTTTGATTTCCTCAATGATTTTATCGATTATTCTATTCCGGTCCTCCTCATTCATTGCAACCAGTCGCTGCAAACTGTCTTCCGTTTCAACCACAAGAAGATTGGTAACCAGCTCGGTGAGATAGGTAGTGCGGTCTTTGATTTTGTTATAATCAGGATAATCTTTCGGTAAAACCTGCATAGCGGTGTCGTAGTAGGCCTGGGATAATTTATATTCCGGAATTTTAAAATAAATATCCCCCAGTTTTAGGGAAGAAGCGGCTTTCTGATAATTATTTTTTTTGGAGGTGGCAACCGATAATTTCAGATAATGAACGGAAAGGGTATCAAGGCTGTCTTTAGCAGCAATATCAGCCAGTGCAAAATAAATCTGATCGAGATAATCTTTATTCTTATCCTCCTTGAGCATTTTGTGCAGGTTTCGGACAATGGATTTGCTATCCATACCAAAACGGGTGTCATAACTGCGGGCAAGGTTGATGGTAGCGTTGAAAGCCATTTCGTAGGGCGGATTCATTTTTACCACCTTTGTGTAATATTCGGATGCTTTGTAAAACTCTCCTTCACTTTGGTATATCTGTCCGAGAATAAACCGGATTCTCGCTTCCGTATTTTTTTTCTGATTAAAATAAAGTGCCTCCTGAAGTTGCTCTTTGGCGGTTCCGTATTTTTTTTGCATAATGTACAAATCTGCTCTGACGATTGGAAGAGCTTTTTGCACTTTCATCGAAATATCGGGATTTTTGGTTATCTCATTTTTTAAATTGTCAAGAGCTGTTTCAGCACGCTTGTATTTCTTTTGTTGCAGATAACTGTTACCCATCCATAATAACGCATCATAGCGGATATCGTTTTCTTTGTATTCGTTGCTTACAAATTCAAAAGTCCGCCGGGCTTTGTTGTAATCCTGTTTATAAAAGTATCCGAGCCCAATCAGGAAATAACTGTCGTCAATCCACCTCACATATTCCCTGCGGTTGAAAAACATGGAGTGCTTTTGAATATTGACCGCAGCTTTTTCAATCGCTTTGTCCATGAAGGGATTTAGTGCCTGGGCTTCGGCAGCAGTTCCATAATTATTGACACGCAAAATCTCGGTATAATTATCCTTGGCCGTATTGTTAATCTGGGCGACTCCTTCGCGGTAGCTTTCCCTTCCATTCCAGAACATGTTGTAATGCCCGGTCAGATTATGGTAAACCCTTCTCGTGAAAGAATTTTTTTTGGTAGAGCAGGAAATGGCGATGACCGAAATAAGCAAAACCAGGATAAACCATAACCGATATAAAATTCTTTCTGAGGTCAAATATTTGAGTATTAAATTGAAAGCGAAATGCGTTATGCAGTTTATTAACTTTTTTTTTACAAAAATATTTTATTTTGGTTAAGAGACTGTTTAAATTTCACAATAATGAATATTGCAGAAGCTTGAATTTGTGATAAATTTTTAGTGAAACTTTCTATTTTAGAGCTTTTGTGGCAAAATTATTCCGCCACTAAATCTCAAAGACACAAAAAACCACAAAAGATAAAACACTTAAAATCAAATGTTAATCTAAATTTTAAACAGTCTCTAATAAGATAAAAAATTGGCACAGATGAGTCTCTTTGAAAATTCTTTATCGAATAACTATTACTTTTGCCCCTCGCAATTGATGAGGTCATGCAGGAAAAGAAAATAAAAAAAGACCATTGGTTTAGCAAGTTCAGGAATAAATACCGGCTTGTTATAAGCAATGAAGATACTTATGAAGAGAAATTTTCCCTGAGACTTTCACGAATGAATGTTTTTGTTGTTACCGGAACCATCGCCATTTTTCTCGTTGTCGCTACAACATTCCTCATTGCCTTTACCCCATTGCGGGAATATATACCCGGTTATACTGACGTTACACTCCGTAAGCGGGTCATTCAGCTTGAGCGGCTTGCCGACTCTCTGGAAACGGATCTGAACCGGAAAAGTCTTTATCTTCAGAATATCAAAAATATTATTGAAGGGCGCAACCTTGAACAGGAAAGGGAGTCTGCTGATATTTCAACTGAAAATGATAAAGTGAGGGACTATAGCGGGGTAAATTACACCCGGTCGACAGAAGATTCGCTGCTCAGGGCAGAATACGAGGGAAGCAATCAGGATGCCCTGTTTTATGATGATAACCATGAGATTGCCGCCAAACCATCCCGGAGCAGTTTTGTTTTCCTCAATCCTTTAAAGGGAATCGTAACCAATGAGTTCGATGTAAGAAAACAGCATTATGGCATTGACATCGTATCCAAATTAAACGAGGTGGTGAAGGCAACCCTTGACGGAACCGTAATTTTTTCCGGCTGGACAGTTGAGACGGGCTATGTTATCAGCATCCAGCACCAGGGAACCTTTGTCTCGAGTTATAAGCACAATTCGGCCTTACTAAAAAAGCAGGGCAGTCATGTAAAAGCAGGAGAGCCAATAGCCATTGTGGGTGAATCAGGTGAACTGACTACCGGTCCTCATCTTCATTTCGAACTCTGGTTCAACGGCACACCGGTTAATCCAAGAGACTACATTTCATTTTAAAATCAGCCGTTTGAAGAAAAAAATTGCCATTTTAGGTTCTACAGGCTCCATTGGAAGACAGGCGCTCGAAGTCATTGACCGGCATCCGGAAGAGTTTGAACTGGAAGTTCTGTCGGCCCTGAAAAACGCAGATCTTCTGATCAGGCAGGCGCTTCGGTATAAACCCAATACCGTTGTCATCGGCCGAAAAGACCTTTATACATTAGTCGCCGGTGCATTGCAGCCTCATAATATCAAGGTATTTGCAGGTGAGGAATCGGTTGTTCAGGTGGTTGAGATGGATTCCATCGATATTGTACTGATCGCTTTGGTCGGTTTTGCAGGCCTGATGCCGACAATTAAAGCCATCGAATCCAAAAAGCAGATCGCTCTGGCAAATAAAGAAAGCCTTGTCGTTGCCGGAGAGATTGTTACTCATCTTGTTCAAGAAAATCATGTTTCGCTCATTCCTGTTGATTCGGAGCATTCGGCAATTTTTCAATGCCTTGCCGGCGAAAACCCGGATACCATTGAGAAGATTTTACTAACAGCTTCGGGCGGTCCTTTTCTGAACTTTACTAATAAGCAACTGAGCCATGTAACCGCTGAAGAAGCCCTCAAACACCCCAACTGGAATATGGGTGACAAAATTACCATCGATTCAGCTTCGCTTATCAATAAAGGGTTTGAAGTGATAGAAGCAAAGTGGCTTTTTGGGCTGAAAAAGGAACAAATTGATATTGTAATACACCCTCAATCCATAATTCATTCTCTTGTTCAGTTCAGGGATGGTTCGATGAAAGCGCAGATGAGCCTGCCCGACATGCGTCTGCCTATTCAATATGCGCTCAGTTATCCTGTTCGTCTCGAAAATGATTTTCCCCGGTTCAATTTCAAAGAAAATTGCGAGCTTACTTTTCAACCGCCTGATATTAAAAAATTTCGTAATCTTGCACTTGCATTTTTCGCTCTTGAAAAGGGGGGAAATGTTCCATGTATTTTAAATGCTGCCAATGAAATCGCCGTTGATGCATTTTTAAAAAATAAAATCGGTTTCCTGAAAATGCCCGATGTGATAGAGAAGTGCATGGAAAAAGTAGAATTTATTAGTCATCCGACAATCAGTGATTACTTTGAGACCGATAAGGAAACAAGGCTGATGGCAGATGAATTGATAGTTAATTTGTGACCTGACCTGAAAACAATTGTCTTACAGGTTCGTTAATATGTTTTTTTATTCAATTGATTAAATGGAAGTAGTTATAAAAATTCTTCAGTTTTTACTAAGCTTATCAATACTTGTTATTATACATGAATTCGGGCATTTTATTGCTGCCAAAGGCTTTTAAAACCCGTGTTGAGAAATTTTATTTGTTTTTTAACCCCTGGTTTTCGATTTTTAAGTTTAAACATAAGGAAACTGAATACGGTGTCGGCTGGCTTCCCCTCGGCGGTTATGTAAAAATATCAGGAATGATTGACGAATCCATGGACAAAGAGCAGATGGCCAAACCACCGCAACCCTGGGAATTCCGGAGCAAAACCACCTGGCAAAGGCTGATCATCATGCTGGGCGGAGTTACCATGAACATCCTGCTTGCTATCCTGATCTATATTTTCATGCTCGTCACATGGGGTGAGGAATACCTGCCCACTTCAGAGGTTAAATACGGAATTACAGTCGATTCCCTGGCGATGGAAGCCGGGCTGCGAGACGGCGATAAAATTCTTTCCGTTGATAATGAATATGTCGAAAACTTCAATAAAATCCTGGAGAAGATCATTCTCGATGATGCAAAAACCATACAGGTTGACCGAAACGGGGAAAAAATTAATCTGGAAATACCGCAAGGCTTTTTAAGTAAGCTGATAAAGCACAAATCACCTGATTTTATAGGATTCAGAATTCCTTTCTATGTTGGCGATTTTACTAAAAACTCCGTAGCCAAAGAAGCAGGGATAAAAGTTGATGATAAAATTATTCGCTTTGAATGACAAGCCTACCGAATACTTTGGTGACTTTCTGACTGAAATTCAAAAACATAAAAACAAGCAGGTTAAGGTAACGGTCATCAGGCAACTGGATACCATTCCTTTTAATATAATGGTTCCTGCCGAAGGCAAACTGGGCATCTTTAACAAACCCATCGAAAATTATTTTACCTTCAGCAAGATTGACTATAATCTTATTGAAGCGGTTCCTGCCGGTGTTGTCAAGGCATACAAAGGAGTGGGGAACTACCTCAAACAATTAAAGTTGTTATTCAATCCCGAAGTTAAGGCTTATGAATCGGTCGGAGGGTTCATTACCATCGGAAGTATTTTCCCCGCCGAATGGCACTGGCAAAGCTTCTGGACATTGACTGCCTTTCTTTCGATCATGCTGGCCATTTTAAATGTATTGCCCATCCCGGCGCTTGATGGTGGCCATGTAATGTTTTTGATGTATGAGATCATTACCCGGCGAAAGCCGAGCGATAAATTCATGGAATATGCCCAGATTGTCGGTATGGTGCTCCTTTTCGGATTACTGATCTTCGCCAACGGAAATGACATCATCAAACTGTTCAGGAATTAAAATCTGTACCGGGTAATCGCTAACCTATAGAAATCAATAGATTTTATTGACCCGGGTATTCCAGCAGTTCTTCCGAAATATATTCGAGTTTAACGCCTGCTTCCTTCAGCATCTCTTCCGATTCTTTGCCGGCATGGTATTTCTTTTCGCAAACCACCCGTTCAATTCCGCAATTGATGATCAGCATGGCGCAGGTGCGGCAGGGAGTCATGCGCACGTAAATGGTGCCGCCTTCGAGGGCAATGCCCCGGCGGGCTGCCTGGGTAATGGCATTTTGCTCAGCATGAACCGTACGCACGCAATGCTGGCTAACAGATTCATCTTCATGAACCACTTTTTTCATCAGGTGGCCTACCTCATCGCAATGTTTCAGTCCGCGTGGTGAACCGACATAACCTGTCACCAGGATCTGCTTATCCTTCACGATCACGCAGCCGGCTCTCCCACGGTCGCAGGTAGCCCGCTTCGAAACCGAATGTGCAAGATCGATAAAATACTGATCCCAGCTCGGCCTTACGTGTTTTGGTTTGTTTTCTGTATCCATGAGGGTATTTTGTTATTCATTTTATGTTGAATATTTTGTGTTCTGTGTTGAAGGTTCATTTGCTGGAGCATGGAGTCCCGCAAAGCGGTATCCCTGCCTGCCATCCTTCGGCTGGTTAACAGGCAGGCCGGTCCGCTGCGCTTCGACATGGAGCAAGACCCGAAATAACATATTCCAACCTTCCAACACTCCAAAATTTCTACTAATTTCCATTTATTTCAATCTATTTCCCAATTTCAATCTATCTCAATCATTTTCCATTTATATCAACTTATTTCCCTTAAACCCCTATTCCCCTCAAAACCTCCTCCACTTTCACATAAAGCTCATTCACGGTGCCGTCATTCCAAAAAACAAAATCTGCCATTTCCCTGCATTTTTGCAGGTTCTGGCTGTAGGGATCTGAAGAGGTCATTTCCCTTTGCTCGTTTTGGATAAAGGTGTCATAATCGATCCGGTCTGTTTCCGAATTTCTTGACTTAATTCTGACATATCTTGTTTTCGGATCAGCATCAACGGCGAAAAGGTAAAAATCTCCTTTTTTCCTGAGCGAAATAATTTCTCCCGGCGTCCTGATACTTTCTATCACTGCGTTATTACCAGATTGAACCGCCTGAAGGTAAAGCTGGTCGGTGATATAAGAAGGTGAATTCGATTTACGTAGCTCATTGGCTACAACTACCATGCTGTCGCGATTCTCAGGAAGATTTCGTTTTCGGATTTCTTCAAGCAGAAACTGCCTTACCGAAAAGTGACTGAAGCCTTTTTCTTTCAACAGGTAATCTACAACTGTACCTTTCCCTGCGCCAAGTGTTCCGGTAATTCCAATAACTTTCAATTATCAAAATCTTAGTTCAGCGCACTTTCCTCTTTGATCTCCTCGATCCACTTGCCGATATGAACCGGCTGATAGGTGTTCAGTTTTATGAGCAATTCATTTGCATCAGTACTCACGATTATGTTGTCGCGGTGTTCAGGCCTGACAAATCCTTCAGTTACTCCATGATCAATAAACTTTATGAGAGCGTCAAAATAGCCGTTAACATTTAATAAACCGAGCGGTTTGTCAAAAATCCTAAGCTGGTTATAAGTCAGCACTTCGGCGAGCTCATCCAGTGTTCCCAGTCCGCCTGGCAAAGCAACAAAGGCATCAGCGATTTCCATCATCATCGTTTTGCGCTCCTGCATGCTCTTTACAATGTGAAGCTCTGTGAGATGGTCGTGGGCAATTTCCAGATCAGCTATACTTTTTGGTATAACTCCAATGCATTTTCCGCCTGCGGATAATATACTGTCAGCCAGAACTCCCATCAATCCTACTTTTCCACCACCATAAACCAGTGTAATATTATTATCAGCGAGCATTTTACCGAAAGCTGAAGCAGTTTCCCTGTAAATCTTATTTTTTCCCATGCTCGATCCGCAAAACACACAAATGCTTTTCATCTTATGAATCATTGACAGCCAGCAAAAGTAGCAATTATATCATCCTGAATAATTCCTGCAATTATTTGCCGGATAATCTTATTTTTGCACTATGGAATCTACACGACAATCAAAAATATCGAGACTTCTGCTGAAAGACCTCAGCGATATTTTTCTGCGCGAAAGCAGAATTCACTTTGGCGGAGTGATGATCACGGTTACAAAAGTTCATGTTACTTCCGATCTCTCAATTGCCAGGGTTTACCTGAGTCTTTTTACAACCAGGGATAAAAATGAATTGCTGACGTCAATAAAGACTCATACAAAAGAAATCCGGTTTAAGCTTGGACAGAAAATTGGCCGGCAAATCAGGGTAATCCCCGAACTTCAGTTTTACATAGATGATTCGCTGGATTATATCGAAAAAATTGAGAAATTACTCGAGGAATAAGCTCACCTGGAAAAATTGTCAGAGATGCCACAATGTTTTAAAATTTGACCTGCCGAAATGCAATACGATCCGATAAAGCGCACTCTTGGTGAGGTATTTAATAAAAGTCCCTGGTTAAGGATTTTGTTTTACCATCTTCTTGATTTGCTTTTGCTGCGGACATGGCATGTTAAAAAAGCTGTCCGTCATTGGGCGAAAAACAAAATTGGCAATGCTGAGATACTGGATGCCGGTTCAGGTTTTGGTCAGTATTCTTATTATCTTTCGAAGAAGAATAAAAGCTGGAAAATTACCGGGGTGGATGTAAAGGAAGAGCAAATTGATGACTGCAACGTTTTTTTTAAAAGGATAGGTCTTTCAAATGCTTCATTCAGGATAGAGGACCTGACTAAATTCAAAACAGAAATCGCTTATGACCTGATACTTTCAGTGGATGTGATGGAGCATATCCTGGAAGATTTGAAGGTTTTTAAAAATTTTCATGACTCATTAAAACCACAAGGGATGGTTCTCATTTCAACCCCTTCGGACCAGGGTGGATCAGATGTTCATGAACACGAACATGAATCTTTTATTGATGAGCATGTCAGGGACGGATATAACATAAATGAGATTCAGGAAAAGTTAAAGATGGCCGGATTTGCAAGAACAGAAGCGAGATATAATTACGGCACTCCCGGCAAAATTTCCTGGAAGCTTTCAATGAAATACCCCATCATGCTCCTGAATGCTTCAAAATTGTTTTTCATCATTTTACCATTGTATTATCTGATCACTTTTCCTTTCTCACTGATTTTAAACTACCTGGATCTCCGTATAGAGCATAAATCAGGAACTGGACTGATTGTAAAAGCCTGGAAAGCATGAATTTTCCTTTTTTCATAGCCAAGCGTTACCTTTTCTCAAAAAAGTCGCACAATATTATCAATATCATATCCTGGATTTCAATTTTTGGAGTTGCAGCGGGAACCCTTGCCCTGATTGTTGTGCTCAGTGTTTTCAATGGTTTTGAGGATTTGGTAAAAAAGCTTTTCAATTCGTTTGATCCCGATTTGATGATCACCGTGAAAGAAGGAAAAACCTTCGACAGCCGGCAAATACCATCGGAAAAAATCAGGCAAATACCCGGTGTAATTAGTTTTACGGAAGTTGTCGAGGAAAATGCTTTGCTCAGATATAAAAATGAGCAGTATATTGTAACGCTAAAAGGGGTTAGTAATGATTTCCTGGAACAAAACCAGATGGATTCAATGCTTGTGGACGGCCGGTTTATTCTGGAAGAAAACAATGTCAATTATACGATCATGGGTTATCTTGTCGCTTATCATTTGGGTATCAAGATCAATGACCCTTCCAATCCGCTGATGGTATTTGTTCCCAGAAGGACCGGAAAAACATTGTCCTCCTCAGACCAGTCATTCAATTCGGGACGCTTGATCCCGTCTTCGGTATTTTCCATTCAGCAGGAAATCGACTCACGTTACATTATTGTACCCATAAAGTTTGCAAAAGAATTGCTTGAATACTCCACTGAGATCACAAGCGCTGAAATGCGGCTGAGTACCCAGGCCAATGCAGATAAGATACAGGAATCCGTTCAGCAATTGCTGGGTGAAGATTATTTAGTCAAAAACCGCTATCAGCAGCAGGAGCTTCTTTACAAGATCATGAAATCAGAAAAATGGGCCATCTTTCTAATCCTCACCTTCATAATCATAATAGCCGCTTTTAATGTTGTTGGTTCACTTTCAATGCTGATACTGGATAAAAGGAAAGACATAGCTGTTCTTTTCAGCCTGGGAGCAAATGAAAAAACGATCAAACGATTATTTTTACATCAGGGAATAATGATTACGCTGATTGGAACCATTGCAGGTCTGTTGCTTGGATATGCCCTATGTTTCCTGCAAGTCAGGTTTGGCTTAATCGGGTTAGGTGGAGAGGAGGGCGCCTTTGTAATTCCTTATTATCCGGTTAAGGTGAAAATGTTGGATTTTGCAGCTGTTACAGGAATTGTTCTGGCAATTGGCATCGCTGCAACCTGGTATCCGGTGAGACAAATTACTTCAGCCTATCTTCACCTCAGGATTTCTGACCTTATGAAAAGTCAATAATTGTTCAAAATATTGCAACCTTTTTATTGATAGTTATGTCTAATCATGGCTATTTTGCATTTAGTAAAGTATTGTTTATTTTTGCACGCTTTTATTTGAAAATCAAAAAACAATAATGATATGAAGAAGACTACTTTTTTAATTGGTAAAATTCAAATCTGGGCTCTGGCTTTGTTGATTTACCCGGCTGTTTTCGCAGGTAACCTCATTTTGCAGGAGAACAGTTCCAACAGTTTCGCATTGAAAGAAAACACCTATTCCCTGATCAGGATTGCTAACAATGTGGCTGAAATGGATTATATGAACGTAAAAACCAAAGAGGGATATTTTACACTTTTTACCATTCCTGAATATGGGTTTACTGTTAATGAAGGAGATCCTTGCCTTCCGGTGATGAAAAAGCTTATTGAAATTCCACTGAATGCTTCTTTCGGGATTGAGATTTTAAATCAGGAATACATAGAATTGAACCTAAGCGATTTTGGAATCACTGAATGGGTAATGCCCGCTCAACCTCCTTTGTCCAAGAGTGTCGAAGATCCGGAAGATGTTGAATTTATTATCAATTCAGCTATTTATCAGACCGATGGTTTTCTGGGGCAGGAATTGGTCAGGGTTACGGACCTGGGTATGATGCGCGGGGTGAGAATTGCAAACCTGGAAATAGCCCCTGTTCTCTATAACCCTGTCCAGAATAAAATCAGGGTCATTACCAGTGCTGATATAAGGGTCAACTTTAACGGAGCAAATATACAAGCCACAATTCAAAGCAAAAAGAATTTGTTTTCACCTTATTGTGAAGGAATTTACAATCAGCTGATCAATTACAAGACAATTGATGGCAAGGAACTTATTATGGACGTACCACCCACTTATGTAATCGTTTCTGATCCTGATTTCGAGGCCGCGCTTCAGCCTTTCATAGAGTGGAAAACAAAAAAAGGATTTAACGTGATAGAGGCATATACAAACGAGCCCGGAGTTGGAACTACAACAACCTCAATCAAAAACTATTTGTCAGGGCTTTATAATAACCCTCCGGCGGGATTTTATCCTCAGAGTTTCGTGCTCCTCGTCGGGGATGTGGCTGAAATTCCTGCTTTCAGCGGTTCAGGACATTACACCGATTTGTACTACTGTGAATATACGGGTGATATTTTACCTGAATGCTATTATGGAAGGTTTTCTGCTTCAAACCTAACTCAATTGCAACCGCAGATAGATAAGACTTTAGAATATGAACAATACGCATTTCCTGATCCGACTTTTCTCGATGAGGTGGTAATGATAGCTGGAGCAGATGCAAATTATGGACAACTTTATGGCAATGGGCAGATAAATTATGGAACAACATACTATTTCAATGCTGCTCATGGATTGCTATCTCATACATATCTTCAACCCGAACCAGGGGGTGGAAATTACGCAGAAAATATCAGGCAGAATGTAAGCGATGGAGTTAGCTATGCAAATTACACAGCACACGGCGCCGTTTCCGGATGGTCAGCCCCAGCATTCAACATTGGTCATATCCAGCAATTACAAAATGCACATAAGTATCCCCTCATGGTTGGAAATGCTTGCTTGACCAACAGCTTTCAATCCACCTGTTTTGGGGAAGAGCTGTTAAGGGCTGCCAATAAAGGCGCAATCGGTTATATCGGCGGATCAAACAGCACATACTGGGATGAGGATTACTGGTGGGGAGTTGGATTTAAAACCCCTATTAGCTTGAATCCACCTTATGATGCAACCAAATTAGGATCTTATGACAGAACCTTCCATGACCATGGAGAGCCGCTGGAAGAATGGTATGCAAGCCAGGGACAGATGGTACAGGCGGGTAACTTAGCTGTTTCTCAATCAAACAGCAGCTGGAAGCAATATTACTGGGAAATTTATCATCTGATGGGCGATCCTTCGTTAATGGTTTATTTTTCTCAGGCTCCAGATCCTGTGGCTAATTACCAGGCTTTAATGCCACTTGGTTCACCGACATTTATTGTTAATACCGACCCCTATTCCTATGTGGCAATTTCAAAAGACGGAGTTCTTCATGGATGTGCAGTGGCCGATGGAACAGGGCTGGCCGAAGTCAATATGTTCGATCCGATTACAGTTGAAGGTACAGCCGATGTTGTTATTACAGGACAGAATATGAAACCATTTATAGGTACAGTAAATGTTGAATCACCTGCGGGAGCCTATGTTTTATTAGACGAATTTGTTATAGATGATTCTCAGGGAAACAATAATGGTATTGCCGATTACAGTGAATATATATTGCTTGATATTACTCTTGAAAACCTCGGAAGCCAAATAGCTTCAACGGTAGTCGGTGCTCTAACCACTTCCGATGAATATGTTACCCTAAATACATCGGTCCACAACTGGCCAAATATTCCAGCCGGCGGTTCTTCATCTCAGGCGGCGGCATTTGCCTTTACCATTGATGAATTTGTTCCTGATCAGCATATTGTTACTTTCACTATTGCGGTTACTAACGGAACCGATACCTGGACTTCTAACTTCAACGTAACCCTGAATTCACCGGTATTGACCGTGTTGAATTATACTATAAATGATAGCAATGGTAATAATAACGGAAGATTGGATCCGGGAGAAACGGCTAATATCATAATACCTAATTTGAATGAAGGCGGAAGCGAAGCATTAAATACGATTGCTACTGCTGTTGCTGCTGGAAACCTGATCACAGTTAATAATGCTACTTACAATGTTGGAAATATTGCTCCGGGAGAAACCAGCGAGGCTGTTTTTAATATAACAGTTAGTCCCAATGCACAAACTGGAGATGTCGCTAATATGAATTATAATATTGCTTCGGGTCCTTATTCTGCCAATTCTATTTTATCCTTGAGTATTGGATTAAGCATCGAAGATTTTGAATCCGGGGGATTTACATCATATGATTGGCAATTTGGAGGAAATGCCAACTGGGCAATAAACCAGCAAAATCCTTATGAGGGTGTTTATTCAGCAAAATCTGGTGCAATTAGTGATAATCAAACCTCTCAACTCATGATCACCGCCGAAGTTACGACTGATGATCAGATTTCCTTCTTTTACATGGTATCCTCAGAGAACAATTATGATTATCTCAAGTTTTATATAGACAATATACAGAAGGACCAGTGGTCAGGTACAGTTTCATGGACAGAAGCTTCATATCCAGTCACTGCTGGAAATCATACTTTCAAATGGGTTTATTCAAAAGACGGTTCAGTTGTCAGCGGAGATGATCTTGCAGGTATTGATTATATAACTTTCCCCGCAATCGGAGGCGTCACTCCATTGGGAGTTTTTTCTTCTGCAAATCCCCAAACGATCTGTTTGGGTGAGTCCTCTCAGCTAAATGCCGTAGCAGTTGGTGGAAGCGGAAATTATATTTATGAATGGACTCCGGCCACAGGATTAAGCAATCCTAATATTGCCAATCCGATAGCCACTCCTGAGGAAACCATTGTATATACAGTGACGGTTGACGATGGTGATAATGTTGTTACCGACGAAATCACAATTACGGTCAACCCTGTTCCGGAAACACCTGTTGTTTCTCAGCAGGGAAATATTCTGATATCAACTGCTTCAACCGGTAATCAATGGTACAATTCAAATGGACCGATCGAAGGAGCTACAGCGCAGAGTTATGAACCGACTGCTACGGAGGATTATTACGTAATCGTTACCAATGGTTATGAGTGTGAGTCCGAACCATCAAACATTTATCATTTTATTTACACGGGAATTATTACAATTGCCGATGGCAAGGATTTCGTAATCTATCCTAATCCCTTTAATGAATCTTTTACATTGGATTATTCGGTTAAGTCGGCATCTAATGTTAAAATCGTTATCTATGATACATTTCGGTCAGGTTATTGCAACTTTAAAAAATCAGTCTTCCGATCAATCGGGCAATCATCGCCTGACTTTTAATGCAGGCAGGTTATTGCCCGGTATTTATTATTGCAGGATCGAAACCTCAGAATATTCTGTAATCGAAAAAATAATTCATACAAAATAAAAAATAATGAATAAATAAGAATTCCCTGCCTTTGCAGGGAATTTATTTTTTTTAATAAATATAAAGAATCATGAAGAAACTTGCACTTATTATTGTTTGCACCCTCACAGCCATTATTGTCTTTGCCTCAAAGGGTTATGATGTGACATTTCAGCAACCTGAGACTGGTTTGTATGAAATGAATTTTACACTGGAAGATTTTGCCATTACCGAAGCCACATTCGATGGTATTACCTATTCCAGGATCCAATTTGATGGCAGTGTATTTACAGATCTAAAAGGCTTTGCTCAGCTGCCCTTCATCAGTGCATCTGTTGCACTGCCTGCAAATAAAAATGTTGATCTGAAGTCTTTCGAGATAGAATATGAAGATATAACTCTCAGTCATCCTCTTCTTCCTTCAAGGGGCGTAATCTATCGCGATCAGGATCCTTCAGCAATACCTTACGAAATCAACCCTGGTTCTTTGCGGGATGCCTGGTATCCGCAGACGCTGGCAAACTGCACCGATCCTTTCATTATTAAGGATATCAGGGGCACGACGGTTTATGTTTATCCTTTCAGGTACAATGCTGTTCAGAATGTACTCAGGGTTTATAAAAATGTTGTTGTTCAACTGGAAGAAAATAACACTCCACCCTATAATCCGCTGCTGAGCCAAACCGGATCTGTTCTGAGAGAAATGAATGCCATATACAAATCTTTGTTCATCAATTATGAACAGATGAATAGCGATCTTACCATAGGAGAATATGGCGATATACTTGTACTGTGCACAAGCCGGGACGAAACCGCTATTCAAACCTATATCGACTGGAAAATGGAAAAAGGTTTCAATGTGGAGAAAATAGTTGTTCCGACAAATACAAATGTTAAAACAACTATCCAAAATGCCTACAATGCCAATAATAACATTCTTTATATTCAGCTTGTGGGTGACTGGGCTGATATCAAGTCGGATGTACTTGGTGGCGCTCCGATGGATCCTCAGTTGGGCTGCGTAGTAGGCAGTGATCAGCATCCCGATATTTGTATCGGCAGGTTATCAGCAAACTCCGCTGCACAGGTAACAATTCAGGTGGACAAGATCATTAATTATGAGAAATATCCGGACATGTCTGGCTCATGGTATACCTCTGCTTTAGGTGTAGCATCGGATCAGGGTCCAGGTGATGATAATGAATTAGACTATCAGCACATTAATGTTATCTATAATAATAAGCTCGATCCTTTCACTTATAATACATTCACAACAGCTTATGATCCCACTGGAACTGCCCAGATGGTCTCAAATGCCATCAACGCAGGCGTCAGTATTATAAATTACTGCGGACATGGTTCAGAAACTTCCTGGGGTTCAACAGGATTTAGCAACAGCAATATCAATACCCTGACAAATGGTAATAAGCTTCCGATAATCTTTTCAGTTGCTTGTGTTAATGGTGCATTCAATAGCGGTAGCGATTGTTTTGCCGAAGCATGGTTAAAAAAGGCCAATGGCGGAGCAGTAATGACCATGATGTCAACCATCAACCAACCATGGGACCCGCCAATGAGAGGTGAAGATTATTTTAATGATTTGATTATAGGCGGATATGATTATACTGCAAATCCGGGAAATGGTATCTCAACAACAGAAGGCAGAACCACTATTGGTTCAATTACCTTCAACGGACTGGTGCTCATGTGCACTGAATCAGGCGGTGGTCAGGACTGGGAAACAGCTAAAACCTGGCATTTATTCGGCGATCCTTCAATGCAGCCCAGAACTATTATTCCCGGTGATCTGACTTTGACAAGTAACCTGGTTATGGTAGGTCTGCCATTTATGACAACTGTTAATGGTCCGAACGGCCCGGTTGAAGGAGCAATGGTATGCCTTTCTCAAAATGGTGTTTATTATAGCGCAGTATCTGATGCTACCGGTGCAGTAAATATTACCAATAGCCTGTCTCCGGGGAGTGCTAAACTGGTCGTTACTGCATATAATATGGAAACAATTTATGAGGAGGTTGATGTGATTCCTGCTTCAGGAGCATATGTTGTAATCAACGCTTTCGAAATCAATGACAATAACGGCAACAACAATGGCCAGGCCGACTATGGTGAGACGGTCATGCTCAATGTTGCCGCGCAGAATGTCGGAACAGAAAATGCTTTAGGTGTTACATCTATTTTATCAACAACTGATACTTATATCACAATTACAGACAATAACTATACTTTTGGTAATATCCCGGCCGGTTCAATAGTTACTGGTGATGATGCGTTCGAAATTACCATTGCCCAGGATGTACCCGACGGATATACTGCAATGCTCGAAATTGAATTCACTTCCTCCGGCAAACCCTCATGGACCAGTACGATGACTATTATGCTTCATGCTCCGGAATTAATACTGGGTGATTTTTCTATCCTCGATGCATCCGGCAATAACAATGGCAAAATAGATCCGGGTGAAACTGTAGACCTTGCCATTGAAGTTATGAATGATGGCTCTTCGGATGCTTATAATGTTGTAGGTCAGCTTGCATGTACAGATCCTTACATTACCATTAACTCAGGCATTCAATCATATGAAGATATAGGTGCAGGTGAGATGGTAGAAAAAGTTTTTTCGGTAACTGCTAATATCAATACTCCGGCCGGACATCAGGTTACTTTTAATCTCGGCCTGTCTGGTGATCTTGGTATAAATGCAAATGGTGAATTTGATGTTATTGTTGGTCAGATACCGGTTTTGATTATCGATCTGGATGGAAATCAAAACTCTGCTGATAAAATGATGGAAGCGTTTGCCAATAATGATATTGCCGCTGAGTATTCCACAATCATCCCTGTTGATTTAAGTCTTTACAATTCAATATTTCTTTGTTTAGGTATATATGCAGACAATCATGTGCTGACAACAGCTGAAGGTCAGATATTCGCCAATTACCTCAACAATGGTGGTAATCTTTACATGGAAGGAGGAGATACATGGGCTTATGATACTCCTACAGCTGTTCACCCAATGTTCAAGGTTAACGGGGACGAAGACGGCTCAGGAGACCTTTCTAATGTAAATGGTGTTTCAGGAACCTTTACAGCAGGGATGTCTTTCGGTTATAATGGCGACAACAGTTATATTGACCGTTTGCTGCCCATAGGTTCTTCTTACATCATTCTGAATAACCAGGGTCCTGCGTATGGAACAGCAATTGCCTATGATCAGGGGAACTATAAAACTATTGCTGTTTCTCATGAATTCGGGGGATTGGAGGATGGCACATCCACCAAGGAGGAGCTTATGGCTGCTTATCTTGATTTCTTTGGATTTACAAATACCCTACAAGCATTTTTTACCGCAAATTCAACCGATGGTATGTGAAGGAGATGAAGTATTATTCAGTGATCTGTCCTCAGGGAATGTTACTTCATGGGAATGGAGTTTTGAAGGTGGAAATCCATCCACTTCAACATTACAAAATCCCAACGTAATCTATCCGGATGCAGGCATCTATGATGTCACACTTACAGTTTATGATGGATCAAATTCAAATTCAGTGACCTTCGAAAATTATATTGATGTAAGTATCTGTACCAGCATAAAAAATTCAAGTATCGAAAAAATATCAATATATCCTAATCCAAATAATGGTATTTTTACCGTCAGATTGAATGAGAATTTTGGTGAAAACGTCACCATAAAGGTTATGAATCCAATGGGTTCAATGGTTTTTGAAAGTGAAGGCTCAAACACTAATTCTGGTTTCACAACTGAATTGGATCTGAGTAATCTGAATAAAGGTCTGTATTTCCTTGTTATAGAAAACTACCAGGGGAATACTGTTCAACGAATCATTATTCGTTAGTAGTTTTCATGGTTTAAATTGGTTTTTGGTTAGAGTCCCGCTTCGGCGGGACTTTTTTTTCAGCTGGGTTAAACATTACTAGTACTTATTCTCGGTTAATTGCACCTTGATTTATCAGCCGGTAAATACTTTTTATCTAAATTAGTGGTTTAAAATCCTGTTTTATGATTGATCATAATGAATTCAGAAAACAAGCTCACGGTTTTGTTGAATGGATTGCCGACTATATTGATGGTATTGAAAAGTATCCAGTCAAATCAGCTGTAAATCCTGGAGATATTTACAACAAGGTACCCGAGACCCCGCCCACGGAACCGGAATCAATAAACAAAATCTTCCGGGATTTTCAGGACATTATTCTTCCGGGAATCACACATTGGCAAAGTCCTAATTTTTTTGCCTATTTTCCGGCCAACTCCAGTTTCCCTTCATTGCTCGCCGAAATGTTAACGGCCGCATTGGGTGCACAGTGTATGATTTGGGAAACTTCTCCGGCCGCAGCAGAGCTGGAAGAGAAAATGATGAACTGGTTAAAAAAACTTACCGGGTTACCAGAATATTTTCAGGGTGTTATCCAGGATACTGCCTCAACCGCTACGCTCACAGCATTGCTGACAGCAAGGGAAAAGCTTACCAGCTATAAAATAAATGAACTGGGATTTGCCAATCATAATTACAGGATTTATTGTTCAACCGAAACCCATTCGTCCATTGAAAAAGCAGTGAAAATTGCCGGTTTTGGTCGGAGGAATCTGGTGAAAGTCGGAGTTGATGATAACTTCAGAATGGATCCTGAACTGCTGGAGACAGCGATTCAAAGTGACAGGTCAAAAAATCTTATTCCCTTATGCATTGTAGCTACTTTAGGAACAACTGGATCGATGGCCATCGATCCCCTGGACAGGATTTCAAGTATTGCCTTAAAATATAATCTCTGGCTCCATGTTGATGCAGCTTTTGCCGGCACAGCCCTCATTCTTGAAGAAAACAGATGGATGATACAGGGAGTTGAACAAGCAGACAGCTTTGTTTTTAATCCGCATAAATGGATGTTTACCAATTTTGATTGTTCGGCCTACTTTGTGAAGGATAAAGATGCATTGATCAATACATTTAGCATCAATCCAGAATATCTGAAAACGCGGACGTCAGGCAAGGTTAATGATTACCGCGACTGGGGAATCCAGCTTGGACGCAGGTTCAGGGCATTAAAACTGTGGTTTGTGATCCGAAGTTTTGGGATCGAAGGCCTGAAAGAAAGGATCCGGTACCATATTTCCCTGGCGGAAGAACTGGAGCGAAAAATCAATGAAAGCAAAGATTTTGAAATAATTACGCCCCGAACCCTGAATTTGATTTGTTTTCGGTTCAAACCTGCAAAAATTAATGACCTCCAACGGATTAATGACCTGAACGAACAATTGATGCACAAACTAAATTCGACGGGAAAAATATTTTTAACCCATACGGTTTTAAAAGGAAAATATACTCTCAGAATGGTAATTGCCCAGACCAGTGTAACGGAAAACCATGTAGAAAACGCCTGGGATTTGATAAAAAAATCAGCAAATGGAATTGGCCGATCCTAACCTAAGATTTACCTCCTGAGTTCAAAATTCATCCCCAGATAAACTCTTCTTACATCTTCATCCTGTGCAAGTTCTTCAGCAGTTCCCGATTTAAGAATGGCGCCTTCAAAAAGCAGATAAGCCCTGTCGGTAATAGATAATGTTTCGTGAACATTATGGTCGGTTATAAGGACACCTATATTTCTATTTTTAAGCTTGGCCACAATTGTTTGAATATCTTCGACCGCAATGGGATCCACACCAGCGAAAGGCTCGTCCAGAAGTATGAATTTAGGATCAACAGCAAGAGCTCGTGCAATTTCGGTTCTCCGTCGTTCCCCTCCTGACAGTTGTATTCCCATGCTTTTTCTGACATGGCCCAATCCGAATTCCTCAATCAGATTTTCAAGCCTTGATTTTTGTTCCTGTTTCGAAAGTTTTGTGAACTGGAGCACCGAAAGAATATTATCCTCCACGCTCAATTTTCTGAAAACAGATGCTTCCTGTGGCAAATATCCTATTCCTTTTTGAGACCGCTTGTACATGGGTTCATCGGTTATTTCCAGGTTTTCAAGAAATATTTTACCATCCAGGGGCTTGATCAGTCCAACTATCATGTAAAAAGTGGTTGTTTTGCCAGCTCCATTTGGTCCCAGCAATCCGACAATTTCTCCGTTTTTTACTTCCACCGTCACTTTGTTTACAACGGTGCGATGCTTGTATTTCTTAACCAGATTTTCGGTACGAAGGATCATATATTTTTAATCCTGCCAAAGATAGGAATAATCAAAAAGAAAAATAGAAAGACATGAATAATGCAAAATTATTGATATTGTTATTATCAAGGTGAGATAATCTCCATATTCCATCAATCCGTACTACCTTGAAAATATTTTCAATCCCTATACCTGCTTCGTAATATGGTTTTTCGAGTGTGTGCATATTTTCCGGCAGCTTGTTGAAATCCTTATTTTTGTCACTAAGGGTTCCAATTGCTCCCCTAACATACCCAACCTCGCGCCATTTAAGTTTTCGGAACAATGGAATACGATTGAGCAAAAGTCCATCGAAATGATGGGTATAATAGATGCTGATGTATTCATCACTGACAAATTCGCCATAATTCATTAAATTAAAGGCATACTCGTCAAAGAAAAAAGTTTCATTTCCGGGATGAAGCTCGAGAAAAGGATAAGGCAACTTTCCCCAGATTTTTCCGGTTTCAATAATATATCTTGACCATCCAAGATCAAAAATATTAAACCATTGCCGGATATTGATTTTTAACTTGTGATATTCATACTCTCCTCCCATAAGTCCTGGTATCCCATAACCATATTGAATGTTGATAATAGGATATCTTGTCCCGATACTGGTTCTTTCAAAATCACCGATGATGAATTTTTCGTTGTATGCTACCCGAGTATCGAGCCTGATTTCAGATATTGTTACATCGTTCTCCTCAACAACATCGCCATTTTCAGTATAAAGCTCAATTTTAGCATCTCCGACGGGGATGACTTCTTTATGAATGATATTTAACTGGTTTGATAATCCATTGAACCACTCGTGCTCATAATAAAGATTATACTCACTGGTCATGGATAACTTAGTTGCCGGATTTCTTCTAAACAGGGCTGCAAATAAGAAATCTTCACGAAAAGCGTTCGGACTGCTGCCAAGCTGTTCGATATCATATTTGTATTTGCCTCCGAATGCTCTTCTTGGGTTTTTGTTGGGTAAATATAAAAATCCCAATCCGTATTTGAATTTATTATCAAGGGTTCCATAGGCCGTATAACCTTCGAGTCGAAACTGATCATTGAATTGTGCAGTCGTTCGCCCACCTATCCTGAACCTTGCCCCTTCTATGGGATTGAAGCTTAACAGTGATGCGTAAGGGCCGATTTCGAATTTTTCAAAGCGATAATATCCGGTAAGGACAGTTTCGAAAATATCTACCCAAGTCTTAAAAGCGGGAAGATTCTTAAGGGTATCAATCATGTGGTAGATGGTTAATTCATCTTTTGTCAGCGTATCATGCCTGTTCTGTATCCAGAATTCCTCATCTTTTTTGTATGCTTTGTCTTCGATAATGATATTGGTTGGCAGGTTATAAAACTTATTTTCCTTGAGTTCATTAAAAACGAAATTGCGGTAGGTTGTCGTTTTTTTTCCAAAAAAGCCCAGGGTTCTTTTAGTATCGTCAATGATATTGAAATCACCAATTCCCTGATCTTTTGTGACAATCCAATATTGATCATTCACCAGGTCAAACTCCTGGCTTAAGACAAGGTCATCGATGAAGTTGATATTGGCATCATCAGCTATTCGCATATCGAATGATTTGATCGCAAAACTTGTGTCATGCACCCAGAAATGACCTGTAAAAGTCAACTCTTGTTTTCGGCGGGGTTTGAACATTATTTTATAGCACCATTTATCACCCATAAAAGTGCTGTCGACCAGGTAATATTTATAGGTGTTTAATCCAAAATTCGCCACTGGACTGATGAAATTTTTCTGAAAAATCAGGATGTAGTTGTTGTAAAAGTCGTATCGCTGAAAAAGGTCCCCGAGAAATTGTAAAATACTTTCATTTTCAATCCCTGAAACTTTGGCCGCTTTAATCACCTCTTTTTCCGATTTTGGATTTTTCCTGAAATAATAATCCGACAGACTTTCGGAAAGAAAAATCGGAAGGTAGGTTTTACCATTAATTGTTGAAGTATCCATGTAATTGAAAACAAACTGAAAAGGCTTAAGTATTTTTCGGTTTTTGAATCGCTCACTCAGGTTATTGGCATCGACTTCTATTTTGTTATATGCTTCGTACTGGTAAGCATCGAACTCCTTCATCCTGTTGTTCTCCTTATTTTCAATAATTTTCCTTAGCAGTATTTCAGCGGGATTTTCACCTGCAACGATCACAACTTCAGGCAAATCAATATTTACAGGTTGGAGCTGAAAGTTAACTTCCTGAAACCGGTTTTTAAATATTTTTTTTGATGAGGTTTTATAGCCAATGTATGAAGCCTTGAGTGAATCAGTAGGGGTTTTGGTTTCGATAGAAAAATGACCTTCAAAATCAGATGTGACCCCGATGGTAGTGCCAAAAAAATACACATTTGCAAATGGAACAGGCTCACCGGTAACAGCATCAGTAATTGTCCCCATAATTTTTGTGACCTGGCCTGATAAAGGCATTGTAATTAGCATCAGAGCCAATGCAAAAAAGCCGGATAATTTAAACTGCTTCATTTGATGCAAGAACTGTATGAATCATCCGTCAATTTTATTTGATCAGCCATTGATAAATTAAACAATTTTAATAACACTTGGTTTACAATAACATTATTATTCCTGTAAATGATATACTGTCACAAAAACGGATATATGTCCAATGATTTGAAATTTTTGTCAAAAGTACTAAACTGTTCAAAGTCAGTCAAATTAATTGCCATCAATTGTTAGCTTGCAATGTCTGATGAAATGGTCTAACACATTTAATGCCATGTAAAATCGGTTGTGTCATATGAAAAAATATTTTAAATGAAAAAATACGATTGAATAAAAATTAGTAATTTTATTTAAATATTTCTTTGCGCTGATTCATTCATCCGAACATAAAATATTCAGCAAAGGCAAAATGTTTTTATTGAATATGCAGGTTGATTAACCCCCAGCAAAGTTTAATTTGGCCGGATTTGATAATGAATCAGCATAATTAAAATGAAAACATTCATTAATTAATAAGAATGAATTTCTTTTGGAAATAAAGTATTATTTTTGATTATAGAAGTAATTTTATTATAAATTTGTATTGAAGGTCAACATTTAAATCAGGTGTTTTTTTCAGTGATATTAATTTCACGGAAAATTGTTATCTTCACAAAAAGTTATTTAAGCAGGATACAATGGCAAAGATGAACGATTACTCGTTGCATGAGTTGTTAAAAAGGATTTTCGGTTTTGATAGTTTTAAAGGAAACCAGGAAGCAATCATTAAAAGTGTATTGGAGGGTAAGAACACATTTGTAATCATGCCGACCGGTGGTGGCAAATCGATGTGCTACCAGTTACCGGCGATCCGCAATGAAGGTACTTCCATCATCATCTCCCCTTTAATTGCACTGATGAAAAACCAGGTTGATGCCATTCGGAATTTTGGAGCGGAACAGGGAATAGCCCATGTGCTGAATTCCTCATTATCCAAGCCTGAGATCATGGCTGTGAAGGATGATCTTATGGCCGGTAAGACCAAATTGCTATATGTGGCACCCGAATCCCTTACGAAAGAGGAGAATGTAGAATTTCTGAAAAACATAAAGTTATCCTTCTATGCAGTTGATGAGGCGCATTGCATTTCGGAATGGGGACATGATTTCAGGCCCGAATACAGAAGGATAAGGCCAATAATAGAATCAATTGGTCAGGATGTACCCATTATGGCTCTTACGGCAACAGCTACATTAAAGGTTCAGCAGGATATACAGAAAAATTTAGGAATACTTGATGCGATTGTTTATAAGTCCTCATTCGACAGACCCAATATTTATTATGAAGTTCGCCCGAAGACCAAGGATGTCGTAAAGGACATTATCAAATATATAAAGAATCACCCGAATAAATCAGGGATAGTTTATGCTCTGAGCCGGAAGAAAGTTGAAGAGCTTGCAGAGACCTTCAAAGTGAATGGCATTCGCGCTTTACCCTATCATGCCGGACTTGATGCCGTCACCCGAAGAACCAATCAGGATAAATTCCTGATGGAAGAGGTAGAGGTCATAGTAGCCACAATCGCATTTGGAATGGGTATCGACAAGCCAGATATCCGGTTTGTAATCCACCATGATATTCCTAAAAGCATTGAAGGCTATTACCAGGAGACCGGCCGTTCCGGGCGTGATGATGGGGAAGGAAATTGTATCGCATTCTATAGCTACGACGACATCATCAAGCTCGAAAAATTCATGAAGGGAAAACCCGTTGCTGAGCAGGAAATCGCCAAGCAATTGCTGGCCGAAACAGTCGCCTACGCCGAATCTTCAGTTTGCCGTCACCGGCAGCTATTGCATTATTTTGGAGAAGAGTATCAGAAAGACGAATGCGGAGCCTGCGATAATTGTCTTCATCCAAAAGAAAAGTTTGAAGGCCAGGAATTTATTAAAGTTGTTATTGAAGCGGTTTTAGAGGTTAAACAGTTGTTTAAATCAAACCATATCATAAACATTTTAGTTGGGAAAAACTCCGCTACCATAAAATCATTTAAACACAACAAAATAAAGGCTTTTGGCAAGGGGATGGACCATGATGAAAAATTCTGGAATGCAGTTATTCGCCAGGCGCTCATCACCAACCTGCTTGTTAAGGATATTGAAAATTACGGTTTGCTTAAAGTTACCAAAGAAGGAAAGGATTTTCTCGAGCAGCCCTATTCCATTATGCTGGCAAAAGATCATGACTATGATGCTGCTGAGGGTGATGAAGATTTTTTCGAAAGCGGCGTAGCAAAAACAAGTACTACCGATCAAACTCTTTTTGCTTTGCTGAAAGATCTCAGGCGCGAAATTTCAAAAAAGGAAAACCTTCCTCCGTTTGTAATTTTCCAGGATCCGTCACTTGAGGATATGTCCATCCAATACCCGATCAAGGAAGAAGAATTGCTGCAAATAACCGGTGTTGGAACTGGCAAAGCAAAGAAATACGGGAAGCCTTTTCTTGAATTGATCAAGCAGTATGTTGAAGAAAATGAAATAACCCGGCCCAACGATATGGTGGTAAAATCCGTGATCAATAAATCAGGGCTTAAGGTGTACATCATTCAAAGTATCGACAGGAAACTGGCACTTGAAGATATTGCTTTTACAAAAGACATCACCGTTGATGAATTGCTTACCGAAATTGAACGAATCGTGTCATCAGGCACAAAGGTCGATATCAATTACTATATCAACGAATATGTTGACGAATACCACCAGGAAGAAATTTATAATTATTTTCACGAAGCTGAAACGGATTCAATAGGGGAAGCCCTTAAAACACTTGGCGAGGACGAGTTCAATGAAGGGGAAATCAGAATGATGAGAATAAAATTTCTTTCCGAAGTTGGAAATTGATCTAATTATGAAATAATTATTTTTGTTCCCTTATCTTAATAAAAAGACCGGCAATTAACGTCAGGTCTTTTGTTATTAAAATTTTAATATGATGACTGAAAATGAAATTGTTCCAAAGAAAAGAGATCATCTTCCTTTAATATTTAGTATTTTAGCCTTACTCGGTGTAATCATCATGATCTTAATGGAGGTTTTTGAAGGAAAAGATGTTCAGGATATCAAATCAGGGCATGGTTTACCAGAAATAACAACAGGAGCCAATTCCATTGTTTTTGTAAATACGGATGAGTTATTGAAAAAATATGAATTGGTAAATGAATTGACCGCTCAATTGGAAGAGGAAAGAAAAAGAAAAGACGATGATTTTACTGCAAAGCAAAAGGCATACGAAGATGATGCGGCATATTTTCAGACACAAGTGCAAAAGCAAAGCATTTCTGAACAGAGCGCCCAGCAGATTTATGAAAAGTTAATGTTGCAGCAGCAGGATCTGTACCGATTACAGGATCAATATACCAGCGATCTTGCCAAAAAGGAGTATGAAATGAACATGATCCTGCTCGATAGCGTTAAAAACTATTTAGGCAGGTTAAATAAGATACATGACTTTGATTATGTTCTGAGTTCGAACAATGCCGGTAATATACTCATGGCCAGAGATACTTTTGATATAACCCTTCAGGTTCTTGATGGTCTGAACAGGGAATATGAAGAAAAGAATAAACCTGAAAAGTGAAACCGATTCCATTGCTAGTTATATCGGTATTCATTTTATTATCCGGCTGTACACATAAAATCAAAGAAAGTGAGCCTGCACCCCCCGATTTGATCCCCAAAGACCAAATGGTCGATATACTCATTGATTTAAGACTCATGGATGCGGTATTAAACTCCAAGCAAAGAATAGCAAATGATGGGTTTCAGGATACTTTGAAATTTTATTATGGTTCTGTAATGGAAAAGCACGGAATAACACGCGAAAGATTCGATAAAAGCATCACTTATTACCAAAGGGATCTGAAGGTAATGGATGAATTGTATGAGGAGGCTATTACCAGACTTAGCAAACTGAAAACAGAAGAGTCCCAGAAAGAAAATTAGGGTTTTTCATAAGTTGCATTACAAGTCCAAAGATCACCGCCTGCCTTCACAGTAAAATCCCATTTAATCTTATCTTTAATTAATGATCCACTTCCTGAAACTGTGTCGCTTCCGTTATATAACATGGACTGTTTTGGAATCGTAATCGTGCTTCCTGCTACAATTGCATAAGGTGGTTTTTCATTATAGCCAATCTGCCAAAAGTTTTTGATGATCACCTGGCTGCTGTTGGCAGGATCAGCCACAATACTAACATTGTATGCGTCACGGAAACACGAATCATTCACATTCCAGGTTCCGATGAAAGCATCGCGGTCTTCTGGCAGATAAAATATCATCATCTTCCGTGCATGAAAAAAATGCCATTAGAATAATCAGAAAGGAGAAAATATATTTTTTGTTTTTCACAGCCGTTATCATGAGTATTTGATATTTACAGTATTTTTTTTACCTTTGACAAAATTAAACTATTTCAACCTATGAATTTGAGTAGTAGAAGATTCTCAATAATCATACCAGGATTTATTGTCATTTTTGTTTTTTACGCTGGATGTAAGGAAAAGGATGATAACGGGAATGGATGGAAGAACTGTTATGAATGCAATACAGAATCATGGATTGGAACGTTCAGCGGGACTGGAAATTATACCAGCATAGCCTTTCCGGCTTATGCTGAAAACAAGCCGGTTTCCATAATAATTGAAGAAACAGCGCCTGATTATCTCATCGTATATTTTTCCTGCCCAAATTATATTTCGGCGACTATCAGCGGGAGTCTTGTGAGCAACTATGTGATATCATTCGCCAGCTCGGGTTCATCCATTACCGCTACTATGGATATAAAGGATCAGGATCTGAAACTGACCGGAACGGTGAAAAAATTTCATATGCAGGCGGATTCGACAATATTGGATGAATTAATTAATTTCGAAACTTACAAACAATAATGTTTGTTTTATTTGTCAAACAGGATTAAACATGGCAATAGATAAAATAGGACTGGAAAGAAATCACCAAAAAGTCATCAGTTTGATAGTAGGGAACAAACTGAAGGATGCGCTGGATGTGCTAAAGGAACTTGTTATTCAATCCAGGAAAGGAGATTATATTTCCAAGTATGAAGAGCTGGATGAAACCTATAAAAACTTATTAAAATATACTATTGAAGGCATTGATGACCCTGAAAGAGATAAAATATACAACCACCTGCTGGTTTCTGTTCTGGAGCTTGCCGATCTTGCGCTGCAATATGCTTTAATGGCTGATAATGATCAATACATCTACAGGCTGAAGAAAAAAATTGAAAGCGAAACCAAGCAAATAAAAGAAGAGACCATCAGCAGCATCGAAGTATTGAGATTTGACGAGGAACTTTCTGAGGTGCTGAAAAGCAGGCTCGAAACGCAATCCGATGAAAAAGAAGAATACAGAAATCATCTGGCTATACTTGGTAAAATTTTCAATCTGGTCTGGCTTACTGACAAATTCAAGGATGCGGACATTACTTTGATCAGGTCTATCTGGCAATCAAAAAACTTTCCCTGGTATGAGCAATCCATCATTATCAGTGCCTTAACCCTCAGTTCTGTCAGGTGTTTTGATGTGCCCAAAATAGAGTTGCTTGTTGAATCGTCGGTAAACCCCAATACACAAGTTAGTCAGAGAGCACTAATAGGGTTGTTCCTTTCGCTTTATATTCATAATAAACGGATCCGGTTTTATCCGGAAATACTTCAACAACTTGAATCGCTGGGCGAAATTGAGGAGATCAAAAAAAACATCAGCCTTATTGCGATACAATTGCTAAAATCAAAAGAAACCGAAAAGATTACAAAAAAGTTCGAAGATGAGATCATTCCTGAAATGGTCAAGTTTCAGCCTGTTCTGAAAGATAAGCTTGACCTTGACAGCATTTTATCAGAAGATTTCACCGATGATAAAAATCCGGATTGGGAAAGAGTTTTTGAAGATGCACCCGATTTATTGGATAAACTTCAGGAAATATCAAGGATGCAGATGGAAGGCGCGGATGTGTTCATGAGTGCTTTTTCCAGGCTTAAAAACTTTGACTTTTTTAACGAGATTGTCAACTGGTTCAGGCCATTTCATACTGATAATTATGCCGTCCTCGAAATTCTGAAGAAAGAGACCCTTCTCGATGCCAATGCGTTTATCGATGGACTTTCGCGGGCTTTTTTCATGTGCAATTCCGATAAATATTCTTTCTGTCTGAATATTCAATACATGCCCGATCTTCAAAAAACGATGATGCTCGAAATGTTCAATGCTGAGCTTGAAAGTATTAAAGAATTGCAAAAGGAGGATGAAATACTCAATACCTCAGCCCATATAAAAAGTATACATTCCCAGTACATCCAGGATTTATACCGGTTTTTCAAGCTGCATCCCTTGCGGGGTGAGCTCAACGATGTTTTTAAGCTGAAGCTCGATTTTTACAATTGTGAATTTTTCAGGATGCTGACGACGGGTGAAAATCTATTGCAGAATATCGGTGAATTCTTTTTCGAACGCGGTTATTTTGACCAGGCCATTGAGGTATACCTTATCCTGAACCAAAAGGGAGACAATTCACTCGAGATTTTTGAAAAAATCGGCTACTGCTATCAGAAGTTGAAAAATTATACCGAGGCTTTAAGCTATTACAAAAAAGCAGATCTTTTCGAAGTCAACCGCTCATGGAATCTTAAAAAACTGGCATTGTGCAATCGCCACCTTAAGAACTATGAAGAGTCGCTAAAATACTATCTTGAAGCAGAAAAACTTGAACCGGATGATCTATACATAAAGACCTATATCGGTCACTCCTACCTTGATTTGAAAGAGTACCAGAAAGCTTTGGGATATTATTATAAGGTTGAGTTTCTGGCCGATGAAAATAAAAAAGTTCTCCGTCCGATGGCATGGTGCATGTTCGTTTTAGGGAATTATCAAAAATCCAAAGAGTATTATGAACGGCTAATGGAAAACGAAGCCAATAAATTCGATTTCATGAATCTGGGACATGTCGAGTGGTGTCTGGGTAACCGCAAAGCTGCCTTGAAAAATTATAAATTGTCACTCACCCGTGAAGACAATAATATGAAAGCCTTTATGGCAGGATTTGAAGAAGACAGAAAGCATTTAACGCAGGCTGGTATAGACCCGAAGGAAATTGATTTTATGCTTGATTATCTGAAATATGTATAACCAGATAATCAGAAAAAGATTTTCGATATCATCGATAAACCGTTCAGGCAGAAAGCAAAACAGAAAATGCAGTAATTTTAATTAAAAGCCTGAATCGATTTTATAAGGTTATCCGCCAGTCTGCTTGCACCTATCCTGAAAAAGTCCTTTTTCCCCCACTCGTTTCCAAGAACAACCCGCAGCAGATTCAAATAAAGAATAGCCTGATTGGTTTCGGCAATTCCTCCTGCAGGTTTTATTCCTCTTTTTTGCCCTGTTTTATCATAAAACTCAAGAATCGTATCCAGCATCACTATAAAAGCTTCAGGTGTAGCAGCCGGTGACGTCTTTCCGGTGGATGTTTTAATAAAATCACCTCCGGCATTGAGCGCAATTTCGCTTGCCTTTCGGATATTTTCAATGGTCTGCAATTCGCCGGTTTCAAGAATGACTTTAAGATGAACCGATCCACAGGCTTCTTTAATGACAGCAATTTCATCATGGACTTCATTGTATTCCCCAGAGAGAAATTTACCCCTTGAAATCACCATATCGATTTCTTCAGCCCCTTCATTAATAGCCCATTTCACTTCTTCGACCTTTATTTTAAGAGAAGTCTGGCCTGCAGGAAATCCTCCTGCAACCGAAGCTACCTTAACTCCTGAATGTTCAAGCTCCTTTCTTGCAAGCCGGACAAAAGGAGGATAAAAACAAACGGCAGCTACATTGGGTATCGAATTTCCTGATAGTGAAAACCCGGCAGCCTTCCGGCAAACCGAAATGATTTTTTCGCTGTTGTCGCTGCCTTCAAGGCTGGTGAGATCGAGGCAACCTAATATAAGCTTTAAGTCCTCGATGGATTCATTTTTAAGCGAAGAAAAAACTTCATTCACCCGGCTGCTTATTTCAGATCCTGTATATCTGTAATCATCAAATTTGACCATATTTTATTAATTATCCGCAATGAAAATATTTAATTACTTGTTGCATGAGTTTTTCCGGATTATCTTTTATTTCATCACGTAAATTCTGATCCTTAAATTGTCGGAGGTAATTAATGATTCCATCAAGTGTACCTTCCGAAAAAATGTCATTTTTCAAGTAGAGAGGCTTGTGTTTTTCAAGTGCGTCAGCTGATTCCCAGCACGAAGAAGGAAGGCTGTTTAACTGGTCGAGTCGTTTCTTGTTCTTTTTATGAAAAATATCTACATCCACATAAGTTTTATTCGCATATTCGATAGCGTTTTTCATTTCGAGACCGTGCAGCGCAGCGACAGCCATTCCCGCCATGAGCAGGTAAACATCGGCTGAACCGTCAGGGCTGCGAAGCTCGACTGTCTGCTTGGAGGAAGAATCAGGTAAATTACCTTTTTCTTTTGGATTGGCATCGATTGACATCATGTTTTTCCCTGACCAGCCCAGAGGAACTCTCACCAGCACTGATCTGTTTCTGTCGCCCCAGCAAACATTGGTCGGAGCTTCCTGGTGAGGAACCAACCTGAAATAAGACATCGGATTGATGTTGCCGAATGCGGTAAGCGAAGGAGCAAGATAGAGATACCCGGCTATCACTTTTTTGGCCGTATCCGTCAAAATTCCTCCATTGATCATCATGTTTTTTCCATCTTTCATTAACCGCGAATGGACATGCATCCCGCTACCGGCTTTACCGCTTGATATTTTCGGAGCAAAGGTTACCGTCACTCCCTTTTTATATGCGAGCGTTCGTAATATCCATTTAGCGACCAGCAACTGATCGGCGGCATCTTCGATGCTGGTGGGCAGGAATTCAATTTCGTTTTGCTCGTATTCGAGGTCTTCAAAGACAAAATTACCTACTTCAGAATGGCCATATTTTATAAGACCACCGGATTGAGCAATGGCATACATTGCCTCCCTTCTGAAACTTGTCCATTTTGAAAATGGCTCGCCCTCATGGTACCCTCTTTGGTCGGTTGCCTGGAATAATGAGCCTTTCTGGCTTATAACATAGTATTCAAGCTCACCCATTGCCTCAAGAACGAATCCCGTTTTTTCTTTCAGTTTGTCATGGGCTTTTTTTAAAATGTATTGGGGAGAACTTGCCAGTGGTTTGCCGTCTTTATTGTAATAGGAGCAGAGAATGTCGAGGGTAGGGACTTCTGAAAAAGGATTTAGAAAGGCTGTCTTATACCTCGGGATAACATACAGGTCGCTGGAACCTGCTTCAATAAATGAAAACAAACTGGAGCCATCCACCCGCTCACCGGCCGACAAGATGCTGTCAAGGTGTTTTTTACTGTTAATGACAAAATTCAGCGATTTTAAACGACCATCCCATCCGCAATACCTGAAGTTGATCATCACAATATCATGGTCCTCGATATATCTCACCAGGTCAGCTTTTGTAAAATCATCCGAGGGCTTGTTCAGGTACTGAACCAGCGGGTTCGGATTCATTTCCGTGTAAAGATTCATTGTTATAAATACTGTTTAAATGCGGGCAAACTTAATGAATTTTTGATTGGCCGGTTTTTGATTTTCCTGAATTATTAAATTGGATTACTTTGATTAATTTTACCACTCAATTAACAGTATGTGATTTATGAATGAAATCATCTTTTTTTCGGTTTTCATGGTGTTTATTCTTACCATTTTACTGGTTGATCTTGTAGTGATCGGAAGAAAAAGCCATACCCTTTCATTTCGTGAAGCCTTATACTGGACAATGGTTTGGGTTGGTTTATCTTTATCCTTTTATATCCTGCTTAGGTTTTACGGTCATAAGCTGCATGACTTGCAAGATATTCAATCCATTCAGGCAAACATCGAAAACTTCAGGCATCAGATCAATATTGATGGCCTCTCTTTCACTGAGGCGCTCAAACTATATAACCAGAACTTGTCGCTCGAATACCTTACCGGCTATATCATTGAATATTCTCTTTCCATCGATAATATATTCGTCATTATCATGATCTTCCTGTCGTTCAATATTCCTTCAAGGCTGTACAAAAAAGTCCTTTTCTGGGGAATACTGGGAGCAGTTGTTTTCAGGTTTATATTCATTTTTGTTGCAAGCGCCCTGATCCAGCGTTTCGATTGGATTCTGTACGTTTTTGGTGCATTCTTACTGATCATTGCTTTTAAAATGGGATGGGAATTCTTATCCGGAAGGGAATCTCAAAAAGTAGACACCGAAAATCACCCGGTTGTAAAATTATTAAGCAGGATATTTCTCATTAAAAAGAAGGACCAAACGGACCGTTTCTGGTTGAGGGAAAATGGAAAGCTTTATATTACTCCTTTGTTTATCGTATTAATGATGGTCGAGTTTTCTGATGTTATCTTTGCCGTTGATTCCGTTCCGGCTGTCTTTTCGGTGACAAGGGATCCGTACATTGTATTCTTTTCGAATATTTTTGCTATTTTGGGTTTAAGGTCGTTGTTTTTTCTGGTCAGCGATATGGTCAACCGATTCCGTTTCCTTAAGCTCGGGCTTGCATTTCTGCTCGGGTTTGTCGGCTTGAAAATGCTTGTCCATTTACCTCTGACGATCAATCAGTCATTGATCGTCATTGTTTCCATTCTTGCCTTTTTTATACTTCTTTCAGTGATTTTTCCAAAGAAGCCGGAAATCAGTAAGACAATTTAATCCACTTCTGTCAATAGCCGGTGTATTTGTCGAGCAACTGCTGAACAGCAGCGAAAGGCGTCGATTTACCGGATTGCACATCGAGCTCAGCTTTTTTGATTGATTTTCCGATTTCGATATTGGAATAAAACCTGTTCAAAAGACTTTCCTGAAGGATGTTGTAAAAATTATTACGGTTCTGGCTTTTGCGGTTCAATTCGAAATAGCCATTTGCAAGGGTTAGTTGCCTGTATTTTTCAATTACCTCCCATACTTTGTCGATTCCGTAACCTGTTGCAGCGGAGCATAAATCAACTTCAGGGATCCATCCCGATCCCGAAGGGGCGAACAGATGAACAGCATTGGCGTATTCAAGCTTTGCCAGCCGCGCTTTATCAAGGTTATCTCCATCCGCCTTGTTAATTACAATCATATCGGCCATTTCCATTATGCCACGCTTTATTCCCTGAAGTTCATCACCCGCACCTGAAAGCATCAGAAGAAGAAAGAAATCGACCATGGAATGGACCGTTATTTCAGACTGGCCCACACCCACAGTTTCAACGAAAATAGTATCAAAACCGGCAGCTTCACAAAGGATAATGATCTCTTTCGTTTTTCTGGCAACACCGCCAAGGGAACCGGCAGAAGGAGATGGCCTGATAAAAGCATCGGGGTTGTTGGCAAGTTTCTCCATCCGGGTCTTATCGCCAAGAATACTGCCTTTGGTTTTTTCGCTGCTTGGATCGATTGCCAGAACAGCAAGTTTATGATTTCTTGACGTCAGGTAGGTCCCCAGCGATTCTATAAAAGTACTCTTGCCCACCCCGGGAACACCTGTAATTCCTATCCTGATTGATTTTCCTGACAAGGGAAGGCATCGATCGATGATTTCCTGTGCAAGAGCCAGATGTCCGGGATGCGAGCTTTCGATCAGGGTAATTGCCTTACTGAGGATCATCCTGTTGCCTTCCTTAATACCTTCGAAGTAATCACCCGGATTGTTTATTTCCCTGCCTTTTTTTTTCAGTTGCCTGACAGCGTCAGGATTGAAAGAAACCGGTTGCTCAATCCCTTTGTTGATTTTAAGTGCAGTCTTACTTTGATCCCCTTTTTTCGACAATTTCAATTTTTTGACAAAGATAATGAACATTGATAATTAATATTTTTCTAACTTTGCCGCCCTGTTTTCCGCAGTGCTGCTGGTCAGGCATTCCGTATCAAAAGGATGGGATAAAGGTACTGTAGAAGAAAAGAAATACAAAGACTCTCCGTAGCTCAGCTGGTAGAGCATCCCGACGCGTAAGTCGGGAGGGTCGCAGGTTCGAATCCTGCCGGAAGAATAATGAGAAGACTCTCCGTAGCTCAGTTGGTAGAGCAATTGACTCTTAATCAATGGGTCGCAGGTTCGAATCCTGCCGGGGAGACACAAAGGTGGTTGTTAAAGAAAGACCACCTTTTTTATTGAAGTAATTATTCAAATCAAGGACAACCGGCAGGATGAGAAGTTTATCCCGCCGGAACGAAGTGGAGGCGGGAAATCCTGCCGGGGAGACATAAAAAAACCCGTTGTTTCCAACGGGTTTTATTTTTAGCCGGATGCTCAGTCCGATTTACCTGATAAAAGGCATAAAGGGTTTCGGGTCTCACGACGTTCAGTCAAATCCATGGTAAAGAATACAAGCCACTCTTCATAAGTTCCATAAATAAAATAAATGCTGCGGTTGAAGCGGACTTTTGCAACAAAGACCCTTTTTTGGTCAACATTGATGAAACTCATGTCAAGTTGCTCGTACATGGCCCTGACCAGCTTAGGATTTTGAATGGCCTTTTTCAGGGGAATCCTGAGCCATAACTGATCCTGATCAGCATTCGCATAAATTAGTGAAGCTAACCCCAGGAATGCAATTGTCAGGAATAAATTCATTGTTTTCATGGCTACCTCCTTTTTTTAGGATTTTAAAATGGTTATTTTAATGAACATTAAATATTATCAAAGCAAATTTAATATCACCCTACTGAACAAACATGGCTGAATTCCACCGGATTTTTTTTCAGTGGTTTTCACTGGTTCCATAAGACTGATTTATAAACATTTCATTGTTGAAACATTTATTTTTAAGGTGAGCCCTTCCTGTTTTCCTATGCCTAAATTTGTTGATGATATCTTGATGTTTTGACAGTAATGATTTTCCACCGGATCAGCAGGTTAGTATTCGTATTTGGGGTTTTCCTTTTGGGTCTTCAATCTTTTGATCGATTGCAGGCTCAATCTTCCCTGGGTTATCATTGGTATGTCAATGTCAATGGCGGTATTTCACAGTTGTATGGCGACATTCAAAAGTCCAACAATCCCATCGATAAGCTGGATGGAGAAACCACTTATGGCTTTGGGCTCAGATTGGGAAAATACCTCGGACCGGTCTTTAACCTTCATGGCCAGTTTTACCGTAACGAAATGAAAGGGTATGATGAAGCCTCGGACCGGAAATGCTTCTCGAACCTGGCAGAATATCAATTGGGTACTACCATTAACCTGACCAATCTTGTGTTCGGCAAAAAGGAAAGGAGAATCAATCTTTACGGAACAACCGGCATTGCGGCAATTTTTTTCAGAAGCGAAGCCTTAACTATTTCTACAAACCAGTTGATTGAAGACTATGGCTATTCTGATGATGAGGCACGAAAAGAGTCTACCAGGCTAACAGGATTTTCCTTTCCGGTAGGAGCCGGACTCGACTTTAAACTGGCCGACCGCTGGTATATCAATCTTGAATCGGTTATGCGGTTTACCACTACCGATAAGCTGGATGCAAGGGTAGCCGGATCCAACAATGATGCATATTATTATTCTTCTCTCGGAATTTCATACAACTTCATGATCAAAGAATCTGAAAAATTAATTGAAGCTCCGCCCGAGATAACGGCCGATCCTTTTGCAAATGAAAATGTCGACCTCGTTTATGATATACCTTCAAACCTGAAATCAAACGAAGAGTTCATCTTAAAAAGCATTATACACAAGGGTAAAATAACCGGTCCGGGAAGGCTCATCCAGATTCTTCCCATCGGACTTAATGTCCTCGATTCTGTCATCGCCGGGGGCAGGCCGGAAATTATCAACTACACTTTATACCTCAATTGGGATGAACTACCAACTGATTCGGTATTTGAAGTCAGCTACAGGGTGAAACCGGATAAAATATACGGCACTTTGCCTATGGTCAGTAATTTATATTTACAACGGACAGGAAAAGAATATAAATTCAGGTACAGCATGACCATCGAGAGGGTTGAAGAGGTAATCCCTCCGGTTGAGCCGGAACCAGTAGCCGTAAAGAAAGACACCATTGCACCAGCCAGGGATGTTGAATACCGGGTGCAGATCACTGCCGGCTATAAATCGAAGATCTCAATAGAAACCCTGACCAAAAAATATGGTTTGGATGTCGATTTTAAGGAAGATTGCCTGGGCAACTGGTGTCATTATTCCGTCGGGTCATTCGCTACCTACGAGGAGGCAAGGGAATACCGGAACATGCTGATCAGCAAGCATGGCGCAAGGGATGCATTTATTGTTGCATTTTTCCAGGGCAAAAGACTCAACCAGCTAAGTGAATTAAAAGATATCCCTTCGGTTACCCTGCCTATAGTAACCGTTTACAAAGAGAGCGGCTATTGCTATCGTGTACAGATTCTTGCCGTATATCAAAAAAGTGCAAACCCTGAAACCTTAAGGGAAATGCATAATATTGAAGAAGAAGTGAACGAGGAGGTTTATCATAACTGGCGGAAATATACGGTTGGCAAATGCACCTCCATGACTGAGGCAAAATCATTGCTGCAAAAAATGAAAAGCAAAGGCATAACCGATTCCTTTATCAGCCATATATAAGGATGGTGAACGGGTACTTTCAAAATAGTAAAAATTGTTAAATTGCTGAATGCCGCAAGGGACAGTGGCTTTCACCTGTTAATGTTTTAGTTCGTTTTGATTTTCATTGCTTCTTATCGAGGTTGTTTGAATTCTCTTTTTTATTTGGGAACAAAACAATCAGCCCTGTTGTGATACACAACGGTTCATAAATCAAATCGGGAGTATTCAGGTTATCAGAAACAACAACCTGGAACTGGAATTTGAGCTTCTCGCCTCCAACCCTGAAGGTAAAAGCGGGTTCAAGATACAGCGAAAAAGGATTATCAATTATATATTCCAAATCGTATGAATCAAAAAAATCAATACCCGGATCAAACGTTATCCGGCGGTAATCGATTCCGCTCAGGCGCATGGAAAAAGCGAGGCTGACTTTTTTGTTGTAATAACTGCATGAGGGCTGGATAAAATACCGGTTGTAGCTTAATCTTGACTCCCCCTGTGACTCGTATTCGTTTTTCACTCCTCCCCAGCCCCCTCCTCCATAAGCCTCGAAAACAAACCTGTCCTTAAATGGTAAAAAGTATCCTGCTCCCATTTCAATCAGGTCACTCTTTCCTGATATGTGAAACTCTGCATCGGAGTTGGGCAACATACTTCTCTTTTTGGCGCTCCAGTGGTTGTAATTGGCCATAATTCCAAAATGATTCGTGAATGAATAAGCCAAATCCGCATCACACCCAACGGTCAGGGTACCAAACTGAAAAGCAAGGGATGCCTCTGTTTCATTTTTTTCTTTGAACATAGGTACATTCTGTGAATTGGGGGCATAATAAAGGGAGATGCATCCCGGAAATAAAAGAAGGAGCACTGGTAACCAGATGATAAAAAGAATTATTCTTTGCTCTTTAGGTTGGTCAGAATGTAGGTATTTCCCTGGTGCGAAGGTTTTCAGCTGAGGCGGCTCAGCTCTTTCCCTGCCTGGCCAACCGGGAAAAACTACATTTAATTTCATATTAACCTCCTTGTTTATTTTGTTTTGAGTTCAGTGTTCTGAGTTCAGAGTTTCAACCCTGAACCCAAAACCCGGAACGCTGAACATTCTATTGTTTAATTATCTTTTCTATTTCCACCCTCTTCTCATCCTTCACCCTCACAAAATATACTCCCCTTGGCAGGGCGCTGATGTCGATTTGAGTTTCGGTATCTGTTAGTTGCCTTTCAAATACTTTTTCCCCGTTGACAGCGAAGATTGAAAGCTGGGTATTTCCAGTTATTACAGATGATGAAATGGTGATTTTGTCTTTTGAAGGGTTAGGAATAATGATCATTCCATTTCCGGTTTTTATTTCCTTAATGTCATCAGGACATGCTTCCTGTAATTCCTCTACACTGCTACATCCCTGCGCATTGTCGTGTAATACTATTGTGCCATTGGGGATTGCCAGGAAATCGCAGATGCTTTGAATATTGCAGGATGATAGTAAAGAATTATTATTAATAAATATACTGGCGATCGAACCAGCATCAACATGCTCCAACCCGCCTATACTAATTAAGGAAGAATTATATTCAATAGATAGATCACCTCCAATGGATGTTAAACTTTCTAGTCCGCTTAGGCTGGAAAGGTCATCATTATTGAAAATAGTAAGATAAGTACCAATAATTGTTAAATTTTCCAACCCGCTCATATTTTCAAGGGCAGCATTACCCTCAATATAAAACATGCTATCAATGGATGATAGATTATCCAGCCCGATCAGGCTGGTCAGAGCATCATTTCCATAAATATGAAGATACCCTCCAATTGATGTTAAATTATCCAGCCCAACTGGGCTTGTCAGGGCATCGTTTCCAAGTAAATCAAGATACCCCCAAATAGAAGTCACAGCAATTAATCCATTGAGATTAGTAATATCACCTCCATTAATAATAACATCCCCTGCTATATCCGTACATCCCGGATAATTAGTTTGGAAATTGTCAATCTGTTCCTGTGTGGTAAATGTGATGCCTTCGGGCAGGCAGGGCGATTGGGAAATAGCTGCTATGTTTGTAAACAGCAGAACGAAAATTAAAAGTGCAAGTTTTTTCATTTTAGTTTCCTTTTTTTATTTTGTTTGTTACTGGTTACTGGTTTACAAGAAGCTAGAAACCAGCAACCAGCAACGGTTATTTATTGTTTTACTAACTTCGTTACCTCTGTCATCTTTTCATCCTGCACCCTCACAAAATAGACTCCCTGCGGCAGGGCGCTGATATCGATTTGGGTTTCGGTTTCGGTTAGCTGTTTATCTAACATTCTCTTCCCGGTTACATTAAATATCGACAACCGAGTAATGCCGTTTTTTACAGAGACCGACAGTCCGATCTGGTTATTTGCCGGATTTGGAAACAATTTCAATTTCTTTATAGCAGTTGAATTCTGTATTCCAGAGGTAAACCGAACAAAATGAAATGTTGTCATGGATGTGGTTCGCTGTGCACATGGATCGCTGACAAGGTTAAATTTCAACGTATCTTCGTGTATTAAAAAAGTGTACCTTCCTGTGTCAGCTAACGGACAATCACCACCAGGTAAATCAACGACGATCAGGTTATTTTCGAATGCCTGATAGGTCCCAAAGTTGGTATATGTAATGTTGTCGCTGCTGATGGATAATGTATCAATACCGATATGATAGTACATAAAGAAGGTTCCATTAGGGAAAAATGATTTCCATGTTGTATTTTGCAGGGTTTGTGAACAAACTCCCAACCCGAAAATGACGGGAATTATAATAGCGATTGTAAATTTCTTTTTCATTTTGATATTCTTAAAATTCTTAAAAAATTTCGTCATATTTTAATCAGTAATAAAAAATTAATCCTTCACACATCGGCATGAAAAACCAGATTTTTTTGGGTATACTCCGGAATCAAGTATTCCAGACCATGTGATATAATAAAATCTCCGGGCAAAGGCAGAAGAAAAAGAATTTTCCGGATATTCGGTTGAAGACCAAAATTCTGCGCCATAACCAAGTTCGCGGAAATAACCCTGATCGTTAAAATAACGGTAGCCTCCGGGCAATGCTGTAAAACCGCTGCTGTTTGTTACTCCCGAATTTGCATAGACCCAATGTGTTAAGTCGGTTTCTCTCAAATGGCCTGCTGCCGCAGAATCACCACCAAGATAATTGGTAAGCGCTGTCCATTCATCTTCACTCGGCACATGCCATCCGGAGGGGCAAAGTTTATCTGTGTTTACTGCATACCAGTTATACAAAGCACCAAATATATTTTTATATTTTGCATCATTAATGTACCAGCAATAACCAGGAGTTTCAAGATTAATCCATTCTGTATGATCAGTTACGTTGGGTATATCTGTTCCATCATTGTATTTCGTGGTTTTAAGGTTTTCAGCCATCCAGATTTGACTACCTATTTGAATTGTTTTATAAATGTTTCCCTCCATATCAGTTATTTCATCATAAGTTAAATTTGGATTAAACATAATTTCGCCCGTTATGCTGCCGGATGTCGAAAATGAAACAACGCTCCCATATCCATAACCTGCACTATTTGAAGCGTATGCACGAACATAATAAGTAAAACCGGGTGTAAGGTCAACCATGTAACCTGTAAAACTGCCTGTACCCCCGCCCTCCCAATAATTGTCATCTGCATATGCAGTTGGTTGTGCAAGAAAATTGCTCCAACATAGCCCACGGTCACCTATGTAGCCACCTCCTGATGTATTAGTATTCCCTTCAATTTTAGCCGAGATAGTAGTAATTTCAGTGACAAAACCTGTTGTGACAACCGGGATTTGTATTTCACTTTCAACATCCTTTTTACAACTATTTGTTAGTATCAGAAAGATCGCTAACAACAGTTTCGGGTAAATTAATAAATTGTTATTTGCTTTCATAATTATGCGTTTTTTTTGAATGTAGTTGTATGGAAAATTATTCCAATGAACGCTAACTAATAAGTACTAAGTAGTAACTATTCTTTCACCATTTTCCCCACCTCCACCATCTTTTCATTTTGCACCCTCACAAAATAAACTCCCCGTGGCAGGGCGCTGATGTCGATTTGGATTTCGGTATCGGTTAGTTGCCTTTCAATTACTTTTTCCCCGCTGACAGTGAAGATAGAAAGCTGGGTATTTCCTGTAAATGCAGATGATGAAATGGTGATTTTATCATTTGAGGGATTGGGAATGATAGTCAGTAAACTTTGATTCCTTTGTTCATCAATATCTGTCAGGCAGGCAACCTGAACCTCCTCCGGGCTGTTGCAACCGGAGGCGTTAAATTCAATAATAACCGCACCATTTGGGGAAGAAAGATAATCGCATACACTTTGCACTTCACAAGTAGATAACGAAAAATTGTACCCAATAAGTAAATCCGTAATAGTAGCTGCATTGATATTTTCCAAACCGGCGAGACTGGACAGTGAATTATTTTGACCGATATCAATCCCTGCCCCCACATATTTTAAGTTTATAAGGGCGCTGAGATCTGTAAGTAAATCATTTCCTCCGGGAGGTGGAGGATCACCAACCCCCCATATAGTTCCAATTCCGAGCCCTCCGCCAATGGAATCAATGTTTTCGAGACCTGATAAATCTACCAACTGGTCATTATCGGCAATCCCTAAAGAGCCTCCTATAAATTCAATGTTTTCTAATCCAGCCAAACTTTGTAATTGCTCATTTTCGGCCACGTATAAACCTCCAATAAATTCAAGATTTTCCAATTCTGAAAGATTTTCCAGTAAGGTATTTCTTAAAAGAAGGGTACCTCCAACAAAGCTTAAGTTATTAACCCCGGATAGACTGGTGATGGGGTTGCCCCAAATATAAAGACTTCCTTCGATTGAAGTCAGTCCTTCCAATCCGGTTAAGTTTGTCAGCGCTAAATTTCGTCTAATAATTATATTTTGGACATCAGTCAAACTGGTTAATCCAGTCAGATTAACCAGTGAAGGATTGCCTCCCAGAATTGCATTGGCTTGCTTTCCCACGTTAAGGGTTCCACCAATTTTAGTCAAGCTTTCCAGTCCTGTTAAATTTGCAAGTGACTGGTTGCATGTTATAACCAAATCCCCTCCAATTGAATCCAGGCCATTTAACCCTGTCAGATTAACCAGGTTATGATTACCACAATAACATCCATAACTAGGATAATAACTCCCAATAGTAAGACTGCTACCAATGTAATCCAGGTTTTCAAGCCCCGATAAACTGGTAAAATTATTAGCTATTATTGTAAGTGAGCCCCAAATTGAGGTCAGTATAGTTAAACCATCAAGATTATTGATATTATATCCAGAAATTGGATCACCAATAACCACATCCCCCTCAATCTCCGTACAACCCGGATAATTGGTTTGGAAATTATCAATCTGTTCCTGTGTTGTAAATTCAATGCCTTCGGGCAGACAGCCCTGTCCCATTGCACCGATCATCCCAACCAGCGCAACCAATAAAACGATAACCTTTTTCATACTTTTAATGTTTTAATTATTGTGAATAAAATCCTTATAAATTTAACTTTTCAAATGTCAATGCTGCATGGGGCTTGGGGCATGGAGCTATTCCCCCTTATATCCCCTATACCCCTATTTCCATTTATTTCAAATTATTTCAACTTATTTCCAGAAATCTCAATTAATCTCAATTTATATCCCTTTCTATCTCATTCCTTCACCATCTTCCCCACCTCCACCATCTTTTCATTTTGTACCCGCACAAAATAAACTCCCCGTGGCAGGGCGCTGATGTCGATTTGGGTTTCGTTATCTGTTATCTGCCTTTCAATTACTTTTTCCCCGCTGACATTAAATATTGAAAGCTGAGTATTGCCTGTTATTGCAGGTGATGAAATGGTGATTTTATCATTTGATGGATTTGGAATAATGGCAATTCCATTTTCGGTTTTAATTTCTTCTACTGCTGTCAGACAGGCTTCTGAACCTCCTCCGGGCTGTTGCAGCCGGGGGCGTTTCATTCAATTTCACCTGGCCATTTGGCGAGGCCAGATAATCACATATGCTTTGCACATCACATGTAGATAATGAAAACATTGTACCCAATAAGTAAATCCGTAATGAATGCTGCATTGATATTTTCCAACCCGGCAGGCTGGAAGTGAATTATTATGTCCAATATCAATCCCCTCCCCTACGTATTTTAAGTTTATAAGGGCGCTGATAACGGTAAGTAAATCGTTTCCTCCAGGATGGAGGGGGATTACCGACACCATATATGGTTCCAATACTAAGCTTTCCGCCAATGGAATCAATGATTTGAAGGCCAGATAAATTACCAACTGGTCATTATCGGAAACCCCTAAAGAGCCTCCTGTAAATTCAATGTTTTCCAATCCAGCTAGACTTTGTAATTCCATCGTTAACAGCCACATATAAACCTCCAACATGAATTCAAGGTTTTCCAATTCAGAAAGATTTTCGAGTAAGGTATTTCTTATAACGAGGTACTCTCCAACAAAGCTTAAGTTGTTCACCCCAGATAGACTGGTGATGGGGTTGTCCCTAATATAAAGGTTTCCTTCGATTGAGGTTAGGTATTCCAGTCCGGTTAAGCTGGTTAGCGCAGAATTTTGTCTAATATTAATATATTGGACATCGATCGAACTGGTTAATCCGGTCAGGTTAACCAGTGAAGGATTGCCTCCCCCCATTGTATTTTCTTGCGTTGGTCCCACATTAAGCGTTCCACCAATTTTAGTCAAACTTTCCAGTCCTGTTAAGCTGGCAAGTGCCTGGTTTCATTGAATAACCAAGTCTCCCCCAATTGAATCCAAATCATTTAACCCTGTCAGATTAACCAGGTTATTATTGCCTAGACACCATAAATTATGTCTTCCAATAGAAAAGCTCCCGCCTATGTAATCCAGGTTTTCAAGCCCCGATAAACTGGCCATAGGAATATTTGTCATTGTAAGTGAGCCCCCCAATGGAGGTCAATACATTTAAACCATCGAGATATCTATATCAGTTACCAAATAATCATTACCAATAACTACATCCCCCTCAATCTCCGTACATCCCGGATAATTGGTTTGGAAATTATCAATCTGCTTCCTGTGTGGTAAAAGTGATACCTTCGGGCAGGCAGTAATTTGGCAGGAGGGTTTGGTAAATAGAACGCCCATGAGTACCAACCCTTAAGTAGCGGTCGGTTCCGATTTTTACATAATCGAAATCAATGGCAGGAACGTATGGCACTCCTTCACTTGCATATTCCCAGCTTATGCCGCCATTGCCCGAGTGGTAAACACCAATATCGTTTGCCAAATACAGATGTTGTGTATTTTCCGGATCAATGAAAAGGTCGCTGCAGGGCAGGTCGGGCAAATCGCCGGAAATATTGGTCCAGGTTTGGCCAAGATCGGTGGTTTTCCAAACTTTATTTCCTGCAGAGAAACCGGTGCGCAGAATATACATCGTATTGTCATCCACAGGATCGCAGACCACCCTTGAGATCCACCGCTCCTCGCCGGGAATATTTGAGTTACATCATTCCAGTTATACCTCCATCGGTGGAAATTTTCACAACAATTGCAGTCGCCGGGTACGGGTGACTGTGTTCCTCCCGAAGCAAAGATCATATTATTGGGATTCACAGTGGCTTTGAGCCATGGCTAACTATAAATACTGGTGCAACATTCGGTCTGCGATATAACCTGAAATGAGTTGCCGCCGTTGGTTGATTTTAAGATATTTTTATTGGCTGTGTAGAGGATTTTATGGTTGGTCGGATGCATGATCAAAGGTGTGATCCAGGATCCATTGACATTATACACATGTTAAAATGTAACTCCACCGTTAATGCTCCTGAAAAAACAACCATATTGTGCCGATGTATAAATCGTATCCGGGTTGGGATTAAACAAACATTCCATTCCGTCACTGCCTGTCACTGCATGCCAGTTTTGGCCGCCATCAGTAGTCATTGCTGTGCTGTTGTCCTGCATTCCTCCAATGACAATCCTGCGGATCGGTCGGGTGCGAGGCTATCCTGTAGAATTGCAGAGTAGACAGTCCCTCGTTCTGCGAGGTGGCTGAATAACCTTTATCGGTTGATTTATACATACCACCGTCGCAACGCAATATAAAAATAGTTAGGATTGGAAGGGGCAAAAACCAGTTTATGATAATCCACATGGGCAAGACCCCCATGCATAATTTCCATAAGGCCTGACCGGAGAAAAAGTTGAGCCGTTTATTGTCCTGTGCAATTCAATATTTCCGATATAAGCACAGATTTGGATTTTCCGGGTCAACAGCAATGCACAGGTCATAAAATCCTTGGTCAATCCACCCATCCCCATAATTACCTCCAAGATAAGTTCCGGCAGAAATCTGAGTCCAGTTTTGTCCACCGTTCACCGATTTATATGCACTTGTTGACATGGTATTTGCATCGAAGATCACTGCATAAATAATATCAGGATTGGATTGGGAAACATCAATCTGCAGCCGGTGCATGGAGCCTGTTGCCGGCAAGCCGGTGTTGCTCTGTGTCCAGGTTGCTCCCTGGTCGTTGGAGATATAAAATCCGGAAGGGACTGTTTCCTCCACCCACAGCAGCAAAAACTTTATTGGCATCAGTCGGATGGAAAGCAATATCGAAGGCATCCTGCACATCCAGCGTTTTGACCCATGTTATCCCTGCATCCGCGCTTTTCCAGATTCCTTCGTTGGGAAGATTGCCGGAAAAATAATTGCCGCTCGCCAGATGCGCCCAGCACAATATTTGAATTAAAAGGGCTAACGGCAAGGTCGCCGAAACTGGTTACCGATCCAATTCCGTTCGTTATCAATGCCCATGAATTCCCCCGTCCGTTGATTTAAAGATTCCATTTCCGTGGAAACCAAAATTACCCAGTAATATCACACTTCTCCTGACCCGGCATAAATGGTTTCAGGATTAGCGGGATCGATGGCAATGGCTCCAAAAGACAACGATTCAAGACCATGCCCGATATCCTGCCAGTTTTCACCCCCGTCGGTTGTTTTCCAGAAGTCCGCCATGGCAGCTCCGATATAAAGTGTTAAAGGATCGTTGGGATGGATGGCCATTGACTTTACCCTTCCGCTAACGATACCCCAATTCGCGCTACAAGCGTAAAATAACTCCGGTTGGTCCCAAAGATGTCCAGTTCAGATCTTCACCTTTTAAACTGCTTTTGGCTTTTTGATTTCCCTTGTCATTTCCTGGGTATACTGTATGACAGGGATGGTGTCGTAAGGAAATGCCCGTTGGTTAAAGTACCATTCAGACCCGCTTAAAAGCTTTCTTTCTCTAATGTAATCAGGAATGGAATTCCGGGATGAATTTCCGGTTAATGAATTGTTGGACTGCTGCCCGAATGCTAAAAGCAATGAACAGATAAGAATTGATAAAAGTAATGTTCTTGTTTTCATGCTAAATATTGTTTAAAATTAATGTTCATGAAGATAAGTCACTGAAAAGGCCGGAATAAATCCGGATTAACGAACGCCGGGATCTTGTTTAACGAACGCAGAAATAAGTCCGATGCCAGAGTCGGATTATCCCAACAAAAGTCAATTGGTTGAAGGTAAAACGATCCAGAGAATTTATAAAAATACTGGCAGTTGGATTTTGTTTCCAGGCTGATCTGACTGTCTTATTATCATGAAAACCCTGTTTTGTTGAATAAAGAGGCCATAAAAGTACAACTTTGAGAAGCAGATGTCAAATTTTCGCCCTTCTTTTTTTCCATTGAAATGAAATTCATGGAAAAAGATACCTTTTAATGGATCAAAACTTTCCCGGCTATTTAATAACCGAAATTTTCTGCCTTCTATAACATTTGGTAAATGTAGGCAGGTGGTAAAAGGAAAACATGGCAGAAAACCACCGGAAAAAAAAACAGTGGTTTTCCGTAATAAAAAAACCTGACAGGTTTTTTCCAACCTGTCAGGTTTAAAACTCAAATATATGAAATGCGGCCTGCAGTAAACCCGCAACAGGCTTCGCTTACTGCAGGCTAAAATATCTTTTTTATGCTTTTCTATTAACTATGGGGAAACTCTGCAATTCGCCAGCTTGAAAAGCTGTACTTCATCAAATCCTTCCTTATGGCGAGGTGCTGAGGTTTTCGGTGCGGCGGTCATGGATGCCTTTGGCTTTAACGTGGGCTGCCTTTAATTCGAAAGCAGGGTACATATTATCTGCCTTCCTTCCACCATTGGAAATTGTCCGAAATAATAATTTCGTTTTTCTCCCAATGATGGGTAGTTTTCATTGGTACTGTCCTGAATTTTAATTCATATTTTTCAGCAAGTCGCCTTATTTCTTCTGTATCGTCATACGTTAGCATGAACTTACCTTTTATCTGCGCAGTTAATCTGAATAACTTTTCGTGGTCAACTTCAAAGTATTTGTACAACCGTTTACCTGCAATAGTATAGGGAGGATCGATAAAGAAGAATGCATGAGCGTCATTCACATTTTGTTCCATGACTTCAAATGCATCACCTTCAATAAAATCAATTTTGTTTTTTACAAATTCAATAGCACGTATCCGGTCATGCAGAGTTTTGGGATACCATCGTGAAGCAATACCTTTACCATTCTCACCGTTTTTTATCATCCCCGAACCTTTGGCTAATATTCCTCCATGAAAAATACGGTTCTTCAAAATCGTGCAAAATGCCACTTCGTGAGGCAGTTTATCCGGTTTCTCTAATTCGGCTTTTATATTGTCATAGGTAAGGTCGAATGATAAAATCTTACCTGCCAGCCATTTATTTTTTTCATTTAAGATCACTTTCCATACAGCGGAGATTTCATCGTCCTTTTCAACCATAACTATATGGTCTGCCAGTCTTTCAAAAGCAGCGGTCAGGCTGACGATGCCACCCCCGGCAAATGGTTCTATCAGTAAACTTGCGATTTTATCTTGTTTTAACCAATGTCTGACAGTCGGAATAAGCCACGTTTTGCCACCGGGATAACGGAATGGACTCCGTTGTGGCACGGATGCAACATTAACGACAGATTTTATATTACTGACATCAGGAACATCAAACATTGTTATTTGCTGGTTTATTCTCATTCCACTACTATGTTATCAAGATTACTGATTTCAGAATTTCCGGAAAGTTTGGTCTCCAGTTTCTTTTGTAAGAGATCGGTGAACTTGCTGAGTGAACCTGCCTCAAATTTTGAGATACGTTCTAATGCTGTAGCAAAATTTGAATAAACAACCCGGTTTAATTTAAGTGTCAGGCACTTTGTTTTATTTTCCGGTACAAGATCATATAAAAAGAAAGCAATATCCGCTTTGCCTTTATCACATTCCGGCAAGGGAGGCAATGTTTCATAGAATAATGTTTGCAACGCAATCGTTTGCTTTTTATTCCATTGTTTTAAAATGGAACCTTTTGCCATTATTTGTGGAACAAGCCTTTTTCTCGAAGAAGAAAGATAATCTGGTTTTGGATATTTCAGGGCTTTTGTCCATTCAAATGTTGGTTTTGGATTTTCAAGATAAGCAGAAAACGGCCCGGTCAGGTTGCCCGAAATATAAACGGATTGCACTTCAAGGGAACCAAAATCAATAACACGGCCTTTATCATCATACGAAACAAGTACATAATCAATATTTCCCGCCGACCTGCCATATTTATCGGTCAGTTTTACTTCTCCGACATGAGTCCAGGTATATTTTGAATCAAAGATAAATTCAGCAGCATCACTTATTATGATCCAATCCTCTCTGAATCTTATCGGGCAAATTACAACCGGCTTACTATTATGATTCAGGCTACAAACGCCTAAAGGAAACTCAACACTGTTTTTAGTGCAATTTGAAACGATGTTATTAAATGGACAAAGTTTATCCACTCTGTACCGTTTCGCCCTGTCAGTCAAATTTTCAATAGGGAATCCGAAAACTTCTGCTAATGGATTAGTGTGTGAATTCATATCGCAAATTTAATAAAAAACCTGACAGGTTTTTTCCAACCTGTCAGGTTTAATATTTCAGTAAGTTAAGTTTTTACAACCTTACTCCCCTTCGATCAGTACATTGTCAACCTCCCATGTAGCCGAAGCAGAAGCGGTGGAGGTGTACTGAAAACCGATAAAGATGGTCTGCCCGGCATAAGACGAAAGGTCAATATCTCCCGAAGGAGTCCAGTCCCAGCTTCCTGATGAAAAGGTTGCCTGCAGTTCAGTCCATGCAGCGGTTTCTGGATTTCCGGTGTAATTGGTAGATATTTTAACCACCAGGTCGTTGCCGGTATAATTTTTTGCTGTCTCGAATGTAAAGTTTATAGAAGTATAGTCCGTAAGATCGACAGCGGGTGAGATCAGCCAGTCATTATTAGCATTGCTGCCTCCGGAAAATCCGCTCATGCGGGCGCAAGCAGATCCGTCGGGACCATAAGTGTTGTTTCTCTCCCAAGCCTGGGTGCCCTGAACACTTATCGTTTCAAAATCATTCCAGTTGCTGTTAAAATTAGCCGATAAAATTCCGGGAGTTACCCCGCCACCGGTGTTGACCGTCACATCATCGATCTGTATGGAAGTGGATTCGGTGTCGCTTCCGACATACTTAAAGGCAATGGCTACATTACCCACAAACCCGGCGAGCGAAACCTCACCTGATTCGATAAATGTATAGTTGGTGCTGGAGGAGGTAGGTAAAGTGGCCTGCAAAACCACCCAGTTAGCCGTGACGAAATTGCTTCCGTCGAAATCAGTTGAAGCGAGAACAGTGATTGGTTCGTTAATCGTATGTTCCCAGTATGCCATGGCGCATTTGAAATTCAGTTTTTTGTCGCCTGCGGTATTGATAACTGGAGGAGTAATAAGCCAGCATTCCATTGCATTTAATCCGGAATTATAGCCGGTAGCCTGTGCATATTTGTTTCCGCTGAAATCTTTGCCCTGCCATTTCCGGTCGCCCTGGACAAAAATATTCGTCCATCCCTCGATACTGATGTCGGAATAGGCTACAGCATCATTGAAATATTCTTCCACCGAAGGAACGGGATCTATAGGGCCGCCTCCGCCACTGCCGCATCGCGGTGCAGTAAGCTGAAGGTCGCTTTCACTGCGGATCACCAATTGCGCAAGGTCATTATAACGGGTAGAAATGCCGATAAATGACCCTTTTCCTTCGGGTACAGTATGATTGGCAAAGTCGGCATATCCGCTGGATCTGACGATAATGGAGATCTGGTCGCAATCTTCAAGCATGCGGTTTTCATCAATTTTATTCACTGAGTCGGCGTAGGTTTTCCCAAGTTCAGCTTCCTGGAACTGCACGCTATCAAGACGTACCAAAACGCTTTGGTATTTATCCAGATCGTCGTTTAATTCTTCAATGGTAACCAGAACAGGCTCGATAATTTTACCAGTAGCTATTTTATAAATATTCTTTCCCTGATCAAGATTGCTAACCTGGTAGAGCGAGCCATAATCATCCACCTTCGAGCCTTTCAAATTAATCCTGATATAATCGCCAAGATAAACTCCGCCCGGGTTAAAGAAATTCAGCTGAATACCCTTCCCTGAAGAATCCTGCACGAAAACTGTTTTATAAAGGTTGCCTGATTTTTCATCGGCTGTGACGGTGGCAAAGACCGAATAGTCATCTGTAAAAGTATAACCTCCTGTTGTGTCTTTGATGTTCCTTAAATCCTGAATGGTATAAACTTTATTAGGATCGAAAGGGATTGTGTCGCTTGGGGGCGCATCAGGAGTGTCCTTAACACAACTGCCCAAAAACAGAATAATTCCTGTGACTAAAACTGTAAATCCTGCTAGAAGTGATCGTTTCATTTTATGATGTATTTTTTGTTTATTAAATCTTTAGAACCTGTAATTGATATTTAAGAAATACTGCCTGCCATAGAGGTAAAAGTATTTTGAAGCAAATTTATCGATGTTGAGCGGGTCGTAACGGAACTGCTCAAATCCTCCGATGGCAAAATCATTTGTGCCGAGAATATTGTTTACACTGAAATTAATGGATGCAGAATGGGTTTTGATATAAAACAGAAAACCGACATTGGCATCGAGGGTGTAGCTGGCTTCCAGTTTTTCCTGTTTCAGTATATTTTCAAGTTCGGGATATTGAGGATCGTAATTGGCCACAGCCTCCGCCGAACGTCTGTCGGGATTGATTTCCATATAAATATCGTCGTAATAATTGATGTTAATTCCGGCAAAAATGTTACTCAGATACTTTAAAATCCACCAATCGGTTTGGATGGAGCCAAAATATTTGACGCCTGCCGAGCCAGCTGTCTGGGGGAATCCGCCGTCGTAATAATCCTTCAGGTAATCGATGCGGTTGCTGATTACTTTTGCATTATTGTCAACCGAAATGGTTGCGGTGGGATTGGAGTCGAAGTAGTATTGCCCGGTAGCGAATACACCGTAAAGAGTAAAATTAGAGTTAACCTTTCCCTCGATACCCAGCTCGGTACCTACGTGTACCCTGTCGACACCAACCATCTGATAATTCACGAAGCTTTCGAGGTCTTCATGATAAAAACTGCGTGAATAGAGACCATCGGTGAATTTTGTATAGTAACCGGTGATCCTTGCCTGAATATAAGGGGAACGGTAGATATAACTCAGGTCGCCCGACATTATTTTTTCATTGGTAAGGTCTTTGATTACTTCATTTCGGGTACGGGGTGAAACATAAGCTGTCCGGAAAAAAGGCGCCCTTGTAGTGTACATGGCATTGGCATCAATCAGGTGCCGGCCTGTGACCTTGTAAGTAGCGCCGCCTTTTGCTCCGTAATTGAAGAAAGAATGCTTTTCCGAGTCGCCATAGGAGTCATTGGGGAACTTCCCGTTTCGCATGTTCCCTGTCCGCCAGAACTCATCATAGGAGAGCTGCCCGGCTATAAAATAATCGATTTTGCTGTATTTAAAATCAGCCTGGGCAAAGAAATCATATTTGTTGATATTGGCAGTATAATCGTAACCGAATTTATCTCCCTCTCTGACAACCCGGTTGGGATGATTCAGGTCGTTCTGGGCTGCAGTAGGGTCAACCAGGTCGCGCTCTGCGAACTTGTCGAGGTTGAGATAGAAATCGCCTCCCATTAAATCATCAACCACTTTGAACTGAAAGCTTTTATACCAGTTCAGATTAAGTCCTCCTGACAGCGTAATGTGTTCGGTCATTTCTTTGATCAGGTTGAAATTGGCGCCAAGCTGGCTTTTATCGTTCCGCCTGTCTTCAATAACATAATTCGAAAGGTTACCGGTATAATTGCTATCAGCAATTCCGTCAACATCATAAATGGTATAGAGGTTTTTCCGGTTAACGAAATAAAACTGATCGAAATCGAGCTGCCTGAAATTTTCATCATTCAGCCAGAGTTGTTCCCGCTGGGCTGGTGTTAATCCATTGACATCTCCGTCATAGCTCGGGAGATTACGGTAATAATCCGGTCGCGGATCGGCGGCATCATACCAGTCGAGCGCTGTATAGCCGCCACGTCCGAATGAATAAAAGACAGAAGACGTCAATTTGGTTTTTTCGTCCAAATCCCAGTAATGCGAAAGAACTATCATCGGCTGATGATAATTGGCAATACTTGCATTTCGCTTTTCGCCATTTTGATAACCCCAGTAAGGATTGTAATAATTGGTTCCTGCCAGGTCATAGGCTTCCTGAACGCTTACGCCGTTCCTTCCGTGTTTGTTGGGCGATCCGTAAAATATCAGACCGATGCTGTGCTGCTTGTTCAGTTTCTTCTCTGCAGCTAAAAAATAGCTATAGGCGTCGTAAAAAGTGCCTTCAACATAACCTTCCTGAGCCCATCTCCTTGATCCGGATGCAGTAAATGCCCATCCATTCTCCATCAGACCTGTTGAATATATGAACATCAGCCGGTTGCGGTAATTCCTGTTGGTTGATGAATAAGTGACCTTGATCTGCTTGCGGAGGGAAGATGCCCTTGTGATCATATTGGTAACTCCGCCTACCTCGCCAAAGGAGTATTTTGAGGAGGATATTCCCTGATCTATTTCCTGGTTGCGCGTAACCTCATTCAGCCCGCCCCAGCTTGACCAATAGGCTCCGCCCGTTTCAAGGTCGTTCAGCTGAACGCCATTCATCAGCACAGCAGTATTTTCCGAATCATAGCCGCGGATTTTAAACCTTGTCTGCCCAAAAGTAAACCCGGCTGTCGAAACAAAAATATCCTGCGAAGATTGCAGTAATCCCGAGATGTCGTTGATCTGGTTATCACTTTCCAAATCCTGCGGATAAAGAGTGACCTGCGGAAAATCATTTTTGTCCTGTTTCGCGGCCAGCGTGTCGACCACCTGCGAGAAAGTACCCGTCATGAACACAAGGGGTACGAAAGAAAACAACAACTTTTTTATCATAATAGAAGTCCTCACAATTTGAAAGGGGAAGCAAAAATAATTAAAAAGCAATACCAACGATCGTGAATTGATTCTAAATTGCGGGTAGGATCAACTTTAATCAAATACCCATAAGATACATAGGCTTACATTGACTTTTATATTATTTTCGCACCGTTATTTATTTTGAGTTCAATATAAAGCATTCCATTCGATGAGAAAAATATTCTTATTCCTTTTGTCAGTTTTTATTTCTGCATGTATTGCAACAATGGTTTCAGCCCAGCAGGATGTGAAATATAGTGTTGCAAGTGTTGGATTTTATAACCTTGAAAATTTATTTGACACTGTCAATAACATCGAGTTGCAGAACAGCACAGAGTTTACGCCGGAAGGTTTAAACAAATGGACATCCAAAAGGTACCATGAAAAACTGAAAAACATGGCCTTTGTAATTTCAGAAATCGCTACCGATGTCACTCCCGACGGTTTGGCCATTCTGGGAGTTGCAGAAATTGAAAACAGGGGTGTTCTGGAAGATCTGGTGAAGGAAAGTACCATAATAAAAAGAAATTATCAGATCGTTCACTATGATTCGCCTGATGAAAGAGGCGTGGATGTCGGATTGCTTTACCAGCCAAGGTATTTCAAGGTAACCAATAGCCGCAGCCACACACTGAAGATGGCCGACACCAGTTTCCTTACAAGGGATCAGTTAGTCGTTTCGGGGCTGCTGGGTGGTGAAATGATCCATGTGATCGTCAATCACTGGCCATCGAGAAGAGGCGGTGAAAAAGCCAGCCGTCCTGACAGGAATGCAGCTGCCGATCTTTCCCGGTCGATTGTTGATTCTTTGCTTAAAATTGATCCGAATGCCAAAATTCTCGTCATGGGCGACCTCAATGATGACCCGGTAAATCAGAGTGTAAAAGACCATCTCAGGGCCAAAGGACGCGAAGACTTGCTGATGCCCGGCGATATGTTTAATCCCATGTATAAGCTTTACAAGGAAGGTATCGGCTCTCTGGCATACGACGACGCATGGAATCTTTTTGACCAGATTATTGTTTCCCAGGGTTTGCTTGGACCGGACAAATCAACATGGAAATATTACAACGCCAGGGTTTACAGTAAAAACTATATGAAGCAAAAGGATGGCGCCTATGCCGGTTATCCATTGCGAACTTTCGCCGGAGGAGTTTACATGAACGGGTATTCCGACCATTTTCCGGTGTATGTGAATTTGGTGAAGGAGGTGAAATAATCCTGATCTGCAAGACAGGCGTGCTATCATTTGCAAAAACTATTTCAATTCTGCCGGCATCACTGAAATCTCCTGTGCTATCCCTTTCCTGAGAACACTTAGGTTAATTTTCTTTCCGATAACACTTTCATCCATCATCCGGTGCAGGTCGTCAATCGAGCTGATATTTGCACCATTGAAGCCAACTATGATATCACCCGGAAATAATTCCGAATTCTGAATTCCTCTGTTGTGATCCACTTCCACAACATAAACACCGGTTGCTTTATCCAGCTTATTGTACTGGACGATCCGTGTGGTTAATTTAATTACCTGGCCAACCATACCCAGATATCCCCTTCGAACCTTTCCTTCGATAATGAGTTTGCCGGTAATGAATTGGGTGAGATTGGAGGATACCGCAAAACATAATCCCTGAGCAGGAAGAATAATAGCAGTATTCACACCGATTACTTCGCCTGCTGAATTAACCAGTGGGCCTCCTGAGTTACCGGGATTCAGTGCTGCATCGGTCTGTATCACATCGTCGATTAAGCGACCAGATTCTGTTCTTAACGTCCTTCCCAGCGCACTTACAACTCCGGCAGTGACTGAATACTGAAATCCATAGGGATTTCCAAGAGCAATGGCGATTTGACCTACCTGCAACCGATCCGAATTCCCAAAAACAACCGACTTATGACTATCAGCATAAATTTTAATAACGGAGAGATCGGTCGCCGGGTCCTGTCCTATGATTTTCCCGTTGTGCTCTGTTCCGTCAGGAGTGCCCACCAGTATTTCTTCGGCATTGCTGATCACATGGTTATTGGTGACAATATAACCATCGGAAGAAATGATAAATCCCGAACCGGTAGCATAAGGATTTTGTGGATTATTTTGCTTTAAACCGGATGCAGCTTTCTTCTTCACTTTAATATGAACAACACTTTTGCTCACAGACCTTGCAGCATTGACGATGACACCCGAATAGGCATCAAGGGCAATCTGGTCTCCGGCCGGAATTTTTTGATCGGAATGAACCTCTTCCTCTGTTGAAATGAAACTTAACATAGACTTAATTTTCGATCGGATGATCGAAATTCAAGCCACACTTTGTAAGGTGACAGTGTGACAGATATTCACCAGATTCAGGAAAGGCTAATTCCCTTTGATCTCACCCCCGCCAAACATAACAAAGCCCTGAATGATCAGCGTTTTCCCTGTATCAGGGGTTTGGGTTGGCTTAACATTTCTTTTGTCCGAAAATCCTCCAAGGATACTGGTCACTTTATTTACCACAACCCAATCATTGGGCACTGTGATGGATGATCCGCCGAACATATAAAATACCTCCAAAACATTTGTGCCTTCAGCCAAATGGGAAGCAGTGAAGTCTATTTCTGATCCGCCAAATATTGAGGTTATTTTCCCGCCCCTGAAATTTTGTGAGGCGATCCTTTTTTCAGAACCACTGAAAATGTTGGTTTCATCAATGACTTCCATAGGGTCTCCTGTTACCGGATTAAAAGATGGCGGGGTTTTTTTCGGGAAAGCTCTGAAAAGAATAAATAATCCGACAACAATTAAAAGCAGCGGCCAGAAATTTCGCCTGAAATCATGAGGAAGAATGAACAAATCGGGAATAAGAAAAAATCCGCCAACAGCAATAAGGATGAATCCTGCCACCTTACTTTGATTAAAGAACAGATTCCAGACACCAATTACAATGAGCAGCATCTGCCAGGAGATGAGAACATCTTCAAGCCAGGGCGAAAAAACATTTAAACGATGGAGAAGGATGACAAGTCCGATTGCAATGATGAGCAATCCAATACCCAGGGTGCGATTTTGATTATTTGAATTCATAGGAACGAAATTTTTACGGTTTGTAAAATTAAATAAAATCGGAATTCTAATATTTGAGTCCCCTCCAAAAAGTAAGCAAATATGATTTTACCACATAGGGATCATAAGGCACATAAAATCTCACATAGTTGATTATGAGGCAAAAATCTATGTGAATTCCTATGATTCTATGTGCCTATGTGGTTCAAAATTACTTTTCGGAGTGGACTCAATATTTATTTCTTCAAGATTCTCCATGGGTGTAAATGACAAATTGCAATTCCGCATTCTTGCAGCCATAATTTCTTAATGGTTTGCGCACGATTGACAGGTTAATCCTACTGAAATTTTATTTTAAAATCCGAAATAAATTTTTGCAGGTTAATCGGTTTTCTTCCCAGCACCTCCTCAACATCCGGGCTGACTTCTGCAGCCTGGTTAGCGCTATAGGCTTTATTAAGGCTAGTCAGATCATCCACAAGCCATCCGGGCATTCCCGACGAAATCATGGATTTGTAACCTTCCTCCGGAGTCTGAGGGATGTAGTTAATTTTTCGTCCCAGGGCTTTTGTCAACTCATCCGCAATGTCATGATAAGAGATGGCCTCCGGCCCGGTAAGAATGTAAGATTTACCCTCATACCCATCAGTCAGCAACGCTTTAACTGCGACAGCGGCAATGTCGCGGGTATCAATCATCGGGATTTTTCCATCACCCATCGTTGAATAAATAGCATTTTGCTCCATAATACTTTGCCGGTCAAAAAATAAATTTTGCAAAAAGGAATGAGGCTTCAAAAAAGTATATGGAATTCCTGAGTTATGGATTTCCTTTTCCGCATTTCCATGGAATCTGCCAATGTTGAAATTCGCATCCCCAGAAGCGCCCCGGACAGAAATTTTTACGATGTGCTTCAATCCGGCAGCTTTTGCAGCTTTTGCAGCATTGCCCTGAAGCCAGGGAATGTCAGGTGAAGTAACCGAAAGCAGAAATAACTTGTCCATTCCTTTCATGGCTTTTTCCAATGAAGAAATATCTGCCAAATCACCCATTATTGTTTTGATCCCTCTGGAGACAAAAGCCTTTCCTTTTTCCGGGTCCCTTAACATTGCCGTGAATTCGGCTTTTTCAGCTTTTAATAATTCGCAAACAGAACTTCCGATTGTCCCGGTTGCGCCGATGACTAAAATTTTTGGTTTCATATTCAAGTTGAATTTTGCAATGATAATTACAGGATCTTGGTTCAATAAATATCCGTATTTATTTCTCTTAATATTTTAATTGAGTCCTCTACGGTTTTTACCCGGTCAAATGTAAGTGAAAGTTTGTCTCTGCCTTCTTTCATCCGGCAACGGGCAGGATTTTGCTGAACGAAGTTCAGAACGCGGGTGAATTTTTCCGACCTGTAATAGGGCGATTCCTGGTTGGAAACAAAATAGCCGGTCATCTTTTCGTTTTTCAAGAGGATTTTTTCAAAACCGGTCTCTCTTCCCAGCCAGCGTAGCCTGATGGCATTGATCAGTTCCTCGGTTTGGGGCGGCACAGGCCCGAACCGGTCAACCAGCCTTAACCTGAAGCGCTGCAGTTCGACTTCCTCTCCAATGCTGTCAAGTTCTTTGTACAGACTCAATCGCTCTGTGATACTCGTAACAAAATCATCGGTGATCAGCAGCGACAAATCGGTTTCGATCTGGCAATCCCTGACGAAATCTTTCTGCAGTTCTTCTTTATACAGATCTTTGAATTCGTTTTCCTTAAGTTCGAGAATTGCCTCATCAAGAATTTTCTGGTACATTTCAAATCCGATTTCCGAAATGAACCCGCTTTGCTCGGCTCCTAATATATCTCCCGCTCCACGGATATCCAGGTCGCGCATAGCGATGTTGAATCCACTCCCAAGTTCGGAAAAATCTTCAATGGCTTTCAGTCGTTTGCGTGCTTCATCGGTCAAAAGCGATAAAGGCGGCGTGATGAGATAGCAAAATGCCTTTTTGTTTGACCTGCCAACCCTGCCGCGTAACTGGTGCAACTCGCTGAGCCCAAAATTCTGGGCATCGTTGATAATAATGGTATTCACATTCGTGATGTCAAGACCTGATTCGATAATAGTAGTTGCCACCAGCACATCATATTTCCCTTCGATAAATTCGACCATCACCTTTTCCAGTTGGTGGCCTTCCATTTGTCCATGGCCGATGGCAACAGTAACACCCGGGCAAAATCTTCTGATCATATCGGAAACCTCAGTGATATTTTGAACCCGGTTATTGACAAAAAACACCTGTCCTCCCCGGTCCACCTCATAATTGATAGCATCCCTTATAATTTCTTCACTGAAGTTGTGCAATTCGGTAAGGATGGGATAACGGTTTGCCGGCGGAGTATTGATTACCGATAAATCCCTTGCGCCCATCATCGAAAACTGAAGAGTTCTTGGGATGGGTGTGGCAGTAAGTGTCAGGGTATCTACATTTACTTTTAGCTGCTTTAAGCTTTTCTTTAGCGCTTACACCGAATTTCTGTTCTTCATCTATGACAAGCAATCCAAGGTCTTTAAATTCAATGTCCTTACCTAACAGCTTGTGTGTACCGATGAGGATATCGATCTTTCCTTCCTTTAGTTCTTTCTTGATTTTGGTCTGCTCCTTCTGCGATTTGAAGCGGTTGATATATTCAACTTTGCAGGGGAAATTTTCCAGCCGCTCACCGAAAGTTTTATAATGCTGCAGGGCAAGAATGGTAGTTGGAACCAGGACAGCTACCTGCTTGCTGTCGGCGACTGCCTTGAACGCTGCCCTGATGGCCACTTCCGTTTTACCGAATCCTACATCCCCGCATACCAGCCTGTCCATAGGATGAGTGGCTTCCATATCTTTTTTAATATCATTAGTCGATTTCAGCTGGTCAGGGGTATCTTCATAAATAAAAGAAGCTTCCAATTCATGCTGCAGGTAGTTGTCAGGTGGAAAAGCATGTCCGGAAGATGATTTCCTTTCGGCATAGAGTTTTATCAAATCCTTGGCAATATCCTTGACCTTCTTTTTGGTCTTTTCCTTCAGCTTGTTCCAGGCATCCGAGCCAAGCCTGTTCAGTGAGGGCGCTGTGCCTTCCTTGCCAACATATTTTGAAATCCTGTGCAATGAATGAATGCTGATATACAACAGATCGCCGTCTTTATAGATGAGCCGGATAGCTTCCTGCTCTTTGCCCTCATTATAAATTTTCTCCAGCCCATCGAACCGTCCTATCCCATGATCGATATGGGTTACATAATCACCTGGCTGAAGATCATACAGCTCTTTTAGTGTCAGCGCATGTTTGCTGCTGAATTTCTCCTTGAGCTGAAACTTGTGATAACGCTCGAAAATCTGGTGATCGGTATAACATGCTATCTTTTTGTCATGGTCAATAAAACCTTCATGCAGGGAAAGATTAACGGTTTCAAAATCGAACTTTCGCTCAGTCTTTTTGGTAGCATAAATGTCATCGAATATAGCATAAAGCCTTTTGATCTGGCTGGGATTCTCGGAGAAAATAAAATTCGTATAGCCTTTACTGCTGTTTTCGGTAAGGCTGGCGATCAGCAGGTCGAAATTTTTATTAAAGGACGGTTGGGGGCTTACATCAAAATTAAAAACCGACGCGCCTTTGGTGATGAACCTGTTTCCGAATTCGAGGAGAGAAAATTTCATCACATCTGCAGCAAACTCTTTTCCATCAATAAAAAACTCATGGGGAGTGAGGTGCCCGAATTCTTCTTTCATAGCATTCATAACTTCGGCAGTTTTGTCTGATTCAAAACCTATCCGGTCGGTGGAAAACTTCAGATCATCAACCCAGATAACAGTATTTTCAGGGATATAAGATAAAAAGGATTCCCGATTTTCAATGATTTTCCTGTCCTGAATATTTGGGACAATGGTGATATGATCAAGTGTATCAACCGAAAGCTGGTCAACCGGATTAAAGGAGCGGATCGACTCCACTTCATCACCAAAAAACTCGATGCGGTAAGGATAATCGTTGGTAAACGAAAAAACATCAATGATACCACCCCGGATGGAAAACTGTCCCGGTTCATAAACAAAATCGACCCGGTTGAAATCACTGTCGTTCAGCAGGTCGGCAATGGTATCGATGGAGGCTGATTCTTTTCGTTTAAGCTTAATCGTGTTTTTCGAGAGGTACGCTTTTCGCACAACTTTTTCGGCAAGTGCCTCGGGATAGGTTACAATGATGCTTTTGCGCTGCGACGATCCGAGTCGCTTTAAAACTTCAGTCCTCAGCAAGACATGGGTGCTGTCCTGGTGAATGAGGTCGTAATTTCTTTTGTATGAAGTTGGGTAGAAAAGGATTTTCTTTTTGTGGAAATTGGCTGCTTTTTCGTTGAACAGGCTCTCAAGATCGTTAAGAAAATAAGCTGCCGTTTCCTTATCATTCAGGATGACTATGTGATCGCTATTGAAGCTTTGCGCAATGGAAGCGACGAGCAGTGCACGTGATGATCCGGTAAGTCCGTGCAACTGCGCCCGGTATTCGGAAATGGTTTCGAGGTGGCTGATGAGTTGTTCTGTTTTCTCATCTTTAAAGTGCGTGCTGATGATGGAACTGATTTCCAAGACTGAATGCTGTTTTAAGGTTTACGCAAAGTTCGCGAAAAGTTGTTATAACCCGTCATTGGTAGGAGGCACGACGAAACAATCCGCTCTTTTTTATTAATACAGATTGCTTCTTCCGCTGAAAAGGTGGAATCGCAATGACGTTGTTATTATTATTTTGGTTCACTATTTCTTTTTGAAATCCTTAGAGTAGTAATTCATAAAGTATTCTGCTTTTTCGACCATGTGTTTGGATCCGACGAAAATCGGTGTGCGCTCATGGATCTCTTGGGGCTGAATTTCGAGTATCCTGCGGAATCCGTCGGAAGCCTTGCCGCCAGCTTGTTCTGCAAGATAGGCTATGGGATTGCATTCGTATAAAAGCCTTAGCTTGCCTTTGGGGTTTTTCCGTGTTCCGGGGTACATATAAATACCGCCCCGGATAAGGTTGCGGTGAAAATCGGCTACCAGGGAACCGATGTAGCGAGTGGTGTAAGGGCGAAGACTTGAAGGATCATCTTCCTGACAGAAGCGGATGAATTCCTTAACGCCTTCAGGAAAGTATATATAGTTTGCTTCGTTAATGGAGTATATGTTGCCGCCTTCAGGTATCTTCATTTCGGGGTGAGAAAGGAGGAATAAGCCTACTGAAGGATCGAGGGTGAAACCGTTGACGCCATAGCCTGTGGAATAGACAAGCATGGTGGATGAGCCGTAGATGACATAACCTGCTGCAACCATTTCGGTGCCGGGCTGTAGGAGGTCGTCCATAGTTCCGGGCTTACCGGATTCGGATTTGCGGCGGAGGATGGAGAATACGGTTCCGATGGAAACATTGACTTCGATGTTGGAACTGCCGTCGAGGGGATCCATGGCGACGACGTACTTGCCACGGTTTGAAAGCTCGTTGTCGAAGGTGATAATCTCATCGTTTTCTTCGGAGGCTATTGCGCAAACCATACCGCCATGCTTGAGGGCTTTGATGAATTGGTTGTTGGCAAATACATCGAGTTTTTTTTGCTCTTCGCCCTGTATGTTAATGTTTCCATCGCTGCCGAAGATATCGGCGATGCCTGCTTTGTTGATTTCGCGGTTGACAATTTTGGCTGCGATGCCGATGTCATGGACCAACCGTGAAAATTCACCGGTAGCGAAAGGGAAGTCGCCTTGTTTTTCGTTGATGAATTCGATGAGTGTCTTCATATTACATAAGTGCTGTAAGTTTAATTTTTTTGAGAGGGGCAAAAATAAGCATCTATTCTTAAACTGAGTGATTCAGTAATTTAAAATAAGTTAAAGTTTGAAGCTGGATTTAGAGTTGGATTTTTTACCACAATAGACAGTAGGGCACAATATGGGACACATAGTTTTGGGAATTGTTGGATTGGGAAATTAGATATTTATTTCTTGTCGGAAAAAATGATTTTAGATTTCAGGATTATTTGTGTATTTTTGAGAACAGAAAACTCTTTTTAAAAATAACTTAAAAGTAGATCGGTATGAAAAATTTCAGGTTATTTATATTGCCTTTCCTAATGGCATTACAAGCCGGCTTTGCGCAAAATCCTTATACGATCATCGAATTCGACAGTACAATAGGAAGTGTCAGAGATGTATTAAAACTTTCTGAAAACGAATTAATTATTGTTGGCAATAAGAAATATATTTCCGGGCAGCCAGACTAAGATTTTCATTGCTAAAATCAATACCGATGGTGAAATATTATGGAAAAAGGAACATATTGGAGGGATACCTTTTTTACCGATGGAAATTCTCTTTGCCGGAAATCAAACGGGAATTTTTATATAGCAATGGGAAATTTGGGATCATCATTGTTACTTGAAACAAATCCTTTAGGTGATAGTGTTTGGAGTTATTGTACAGGTGACACCTTAGATTACCCTACTCATTTTGGAACGATAAAAGAATTACAGGGGAATGGGAATGGTTTTGTTTTAACCGAACTTCATCACGATCCCGATCCGATGTTTGGTATTAATGCAAGTTATTACTATATTCTTGATACAAATGGTGCCGTAAATTTTAAGTTTGAAGCTGAAAACGATGTAACCTATGATATGCAAATTATTTCAGAAGCTGAATTTTTGTCAACAGAAAGATGTTATAATGACCATAAAAGTGAGATTATTAAATACAATACTGTTGGCCAGATGCTTTTATCCGATACATGTGTAAACAATCCTTTATTCAGAATATAATTTATGGGAACTGAGTACATTAAAGGGGAATTATTTTTTTGGTTCAGGTAATGTTAGTTACCCAATAGAGGATGGACTTTTATCGAAAATAGACTTGAATGGTCATATTGAGTATTGTGTCACCGATACTTCAATTGACGAATTATTAGGAACAGTGGAAACCGATGATGGGCAAATTATCTATTATGGTTTAAAGGGTGGTTTTACTGATCCAATAAGGATACGATTGTCATTGGGCATTATAATCCGGTTGATGGATTTATACCAAAAATCAAAATTTCGGATATACCTGAGTATACATTACATTACGACAGATTTAATAGTTGCAGATGATAACCTATTTATTTTCACACACTTGTTTAATATTTATAATCCGGTAATAATTAAAATACCGGTTGATTCCATAGTTTCGTCAATCAAAACGTATAATAATAATTCAATTAAAATCTATCCTAATCCTGCAAAGGATTATATTGTGTTTCAGGTTTCAAGTTCAATGTTTCAGGATAAGAGCAGATGAAGTTATTATTACTGAGGTTTTTGGTCATCAGATTGGTCAACTTCCCTTGAAACACGGTAAGGCTATATATGATTGCCGGCATCTAAATCCTGGCATCTATTTCTATCAGATAAAAACCAGTGAAAAAAACTATTCCGGTAAATTTCTGATTATAAGATAACATTAAATAATACTCATGCTGCTGCCTGTGCACTATTTCCAATAATTCTCCGAATTTCCCCAGTTTCAAATTTCCAAATTCAAATTATTTCTTTTGAAAAAACTTTCCTGAAACGCATTTATCGGATTAATCCTATATTTGCACCATCATTCATCCATAAAACAGAGCAACGTGAGCGATAGTTTAGTCATTATCCCCACTTTCAACGAGAAAGAGAACATTGAAAAAATTATCCGGAAGGTGTTTTCGATGCCCAAGGAGTTTGAAATCCTGATCATCGAGGATAATTCGCCTGACGGTACTGCGGATATTGTGAAAAGGCTGATGAAGGAATTCCCGGGACGGCTGCACATTGAGGAACGGAAAGGAAAGCTGGGGCTGGGAACGGCTTATATCCACGGGTTTAAATGGGCGCTGGCAAGGGAGTATGGGTATATTTTTGAAATGGATGCCGACTTTTCGCATAACCCTGACGACCTGCTGAGACTTTATGATGCCTGTGCCAAAGAGGGCGCTGACATGGCAATCGGTTCGAGGTATATAAAAGGGGTAAACGTAGTGAACTGGCCGATGGGGAGGGTGCTGATGTCTTATTATGCTTCGGCTTACGTAAGGATTGTTACGGGGATGAAGGTGCGCGATACGACAGCAGGATTTAAATGTTATACCCGCAAAGTTCTGCAGGCAATTGAATTTGAAAAGATCAAGTTTACGGGTTATGCTTTCCAGATTGAAATGAAGTTTACGGCATGGAAACTGGGGTTCAATATAAAAGAGGTTGACATTATTTTTACTGACCGCACGGAAGGGACTTCGAAGATGAACAAAAGCATTTTCAGGGAGGCGATTTTCGGCGTGATGCAACTGAGGCTTGCGGAGCATGTTTAAAAAATATAAAAGGGCTGCCTGATTTTTTTTGCTACTTTAGCATTTGAAAAAGATTCGCGCAAAGACGCCAAGGCGCAAATGATTAAAAAATTTAAATCCATCATTTTTTTGCCACTAAGGCACAAAAGCACTAAGAAACACTAAGATTTAGTCCTGGAATACTGCCAAATAAGATGAAAAATACCTGGTTTATTGTCAATGCAAATATCATCAATGAAGGAGAGATCTTCAGGGGATGCTTGTTTGTTAAAGACGGAACCATTGAAAAGATTTACCGGTTAAAAGGAGATGAGCCGAATCCGCCTCCGCCGGATAATTGCCAAACAATTGATGCCAAAGGTAAATACCTGATTCCGGGAGTGATTGACGACCAGGTGCATTTCAGGGAACCGGGACTAACCCATAAAGGAGATATTTATACCGAAAGCAAAGCAGCCATTGCCGGAGGTGTTACATCGTGGATGGAAATGCCGAACACCGTTCCGAATACTCTAACACAGGAACTGCTGGAAGAAAAGTATCAAATTGCTGCAAAGACGTCTTTAGCCAATTATTCCTTTTACATGGGCGCCTCGAATGATAATATTGCTGAGATACTGAAGACCAATCCGAGGAATGTTTGCGGTGTTAAAATATTTATGGGCGCTTCGACCGGGAACATGCTGGTGGATAATATTGATACGCTGAATGCTATTTTTTCGAAAATCGAAAATGCTGATCGCCACCCATTGCGAGGATGAAACGACGATACAAACCAATGCAAACCTTTTCAGGGAAAGGTATGGGGAGAATGTGCCGATTGAAGCCCATCCGTTGATCAGGAGCGATGAAGCTTGTTTTAAAAGTTCGAAACTGGCAGTGGGACTTGCGAAAATTTACGGGACAAGACTTCATGTGCTGCATCTTTCCACGGCAAAAGAAATGGCGCTTTTTGATAATAAGCTTCCGCTTTCAAGGAAAAAAATAACGGCTGAAGTTTGTGTTCATCATTTGTGGTTCAATAGTTCAGATTATCCTGAAAAAGGAACCATGATCAAATGGAATCCTGCCATTAAAACCCGCGATGACCAGCAGGCATTGTGGAATGCTTTGCTCGACAATACCCTGGATGTAGTTGCGACCGACCATGCACCGCATACCAAAGAGGAAAAGAAAAACAAATATTTTAAAGCGCCATCCGGCGGACCGCTGGTGCAGCATTCGTTACTGGCGATGATTGATTTTTGGAGGATGGGGAAGATTTCTCTTGAAAAAGTAGTGGAAAAAATGTGTCATGCTCCGGCGGTTTGTTTCCAGGTAGAAAAACGGGGATTTATCCGAGAAGGATATTGGGCTGACCTTGTAATCATTGATCCCGAACTCAATACCATTGTTGATCAGTCAACTATTCTATACAAATGCGGGTGGTCGCCGTTTGAGGGTCATATTTTTGGTCAAGGGTTACCCATACTTTTGTCAATGGGAATCTGGTTTATGAGAATGGTGTATTTGATGAGACAACAAAAGGGCAGAGGTTGTTGTTTGAAAGGTAATTCTAAAATAATTCCTGAAATATAAATTATAGAATCAGTTGATAAACAAGCTTAAACATATAGCCGCTTTTTTGCTGACGTT
>CAVPSZ010000031.1:0-83163 GCA_963708435.1 uncultured Bacteroidales bacterium
AGCAGTGTTTTGATCATTAACATGATGAAAAAGATAATTAAACATCAATTTAAAAAATCACTGCGATGAAAAACACATTAATTATTTTAGGGTTAATAATTTCAACCTCCCTGGCAGCTCAGATTGAGCGTCCAAAATGGGAGCTTGGAGGCGGTATCAGGCTAAATTACAGCGGACTTGACGGAGGTTTTTCGGGTCACCGTAATTCCGATGGGTATGAATTCGACATCGATTACCATGAAATTGGCATGAACACTTATTCACCAAGCTTTGCCCTTGCTATCGGGGGCAGGTATAAGAAATGGAACCTGGAGTTTGCCGGGTCAGAGGGAAATACGAAGGCAGTTTTGTTGTACCGACTGATATGGTAAGGGATGACCAGCAAATCGACTCCGGTTCAGTGGTAAGCGGGAGCGTGGACCTGACCATGTATGCCATCAGCACGAGTTTTGGCCTGATCCAGCGAAAACACGACCTCGGCATTGGTATCGGATTCCTGGTTCTGAACATGGGTTCAAACTATACCACCACCAGTTCGACCGGTGATGAGATTAAGCTGGGTGGCGATGAATGGTTCCCGATGCCCTTTTTAGCCCTGAGCGGAAGGCTCAAATTCAACGATTTCAGGATCTCCGGTACAGGAGGCGGTGCCATTTTCAGGGGGAGCATGGATGATATTAATTACGATGTGGATTATTTAACCATTGACATCAATGCCGCCTATGATTTTCTGAACAGGGGAAGATGGTCGCTATCAGCCGATGTGGGTTACCGGTATTTGTGGCTCAACCTCGACATGGACAATGACAATGGCTGGTATAAAGAAAAAGATATTTACCAGGGGCCTTATGCTACCTTGAAGGTCAAGTTTTTCAGCAAGGAAATGTGGCAGTTCACAAAGCGAAAGGATAGGAAAAAGGAAGAAAGTAACTAAGCCATTACTCAGAATCCGGGATGAACAGAATTTATTGTGTGTTTTAATAAAGGCCGAATAAATAATTAATTTTACGATCTCGATTTGCAATGTTAAAAACAACTTCACATGATATTTAAGAGTAAAATAAAAACACAATCCTTATGAAAATACCTAAATCCATTACCCTCTTGTTGCTAACCGGGCTTATTGTTATGATTTCAGCGCCAGCCGATGCGCAGTTTGTTACCATAGCCCGGAAAGTAAAATCGATGCGTGCCGGTACCACCGATATAGCCCACGTTATCATTGATGCCGGCACCACCAATGTTTATAGGGCAGTGATCGATACGCTTACTTCCAATCCTAAGGTTGATATCACCCTCCGTGATGATAAAAAACGGCAGGTTCAGTTCAACAATGAGTTATATATCGTTGCCATACAGGTCGACTCTCTGGGAACCAAGCTATCGCAAATTACGGTTGCAGCCGTGAGTAAAGGAATAGTTTCACAACCGAAGACTGATGTGGCGATCAAGACGATTTTTGGGGTGTGCAATAAAGCCGGGATTAAATGTGAACTAGAAGAATAATTAGGCTGGATAAAAAAATAAAGTTTCTTGCAAAGAGGTTAACCGGAAAACAGAAGACAGAACAAGCAGTTAACTTATGTTTTAACCATTAACTCAGCAAATCTGCAGTCAGCATTGCTGACAGGGTAGCAGGGAATAACAATATTAGTTGTAAAGAAGAAATGACAAGGCAATTTGATTTCCTGGTAAAATCAAACAAAGTCTGACGAATAGTACCAAAGTTCTATTTCATTTGCGTGTTGTTTGATATAGTTTTGTATTTATAAAATTAATCAATTGAGAGTAGAAATAAATTGTAGTTTTGCTTTAATATCGTTCTCGTAAAGAATTATAAATTATTAATATTATTATATTTATGATTATAAAGAATCAGTTTGTCAGCAAGCAGTTAGTGCTGTTCTTTTTTCTGTTTTTGTTTATTTCCTGTGGAAAAAAGGAGCAAAAAGAAATACCCCCTCCGGGCGTTCAACTCATCAAAGTGTTACAGACCAATGTTCCCATCCCTAATGATTTTACAGGACAGACTTATGGTTATAAGGATATTCCTATCCGGGCAAGGGTGGATGGATTCCTTACCGGGATTCACTTCCAGGAAGGATCAACTGTAAAAAAAGGTCAGTTGCTCTATACGATTGATCCGGAGCCATTGAAAGCACTGGAGGCCCAGCAACTAAGTCTTTTGGCCCAGGCTGAGACCATGCTTGCAAAAGCCGAAAGCGATGTAAAGCGATACCGTCCGCTGGCTGCAATCAATGCTGTTGCCCAAAGCGATCTGGATGCTGCTGAAGCACAATACGAATCAGCACAGGCTTCAGTGGAGGCTGCTAAAGCACAGTTGCGCTACGCCCAGATCAATCTGAGCTATACCCGGATCACTTCACCCATTGACGGGATCATCGGTAAGACTGAAGCTAAAACCGGCGAGTATGTCGGGAAAGCACCAAACCCAGTCGTGCTAAACACCGTTTCAACAACCGATACCATTCTGGTTCAGTTTTCAATCAGCGAATCTGAATTTCTTGGGCTGGTAAGAAGCATGCAGGAAAAGAACAAAGCAGAAGCCGCGGGTAAGGAACAAAAACCGAGACAAAAAGCACAGATCAGCCTGGTACTTGCCGATGGAACGACCTTCGAAAGCCCCGGACGGTTCAATTTTGCCGACAGGCAGGTGGATCCCAGCACAGGAACCATTCTGATGCAAGTCTCTTTTTTCAATCAAGGGAACTTGCTTCGTCCCGGACAATTTGCAAGGTTAAGGGTCATCATGGATGAAGTAGAAAACGGGTTGCTCATCCCACAGCGATGTGTAAGGGAAATCCAGGGCAATTTCATGGTCTATACCCTGAATGCCAACAATGAAGTAGAAACCCGTCAGGTAAAACTCGGACCGAAGGTCGGAAGTATGTGGCTGGTATTGGAGGGATTGAAAGCCGAGGATCAGATTATTTTCGAAGGATTGATGTATGCACGTCCGGGTAATAAAGTTACTCCCAAATTGGTCGAAATCCCAAAAGAGTTCATTGATTTTAAATAATTATTAAACCATACAAATATGGGTGATTTTTTTGTACGTCGGCCAATCGTTGCAATGGTTATATCCATCATTATTGTCATCGTGGGTGTAATTTCTATGTTGAGTTTACCCATTGCACAATACCCGGATCTGACACCTCCAATGGTTCAGGTAACCGCAACCTACACCGGTGCCAGTTCATTGAATGTGGAACAGTCAGTTGCTACTCCGCTTGAACAGGAAATAAACGGAGTCGAGAACAGCCTTTACATGCAGTCAATTAATACCAACGATGGTGTGATGAGCCTCAGGGTTTCATTCGAGGTAGGTACGGATCCTGACATGAATAATGTGCTCACACAAAACCGTGTATCAGCAGCTTCTCCCAAACTTCCCGACGATGTGAAAAGGCTTGGTGTTACAACCAAAAAGTCGCTGGCTTTTCCCTTAATGCTGATTTCGGTTACCTCGCCAAATAATACCTATGATAAGATTTTCCTAAGCAACTACACTAAAATAAATGTATCGGATATTTTGGCCAGGATTCCGGGCATCGGGAAAGTAGATATTTTCGGTGCCGGTGATTATGCGATGCGTATTTGGGTAAAACCCGACCGGTTAGCAGAGATGGGATTAACCATCAATGATGTTGTCAATGCTGTTAAAGCGCAAAACATCATCGTTGCGGGAGGAAAATATGGTGCTGAGCCGGCGCCTCCGGGAACCGAATTCACCTATACCGTAAGACTGAAAGACCGTTTACAATCAGAAGAAGAATTCGGAAATATCGTAGTGAGGCAATCAGCCGAAGGATTCCAGGTTAAGGTGAAAGATGTTGCAAGGGTTGAATTGGGTACGGAAACCTATAAATCCTTTAACCGGATGAACCAAAAGGATTGCGCTGCAGTTGCCCTTTACCAATCACCCGGCTCAAACGCAATGGACATTGCAGCAACAGTAAAAACAACAATGGAAGACATCGCAAAGACTTTCCCTGAAGATGTTAAATATGATATTTCACTGGATACAACACTTGGCAATTTCCGAAGGTATCAGCGAAATAATTCAGTACACTTTATGAGGCTTTGTTTCTTGTAATTATTGTGGTTTTTATATTCCTTCAAAACTGGAGAGCCTTACTGATCCCAATGCTTGCGGTTCCTGTTTCACTGGTGGGTGCTTTTATCGTTTTCCCATTGCTTGGATTCTCGATCAACACCTTATCACTGCTTGGACTTGTGCTCGCCATCGGAATTGTGGTTGATGATGCAATAGTAGTTGTGGAAGCAGTCATGCTGAACATTGAGCATGGAATGAATCCCAAAGAAGCAACGGTTAAAGCCATGTCGCAGGTTACGGGTCCCATCATCGCTACCACCCTTGTTATGGCTGCCGTGTTTATCCCGGTAGCTGCAGTTGCCGGAATTACCGGACGATTATATCAGCAGTTTGCGATTACCATTGCGGTATCGGTTGCCTTTTCTGCTTTGAATTCCCTTACACTTAGTCCGGCGCTTTGCTCTCTCTTGCTAAGACATCCCAAGCCATCTAAAGGATTGATGGGGAAATTTTTCGGAGGGTTTAATAAATATTTTGATAAAGCCAACAATTCTTATACAAGTTTTTCAGGAGTCATCATCCGTAAAGCCGGCAGGGGTGTGGTCTTTATTGTCCTGTTGGTTTTTCTTGCAGGAGTATTGGGGAAATTTGTACCCGGCGGATTTATTCCGGAGGAAGACATGGGTTACTTTTTCATCAATGCCCAGTTGCCTGATGCATCATCCCTTCAAAGAGCAGATAAGGTGGCCGATAAAATTGAAACTATTTTAGCCGGTGAAAAAGGGGTGGAATATGCCACTAACATTACCGGATTTAGCATGCTTACCGGAGGTTATTCAACCAACTCTGTTTTCATCTTTGTTGCTTTAAAGGAATGGTCGGAGAGAGGAATTGAAGATAGGGTTGACAACCTGATGAGAAGGCTGAACGGTAAATTTTTCGCAACCATTCCAGAAGCCCAGTCATTCGCCTTTGGCCCGCCCGCCATACCGGGATTGGGCAACGGTTCAGGGTTCAGCATAATGATCCAGGATAAAACAGGAAATACACCACAGTATTTATCCGAACAAACACAGAAGTTCATTCAGGCGATCAGGAAACGACCGGAGATTGGTTCGGCTTTCACAACATTTCAGGCATCCACTCCACAAAGATACCTTGACATTGACCGGGAGAAAGCCCTGAAAATGGGATTGTCTTTAAACGATGTTTACAGTACCATCGGCGCTTATTTGGGAGGATCTTATGTGAACGACTTTAACCGGTTTGGCCGGGTATTTAAATCTTATGTTCAGGCTGAGCCCGAATACAGGATCAATGAAAAGGATATTTCCTTGTTTTATGTCAGGAATAATGAGGGAGAGATGGTTCCGCTGAGCTCTATTGTAAAAATTGAGAACATCAGTGGACCGGAATTTACCTTCCGATTCAATATGGCACGCGCTGCTGAAGTAACAGGAGCTCCTGCACCCGGCTACAGTTCTACACAGGCATTGGCAGCGCTGGAAGAAGTGGCAAAGGAGGTTTTGCCTGCCGACATCGGTTATTCATGGAATGCCATGTCGTACCAGGAGAAAAAAGCCTCAGGCACAGCCAGTGTGGTATTGGTTTTTGCCTTGATATTTGTATTCCTTATCCTTGCTGCACAATATGAAAGCTGGTCGCTGCCATTTTCCATCCTGCTTGGGAACACCTTTCGCAGTTTTTGGCGCTTTTGCCGGGCTCTGGCTCGCCAGGTTCGGATCGGACAGTTATGTATTGAATGTATTCGCTCAAATATCACTGATTGTGCTTATCGGGCTTGCTGCTAAAAATGCAATTCTGATCATCGAATATGCAAAGGAGAAATTTGAAGCAGGGTTATCATTAAAAGATGCTGCTTTGGAAGGAGCTAAACTGCGTTTACGTCCCATCCTGATGACCTCATTTGCTTTTATACTCGGGGTTATTCCGCTGATTACAGCAAGTGGTGCCGGGGCACTGGCAAGAAATGTTATGGGTGTTGCCGTATTTGCCGGGATGCTGGTTGCAACTGTTGTCGGGGTATTTATGTACCCGATGCTTTATGTTCTGATCGGGAAACTTGGAAAGTATGAGAAGAAGAGGGAACTAAAACTGGCAGCAGTTACAAGCAAAGGCAAAATCACAAATTACAAATTCTGAACATTGATAAAAAATTGAATTCATGATAAAGACATTTGTAAAACTTTTAATATTATCGGTCATCTTCGTATCATGCAAAGTTGGTCCAAACTATAACCGGCCAGCAGTGAAGTCGCCGGATCAGTTCAGGTTTGCTGAAGGTGCACAGGATTCAACTATTGATCTTCGCTGGTGGGAACTTTTCCAGGATGATGATTTGAAAAAGCTGATCAATACTGCATTGGTAAATAATTATGATGTAAAAATCGCAGCGTCGAGAATTGATGAGGCAATGTACATAGTTGGTTATAACAAAGCAGATTACTGGCCAAACCTCGGATATGGAATATCGGGTGCAAGAGGTCAGGATAATGTTCCAGGTAGCGGTGTTCAGGGTCCTTTTAATGATTTTGCAGCAACCGCAAATCTCGTTTGGGAGCTCGATTTCTGGGGAAAGTATCGCCGTTCAACGGAGGCTGCGCAAGCAGAATTATTATCTTCAGAATATGGAAAAGCTGCCGTCCAGATCGGATTGATTTCGACCGTAGCAGAAACCTATTTCCTTTTGCTGGATTACAAGTCACGGTACGATATTTCAGTCAAAACACTGGAATCAAGAAAAGAATCGAAACGCATTATTCAGGAAAGATTCAACAAAGGCATTGTTGCTGAAATTGATCTGAACCAGGCTCAGATTCAGGAAGCTATTGCCGAAGCAGCCATACCGCTTTATGAGCGACTTGTTGCTCAAACCGAAAATGCTTTATCCATTTTGCTTGGAATGAATCCTGGCGCGATTTCTACAGGTAAGCAATTGGTTGATCAGCCCATTCCGCCTGAAATTCCTACAGGAGTTCCTGCTTCTTTGATCCAGCGCCGTCCTGATGTTCTTGAAATTGAACAACAGCTTGCAGCGCAAAATGCAAGAATCGGTGTTGCACAGGCTATGCGCCTTCCGTCTATCAGTATCAATGGAATGCTGGGAGCAGCCAGCAGCGAGTTGAGTACATTTTTTACCGGAGATGCATTAGTTTGGTCGGTGGTGCAGGTATTTTCGGTCCGATTTTTCAGTTTGGAAAAAACAAACGTCGGGTACAGATTGAGCGTGAAAGAATGATCCAGGACAGCTTATATTATGTCCAAACCGTTATTCAGGCATTTAGGGAAGTGGAAGATGCACTGATCGAGATATCGACACTAGAAAAGGAATCACAAGCCCGTATAAAGCAAATGACTGCTTCTCAAAATGCCGCCAAACTTTCGAAAGAAAGGTATGATGGAGGTGTAACCAGTTACCTCGAAGTGCTTGACTCAGAGCGCACACAATTTGATTCTGAACTGGCCGCTTCTAACACCTATCAGCAATATCTTAATGCTTATGTAAAGGTTTACAAAGCACTGGGAGGCGGATGGATTTCGGAAGAAGATATGAAGCGGGCACAACAGAATCAGGGAACTCAAAAATAGCAGGGTGTTATTGTAAGACTTAACCCCTACCCATAAGATAGCAACTGGCATTAAACTAATCAAGGTTAGACTTGGGACAGCATTTAATACCACTCTTAATCCAAAAATAGTCCAAAGAACAATTTGTGATTCAGATTGATTTTATTTCTTTACACGAAAAAACCTTTGCCTTTAAACGGATTAATGATTTTGGTTCACGGTTTTCTCTTTTGCCGGCCATATAAAAGATGCCGCAATACTTACTGTTAGTATAGCTGCAATAATCCCCAAAGAAACAAAAGGATTGAATTTGTAAAAATCGGATATCAGCATTTTAATACCGACAAATACCAGGATCAATGCCAGCCCGTAATGCAGGTAAGTAAAATATTTCAATGATCCCGCAAGGGCAAAATACAACGAACGAAGACCCAGGATGGCAAATACATTGGAAGTGTAAACTATAAAAGGATCGCTGGTGATAGCAAGAATAGCTGGAATAGAATCAACGGCAAAGATCAGGTCGGTGGTTTCAATCAGGATCAGAACCAGAAAAAGTGGTGTGGCATGCCATTTATTGTCAAGCTTAACAACGAATTTTGATTCAAAGTAGTCAGAGGTTACCGGAATGTAATTTTCGTATAAATTTTAGTAGTGGACTATTTGCAATATTAATTTTTGTTCCTTTATCGCGTGCGATTTTAATCCCTGTCAGAATTAAGAAACCACCAAAGACATAAATAATCCAATGGAATTTTGTGATTAAGGTAACTCCGGCCAGAATGAAAATAATACGCATGACCAAAGCTCCGAGAACTCCCCAGAAAAGCACCTTGTGCTGGTAGATTGCAGGTACCTGAAAAGAGCTAAAAATCAGAACAAAAACAAAAATATTGTCGACACTGAGCGATTTCTCCACAATATAGCCAGTTAAAAACTCAATGGCTTTTACCTCTCCGAAATAATACCAGATACCGGCATTGAAAATAAGTGCAAGCAATATCCAAATCGCACTCCATGTGATCGCTTCCCTGAATTTTACTTCATGGGCTTTACGGTGGAATACGCCAAGATCAAGCGCCAGCATAAGTAAAACAAATAAATTAAATCCAACCCAAAGCAAAATCGTGTTATCCATGTTTTATTTCTTTAAAAGCTCATTTAATTTTTGAATATCAATTTTCAATCCATCTATTTTGTTTTCAAGGTCTGACAGAACCGATTGAGTTCCAATTTCTGATTGTTGTTTTTTTATCAATATCTTTTTGAAGATCGTTATGGCTCTCCTGCATGCTGTTCATGATCACGCCAATAAACAGATTCATGATGATCATGGCACCGAGTAAAATGAAGGACACAAAATAGGCTACCGATGCATACGAAACAGGCTTCATCGTATATTCGGCTGCCGGATCAGTTGTTCCATAAAGTTGGATGTTCATAATATCCGTCCATCCTTCAAGTGTTAAAACCTTAAAAAGGGTAATCATCGAGGTATGCAGCGATCCGAAATGAACAGGGTCACTTTTTGAAAACAAAAAACTGCCTGTTACTGCATAGATGTAAAAAACAATAAAAAGTAAAACCACTACATAACCCATTGAAGGAATACTTTTCAGCAGTGCATTTACCAAAAGCTGAAGTTTAGGTAAAATGGATATAACTCTGAAGACCCGAAGTATTCGTGCCATCCTGAGAACTACCACATAATGCGTGTCAATCTTGGGTATAAAGCAGACCGCTACGATAATAAAATCAAAAACATTCCAGGGATCAGTGAAATAGACCCACGGCTTTTTCCCGTTAGCAAGTAATTTTAAAATTACTTCAACCAGAAAAATATAGATTATTATTTGATCAATCAGGTGAAATGAATGGGCGAATCTATCATGAATTGCCGGGTAGGTTTCAAGCCCAACGATGACTGCAGAAGCCAAAATCGCAGCCAGGATAAAATACTTAAACAGGCTTGAATTAACAATCTGATAGGTTTTTGTTTGAATCGTGTTCATCTATTTATTTTTTTGAAAAGGATTGATAATTTTTAACATCGGAATAGATGCAATTACAATAAAAATGATCAGAAGATAAATGCTGTAGTTTATCAATTGCGGATAGGTTTTGCCAAGATAATATCCAATTGGGGTCAGCGAGCCAATCCAGATCACCGCTCCAATAACATTCAGGTAACTGAACCTCATTAACGAAATACCGGATGCTCCTGCCAGCATAGGAATGATCGTTCGGATAACAGGTAAAAACCTTCCGGTAATAAAAGCCCAAATCCCATATTTTTCATAGAAAGCCTTACTCTTATCAAGATAGGACCTTTTAAATATCCTTGCATCAGCCTTATCAAAGAGTTTCGGCCCCAGCCATTTCCCTTTGGCATAACCCGTAAAATCGCCAAGCACCGCTGCTGCTATCATTGCAGAAACCAAAACCAATAAAGGAATATCGAGGTAGTGGGTCCCGCATAACAGTCCTGCAGTAAAAATAAGGTAGTCACCTCCCGGAAGCACCAAACCCAGGAAGAATCCTGTTTCAAGGTAAATAATTACCAGTAAAAGGATAATACCGCCGTATTGTATCAAATGAACCGGATCACTAAACAATTGAAAAAAACTACTTAATATCATATAACCCTCATCTAATATCGTATTGTTGTTTATTGTCATTATAAGTCTGATGGTATGGTGGCGTGCGGGATTACGAAGCAAAAAATTATCATATAACACTGACTTTTTTACGAGCCACAAAAGTTCGAAAACCACCAAAACCCGCATGCACTATACCGTTTGTAGTACTTTGGCCTTTTAATATCATTTCTTTATTTGTTAATCATGAAATGCAATTTTTTATATTTTAAATCCTTTCGCGAATTAAATCAATTTCTGTTGAGCAAATAATAACTTGCATTAAGTATAGTAGCAAAAGTCACCCATAATAAATAGGGTATATTTATATATGCGGCCATTGGTTTGATTCTATAAAACAAAACAAGCATGATTACTATAGTAATCCATAGAAAAATAATTTCAATCAACGCAAAGCTAATCATATTGAAATAGAAAAAGATAAAACTCCACCCAAAGTTAAGCGCTAGTTGTAATAAAAAGACAAAAATTGCCAGATTGCGTCCTTTGCTTGCATTTTGTTTCCAAATCAAAAATAAAGAAATACCCATAAATATGTAAAGGGTTGTCCATACCGGGCCAAATATCCAATTGGGTGGGTTGAATGATGGTCTGTTCAGTGTTTCATACCATTCCGGCACTGCATCTGCTGTAAATAAACCTGCTATGGATCCTAAACCTAAAGGCAATGCAAGTGATGCTAATAGTTTGAAGATTTGGGATTTATTCATAAGTAATGTTTTCAGTTAATCTGACTTAGTCTTGTTTTTAAAAGTATAGGATATGCCAACAGAAGCATAGTGGAATAATGCAAAATTATAGACTTCATCATTATCAGCACCGCCTTCCAGAATACGGTACCCTGCACGAATACCAAAGTTGTCGGAGAGCTTATATGTTGCAGCAATCAGAACATCTTCGGCTCTTCCCTGGGGTGCGGCAAGTGCATCGCCATCCAGAAGGAGACCAAACTTATCATCAACCTTCCACAAAATCCTGAAATTAATAATGGGTACAAATCCTACATTAGTTTTCTCGGATATTAATCCAGGTGAAGAAAGTGCAATTTTAGCATCTCTGATTTTTGCAGTGAACCCTAACCCAAACTCAAACCTTGGTTTTTGCACAATATCGTATCGGTATGTGAGCCTGTACGAATTGAATTTATAGGTGCCGACAAGTTCAGTATTGGCAGGAAATACAACTCCTTCGAAGAAAATGTCATTTGGCACACTGCCTTCTGATTTAGTTTCGAGAGGAGCATACAATAGTGAAAGTGTATGACGCGATTTTATAGTGTAATTCAATCTTATCCTGTAGAAAAATTCTGTTTTAGGAATCAGATCGTCTTTTAATGAAAAGAATGTACCCTCATCGCCCGGAATGCGAACATCATTATAACCTGTAAAAACAAGGCCTGATTCCAAATCAATAAGGGCCTGAGCTTTTATGGATGATGCCCAACATAATGAGCATAAATGTTATAAACGTTGAAAAGATTATTTTTTTCATATGGTTTGTATTAGTGTTATTATTAAACATGAATAAGAATTATCGGGGTTCATTGCTTTTGCTATCCTGAAGTTTTTCATTTATTTCATTCAATTTCTTAATTATTTCCTTGTTTGAATTTCTGGTTGCAGCGCCCATTGTAATTATTTTAATAGAGACCAATAAAACCCCTGCTTCCAGCAATAAATCTTTTGTAAAACCAGTTGTAAAAAGTGCTATCGTAAAAAGAATAAATGTTAATGCAATTGTAATTGTATTGGCTAAGTCGAAGTTTTTTTTCATTTGAGTCATTTTTATAATTTGCTATATTAATAAACGTTTTTAAAAAATAAGAGGTCTTTGTTTGGATAATTTAAAAATATTTTCGCCTCACCCATTTCTCAAAACCTATTATGATCAGAATTGAGAAAGCTACAGAAGCTGATAAACCCCAGGCATCAAAATATAAAGGAGCCGATTTAAATACCTGGTTCATAAAAGGGAGATAGACAAAGGAAACCTGAACGAGCAATACTATTGCTATCCCCAGGTATATGGAAAGATTGGAAAACAGACCTATATTAATTGCTGAGTATTTTAAAGAGCGGCATTCGATAAGATAAAACACCTGAAAAAAAACCATTGCGGTTACCGCCATTGTTTGTGCTTCCGATAGAGCCAGGGCTTTATCCGTTCCCCTGGCAAGTTCAATATTGTATTCCCAAAGAAATAGTCCAATTGTTCCACCCGCCATTATAAGGGATACCAGTATTATCCGGAAAGTGACAAAGGGCGTAAATATGGATTTGCCTGGTATTCTTGGAGGGCGTTTCATGATATCAGGCTCCATTGCTTCCATTGCCAAAGGCAGTGCCAGAGCTACAGCAGTGATAAGGTTAATCCATAAAACCTGAACCGGTAACATAGGAAGGAGTACAACCCCATCTTTTGCAGGGAAAAACAACACAGCTAAAAATACGACCAAACCTAAACCTATGCTGGTAGGCAAAAGAAATATTATGGATTTTAAAAGGTTGTCGAATACCCGGCGTCCTTCTTCAACAGCGGCTTCAATGCTCTCAAAGTTATCATTAACCAAAACCATGTCGGCAGCTTCTTTGGCCACGGCAGTGCCTGTAATACCCATTGCAACTCCTATATCTGCACGTTTGAGGGCGGGTGCATCGTTTACACCATCGCCGGTCATGGCAACAACTTCTCCATGCGCCTGCAATGCCTTTACAATATTTAGCTTGTCTTCGGGCGATACCCGTGCGAAAATGTTTGTGGTTTTAACTACTTCCGACAACTGTTCAGGACTCATCAGTCTGAAGTTCCCTTCCGGTAAGTAACCTGACCGGCATTTTTGAACCCAAGTTCCCTGGCTATAATCGAAGCAGTTGCAGGATGGTCACCGGTAATCATTTTTACGGTTATACCTGCATTATGACAAGTCTCAATGGCTTTTTTTACTTCCATTCGCGGAGGGTCGCTCATTGCCTGGAGTCCAACAAAATCGAAATTGCCAAGATCCTCTTCGGTGATGAGTCCGGCATGTTCGGCAGGCAGCCATTTGGAGGCTATAGCCAATACCCTCATTCCTGTTTCTGCAAGTTGCATCACCTCTGTTCTTATTTGTTCAGGATCAATGGCATCAGATGATATATCGCTGTTTTTCAATATCGGGATAACGGATTCGGGAGCTCCTTTAAGGTAAATAACTTTTTTCCCTTCGGGTGAAGTATGAAGGGTAGCCATAATTTTTTTATCCGAATCAAAAGGCATTTCGTCTAATCTTGGCCACATGTATATTTATTTCACTTCTGTTTAATCCAAATTTGTCGCCTGCAACAATCAGCGATACTTCTGTAGGGTCTCCAACTGCAATCCAATTTCCATCGTTAAAACTAAGGCTTGCATCGTTGCAAAGTACCGAAGCAAGCATAAGTTCACCAATTTCACTTTTATTTGCCTCAGCACCGGTATCGCTTCTTAGAATTTTTCCTTCAGGATTAATGCCTGAACCTGTAGTATGAAATTTTTGTTTGCCATTCCAAAGTTTCTTAACGGTCATTTCATTCAGGGTAAGCGTACCGGTTTTGTCGGAACAAATAACTGTGGTGCTGCCCAACGTTTCCACTGCAGGCAAATGCCTGATAATCGCATTTCTTTTGGCCATTCTCATAATACCAATTGCTGCCGAAATAGTAATAACGGCAGGCAGACCCTCAGGTATTGCGGCAACAGCAATTGTAATAGCTGATAATATGGCATCTATAAAACTATTCTTGCGAAAGATGCCAATGATTAAAACCAAAATACATACGATTAGAATTGCATAAGTAATAGTTCTTGCAATCTTCTCGAGCGACTTTGTCAATGGAGATTTTTGAGTTGCTGTAGTTTGAAGAAGTTCAGAAATATGACCAATCTCCGTTTTATTTCCTATTGCAACAACTACACCTTCTGCAGTACCTGCCGTAACCAATGTGCCACTATATGCCATGCACTTTCGATCGCCAATGCCTGCATCCGTTTGAACTATATCTGTATGTTTTTCCACCGGCAATGATTCTCCTGTAAGGATTGATTCATTGCATTGCAGGTTTTTTGAGAAAGTGAGGCGTATATCAGCCATAACCTTTTCGCCGGCCTGAAGCAAAACATAGTCTCCCATAACAAGCTCTGAAGCAGGAATGTTCCTCTGCTCTCCATCACGCATCACCGTAACAAATTCGGGTAGAAATTTAGAAAGTCCCTGAATAGCCTTTCCTGCCTGAAACTCCTGAATAAATCCAATAACAGCATTAATCAGAATTACTGATAAAACGACAATGCCATCGACAACTTTCCCCAATGCAAAAGCTAAAATGGTTGCACCAATCAGATATAAATAAAAGGGGATTAAGAAACTGCCTTATAAAAATCTTAAATGTACTTTCCCCACCCTGACCAGAAATAATATTTAGTCCTGATTCTTTTTGCCTTTTTTTAACCTCTGCAGTGGAAAGCCCGTTTGATGAAGAGTTGAGAATTCCCAACACATCCTGAAAAGTAATTAAATGCCATTTGTGACTTTGTATATTTTCGTTCATATTCGCTCTAAGTATGAAGTTTTGGTTTAAACCGCAGACTGGCAATATGTCCGATTTGCGAAGACTGCTCACTATTCATGAGCATGATTTGTAACACTCTTAGTTAATTAATTTGAAAGATTTGATTTTTTCTCTGGCAATTGAATCTAATTTTGAAGAAGATTTATTAATCAAAGAATCAAGCACTTTTACTTTATCACTTTCCAGATTAATGATTGAATCGAGCGCCATAACTTTATCAATCTCTTTATTTATTAAAGTATCTAAACTATTAGCTTTGTTACTCAGTTCATTAAGATGGTCCTCAACTTTTTTACTCATTTCACTGCATGAAATGAATAACACCATAATCATTAATGGTAGAATTATTTTTAATTTTTTTCTCATAGCAACAGTTTTTTATTGGTTAAACATGAATTACTTTTTGAGTTTACTAACACTTTCTATTAAGATATTGTTTTAATTTTATAAGCGCGGTTGATATCCAAAGACAAAATTAATAAATAAATGTTATTAACCTCAGGGCAAGCAAAAGGCATTTATTCCTTTAAAGCCGGAAGAATCAGATACCATTCTGTATTGGCAAGTAGTCTGATTCAAAATGCATTTTAATTACTTTCATTTTTTGAAAAGAGAGTTTTACCTAATAAAATATTACTAGTTTCCTCTCTTTCTATGGTTTAAAAACCACTTATAAAGTTCCGGATTCATATAGGTTTCTGTCCAGGAGTCATGGCCGGCATTCGGGTAGACGGTAAACTTGACATCCGCCCCAAGGCTTCGGAGTTTCTTTACAAGGTCTGCAGAAAATGAGACCGGGATTATATCATCCATAGCTCCGTGAAATACCCATACCGGTATATCCTTAAGTTTATTGGCATTTAGAACATGATAGTTACTTGCCCCGCAGACAGGGGCAATAGCGGCAAAACGATCAGGATGATAAAGCACCCAGTCCCAGGTAGCGAAGCCTCCCCGGCTGAGGCCGGTCAGGTAAATCCTGTTTGTATCAACAGGGTAGCTGGCAATAATATCATCAAGCAGAAGGTCGAGTTTTACGGGTTCCCAGGTTTCTCCTTCCTTGCACTGTGGTGCCAGGATAATAAAGGGAAAATCGTCATTATCTTCTGCAAAATACCATGGACCATGAACCCTGACGAGATCGACATTGTCACCACGCTCCCCTGATCCATGCAGAAAAACAATGAGCGGTCTCAATTGCCCGGGTAATTCATTTTTCGGAAGTTCGAGAATGTAATTGAAATTAACATTTACTGCAATACTTTTTATCTCATCTAACCTGGATTTAATCATGTTCCCCTGTGAATAACCTGCCAAAGGTATTGATATTATTAGGATTTGAAAGCAGAAAGCCAGACTTTTCATATGTATTTTGTTTTTCTTCCGGGGGCTTCCATCAGATAAATACAGGGAATTCTATAAAAAACCCGCTCGAAGCCCTTCAGAGTAGTGCAAATATACAAAATGTATCAGGTCAAATAATTTATTGATTTTTAAAAAAATTCCTATTACTTTTGAACTCTCACTTGTAGAATTATAACGTTGATTGAAGCAGGGAACTTGAAACATCTAAAAAGAAGGAATTTTAACAAAATGAACCGTCCAGGTTATGAATATTGAAGCTTATTTTAAATTAACTTATGGCCTGTATATAGTAACTTCTGTTGCCGGTGAAAAACGGAATGGCTATGTTTCCAATACCGTTTTTCAGGTAACAGCCGATCCGCCGCAACTAGCAATTGCCTGCAGTAAAAATAATCTGACCACCACCCTGATCGGGCAAAGCCGTGTTTTTGCTGTTTCTGTCCTTGAAAAGGAAAGCAGTGCCGATATCATCGGTAATTTCGGGTATAAGTCGGGTAAGGAAATAGAAAAGTTTAATAATGTGAGTTATAAAACCGGAAAAACAGGAGTACCCATTCTAATGGAAAACACAATTGCAACCTTTGAATGCGAAGTTTTACAGCAATTCGATGTTGGCAGCCACCTGCTTTTTGTCGGTAAAGTAGTGGAGAGTGAAATCGTCAATGCAGAGGCCGATCCGCTGACGTATGCTTATTATCGTGAAGTAAGAAAGGGTAAAGCACCAAAGAATGCACCCACATATATTGCTCCTGAAAAACTAAATAGGCAAGCAACTGTTGCTGTTTCAGAAGAAATTTACTGCACAGCCTGCGGGTTCATTTACAATCCCGAGATTGGTGATCCGGATTCCGGAATAGCACCCGGAACGGCATTTGAAGATATTCCGGATTCCTGGGTTTGCCCGGTATGCGGTGCTGCAAAAAGTGATTTTACAAAACGTGAGATTTGATTTTAACATTTTAATAAAACAAAATTATGGAAAAAAGTATTAAAGGATCACAAACAGAAAAAAACCTGCTGAAGGCATTTGCCGGTGAATCGCAGGCACGCAACCGTTATGAATTTGCAGCTAAAGTTGCAAAAGCAGAAGGCTATGAGCAAATTGCAAACATCTTTCAAAAAACTGCCGACCAGGAAAAGCAACATGCAAAGCGCTTTTTTAAATTCCTGGAAGGTGGCGACCTGGAAATTCAGGCCTGCTATCCTGCCGGGAAAATCGGAACAACCGCTGAGAACCTGAAAGCTGCGGCAATGGGTGAAAACGAAGAATGGACCAAGCTTTATCCTGAATTTGCTGAAGTTGCAAAAAATGAAGGATTTCTGCAGGTAGCCACCGCTTTCAAGATGATTGCCAAAGTGGAGGCTGAGCACGAAAAGAGGTATCTGAAGCTTTTGAAAAATGTAGAAGATGGAACTGTCTTTGCAAAGAAGGAAAAAGTAAAATGGGTCTGCATCAACTGTGGCTATGTGCATGAAGGAGAAAAGGCGCTGGAAAACTGCCCTGCTTGTCAGCATCCTAAGGCTTTCTTTGAGCTTTACGAAGAGAATTATTAAATTATTTATTCATCCGGTTTAACCTAACAGGTTGGAAAAAACCTGTTAGGTTTAAAACCATTTTCTTTTTCTCATATAGATATACCAGCTCACACCGCCTATTAACATGAATACCATCAGCAGCGGGTAACTCCATTTCCATCCTATTTCTGGCATGTAACGAAAGTTCATTCCATAGATCCCTACAATAAAGGTTAATGGAATAAAGATGGTGGCGATTATGGTAAGGGTTTTCATCACCTGGTTCATTTGATTACTGATCCTGATCATATAAAACTCCATCAGGGAGGTCAGAGATTCTCTCTGTTGGTGGATATTGTCGGAAATCTGTTTCAGGTGATCCTTCACATCATTGAAATAGTTTATATAATCGTTGCTGATGAAATCCGAATCGTCGATCCTGAATGATTTAAGGCCTTCGGCAACCGGATAGATATTCTCCATCAAGGTATTCAGTTCTTTTTTCTGACGGATGATTTTGTTTACTGTTGACTCGGATGGGCTTTCGAATAATTCAATTTCAATCTGGGAGATAGCGCTATTGATCTTTTCAAGCATAACAAAATACTGGTCCACGATAGCATCGAGCAACAGGATGAAAAGGTAACCGACATCACGGCTGCGAACTTTTCCTTTGCCCGACGCTATTCTCTCCCTGATCGGGTCGAACGGATCGCCTTTGTATTCCTGGAACGACAGCAAATAGTTTTTCCCCAGCACAAAACTGATATGGTCGAACTGATGATCATTCCCATCCTTTGTGTGTTCAAGCATTTTTAAAGTAAAAAAGAGAAAGTTATCATATTCTTCAACCTTTGGCTGATGCGAAATATCAAGGATATCTTCCAGTAAAAGATTATGAATATTAAAAGTATTCCCTGCTTCCTCAATCAAGTCAGTGTTATGAAGAGAATCAAAATTGATCCAGTTAACCCTGTCATCTTTGACTTTTGAAGTGATTTCCTTCAAATTTCCAGATGATTGTGTTTCCAACGAATCCTGGTTGTATGAGATCAGCGTTATTTCAGTTTTACCTTCCGTTTCAGCTCCCGTATAAACAAGTGATCCGGGAGGTAAGCCGATTTTTTTAATTAATTTGAGATGATTCTTTTTTGCCATTTGTTAAATAATAATAGAACTATACTGACATTTCAGTTTTAAGACAATAAAACTACAATTATTGTTTGATAAACGAACCAGGTGCCAGAAAATCCTTTCCAGCAGTTTCAATTTCGGGAAAAATGCAATCATTGATCCAGGAATTACACACTACGAAGATTAAAACTCAAAATGATACCCCACAGAAATTGAAAAAGGCAATGGTTCGGATTCTATTGTAATGGTCGGATCATTTTTTAATTTATCCCAGTCGTTATAAAACTCTTCCGAACGGATCGGAATATTAAGGTCGGCATTTACACCGTGCCTTTTCAATCTGCCGAAACGGAATTCCATTCCCGGCCCAAGCGAAAATCCCGGATACAAATCGTTGTATTGCTCAGCATCGTAAACAAAAATTACTGCATTGATTCCATACATGATTTTGATATTGGGACGGAATCCTTTTTTTGAAGTTTTGGGGATAATGTATCCTTTGACTCCCAATTGCCATCCGAAACCCCCAAGCTGAAATCCTCCAGCGGCAAAAATCCCTAAGTATTTAATCGGTGTATAAGTGAATTTTCCGCCAAACACACCTCCATAATCCAATCCCAGCCCGAGACCTACATCAGTATAGCGTGGGAATTCATATTTCTGAACTATGGAATCGGGAACTGCTTCACTCCGCCCCTGGGGAATCGCATAAATATTCAGGGTGAAATTTTCATCGAGGATGATTTCATCGGCACTGGTATCCCAAATGATGGTTCTTTTCCTGCCGGGAACGACTCCTCTTTTAACATCGCCAAAGACATTTTCCGGTATTATTGTTTCACCTGAAGCAGTGATAGCTTCAAGAGAGATTTCAAAAGTTTCGCCTGATTGCGCCTTAATAATATCATATGTGATCAGCAGTTTTGAACCCTCGAACCGGTAGGCAACATTGCTGATGTTTTCACTCGACTGGGAATGAAGCAGGTCGGGGAGAACCACAAATAATCCTGTGAAGCAGGCAATGAAAACATAAACTTTATTATGCACGATCATGATGCAAATTTAGTTTTTATTCTCCCGTATCTTTTGCAGTTGAAATTATTATTGAATAACCAGTTTTAACTTCTGAATGACATTCAGTTTATTTTTTATGGAACACAGGTAAATGCCAGGTTTTAAATCTGCAATATCAAGCATTTGGGTTTCATTACCTCCTATACTCTCAATCCTTATGACTTCGCCTAAAAGATTTCTGATTTCAATAGAATAACCATCATAGAGTTCTGCTTGGGGGAATTTGAAGCAAATATAATCACCGGCAGGATTTGGAAAAGCGATAACTTCGCCCTTCGTCGATTTCGTATCTGAAATCCCAACAAGTAAAAGTGAATCGGGGGTTATGGTTCCGACAGTGTCGCCATCTTTTATGTAACCCTCCAAGGATATAATAACTTCATATTCAAAAAATCCTTCAGCATGATAAATTTCTCCCAAATGAGTTTTATAAATTTTCCCCTTTATTGGGCCGGGTTCCTCAATAATACCATGGCATATTATATTTGTACAGGATATCGGAATTACTATCCAATTCATAAAACAATTGCCCATCAACTTGGTTTTGGTCATAATGTAAACCGAATTGTTTTTTGATGAGATCTGTTTCATTATCTTTAACTACTCGTGCTGAAGTAAATACTAAGCCGGATCCATAACTGGAATAGGAATTTGGAAAAACATGCAGCTGATTTGGAAAGCTATTTACAAGATGATTGATTGAATCGGTATAGGTCTGATTTCCTGTAATCGGATATCCCACTTCAAAAGGATCGGTGGGAACTGGATTATTCCATCCAAATGCATGATAAATACCATCAAAGGAGTACAATAAATTGTTGCCATTAGCCTCTTTCGAGTTTATTGTTATTTTCCTTGTCCAGTTGACAGTAAAGTCAATATTTGATTCATATCCACTATACTGAAAAACATCTCCAACCTCAAAATCAAACACATCCCAGAAGTCAGGTACCGATTCGCCAAATTCGGTGTTCTGAATTCCTACCAAGATCATAACCCCCTCCATTTTCAAAATCAGGAAACTTCAAAATTCCAAAGTTTTTAGAAAGCCGGATTTCATTCCCGTCGGAAAGGCTGATGACTTTCAAAGAATCCGAGGTGCCAAAAATATTTTCCTGATATGCGGAAGTGACTTCAGCGGTGATATTCATTTGTTCGCTGAACATCCAGGTTTCGCCAATGTCGGCTAATGCTTTAATTGTAAATTCATCAGGATAATCAAAAATATAGATTCCGGCCTCCTGTTTTGTCATTTCTTTGAGCAAAAACTGGGGTTGGTTTCTGAGCACTATTTCAGGATTATCAGGAACATCCTTTACTATCCGGTTCAGGTGATAAATTACATCAGCTCCAACAGTTTCAGCCGAATCGGCCCAAATGGTATGGCTGATGTAAGATGAATCCGAATGCTGGAAGTTCATTTTCTCATCAACGAGGATTGGGCTCCAGTTTTGGGCACTGAGGCTACCCTTAAAGATGATGGAAATAATTACGATAAGCCTTTTCATAGGGGCTGTGATTTATGTTTACATGGCTAAGATAAGTATAAATCACGTAGCATGTATACTACTGTCAGTTTTTTTTCAAACCCAAAAGTGTTAACATGTTAAAAATCATGAATTTAAAAGAGCATGAGCAGTTTTAACTATTCCATCAGTATCGTATCCGAGTTTTTGGTAAAGTTCTTCGGGGGTTCCCTGACCGGCAAACTGATCAGGAATGCCAAGTCGCCTCACCTTTGCAGAATAATTATGATCGGCCATAAATTCAATCACAGCGCTTCCCAAGCCGCCAACAATGGTTCCATCTTCAACGGTAATGATCTTTTTGAACTTTCTGAAAACACTGTGTAAAATTTCTTCATCGATCGGTTTAAGGAATCTCATATCAAATACAGCAGTGCTTGTGCCTTCCTTTTGTAAAAATCCTGCTGCCTCAACAGCAAAATTGCTGGTGATTCCAATGGATACTATTGCAATATCATTTCCATCAGCAAGCTGTCTTCCTTTTCCGATCTCCAGTTTCTGAAAAGGATTTCTCCATTCGGTTAAAAATCCTCGTCCGCGGGGGTATCGGATGGCAAAGGTGCCGGTATTACCAAACTGGGCGGTATACATCAAATTCCTGAGCTCTTCCTCATTCATCGGTGCAGAAATGGTGATGTTGGGAATTGTTCGCAGATATGCCAGGTCGAAGGCCCCGTGATGGGTATCGCCGTCTTCCCCGACGATTCCGCTCCGGTCGAGGCAGAATACCACATGAAGCTTTTGAAGCGCTACATCGTGGATCACCTGGTCATAAGCCCTTTGCATGAATGTTGAATAAATAGTGCAGAAGGGGATCATTCCCTGGGTTGCAAGACCGGCAGCAAAGGTAACGGCATGTTGCTCTGCAATGCCAACGTCAAATACCCGGTCGGGCATCACCTGCATCATCATATTGAGGGAAGAACCGGTGGCCATAGCCGGTGTGATCCCGACAATGCGTTTATTTTGTTCAGCCAGCTCAATGAGGGTTTTGCCAAAGACATGCTGGAATTTGGGCGAAAGTTTTTCCTGGCATTCGGTTTTTTTGATTACACCTGTCTTGCGGTCGAATACCCCCGGTGAATGGTAGGTTGTCGGCTCTTTTTCAGCATTGTAAAGGCCCTTTCCCTTGACGGTTATCGTATGCAGTATCTTTGGGCCGGGAATCCTTTTGAGATCCTTTAAGATTTTTACAAGATGGATCACATCATGGCCATCTGTTGGTCCGAAGTAACGGAACCCGAAAGCTTCGAACAGGTTACTTTTTTTCAGGATGGTTGATTTAACGGCATTTCCCACCTGCTTGACAATGGACCTTGAATTGACTCCATACTTTGAGTTACCACCCAGAATTTTCCACACCAAATCCTTGAACCTGTTGTATGAACGGGATGTCGTTATATCGAGAAGATATTCCTTAATTGCTCCGACATTATTATCAATTGCGATTTTATTGTCATTCAGGATAACCAGCAGATTTGCCTTTGATACGCCGGCATTGTTGAGCGCTTCCATCGCCATACCGCCTGTCATCGATCCGTCGCCAATTACAGCAATATGGTTTTTCCCTTTTAGGTCTGCGAGGGAGGAGGCGATGGCCATACCAAACGCCGCAGAAATGGAGGTTGAGGAATGTCCTGTCCCAAATGCATCGTATTCGTTTTCCGACATTTTTGGAAAGCCACTGATGCCGTTCTGTTTGCGAAGAGTATAAAACCGGTCTTTCCGGCCTGTAAGTATTTTATGTGCATAAGCCTGGTGACCGACATCCCAAATCAGTTTATCCGAAGGTGTATCGAAAACATAATGGATAGCAACAGCCAGTTCAATGGCTCCGAGGCTGGCACCCAGATGGCCGGGATTGGAGGAGATCACTTCAATGATAAATTGCCTGATTTCATCGCATACTTTGGGTAACTCCTCTTCTCTGAGTTTTTTAAGGTCAGCCGGTGAATTAATCTTAGATAATAATGTGCCTGAATCGGGCGACATGCTTTATTTTTTTACAAAAGTAATCGAATTGAATTACAAAAATAAACAGACAGAACTATCTGTTTTATAACAATCCCAGTTCCAGTTGGGCAGCTTCCGACATCATGGATTGATCCCAGGGAGGCTCAAAAGTTATTTCCACCTTCACATCATTCACCCCGCTGATGCCTTTTACTTTTTCCTGAACTTCTTCAGGGAGGGATTCAGCGACAGGACAATTGGGCGATGTTAATGTCATCAGAACATAAACATTGCTGTTATCATCTACCCTTACTTCGTAGATTAATCCCATTTCATGAATGTTTACAGGTATTTCAGGATCATAAATGGTTTTGAGGACTTCAATTACTGCATCTCTCAATATTCCTTTTGTAATTATATTATTCATTTGCGAAACTTTTAATTAATCATAGTAAAGATTCATTCGGCTCCAGGTTATTTATTTTTTGTTGGGGACCTTAAACAAACCGTATATCTCATGTCCGACATTAAGCCTCGGATCAACCTTTATCAGACTTGCGTGATGATACCAACTCATAAATAACGCGAGATGTTTTATCTTTCGGTTAATGTACCATTTATTTAAAACCTCCCCTTTGCTAAATTCCAGGCTTCTGACTTCCCCTATTTTATGGTTTATATAAAAGCCGGCACTCTTTTTTTGCGATGGGGCCGCCATTAGTTTCGTTTTGACCTTCCAGCCTCTGCCCCTTATGGTAGTTTTAAGCTTATAAGTATAGTACTCAATTTTATTAAAATTAAGCTCAAGAAGGTAGCTCAACAATCCTTTACCATCAAAATAGTTCACATGGTTAATCAGCAATTCTGAATTTTTATGGAGGTAATTATGCGTCAGGTAATGTTTCCATAAATCCTCATGTCCATTTGGAGTAATGAAGTGAAATAAGCAGTTTGATCTTGAATATTTAATAACATTATGGATGAGACTTGAAATATCCGTCACATGTTCTATTATATCTCTGGCGATAATCAAATCAAATTTTCCTTCAAGTTCAGGAATAAATCTTTCAGGAGTGGCTTTGTAAGTTTCATATTGGTGTTGTCTTTTATTAAAATTCAGGACTTCCTCATTGATGTCAATTACCGTTATCTGTGTTTCAGGATAAAAGTATTTTAATCCTTCCAAAAAATAACCTGAACCCGGTCCGAATTCCAGGATGTTATTGATTCTATAATTCCTCTTGCGAAGGGAATGACCAAACAGAAGGCCTCTTCTGAAATTGCGTAGCAGGTTTCTTTTTTGTTCTTTGAACGGGCTTCTTAATGATTCCTCAATGTAATAAGCAAGGCAGCCTTTGGATGTATCTTCCTCAGTCAGCATAGGATCTAATTGCGACAACCCACATTTTTCACATTTAACAAGGGTAGTATTTTTGATGTCCCAATAATCAATTTTGGCGATTAATTTCCCGGTTTTCTCACCACATAGCCTGCACGGTTCTTTCCTTTCGATAATTTCACCCTTGAGTTGAGCCGGTATTTTTTTTAACAAGGTTTTAATCATAATATTTTTACTTCCATGGTTGTTTTTAAGATTGGTAATTGATAAATTAATTGTTCGGATTTCTTTTATAAATATGCATGAAAAGCAGATTAAAGCTATTTACCCGCCTGTTCCATTTTTGTTTTAAATACCAGCGCATACAATTTCATTTGTTTGAACATGGAGGTCAATCCGTTGGATCGGGTAGGAGAGAGGTGTTCCTTCAATCCGATTTTATCAATGAATGACATATCAGTGCTTAATATTTCTTCGGGTGTCTGACCCGATAAAACCCTGATCAGCAGGTTGACAATGCCTTTGGTGATCACAGCATCGCTGTCGGCCTTAAAAACAACTTTGCCCTCAATAAGTTCAGCAGAAAGCCAAACCCTTGACTGGCAGCCCGAAATCAGGTACTGGTCGGTTTTAAATTTTTCATCAAGGATAGGCAAGGTCTTACCCATTTCAATCAGGTAATTGTATTTGTCCATCCAGTCATCGAACAGGCTGAATTCGTCAATGATTTTATTTTCCGTCTCCTGAATTGTCATTTACTGATAAATTGCATTCTTTTTATCCAAACATCTCCTTTACTTTCTTTATTGCCTCAACCAGCCTATCCGCTTCTTCTCGTGTGTTATAAAACGCAAAGGAAGCCCGCATGGTGCCCTGGATTTTAAGTCTGTCCATCACTGGTTGCGCACAATGGTTGCCGGTTCTCAATGCAATCCCGAACTTGTCAATGATTGTTCCGGCATCGTAAGGATGAATGCCTTCAAGATTAAAGGAAATGACCCCTGCTTTATCCGTTACATCACCAATGATCTGTAGTCCACTTATTTTTTTCAGTTCAAGGGTAGCGTAATCCAGTAATTCCTTTTCATACTTAAAAATATTTTCAAGTCCGGTTTGTTCCAAATAATTCAGCGCCGCATCGAAGCCGATCACGTCAGCTACATTGGGCGTGCCCGTTTCAAATTTGAAGGGCAATTCATTGAAAGTGGTTTTTTCAAAGGTAACCGACTTTATCATTTCCCCGCCTGTCTGGTAAGGTGGCATTTGATTGAGCAGTTTTTCCTTTCCATAGAGGATACCAACGCCCATCGGGCCGTAAAACTTATGGCTGGAAAAGCAATAGAAGTCACAATCCAGTTCCTGAACATCCACTTTTTCGTGGACAATTCCCTGCGCACCGTCAATCAAAACAGGTATTTTATGCAGATGTGCAATCTCAATGATCTTCCTGATGGGATTGATCACACCCATCGCATTTGAAATGTGGGTTACAGAAACAATCCTGGTTTTTTCACTGATCAGCCGGTTGAATTCATCCAGAAGCAATTCGCAGTTATCATTCATGGGAATCACCTTCAATGATAGCTTTCTTTTCCTTGCAGATCATTTGCCACGGAACAATGTTCGCATGATGTTCAAGCGCTGAGATGATGACCTCGTCACCTTCATTCAGGAATTTCTTTCCAAAAGAGTTGGCTACAAGATTGATGGAATCGGTTGCTCCTTTGGTGATGATAATTTCATGCGAATGACGTGCATTGATGAATTGCCGAATATGAATCCTTGTTTTTTCAAAAGCATCGGTTGCTTGCTGACTAAGGTAATGAACACCCCTGTGGACATTACTGTTGATGGTAGAATAATACTCCGAAATAGCATCTATGACCAGTTTGGGCTTTTGGGAAGTAGCCGCATTATCAAGATAGACCAATGGTTTTCCATAAATCGTTTGATGGAGCGCAGGAAAATCATTCCGGATTTTAGCAACGTCGAATTTCAAGGCAAGTGAAATTAAATTTTCGTCATATCGATTTCAAACTCAAATTTTTTCTCCTGGTTCCTGCAATGAAGCACACACTGGTCGCAAACGGCAAGCTCACCCCTAAGCCTCTTTTTTACAAGGTCATCCATTCTGTCACGGAGCGGAGTGATACTAACCTTATTTATAACTTCTGCTGCAAAGGCGTACATCAGCAGAAGTTTTGCATTATATTCGCTTATCCCTCTCGATTTAATATAGAATAATGCATTATCGTCCAGTTGACCAACAGTAGCTCCGTGGCTGCATTTTACATCATCAGCATAGATCTCAAGGAAAGGCCTTGCGTTGGCTGTAGCTTTATCAGTAAGCAAAACATTCCGGTTTTTTTGATAGGCGTTGGTTCTTTGGGCATCTTTCCTCACCAGGATGTGTCCATTAAAAACTGCCGTGGCATGATCGTCAAGGATGCCCTTGAATAGTTCATTTGATGTACAGCCGGGTTTTGCATGATCAACAAAAACATGATTATCCACATGCTGGTCTTTGTCAACCAGGTACAAACCATAGATGTCAGCATTACTTCCTTCTCCGTCAAGGATTATCCTTAGATCATTCCTGATTAAACCCCCGTTCAGTGAAATGGCAAAAGTGCTCAGGTTACTGTTGGCTGATTGATAGAAAAATGTGGAATTGATCAGGGAAGTATCATTGTTGAGGTTCTGAAGTTTATAATGATCCAACTGGGCACCTTCATCCATGAAAACTTCTGTAACCGTGTTGGTAAAACTCGATTTATGATTGTGCGAATCATCGCAGTGAACCAGCGTCAGCTTGCTGTTTTTCCCAAGAATGACTAAGTTCCGGTTCTGAACAAAGAGGTTGTCTTCCTTATTCAGAACATTAACCATTTGAAGCGTTTTGTAGGTATGAACACCATCCGGAACATAAATAAATACACCATCCTGAGCGAAAGCCGTGTTCAGCGAGTTGAATCCATTGATGTTTTCCTTCGCATATTTATTGAAGTGCTTCAAAACAAGTTCAGGATAGGCTTCCAATGCCTTTGCAAAACTCCCGACGATGGTTCCATTCGGCAACGTGGTCAATGGCTTATCTTTGGAAACATACCAGCCATTGTACAACGAAATGATATGCGTGTCAAAATCAGGAACCTCGCAACGGAAAACATTATCAATATCAATGTTTTTATCGGTAGGTTCAAAATAGAAAGTGAAATCCTGTCCCAATGCTTTTTTCAGATCGGTATTTTTCCAGGCTTCTGTTTTTTCTGTCGGAAAATCCAGTTTCAGAAAATCTGCAAAAGCATACTCTCTCAATTCCTTTACTTCAGCAGGGTTGTTGTTAAAGATCTGAACTTTGTTTTCGTTAAACAGGGTTGATATTTTATCCTTTAATAAGGCTTCCATTGTTACTTTTTCCTTTTATCTTGTTTCTTCTTTCAGCCATTCATAGCCTTTTTCCTCAAGCTCAAAAGCCAGTTCCTTCCCACCCGACCGGATGATCTTCCCATCGTTCAAAACATGAACATAGTCAGGTACGATATAATCGAGTAGCCGCTGATAATGGGTAATGACGAGGGTTGCATTGTCTTTTGTTTTCAATGCGTTGACGCCTTTTGCAACAACCTTGAGTGCGTCAATATCCAACCCTGAGTCAGTTTCGTCAAGGATGGCAAGTTTGGGTTCGAGCATAGCCATCTGGAATATCTCGTTCCTCTTTTTCTCACCTCCAGAAAATCCTTCGTTCACTGAACGGTTAGTCAGCTTGTCATGGATTTCGAGCAGTTTTCTTTTCTCTTCCATTTTCGCCAGGAAGTCAGTTGCTGAAATCGGATCAAGTCCTTTGTGTTTTCGATGCTCATTCAAGGCAGTTCGCATAAAGTTAGTCATACTAACTCCGGGAATTTCAACCGGATACTGGAATCCGAGAAAGATACCTTCCAGCGCGCGCTCTTCAATGGACAATCCTGAAATATCTTTCCCTAAATAGCTGATTGTACCTTCTGTAATTTCGTATCCATCTTTACCGGTAATGACTGATGCCAGCGTGCTTTTGCCAGTTCCATTTGGTCCCATGATCGCGTGCACTTCCCCGGCTTTAATTTCAAGGTTCAGGCCCCGAAGGATTTCTTTTCCGTTAATAGATACGTGTAAGTTCTTTATTGATAACATTTAAAATGATTTATGAAATATGATGTATGATTTAAGATTTATGATTTTTGCTGCGCTGTTTTTTTACTCTGAACAAATATTGAGACCAATTCATTATTCTCAATTAATGCCACCTTAACTTTTTCTTTTTTGGATGATAATTCTGTCAATTCGATTATTTTTAATCCGATTAGTGTTTCTCTCAATTCTTTTAATACAATTCCGATTTTGTGAATGAAGTCTTTTTTTGATTCAGCGCCTCTTGCTTCTCAATAATTTAGAGCTGATGATGTTGATGATTTCGTTAATTGTCCTGATAATATTTTGCCAGCAGTAGAATTGGGTAAAGATTCGCAAATCTCTATCACAGGCGCAGCAAACCTGATTAACCGATCTTCCATCTCCTGACTATTCATTTCTGCTATTTTTCAAATCATACATCATAAATCTAATATCAAAAATCTTTTTATCCAACACTTCCTTCCAAACTAATCGCCAACAATTTTTGTGCTTCCACTGCAAACTCCATCGGTAGCTGCCTTAGTACTTCTTTTGCATAACCATTCACGATCAGGCCGATTGCATTTTCGGTATTAATTCCTCGTTGCTTGCAATAAAACAACTGGTCATCCGAAATTTTGGAAGTCGTGGCTTCATGCTCAACAATCGAAGAACTGTTTTGTGCATCGATGTAAGGGAAAGTATGGGCCCCACATTTGTCGCCAAGCAAAAGTGAATCGCATTGTGAAAAATTTCTGTGAGTTTTCCGCTCTCCGGCTGATCCTCACCAGACCACGGTAACTGTTGTTGCTGAATCCGGAAGAGATTCCTTTGGAGATGATTGTGCTTTTTGTGTTCTTGCCTATGTGTGTCATTTTTGAACCGGTGTCAGCTTGCTGGTGATTATTGGTTACAGCCACAGAATAAAATTCGCCTACCGAATGATCTCCCATCAAAATACAACTCGGATATTTCCATGTTATGGCTGAACCGGTTTCAACCTGGGTCCAGGAAATTTTGGAATGACTTCCCCTGCACATTCCGCGTTTGGTTACAAAATTGTAAATTCCGCCTTTCCCCTCCTTATCGCCTGGATACCAGTTCTGAACAGTAGAATACTTTACCTGTGCATCTTTCATAGCAACGATTTCAACAACTGCTGCATGAAGCTGGTTTTCGTCGCGCTGGGGAGCCGTACAGCCTTCCATATAGCTGACATAACTTCCTTCGTCGGCAATGATCAGAGTTCGTTCGAATTGTCCTGTGCCTGCGCTATTGATCCTGAAGTAGGTTGATAGCTCAACCGGGCAGCGAACACCCGGCGGAATATAGCAAAACGATCCATCAGTGAAAACGGCAGAGTTGAGTGCTGCAAAATAATTATCTCCAACAGGTACTACCGATCCCATATATTTTTTCACCAGATCGGGATGATGCAGAACTGCTTCGCTGAACGAACAGAAAATGATCCCATGTTTCTGAAGGGTATCGCTGAAGGTTGTTTTTACCGAAACACTGTCAAATACAGCATCCACTGCCACCCCGCTTAGTTTTTTCTGTTCCTCGAGGGAGATGCCAAGCTTGTTAAAAGTGGCAAGTAATTCAGGATCTACTTCATCCAGGCTGCTCAGTTCTTTTTTCTTTTTGGGAGCAGCATAGTAAATGATGTCCTGGAAGTCGATCGGGGGGATATTTAAATGCGCCCATTTGGGGTTTTGCATGGTTTTCCATTTAGCAAAAGCCTTGAGCCTGAACTCAAGCATAAATTCGGGTTCGTTCTTTTTAAGCGAAATAAACCGGATGATGTCTTCGTTCAACCCTTTCGGGGCGGTATCCATCTCAATATCGGTAACAAATCCATACTTATAGTCACTCTGCGTTACTTCCTGAAGTATATTGTTGTTGTCTTTTTCCATTATTGACACTATTAAAACTCGCTGGTTGAGATTTAAACGGCGGCGCAAAAGTAAGCATTATCCCGCAGTAAAGCATATAACCTCAACCAACCTTAACAACAATTAATCATGAGAAATGTTGTATGATTTCACTGATAAATCAAAGGTTTATCAATCATCAACCTAAATTGATTTTAGTACTTTTGCCCGTAAAATAAATCTACACAAATGCTCGAAAATTTGCCACATAGAACCGAATTATCCACGCTTGGTGAATTCGGATTGATCGATTACCTCACCAACAGCATCCAGCTCAAAAACCCTTCAAGCATCAAAGGAGTTGGGGATGATGCTGCCGTTTTATCTTATACCGACAAACAAATTCTCGTTACAACCGACCTGCTGATCGAGGGTATTCACTTCGATTTGACTTATGTGCCATTAAAGCATTTGGGATATAAAACCGCCGTCGTAAACTTTTCTGACATTGTTGCCATGAACGGGTCACCCAAACAATTGCTTGGTGGGTATTGGAGCCTCAAACCGTTTTTCTGTTGAAGCGCTGGAAGAGATATACAAAGGAATTTACCTTGCCTGCAGAACGTATAAGGTAGACCTGGTGGGAGGTGATACGGTTTCGAGTCCTTCGGGTTTGTTCTTATCAGCAACAGCAATTGGTGAAGCCAAAGCGGAAGAGGTTGTTTACCGGAACACGGCAAAGAAGGGTGATCTGGTTTTTGTTTCGGGTGATCTTGGCGCTGCCTATATGGGATTGATGCTGCTTGAGCGGGAAAAGCAGGCGTTTAAAGCGGATCCGAAAATGCAGCCTGACCTGGAAGGGAATGATTATGTACTTGAACGGCAGCTTAAGCCTGAAGCCCGCACTGATGTTTTGAAACTGCTCAAAGGTGTTGGGGTAAAGCCAACTTCGATGATTGATATTTCTGACGGGCTGGCTTCAGAAATGCTTCATATTTGCATTAAGTCGGGGATGGGATGCAACCTGTACGAAGATAAAATTCCGATAGATATGGCCACAGTGACGGTTGCGAGGGAATTTGGAATTGATCCGACGACATGCGCCCTAAACGGAGGAGAGGATTATGAGCTGTTGTTTACAGTGGCGCAAAGTGATTATGAAAAAGTAAAGGGCATACAGGGGATTTCGGTGATCGGGCATATGACAGAGAAGAACGAAGGATACAATTTGATCAGTAAGTCTGGGGCTGTGGTTCCGATAACGGCACAGGGATGGGATGCGTTTTTGAAGAAGGGGATGAAGTAAAAGTAATAAGATACAAGTTTAAGAGGCGAGTCAAAAGGATCTAATAGCAGAGTTTTAATCAATACACCTTTTATAAAGTTACTTGAGGGGAATAAATAAATATTACGACCAACTTGAACCGGTCATTAAAACCCTTCCCGGTAAGCCCGGCATTTACCAGTATTTTGATTCGGAAGGGAAGATCATTTATGTGGGGAAGGCAAAGAACCTGAAGAAGCGGGTTGCTTCGTATTTCAACAAAGACAATGCAGTAAGCGGGAAACTGCAGGTACTGGTGAAGAAAATTGCTGAGATAAAGCATATTGTGGTTGATACGGAACTGGATGCTCTGCTGCTCGAAAATAACCTGATCAAAAAATACCAGCCGCGCTACAACGTGATGCTGAAGGACGACAAAACTTATCCATGGATTTGCATTAAAAATGAGCCGTTTCCGAGAATATTTCCAACCCGAAATGTGATCAGGGATGGTTCGGTTTATTTCGGTCCTTATGCTTCAGGTCGTATGATGCATACACTGCTTGACCTTGTGAGGCAGCTTTATCCGCTCAGGACATGCAACTTCAGCCTGACTGAAGAAAACATCCAAAAAAAGAAATTCAAAGTCTGCCTTGAATACCATATTGGAAATTGCAAAGGCCCCTGTGAGGGCATGCAGACGACTGAAGATTATGAAACCTCCATCAATGCAATCAAACAGATTATCAGGGGAAACATCAACTCGGTGATTGGGCAACTGAAGGAATTGATGCGGCAGTATTCGGATAATCTTGAATTTGAAAAAGCGCAAACCGTGAAGGAGAAACTGGAACTGCTGGAACGGTACCAGAGCAAATCGACTGTGGTAAATCCGAAAATTGAAAATGCGGATGTGTTTCTCAATCATTTCGGATGATGATTTTGCCTATTTAAATTTCATGAAAGTGGTGAACGGGGCCATCGTGCAGGCACATACGGTTGAGATCAAAAAAAAGCTGGATGAACCGGATGAGGAATTACTGCAAATCGCTATCCTTGATCTCCGCGAGCGGTTTGAGAGCAATGCCCCGGAAGTGATCCTGCCCATAAAAATTGACCTGGAGATGCCAGGGGTCAGTTTTACTGTTCCAAAAATCGGTGACAAAAAGCATTTGCTTGAGCTTTCGGAACGGAATTGCAAGTATTATAAACTGGAAAAGGAGAAGCAGAGTGAACTGGTTGATCCCGATCGTCATACCAACAGGATCATGGCCCAGATGAAGAAAGACCTCCGGATGCAGGAAGAGCCCCGGCATATTGAGTGTTTTGACAATTCCAATACACAGGGAACCGAGCCGGTGGCGGCCATGGTTTGCTTTAAAAACGGTAAGCCCGACAAAAAGGAATACCGGCATTTCAATATAAAGTCAGTGGAAGGTCCGAATGACTTTGCTTCGATGGAAGAGATCATTTACCGGCGGTACAAGCGCTTGCTGGATGAAAAGCAGGAACTGCCACAACTGATCATTGTTGACGGCGGTAAAGGGCAACTGAGTTCGGCTTTGGTAAGCCTTGATAAGCTTGACCTTCGTGGAAAGATCTCTATTGTCGGCATTGCAAAAAAACTTGAAGAAATTTATTATCCGGGTGACTCATTACCACTGTATCTCGATAAAAAATCGGAAACACTCAAAGTGATCCAGCATATCCGCGACGAGGCGCACAGGTTCGGAATTACCCATCACCGGAAAAGAAGGGAAAAGGCAACCGTAAAAACTGTTCTTACTGAAATAGAAGGAATAGGTTATAACTATGCCCAAAAGTTGCTGTGGAAGTTTAAGTCGGTGAAGAGAATTGAAAAGCTGGCTTAAATGAATTGCAGGAGGTTATCGGGAAGGTGAAGGGACATGATCGTTTATGATTATTTCAGGAAGATCATCAAAATAGCGCCAATTAATTTTTTACTTTTGTTTTTGTTTAACAATAATTGTTATGGATGGCATTGATTATATAGTTGATGAAAAAGGCAAAAAGAAGGCGGTGATCATTGATCTGGAAACTTATGGTTCAGCATATGAAGATATTGAGGATATTTTGGTCAGCTTATAGCCGGCTAAATGAGCCAAGAATACCTTTGGAAAAGGTAAAAAAGAATTTAATCAGCAAAGGTCGCTTATAATGTATTTCATTGTTTTTGCAAGGTCAGCTGATAAAGGAACTCGAATCTCTTCCTTCGTCTGAAATTGGAAAAATAATCAGGAAAATTGAGGCACTTTCTATTAAATCCCAAGACCATCCGGTGTAAAGAAAATTGCTGGAAGAATAGATTTATGGAGAATCAGGTCAGGTAATTACCGGATAATATATTCAATCATTAAAGACAAATTGGTGGTTGAAATTATCAGAATAAGGCATCGAAAGGAAGTCTATAAGAAATAAGTATTGTTATAAATCATTCTTAATTTTGCCATGGTCATGATTATTATGGAAAATCATTCAATTAATATTTAAAGTCAATTCACGGAAATTATGAAGCATGGATTGCTAATTTTTATTTTTATAGTTATCGTTGCTGGTTCAGTTGTAATAGCCCAGGATTTCAATGGTGGAGTCCTTGGCGGACTGAGCGCCTCTGAAATTTCTGGCGACCGGCTTGAAGGTCCCAATAAGGCAGGTGTTTATTTAGGGGTTTTTGTAAACAGGTATTTCAGCAAACGATCATCACTCCAAATGGAATTGGATTACATTCAGAAAGGAAGCCGTAAAAATCCTGACTCACTGGATTACAGTACCTATTTGCTCAGGCTAAACTATATTGAAATGCCTATTCATTACAAGTATGATTTTCATGAACGGGGTACCCTCGAGACCGGATTAGGTTTTGGATTTTTAATTCATAGTTATGAGGAAGCAGATGGCTATGAGGAGGTAAGTGGTTCTGATTTTCAGACCCTGGACATGAGCTTCAATATTGGCGCATACTACCGGATATTTGAAAACCTCTGGATCAATGTCAGATATTCCAATTCAATTCTTGCAGTCAGGCCTCATGCAAGCGGGCAATCTTACAAATGGAATAACGGACAGTACAATGAAGTGCTAAGTTTTACGCTTCACTATGTTATTCGGGGATTATCACGCTGACCAGTCCCCTGAATTCGCCCTCTGAATATCCTGTGGCTTTATCACCGGGATAAAGATTTCCAAGCAATGCTACGACTGCCGGGCTAATGTTTTCAGTCTTTCCATGGCAGCCAAGACAAAGGCTTTCAATTTTTAAGGGTTTGAAAAAATAGAAAAACGCTGAATCGTTCCTGGTAACTTTTTGAATATAGAACTCAGGGATCGATTCTCCTTTGTCAATAATATTTTCAAAATAAAGCAAGGCTTTGTCTTCAACTTCATCAGGATTATTATCTGGATTCCGGCTTCGGTGCGTGGTTCTTTTAACCCTGATGTTTTCTGCTGTTGATTTTTCAACGGCTTCTTTTATCGGTTCGGCTCTGAGATGGCATACTTCAATGGCTTTTTCAAATCCGCCTTCAGCAACGGCAGCTTGTAATTCTCCTTTTAATGAGGCGAGCAGTTGCTGCGAAACTCGTTTTCCAATAGGTATAATCCTTTGAGATTCTTCGAAGGAGGGCTCACTGATTCTTATTTTGGTTTTTTTACAACCATAGAGGCAAAACACAGATACGATAATACAATATGTTAAATATCTCATGTGTTTTGAAACTTATAGATTTACCTCTAAACCCGGGTTGAAATCAACTTCACCAATTCTTTAAAAATTCAAAGACAGGTTAATATAATCCAGATATTCGGCTGAATCATCTCCGTAAATTTCCATGGTTTCACCTATGATCTTGAAGGTACTTTTTTGGCCAGCGACCCTTGAAAAGAGAATATCAAACTCTCTGTTATTCTCATCGATCATGATAATTTTTGCCAGGCTATTATGAACTTCTGATGCCAGTTCAGCATGGCAGATCGGACAATAAAAATCGAGGTGATCACCCTCATTATATTCAAATCCGGGATTCTTTTTTACAGCATAATTTCCCAGCTCAATATGAAGAGAGATGAGGCCAACTGTATGATCGGGGGTGCGTACTGAAAATAATAAGCAGCCATCGAGGGCTAAGTAGCCTTTGCAATGAGGACACTGATAATTGATGTTCATATCAAACGGGTTTTAAAAATTTCAGATTTCGAATTTACTAATTTTATCATTACCAAATGAAAAAAAAAAAGCCTTCAAAGTATTTAAACTCTAAAGGCTTTTAATTTGTTGCTGTTATAATTTAAACTTTTTGCACTTCCTCTACAATTTCCAGACCTCTGCTGATTGCTTTTTCGTTTTCAGCCACTAAATGATGGTATCGCTGGGGTAATGATTTTTTTATGCCTTTGATCACATTGTTATATTCAACCACTGGTTTTACCTTTAAATAACCACCAAGGACGATCATGTTGAATATTTTTCTCAACCCTAAGTTAGCGGCCTCTTTGCTGGCTTCTATCTTATATATGCTGATGTCTTTCCTTGTCGGGGGATGGGTTATGCCATTGGGGTCATAAAGCAGTGTACCGCCAGGTTTTACCATGGGTTCAAACTTATCCATCGATTGCTGATTCAGAATAATGGCGGTATCAAAGAGATTAAGAATGGGAGAACTGATGCGTTCATCACTCAGGATAACAGTTACATTGGCTGTCCCGCCGCGCATTTCCGGTCCGTAGGATGGCATCCAGCTCACTTCCTGATCCTGCATAATACCGGAGTAAGCCAATATTTTTCCCATCGAAAGTACACCCTGACCACCAAAACCGGCTATGATAATTTCTTCAGTCATGATAAATATGATTTGTTAGATTTTTTACTTAGAATAATTACTTCTTCACCAGTTCTCCGTTCAGTTTAATATCCCCAAGCGGATAAAACGGGAACATGTTGTCCACCATCCACTGGTTCGCCTGAACCGGCGTCATCTTCCATCCTGAGTTGCAATTTGAGACGATTTCAACAAAGGTCAACCCACGATTTTGATGCTGCAATTCAATGGCAGTCCGAACCGCCTTTTTGGCTTTCCTTACATTTACAGGAGTATGAACTGCCTGCCGGGTAACGATAATAAGTTCCCGGAAGCTGGGCAATGAGTTCGGTAATTTTCAATGGATGTCCCATTTGGTGCCAATCCCTGCCATAAGGGGTAGTGGATGATTTCATTCCTTCGAGCGTAGTAGGCGCCATTTGCCCTCCGGTCATCCCATAGATACCATTATTGATAAAAAAGATGGTAAAGTTTTCACCGCGGTTACAGGCATGAATGGTTTCCGCAGTGCCAATTGCAGCAAGATCACCATCGCCCTGGTAGGTAAAAACGGTTTTTTCAGGATGAAGTCTTTTTATAGCTGTGGCTAATGCCGGAGCGCGTCCATGAGCAGCCTGTTGCATATCGATATTCATGAATTCATAGGCCAAAACCGAACATCCGACTGGCGCAACGCCAATGGTTTTGGACTGCAATCCCATTTCATCCAGCACTTCCATGATGATCCGGTGGGCGGTACCATGACCACAACCCGGGACAATAACTTAACACTTTATCGGTCAATAAACTGGTTTTTTTATAAACCAGGTTTTCAGGTTTTATGATTTCAGCTTTTGTAATTGATTCTGCCATAGTTTTAACCTTTGATAAATTGATGTTCTAAAAAATCTGCTACTTCTGTTGGGGAAGGAACAATGCCTCCCATCCTTCCGAAATGAAAGACGGGAACTTTACCTTCGACGGCAAGCTTGATGTCCTCCACCATTTGACCGGCACTCATTTCAACACTTAAAATCCCTTTTAACTTTCCGGCCAGATTGAACAGGAAATCTTTTGGGAAGGGATAAAGTGTGATTGGCCTTACCAATCCGACTTTGATTCCTTTCGCCCTTAATAATCTGCATTGATTTCTGGCAAATACGCGCACTGGTTCCGTAAGCAACAAAGATATATTCAGCATCCTCGCATTGATTTTTTCAAAGCGGACTTCCTTTGCCTCGATTTCCCTGTATTTTTTTTGAAGCTTGATGTTGTGCTGTTCCTGAACCTGCGAATCAAGGTTGAGGGAGGTAATGATGTTTCTTTCACGGTCAGGCGTTTTACCGGTTGTCGCCCAGGGGCAATTCCGAATAATTTCTTCTTCGGTTAGACTAGGTTTCTGATCGCCGACCTCAACTTTCTCCATCATTTGACCTATGGCGCCATCGGATTGAACCATAACAGGGGTTCGGTATTTAAATGCCAGTTCGTATCCGAGCTCAACATAGTCATACATTTCCTGAACCGACGAAGGCGCCAGAACGATCATGTGATAATCGCCGTGCCCTCCGCCTTTTGTCGACTGGAAATAATCGGCCTGCGAGGGTTGAATGGTTCCCAGATCCCGGCCCGCCGCGCACTACATTCAGTAAAACACATGGCAGTTCAGCGCCGGCCATGTACGAAATGCCTTCCTGCATCAGGCTGATACCCGGCGACTGAAGATGAAGTCATGACTTTTTTCCCGCAGGCAGCGCCCCCATAAAGCATATTGATTGAAGCCACTTCGCTTTCGGCCTGCAGAACAACCATGCCTGTCCGCTCATGCGGTTTTTCAGAAGTGAGGTACTCCATTACCTCAGACTGAGGGGTGATAGGATAGCCAAAATATCCATCTACTCCTTCCCTTATTGCTGCTTCGGCAAAAGCTTCATTCCCTTTCATTAACCTAAGCTCTTTTCCCATATTTCCGGATTATTAATAAATTAAACTTTAACTCTGTAAACAGTGATCACACCATCGGGACAAACAGTAGCGCAGTTGGTGCAACCGGTGCATTTGCCATGCATGTCCTGCATATAATGGTAGCCTTTCCCGTTCACCGCATCCACCATTGCAATGGTTTCGGTTGGGCAATGGGCGAGACACACTTCGCATCCCTTGCACTTTTCAATGTCAACAACAATTTCTCCTTTTAATGCCATAAGATTATCGAATGATAATTGTTTATAAAACTTGAATCTGCAATTTACCAGGCGGATAACCTGTATTTCAAAGCTGCTTAGATTCAATTGTTATGCTCGGCTTCACATACCAGAAATAAAATCCTACATTGTGAACATATAACAACCGGACGAAATTAGAAAAAAATCATGTGAAACAAAGGAAAAAGAATTTTTTTTGGAAAGGAAAATAATAAGTACCAAAGTAATCGCACGAATGCTATACAGCAGTCCTTTAATTACTCTGTTTTAATCATCTTCTTCATTTGACTTAACCTCCCGTTTATTTCGATGGCATAAAAATAAATTCCCGACTGCAATTCCGACGAATTAAATGTTGTAAGGTGCGATCCTTTATTTATCACGCCAAGATTCAAACTTTTAATTTTCTTACCCGATGAAATCAAAAACGATCAGTGATACAAAGGCATCCTCTTCGAGGGTATACCCGATTTGTGTTGTGCTGGTAAAAGGGTTGGGCACATTTTGTAGCAACTGTCCTGGTTGGTTATCATTTTCCTTGAGTGATGTTAAAATTTCTTTTTTTCTGAAAATCAAACTTGAAACATCCGGAGAGTATTGCTCTATTGTATCGATCTGAAAATTTATTAAATACATGTAATCATTTTTACAAATCATACTGGGTTGCCATAGAAAATATAATTGTTCGAATCAATTGTGCTTACTTCCCATTGTCCGTTCACGTTCTTATATTCGTTTAAATAATACATATCATTTTTTTCAGCCGTACTGATGATGTACTTGCGGTTAAATTCATCAATTGCAATTGTATGCTGGTTGTAATAATAAGTTATTATTAACCAGTTCAGGAACAGACCATCCTTCTGAATATTTTGTACCGGTACATTATGCTGTCAACCTCGTAAATAATTCCTGGTGTATGTTGAGACCAGATAATGTGCGGGAATGACTGATTATCCAGAGCCATATAGCAATAATGTTGAGACTGGTTAATGGAGTAGCTATTTCAGGAATTGTCCAGATTCCATTTTAAAATTTAAAATAAGAACACATCGATGAGGATAACTGGTTGTCAGAATTCCCAGGAATTTATTGAATTATCAAATCCTGCAATGATGTTAATAAACATTGCACTGTCATAAGGATTGTAAATCTCGCTCCATTCTTCATTTCCAATATCCCTGTACCGGTAAAATACACCCGCACCTCCTCCCTTAGTACCAGAAACAGTAAAGGCGATCATTATTATCAATAACTAAGCGATTATTTGCGCCACCCATCAACATCCAGTGTGTCAGGGTCAGACCAATCCTCCCAATTGCCGCCACCATCGTTGTATTTATAAAGAATATGAGGGTCAAACCAATCATCATCGTATGTAATATGTAAGGTCCCTTCGCTATCACCTACAATATGAGGATATTCCATCCTTTTGGTTGAATTCTGAGATACATTATAAGATCCTGACCATGTTTCGCCATTATCTTCAGATTTAGAATACATAATACTGGAATATAATGTACCAAGCACTACCCTCCAAACACAATGAATTGTTCCCGAATTATCAATGCAAAAATCAACATCTTGCTTTTGATTTTGGTTTTGAGAGATTACAACCGGTTGCGACCACTCCTGACTATCAGCTATTATAGATAGCAGCGATAATAAACATGATATTGTAATTATTCTATTCATTAAAATCGATCAATTCACTTCATTATTTCACCGGATTATTCTCATGAAATGTCTTCAGCCGGTTTTCGAGCACCGGAAACTGATCGCGCTGAATCAATGAAACACAAGCCCTGATCCCTTCCAGTCTTTCGCTGCCGGTAATTTCGAGCGAGATGGCGCTGATGCCATAGCTCAGCAATTCCTTCAGCAAATCATCACCTGTAAAATCCGGGATAGGAAAACGTGAAGTAAAAGCCATCGGCAATGGGGTTGTCTTCATCTTTATCATAAACGATCTTAAAACCATTATCAATAAACATTTTTTTCATGATCTTCGCTTTTTCGCCGTATTCCTTCACCACTTCCACAAAATTGTAGGTTCCGTCGTTCACCGCTTTTAATATTGCAGCAAGCGCAAATTGCGGTGTATGTGCAGTTCCAGAACTGATGGAATAGATGGTGCCGAAAATCATGGCCTTCCCCACCTGGTCGAATGCATAAAACCGTTTCAGGTCGGGCGCTACCATCTGGAAAACTTTGTTCGAAATGGCCATCATACCCACCCGCTGACCGGCATAGCTGAATGCCTTTGAACTTGAAATAAGCAGAATATAATTATCAGTATAATGAGAAACAGAAGGTTGGTATGGCGGCTGACCGGGCTTGCTGATAATCCTTGCGGAAATCCATCCCGAAATAAGCCAGGTCTTCAAGCACGATCACATTGTATTTTTCAGCCAGTTCGGCAATGATCTTCAATTCCTTTTCGGTAAAGCAAATCCATGAAGGATTGTTGGGATTGGAATAGAGGATAGAGGAAATCTTTCCTGACGACATATAAGATTCCATCTTGTCGCGGAGTTTATCACCACGGTAATTGTAAACATCAAATGCATAATGCTTTTGTCCGAGTATCCGGCATTGCTGCTTGTGAACCGGAAAACCGGGATCAAGGAAAAGTGTTCCGTCGCGGTCGGCATACATGCGGTTGATGGTCATAAATGATGCAAAGGCGCCCATCATGGAACCAACTGTCGGTAAGCAACCTTCCTCACTTACATCAAGATTCAGAAAGAGTTTGCAGAACCGTGAAATTTCCTTTTTCAGGGAAGGAATTCCGTAAATATCGGGATAAATGGCGGCGTAACCCTTGTTCAATGCATCAATTTCAGCATCAATCGCAATACGCGAAGGCGGCAACCCGGGAATGCCCATTTCCATCCGTATAAATTTTTCGCCGGAGTCCAGTTCGATGCCATCAATGAGTTTCTTAATTTCCCTGATGGATGCACGGCCAACGTTAACGATTCCGCTTTCGGCTAATCTTTTGTTTACAATCTCTGAATTGATTGGGGTATTTTTCATCTGCCAAAATTTAATTTTTACCGTTGTCAAATATATAACTTTTGCATTGAAAACAAGAAAGCAGAAAAATATTTATTCTTTCGTGATCCAATGAATAATGATTGGGAATAAATCCTTTTATTTGACGATTAAATTTTAAATTTGTCGAATTATACTTCATCTCAATGAAATTCTGGAAAAGCTGCATTTTTTTTCCTCCTTGTGCCGGCATTGTTATTCAGTCAAACTTCAGCACAGGAAATCACCAAAGAAAAGAACAGTTATGCCTTCGGACAGATTTATACAGCATTCCATTATGGGTTCAAAGACACCTATAAACCACAGGCAGCATTCGAGTTCAACCAGGGGATCATTGGATATTTCAACCAGATTTCGGAAAATGTCAGCGGGAAGATCATGCTTGATGTAACACGAACCACCAATTTTAGTGCAGAGAAGGATTCCCTCGGGAAGGTTATCATTGCTGATTATTTTGAAGGCAGCAAGTACACAGCTTATCTGAAAATGGCTGAGATTAAATGGGATATTAATGAATATTTTGCTTTGCGGGTTGGTGAATTATTGAGCACGCAATATCTGACCTTTCAGGATAAATTTTGGGGTTACCGTTATATTGACGTGACTTACCAGGAGAAATTCAGACTTGGCAACCCTGCCGATTTTGGCGTTCAGCTTGATTTTAAATACAAGAATAAACTACTTAACCAGTTTTCAATAGTGAATGGTGAAGGGCCTTTTCGTTACCAGGACCAAAACAGCAAGTTCATTTATTCAAACAATATTCAATATTATCCAACTGACCGGATCTACCTTAAAGCTTTATCTTGATTATGGACCTTCTCCTGATACCGGGTGCAGGAAAAAATGCAAAATCGGTCATTTCAGGATTTGCTGGTTATAAAACTGAAAAATTCAGGGTAGGAGGGGAGTATACTTATATTTATAATTATGGATTTAATAACAATACCGATTATTATGGTTTTTCGGTTTATGGCTCTGTTGTTATAAACAAATATCTTCAGGTGCTTGGGCGATATCGATCACCTTGATTTGAAAATTCCGGAAAAAAAGACAAAATTGGATTATTATATCGTCGGATTCCAGTATGAACCGGTAACAGCATTTACCACTTCACTGAACTTTCGCTATTATTCTGTTAACGCGCTACCTTTTATATATGCAAGCTTTGGCTTAAAGTTCTGAACCTCAACTTCAAACTTCGAACTTCTAACTACACTTGTTTGTAGCACCTCACCCAGTCAATTTCCATCGAAGCAGGTAAGCTCAAGATTCTCAGTTTTACCAGTAATCCCACAGCTGAATACAAGGTACATCTCTTCCTGCGGCACTCCTTGTGTCTGCTCATTAACTGTAACCCCATTAATTTTCCAGATAAGTTTTTCCTTGGTCCATTCGAGTGCATAAATAAAGAAGTCCTGACTAACATCAAGCCCTGAAAATTCTCCGGTTTTCTTTTCGGGTGCTTTTTTAGCAGCAACATTTCCATAAAGGTTAGCCATATCGATTTTGGATTTTTTGCCAGCTATCTTTAAGTATATCAACATGTGGAAGGTTCATTTGTGATGCCATCCAGAAATGAAAATCGACAGGTTTGGTATAGTTGATCTTTATTTTTGCCTCGATCTTACCGTATTTTTGCCTGTGCGAGTCTAGCGGTACTGATCAGTCCGGTAGTATAATTGAAATCTGATGGAATAAAACCAAAAGGAGGTTTCCACATTTTACCATTAACTTTTTCATTGCGGGTAACAATTTTTAAATGGCTGTTACCCAATTCGATGTTTTTTCCATCGGTCGGAAAGGCTTTATCCGTTTCAAAGGCATAAGCATCATTGATGAGCTTATCGCCCCAGAAATAACGTGTCATCCATTTTTTTCGGTCCAGCTGGCTGTCATTAAAATCATCCTCGAAAACGAGTTCCCACTTCTTCAGTTCGTCGAATTTCTTGGAATCTTTAAGTTCCAAATACCATTTATATTTTTTAGAATTTTTAAAGGCCGCATGAGTGTTTCTTTTCTCGGATTCGGCTTTTTCCTTTTCTTCGATAGATTTCAGCAAGTTTTTATGGGTTTCTGACAGCAAGTATTTTTCAAGTGAAAGATAGTCCGAAAGATCTTTCGATTTTTCAAAAGCCTGGAAACTTTTAAATTTCGTTGAGTTCTGAAAACGATAAAAATCTTTTATCCTTCTGGATTTCTTCTTTTGCTGGTAATCCATCAATTGATCAGTGATCGTTGCAAGATTTTTCGCAGCTGTGGCTAGTTTATCCCTGTGAACTGATGAATTTATGTAAGTTTCGAGTTCGAGAAATTTTTTCACTTCCGGATTTCCTGCAAGCTGGTCAACTGTTTTTTTATTTTCTGAATTACTGCTATTCAAAAAAGATTTGATGGCCTTAGCCTTTTTAAGACTATTGAATTCTCCTGTCTTTTTTGCTTCGGCTGATTTTTGATTTTCAAAGTTTCTCTTTTCTTCCTCGAATTTTTTTGAAGTGACCAGCTTTTCAAGGTCTTCAAATTCCTTTAGCTCTTTCGAAAATAAAAACGTCTGATGATCTTTATATTTTGGCGATTCTTTAAACTTAAAATAATTCCGAAAAACTTTGGATTTCTTCTGCGCTTCGAATTGCTTTATCTTATCAATTTCCTTTTTCTTATCAGTTTCAATAGAGGAATGTAATGACTGGTATTCCTTTGATTCAAAATATTTGCTTAGGGATAGAAAATCCTTCAACTCATCTGAATTCTTAAATTCATTCAAATCATTGAATTCCTTCAAAAGGTTGAGCGCTGTCTGCCTCAATCTTAGATCGTAATTGGTATACTGCTGAACTTTGAAAAAATGAAATACTTGCCTCCAAATGCAATGTTTGCCATAATTATTTAATTAAATATTTTTTTTAGACGATGGTCACAAAAGTAAAGGTTTCTGATTAATAGATGTTTTTTATAGGTTTGATGTTTTTAAAGCCAAGCTGTCTTTAATCCAATAATTTTAGCAGGTGTTAATTACTGCCAATTAATGTTTGTCCGAACTATACCAAATTCAGTATTTTTTAATATTGATCCTTGCATCCACTGCAATAATTTTATCATCCAAACCGAGAAGAGGATTGAAATCCATTTCAATAATTTCCGGAGCTGCCATTACCAACGCTGAAACCTTTGTAATTATTTCAGCAAAGATTTCAATGTCTATCCCTTTTTGTCCTCTTACCCCTTCAAATATTTTTTTACCCCTGCAGCCGATCGATCATATCGAGAGCCTCCTCCTTACTTACCGGCGCCAAAGCAGACTGAACATCTTTAAGCACCTCAACAAAGATTCCTCCCAGCCCGCAGAAGATCAAGTGGCCAAATTTTTCCTCCCGTTTTACACCAATAAATAGTTCCAACCCGGATATCATCGGTTGCAGCATAATTCCGGTTGTGCCGGGAATTGTCATCATCTCGGGAACTCTTTTTTCAGCATTTCCTCGTTTTTAACATCCAATACCACTCCACCGACATCAGATTTATGAAGGGGACCAACCACTTTCATTACCAAGGGATAACCTGCTTTTTTGGCCACTAATGCGGCCTCTTCAATATTGTCTGCTATTGCTTCGTAAACCCTCGGAATTTCTGCAGCATCGAGCAGTACCCTGATATCGGCTGGTGAAATATATCCATCATGAGACGCATCTATTATCTTGCCGGATTTTTGCAGCATCCACATGAGGTGTTTTAATTACAGGAGGCTGGGGTTTGGGAGTGTGATAAACCTTGGCTAATGCAGTCCCCAGCAATACCTCATCCGGAAAATTAACCCTGCCTTTTGCCAAAAATTCTGCAACTTCGTTTTTCGCAGTTATAATGGAAGGCAGAACAGGGAAGATAGGTTTTTTGGATGTTTTCATTTTTTCATCCAGCAGGTTGTAAACATCATGGATGGGAATAAGGCCCGGAGTTCCGAAAATAACGACCATTGCGTCGATGTGATCAAATTTTTCGTTTACATAGTCTATAATGATTCCCAACTGTTCTGCTGTTCCTGTAGCAAGAAAGTCAATAGGATTTGAAACAGAAGATCCGGGAAACAACTTTGTTTTTAATTCATCAGCATCTTTACCGGTAATAGGAGGAACATTCATACCGCCATTGGATAAGGCATCAGTCAGCATAACTGCAGGACCACCTGCATGGGTGATGATGGCTATATTTTTTCCTTTTAATTCAGGATGAAGGAATATAGATGCTACGGCAACCAGTTCCTCCCTGATATAGCACCGTATAATTCCGGCTTTTCGAAACAAGGCATCAACCGCAACATCCGGGGTGGCTAATGCCCCTGTATGAGAAGATGCTGCCCGGATTCCCGCCTCAGAACTTCCGGCCTTGATAGCTGCGATTTTACATCCTTTTCTGACAAGGGAACTGGCATGTTTCAGAAGTAATTGAGGCTGATTGATATTTTCAAAGTAGAGCAACTTCACACGCGCCGTGGGTTCGGGCGGGGAAGTTATGTCCATGTATTTGATCATTTCCTCAATACCCATCTGGGCTGAGTTTCCTGTCGAAATGATTTTGGAAAAAGAAAGTCCTTTGTGTATTCCCGACTCCATGAAATAACATGCTGTTGCACCTGATCCTGATAGCAGATCGCACCCGTTGATATCAAGCTTTGGAATGGGCTGTGTGAAAACACCATGAAAGGCCGGAGTAAGCATGCCGATGCAGTTCGGTCCAATCAGGGCAGCATCAAACTTGTTGACCTGATTCACAATCTGCTGTTCAATTTTTCTTCCTTCTTCATTCAATTCACTGAAACCGGCTGAAAGGATGATAAATGCTTTGGTATTTTTTTCTTCAGTAAGGAATTTAACCCAATCAAATGCAAACCTTGCTGCAATGGCAATGATGGCCATTTCAACATCAGGCAAACCGGCAGGATCCTGATAACTTTGGATTCCCTGAACTTCTTTTTCTTTCAGGTTCACTACATACAAATTTCCCTGGTAATTGCCATCAGCCAGGTTTTTCAAGACTTTACCTCCCGGTTTGGTAATATCGTTTGATCCCCCAACTACTACGATGCTTTTCGGGTCAACCAGTTGCTTATTGATCATAAGGATATTCTTAAACCCAACTCTTGTTTTTATTGCGGCTAAAGTAAGAAAAAGGAAAGAAGAATAATTAACAAGTAACCTTATTTTTTAACATTTAATAAAAAGGGATTGTATGTAATCATATATTCAGGGACAACTTGCATCGATCATTGTCGGTATTTTTGTTAACAGGTTATTTGAACTATAATTTAGATCATGACATCATTAATATTAAATAAATGACAAGTATGAATAAAATAATTTTACTTTTATTTTGTTTCTTGTCTTTGCGCCTTTTCGCTCAGACCCTCAGTCCCACTGTATTTTCTTCAGCCGGAGACCATTCAACCACTACTATCATCAGCCTGAGTTGGACACTTGGTGAGCTGGCAACCGAAATTTTTAGTAACGGTGGTTTTACCCTTACACAGGGCTTTCAACAACCTGTTGAAGGTATTTTCATTTCAGGAATCAATCTCAACCTGCTTGTCTATCTTGAAGGCCCGTTTTCAGGATCGGAAATGGTAACCACACTGAACTCGGAAGGATATCTCCCATTAAGCCAACCTTTCAATTCAGCACCCTGGAATTATAATGGCACTGAGTCAGTTTTGGCTATACCCAATCCCAATGTTGTCGACTGGATTTATGTTCAGCTTCGTGATGCTGCAAGTGCAGGCGAAGCCCTTCCTTCCACCACTATTGCTTCTCAGGCCGCTTTCCTGCTTAAAGATGGTTCAGTGGTGGGTATAAATGGTTCATCCATGCTTCAATTCAACATTTCGTTTTCCCACCAATTATTTATTATAATCTGGCACCGTAACCATCTAGGTATCATGTCGGCGAATGCTGCTACACAATCAAGCGGCATTTATTCGTATGATTTTTCAACATCAGCAGCCAAAGTTCATGGGGGAAGCGCAGGATACAGAAATATGCAAGGGGGCGTTTGGGGAATGGCAGCAGGCGATGCAACCCACGACGGATTGATCGACCTTATCCGATAAAACACAATGGACAAGCTTTTGCCTGGGAAGAGAGGATACCTCGATGCCGATTTTAACCGTAATGCTCAGGTAAACAATCTAGATAAAAACCGCTACTGGTTGCCAAACCAGAACACTGAGTTGCCAGGTGCCGCAATAATCTGGAGTATAGCGTTATAAATATAAGGTTTCATAGATCATGTATAAATAACTTGCGAAATTTCAAAATTTACAATTTAACAAATAAAAAACACAACCTCATGAAAAGACTAATTTTACTCCTCATCAGTACAGTGCTATTCTACGGAATATTAACGGCACAAACTCCGCAGGCTTTCAAATACCAGGCTGTAGCAAGGAACATTAATGGAAATCTTATCCAGAACCAGCAAGTAGCTTTCCGGATAGATATTTTGCAAGGTGGGCCTTCAGGTAATCTGGTTTATCGTGAACGTCATACAACCTTAACAAATGATTATGGCCTTGCTAATCTTCAGATTGGAAATGGCATAGTCCTAATCGGGAATTTCACAGCTATTGACTGGTCAACCGGCCAAATGTTCATGAATATTTTCTTCGATCCAAATGGCGGTTATTCATTTATTAATATGGGTACAATAGAACTACTTAGTGTACCTTATGCATTGTATGCAGATACATGCGGTAGTTCTGTCTGGACAAAAACTGATGATAATTTAAGCTACATTTCAGGTGCAGTTGGCATAGGAACGACTCAAACTGATTCATCCGCGATATTTGAAATAAATTCAACGGATAAAGGTTTATTAATTCCAAGAATGAATAATACCCAAATTTCTGAAATTTCAAATCCAGTTGATGGATTAATGGTTTATAGTACCTCAGACAAAAGTGTTTATATATTTAATGATTCAATCTATGCATGGATGAGCCCTTTTTCGGGAGCTATATTACCCTTGAGATGTGGCGGACTTAGGCCCATTAGAGATTATCGGGATGGGAAATTGTATCCAACTGTACAAATAGGTACACAATGCTGGATGAAAAAAAACCTCAATTATGGAACCACGATTTCCACCTTAACTGAAATGATGGATAATGGAATAGATGAAAAATATTGTTATAATAACATAGAAGATAATTGCACAGAATATGGTGGTTTATATAATTGGAATGAAATGATGCAATATTCGGAACCGGGTGATATTTGTCCGGTGGGATGGAGAGTTCCAACCGATGATGATTGGTGCACACTGGCAACATTCCTTGATCCTTCAGTAAATTGTGATGCCTTAGAAACACTTATGGGTACTGTTGCCGGTGGGAAATTAAAAGAAACCGGAACTGATCACTGGGATTCTCCTAACACTGGTGCAACGAATGAAAGTGAATTTACTGGTAGGGGAGGTGGTTTAATTGGTATCGGTTCCTCAGCCTTAAAACAAAATGGGAATTTCTGGTCAAGCAGTTATTATGGTGAAGTCGGCGGATACAGTCAATTCCTTTACTGGCAGTTGGTACAATATTCTGGGCAAATTGCACGAGATAAAGATAATCCTGGTTATGGATTATCTGTTCGTTGTATAAGAGATATTAATGGCAATTAATTTAACATAACTATAGAATTTTCCCAAATGGTTTGCCGGCATGTCGGCAAACCATTTATAAATTTTAATAAAAGATTGGATGATTGGGTATTTTATCTTGATCAAAAAAAACTATAAACTTTTACTATGATAAAAATATTAGCATCAATTTTATTAATGTTTTTAATTGCATTGCAATTTCTTCATTATAAAAATTTAGTTGGACAAAATGTTGGTCTTGAATGGGCTGTAAATTTTGGTGGAAATTAGCCTGAGAGCGGTTTTGGCCTTGCTGTTGACCAATATGGCAATGTTGTAACAGCAGGTTCTTTTTGGGACACCTCTCGATTTTGACCCTGGGACTGAATTATATAATTTAATTGCTGAAGATTATGCTGATGCTTTTATTTGTAAATTGGATAATTCAGGAAACTTTTTATGGGCAGGGCAATTCGCGGGTCCTTTATGGAGTGAATGTTCATCGGTAGCTATTGATAATATGGGAAATATTTATTCAACAGGCTTTTTCTGGGAATCAGCAGATTTTGATCCGGGTCATTGGTATCTATTAATCTTATCAGCGGAAGGGGGTGCAGGATATTTTTATCTCGAAACTTGATGAATCAGGTAATTTTATATGGGCAAAGCGATTTGGAGGGATCTTACAAATCGATGATTGGGGAACTGATCATCGACGGTTGATGATTCCTCAAATGTTTATACAACAGGAGATATTTTGGGGATACTGTCGATTTCGATCCTGGAATAGATACATTTTATCTGACATGCCGGAGGGGGTAGGGGGACTTTTATTAGTAAACTTGATAGCAACGGCGATTTTCGTTTGGGCCAAAGCATATAGGAGGGATTGCATGGGATGAAGGATATATCAATTATTGTTGATAATACTGGTAATGTATACACTACTGGTGTTTTTCAGGCAAATCGCTGATTTAGATCCCGGACCAGATACTTTTAATGTGGTTTCTGCAGGTGCTCAGGATATTTTTATTACTAAACTTGATGCTGAATGGAAATTTTATTTGGGCAAAACAATTTTCCGGTACTGGGATAGACTATGGATTAGCAGCGGTTCTTGACCAATTCTGGAAATATTTTTACAACAGGATATTTTTATGACACAATAGACTTTGATCCTGGTCCTGAGATTTACACACCTTATTTCTTATGGAAGCAAAGATGTTTTTGTTAGTAAACTGGATAATTCGGGTAATTTTATGTGGGTAAGACAATTTGGAGGAATTTCCTCTTCACATGGACGGTCAATTATAGCAGATGCAGAAGGGAATGTTTACTGCGACAGGGTATTTTTGGGATTCCGCAGATTTTGATCCCGGACCAGGAACGCTTCATAATCTTACATTCAGTATGGGTTATAGTGATATTTTCATCGTTAAATTGGATAATGACAGGTAATTTGATATGGGTGCAAGCAAGTTGGCGGACCATCAAACGAATTTTGTTTTTCCATATTAACTGATCCAACTCAATGAACATTTATACTTCTGGAACATTTGGTGAAAATGTCGATTTCGATCCGGGATCGGGAACATTTGTTCTAAATCCTGCGGGTGATAGTGATGTTTATATTCAAAAATTGAATCAGACGAGCGTGGATATACATCAAATAATCTCAAATTCTAAGATCAATATTTATCCAAATCCTTCTCAAGTGTGATTTTATTATTGAATTAGGGGAATTATATAACTATGTAGAAATTACCATCTTGGATATTTTCGGAAAGCATAATTGCTAAAGATAAGTACACTCAAATATCAACTATCTATTACTCACCTGAAATTCAATCTGGTTTATATTTCGTTCAGATTATAACAGAAACTGGTGTGAAAACAGTGTTAAAAGTGCTAAAAACATAAATTTGAGGTCGCATAAAGATAAATTAGGCATGTGAAGCAATAAATAATTTCCGGCATTGTATATTATTTTAATTGATGTTATCTATCTGGAAACTGATCCAGTGAAATCAGATATACAGTACTTGCTTTCTATTCCATCAAAAAGGCCAATCCAACCACTCCCGGTCCAACATGTGTTCCGAGTACCGGCGAAGCAGCGCTGATAAATTTTGGTTTCATACCTGTTATTGCTTCCATTTCTGTAGCATACCAATACGCGCCTTCCTGGTTTTGAGCATGAGCAATAGCATAGCCCCAGAGCTTCTTTCCGTTCATCAGCTTAATGGTTTCATCCATAACCATCTTCATGCTCTGTTTGGTTGAAGTCGGTTTCCCGAAAAGTTCTGCTTTGCCCTCTCTTGTGACAATAATGATGGGTTGAACGCCCATCAGTTTTCCAAGAAATCCTTTAACAGCGCTCACTCTGCCACCTCTGATCATGTATTTGAGCGATTGTGCATTCACCATTAGATGCGCTCCGCTAACCCACTCCGGAATGCAGCCGCTTACTTCATCAAATGTTTTCCCGTTTTCTATGGCTTCAGCAGTTCGAAGAAGGATGAGTCCAAGGGCAGCGGTGACTTTATTGGAACTAAATACAGCAATGTCTTTTTCCTGTCTCTCACGAATTGCATGGGCAGCCTTCCGGCTGTTAGAGAAAGTACCGCTCATTTTTTCACTCAGGTGAATTCCAATGATCGAATCGTAATGGCTTGCGAGGTACTCATATTTATTTGTAAAATCCTTATAAGTCGGCTGAGCGGTAGTCGGATTGGTCTTCGATTCGGCCAGCAGGCTGTAAAATTTATCCGGAGTTATGGTAAGGGAGTCAAGATAAAAGTCTTTTTCAAAATGAACAGTAAGCGGAACCACATGGATCTGGTATTTTTCAATGATATCCTGGGGTAGGTCGCATGTGGAATCGGTGATAAGCGCTGTCTTCCATTTACGGTGGTGAACAATCTGACTCTGCATCACCATATCATCAACCTTTTTATAAGTTATGTTACCATGATCCTTGATCACAAAAAACAATTCAGAAGGGTCATCGGTATGGATATGGATTCGTAATTTCTTTGGTGAGCCTGCAATGACAAGTGAATCACCGAAACCACCAATGGCTTCCTTAAGGATCAGTTTATTGTTTTCGTTGTTGTTTTCAAATGTAATTAAAGCTTCAGTACAATACCTGAATTTTATTTCTTCTTCATCATGCACTACCTCCTCAAACTCTTTAACTTTAACGACGTTCCGGGTTGTAGCTAATTTTTTAAGTTCGCCGTGCTGGAAAAAATCAATCATTCCTTCCAGGAAAACGACAAAGCCTTTTGCTCCTGCGTCAACAACATGGTTCTTTGCGAGGATTTCAAGCTTGGTAGGCGTATCTCTTAGGGATTCATCTGCCTTAATGTAAGATTGAATGATGAGCTGGTTGAAATTTTTGATTTTATCTTTGAGAAGGTATATGTACTCTGCCCAGTCACGCATTACAGAGATCATAGTGCCTTCTACAGGATTGGCAATTGCTTCATAGGCATATTTCACTGCTTTCTTTATTAATTCTGCAAAATCATCTACTGTTAAGTTTTTTTCATCTCTTATTTCATTGCTGAATCCATATAAAAATTGGGCAAAAATAATTCCTGAATTACCCCTGGCTCCTACCAGCGCAGCATCAGCGAGGGCAACAGCAGTTACTTTAATATTGTCGGTAGGAATTGAAGTATCGATTATTGAGCGAAGTGTTGATGCGAGATTGGTTCCAGTGTCACCATCTGCAACAGGGAAGACATTGATTTTATTTATTCCCTTGTACTGATCAAAAATCTTTTGGGCACCAGCGATAAAACTATAATAAAATCGCTTACCGTCCAGTTCGTTAAAATTAATTTCCAATGCACTAATTATTTAAGGAAATCATGAAAATTTTTACAAAGATAAAAAATCAAACCGAACCGTATTTCGGATAGTTAGCTTTAAGAGGGGATGCTAAAAATTAATAAAAAATTATTTAAGCCGGGTTTGCTTTTTTATTTTCCTGCTGTCAATCAGTTCATTGATCTCAATAACTATATCTTTATAGCTGTACTTTTTACCGCAATTGTACATCCTGGAAAAAGGATCCTTGTCAATGATCAACGCATAAAGTTCTTCTTTTGAAGGAAGTGTTTCAAGTTTACTATATTCGTCGTAAGTGAGTTTTAAAAATGCAGAATTAGGATCTATTCCCCGGTTATCAAGTAAGTAGCCATCATTTAATTTGGTTGGATAGGCCAATTCTCCTTTGTAATAAATATCCTTAATTCCAGGATAGCTTATAATCTCAGATTTATCTTCAGAAAGCGTAACAGGTACTTTGTCGAAATAATCAGCGTTTGTTTTATATACGATAACCGGTGGGCTTGCAAAATCCATTTTACCGGAACCTTCGCTTTCAGATTTATCAGAGTGTTTCACTTTACATGAGTTTGAGCAGGAAATGATCACCAATGGTATCAGGATGATAGAAACAATATTATAAAAATGTTTTTTCATAATTGAATTATTTGATCCGTTGGTAAAAATACAAAAATAATTTGACGAGACATTGTTGTTTACATTTCATTAACAAATGTAAATATATGTTAAGGAATTTTATGGTGGTAAGATAACCAATAAATTTGCCATGTAAAAAAATTTAAATTATAAAAAAATGAAAAGATTAATTTTATCTACAGCAATCATCGTTTTTCTTGCATTTGCAGTAAATGCACAGGTTTCAACTTCCAATCAGGCCCCTCAGAGCCAATCTGCGGCAGATAAGCAGAAAATGGAACAGGAACGTTTAGCTCAGGAAAAAGCGCAGCAGGAACAGGCCGCCGCTCAGGCAAACAATCCCAACGCCCCTATTATTAAGTTTGTTAAATTGGAGCATGATTATGGTACTATTGAGCAGAATGCCGATGGAAGTTGTGAATTTAAATTCACTAATGAAGGAAAGGAACCACTGATCCTATCTAACGTTCGCTCTTCCTGTGGTTGCACAGTGCCAACATGGCCAAGGCAGCCGATCCTGCCAGGCCAAAGTGATGTAATCCAGGTTAAATACGACACAAAGAGAGTCGGATTAATCAGTAAGACAATAACCGTTTATTCCAATGCTAAGGAAGCTCAGGTTACCTTAAAAATCATGGGTAACGTATTAGCAGCTCCAACTCAGCAATTACCCGAAAAGCAAATTAACGAAAGCAGTTCTCCAGTAAATAAATAGATATCATCGTTCTTATTTTCAAAGCTAAGGACAACAGGACAATTGGCCTGTCGATCCTTAGCTTTTTTATTTCTCTATTACCCTTTCATAATTGTGACTGTCAGGCCAAACATGATTATTTTGTTTCCCATTTGGTTTTTACTTTTTAATTACTATAAATTTGCACCAAATCCGTCGCGGATTTGAATGTGTAAGTTTTAGCTGAGGTTATAAGTAATTAAAAATTTAAATATGCCATCCATTTCGACAAAGGGGAAGAACATGCCGGCATCCCCTATACGTAAACTTGTTCCTTTTGCCGAAGCCGCCAAAAAGCGCGGAATAAAAGTGTTTCATCTGAACATTGGCCAGCCGGATATCGAAACTCCTGAAATCGCTTTAAAAGCAATCAGAAATTTTGATCAGAAGGTTGTTGAATACAGCCACTCAGCTGGTATTCCCTCCTATCGTAAAAAGCTTGTCGATTATTATAAAAAACATGATATACATATTTCAGCAGATGAAATTATCATTGGTGCCGGTGGCTCTGAGGCTATCCTTTTTGCAATGAATTCATGCATGGATCCGGGCGACGAAATTATTATCCCGGAGCCATTTTATGCGAATTACAACGGGTTTGCTGTTAATGCGGGTTTAAAAGTTGTTCCCATTCCTTCAAGGATAGAAAATGGTTTCGCCCTACCCCCCATCACTGAATTTGAAAAAGCCATAACTCCAAAAACGAAGGCAATAATCATCTGCAATCCGAACAATCCAACAGGTTACCTTTATTCAAGGGCTGAACTGGAAACATTAAAAGATATTGTATTGAAATATGACCTTTTTCTTTTTGCTGATGAGGTGTACAGGGAATTTTGCTATGACGGGAAAAAACACTTTTCGGTGATGCAACTTGATGGTCTTGATCAGAATGTCGTGCTCATTGATTCGGTTTCGAAGCGCTACAGCGCTTGCGGCATAAGGATTGGCGCCTTAATATCGAAAAACAGGGAACTGATGAGTACGGCACTAAAGTTTGCCCAGGCAAGATTAAGTCCTCCCACTTTTGGGCAGGTTGCCGCAGAAGCTGCAATAGAAACCCCGGAAAGTTATTTCGAAAATGTTATTAAGGAATACGTTGCCAGAAGAGATGTCGTTGTTGAATCAATAAATAAAATTCCAGGATCATTTTGTCCCAATCCGGCCGGAGCATTTTATGTTGTTGCAAGATTACCAATTGATGATTCGGACAGGTTCTGTCAGTGGTTGCTCGAAGATTTCAATTATCGTAATCAAACAGTGATGCTTGCACCGGCAACAGGTTTCTATGCTTCCCAGGGCAAAGGATTGGATGAAGTCAGGATAAGCTATGTCTTAAAGGTGGAAGACCTCAAAAATGCAATGAAATGCCTTGAGGAAGCACTGAAAGTCTATCCAGGCCGGAAGCAATAAAAAAACCTGACAAGATTTTTTGTTGTCAGGTTTTATAAAGATCATTTCGTTTGTTTATTCTGGAATCTGGCTTTGCATGCCGAAATTATCGAGTAAAATTTCATTTTTATCCTGATTGTTTACCTGGTTGTTCATATTCAAATCAGCAGGGTTATATCCGGATTTTCCTGTATTTATATTCCATAACTGTGTTTTATCATCGGAACCGATTGATCCATTACCATTAGCATCGCCGGTTGCCATTCCCCACATTCCAAATCCAACATCCTTATAACCCAGGCTACCGCCATAAGCCTGATCTTCGCTGGATGAAAAATCATAATAATAATTGTTACCACCTAAGCTTGCAATAGGATAGTTGCTCATTATACCCAGGTGATTCCGGTGCCAGATAACCAGGTAAACATTCGAAGCAAAAACTTCATCGAACAGAACAGGACTTATCCCATCCCTTCCAACAACCTGGCCGTTATTTAATAGGAAAGCTGCCTGACGCGAAACTATTGTCTGGCTTGTAGCTGTTTCAGGCCCCCCGGTTGTCTGCCGAATCTCCAACAAAACCCAATCGACAATATTCGTATTCGGAATTGCAACTACACTTTCATTTCCATTATAATTCCATGGCGGTATATTATATGGTTGTGACGTAGGTATAACTCCGGCAGAATTTAAAGTGGTTCCCATCTCCCATGTAAATGGATTAAACGAACCTTCAAGGACAACGTACGAGTCAACAATACTACCGCTCAGGTTCATTTCAAATGTTTCTGCTGGTCCAAAATTCCCGCCTTCATATATTAGTTGATTATCTGAGTTTTTGATTTGGAAATAACCAATACCATTGGCACAGCATATCCCATTGTTTCCCGAATCGTTAATGACAAACCGATAACAATCACTTGAACCAAAAGTCATAATATAATTAAATACGGTATTAGGAAATCCATTGTAAGGACCACCAGAATAAATGACCTGATTAATGGAATTCAAAATCTGCCAGCTGGTCTCGCCGGGAAAATTATCCGTTTTTATTTCCAGTTTCATTAAAGGTTTATAAGAGTCAGCATTAATAAAGCTTTTAGTAACTGTGTCGTTTTCATTATTTGGGTCTAATGTCCCGTTTGATGTATATATATAGGCGGTAAACAGGTTATTTGGCTGAGGGGTAAAAGTAATCTGAGGAAGTTGGAAAAAGGCTTCCTGGTTATATCCCAAATTACCACTCCAGTTATAAGTTTGCAAAGCACCCTTGATTAATCTTATATTTGATACTAGCCGCGGCCAGATTGTTAGTAGTATTATTTTTAATCTTCAGGTATGGTGAAGCTTTACCTGAACAAGATTCAACCGGAACATTATAAACAGAAACAAGTTCAGCATCCGTTGCCATCGGCAATAAGCTATTCAGCGGCAGTTTGATGGCTTGAAGTATTTCTTTGGTTGAATTATTCTGCAAAAATGCAATAAGTTCTAATTCATTAAGAACCCAACCTGAATTTATGGTAAAGTTCAAACCGACAGATTGAATAGGATTCGAGGTGAAATTCACTGGAGTACCATTTGCACTAGGGACAAATAACCTGGTGATATAATTGAATATATCTCCGCCGTAGCTTCGGTTCGATTCAGTTATTGCAAGATGAGCTACCAAATTGGTGCCTGAATATGGATTTACTTTTTCCATTGTCATCATCACCGAATAGTCCAGTCCGGTGCATCCACCATTTACAGAAATTGTGAAGTTGGAAAGTACGGCTTTACGCTGGTTATATTTAGCTAAAAACTCATTGTAGGTTCCTGAATATCCGCCTAAAACATGCGTAATTCCGTCAAAATAAGAATCAGGAATTCCATCTGATACCATAATACGAAATCCTTGCCTGAGAATAAGCATTTGTAAATCCACCTCCTGAAGAAGATTTATGATGTTCCATCACTGCTACATCATAACCGTTTGCTATCAAATCGTCAGCTGCTTGTGCTGCGTAAGGACAATAACCTCACCATGTGGCTGTTCCAATTTCAATGACAACGTTTTCGCGCTCAACCGGTTGGGTTTGCGCAATAATTGCAAGGATAAAACTTGCTAATAGAAGAATACTCTTTTTCATATTTACACTTTTTAAGATTAAAGAATTATTAAATTTCAATATCGAGGTTGATTTGATGAATTCTCAATCCGGTACCTGGCATTCTTTGCCGATATTTCGGTACCAGCAGTCATCCTTATCCCGGTTATTCACCTGTCCGTCGATGTTGAAGTCGCCGGGTTGATATCCTTTAGTCCCGGCTTCGGGATGCCATAGAGACATTCATGTCCTGCATCATAATCATCCCATCGCAGTCGGCATCGCCTCCGATCATTCCCCAGATACCCGGAGCAACTTCTTTGCAGCCGGCCATTCCTCCGTAGGTCTTGTTAAAACCGGTGGTGAAATCATAAGTATAGATTCCTCCCGGGGCGGTAATGGCATTGGCCGACAATATAGCCAGATGATTCCTGTGATGAACAATACCATAAAGGCCATTCACTGCAGAAACAGAGAAGAACATCGGGCTTGTGCCATCAGTAGCGACAATGCTGCCGTCAGTTTTGATAAATCCTGCCTGCCTTGCTATTCTTGTGGCGGAAGTGGCATTGGCTGCCGAGGTGGCATCCCTCAGCTCTACCAGCACCCAGTCTACAACACCGGTTGGTATAGCAGCTACGGATTCTGTTCCGTTATAGTTCCACGGAGCCATGTTGAAAGGCTGGCTCAGCGGGATCATTCCGCCGAGATTGAGAGGAGTACGTTGTCATCGTTCCTTCAAGCATTGCTGTGAGATCTAAAGAGAGTCCCAGTGATACAATCATTGTGCAGGGGATAAGGATCTGTCCTTCATCGCTGTCATTGCTGTTGACCGTGATCTGGCCTGTATATGTACCGGTAGTCAGTCCGGTCGCATCAAAGGTCACTGTCGGGCTCTGGCTGCTGCCCTGGGTAACGGTTCCGCTGGCAGGAGCAATGGTCAGCCATTTGTCAGCGCCTTCTACAATTACAGTATAATCTTCTACTTCGCCATAGGTTGCTGTTCCGCAGGAACTGCCGCAATCGTCGCCGCTGTATTTCATCCTGACCCTCATGCGTGTTGGACCAGCGACGGCTGTTTCAGGGACGGTGATGGTATAACTGCCCGAACTCGGAACACTGTAAGCACATACCACATTCTCACCGGCATCGGTGAATACTTCATTCTGGTTCCAGTCGATCCAGACTCCCATATCGTCAGTTGAATAATAATTGCCAATCACATAGGAGAAGGTGTATGACATTCCTGCCTCCACCGTGGTTGACATTGATGTATAATCGGCATAGCCGCCGCTTGAACAGGTGCCAGAAGCATTGGTCAGGGTGTTGAACGCAATGGTGCTGATGTATTCATCGCATCCGCCGCTGGCGGTGCAATAAGCTTTGCTTCCGTCCTCCTTTGAATTGACCTGTGTAATTGCGCTCCAGGTCAGGCCGTAATTGCCGGTATTGGAGATGGTGAGCGGAGCCGTAGCTATTTCGTCGGGTGCAACCGTAATGCTGAAGGCTGTAGGGTTGATCCCGATCTCAGGAGCTATGACTACCGAAGGCGGGAACACAATGAAGTCGACCCATGCGCAGTCGGAGCCTGCTACTACTGATCCGTCTTTTGAATAAGCCCATTTGAAGGTATGAGTCCCGGCAGTTACCGGGAAACTAACCTGCGCCCAGGCCACCTCACCCGACTGCAGTTCCTGCTGAACGCCGTCGATGTAAAACCTCAGGTAATCATAATTTGCTTCGGAAGAGACTTTCCTGTAGAAGGTGATGACTCCGGCAGTGGTCACACCCAGCATCACGCTCATCTCGGAACTCTGGCTGTGGTTGATGACGCCTGATTTGGCTGTATAAAGTCCTTCGTACTGTCCGGTATTGGCGATGGTCCAGTTGGCATTGCCGCCGAAGGTCCAGGGGAACCTTGTAAAGTTACCCAACTCCCAGTCTTCAAGTACAAGGCCAACCGAAGTGTAGTAGGTATGGTTAAATCCATAATTACCTGCAGCTACATTCATGGCCAGATCGACTGACTGACCGACAGGGGTGGAAGGTGAGCAGGAGATACTGAAGTCGGCATTGGCTGAGCCGGAGGCAGCAATTGTACCCAGAACATCGTTTCCGCTGATGATAGTGATATAAGGCGATACGGATGTAAGGGTAGCCGTGGCCGATGGCGAAAGGCTGTGGCCTGCATTGCTAACAACGGCTGTTACTGTTGCCGTTTCTCCCGGATCGAGGCGGCCGTTACCGTTACCACCTGCAGCATCGTTGATAACGAGGTTGCTTCCGCATGTGAGTGAGGGAGCATTGATCTTGAAGTTAAAGTTGGATGTCCAGGTCTCTGTCCCATTGGTCATTTGAATATCAAAAAATGAAGTATGCTGGTCAGGTGCATTGTTTGCGACATGTATACCGAAGGCATTGTTTTGCAATGAGGAAGATCCGGCAGGAATATTTGGCCATGTATTTGAATTGTCAGTTATATTAACATATCCATCACCTGAAACCAATGTGGCGCTTACGTTGGCTGCGGTTGTGCTTCCCAGGTTTTCAATGGTTACATTCAAGGTAATATTTTCATTATAATCGGCCTGTCCATTATTATTTCCAGTGTTGTCACTTATTGTAAATCCATCGAATGACAAATATGGGCCGGTTGGTGAGGCAACAGTGACAGTGCCAATAAATGGCTGACCATTCTGGCGGGTCACAATCACGTCAGCCAGGCCAGGAACTGTAATTGGTGTAAGGGCAACTTCTGCAAGTCCTGTTGCATCTGCTATTGCAGCTCCGGCTAATACCCCATTTTTAGAAATTGCTACATAAGCATAAGGTTGGGTTTGAACATTGAATGTCGTACTTGCCAATGGCATCAGAGATTGATAACTTGCTGTTGTTGGATCGGTTCGTGAGAAATAAACCATCAGAGAAGGATCTCCCATAAGGTGATAAATTTCCCAATAATAGGTTTCACGGCTTGAACCTGCTTGTGTCACAGCAAAATTACCGGCAGCAGGCATTTGTCCCTGGGTAATGAACCATTGTGCAATAGGTTCACCATGATCATGGAAAGTTTTGTCATAGAGCCCTAATTTAGTGGCATCATAAGCTGGATTTAATGTTACCGTTTTAGATCCAACTCCCCACCAGTAATCTTCATCCCAGTAAGTGTTGTTGGTGCCGCCCACATAACCAAAGGCGCCTTTATCAACAGCCTGCAAAAGTTCTTCACCAAAACAATCGTTGTCATCGAATTTATTTGACAGGCAGCAGTTACCAACCAGTAATGGATATTTGATGCGCATTGGTAAGGGCTGCGATATGACTGATTGAAAAACTCGGATCAGCCCATCCGCTTGAACTGCAATGAGCTGTATAATTGCCATAACCTACACCATCGCTCACATTCTGCCGTATGTTTGCACTGTAGTTTCCTCCGCCCGGCTCAGGCTGCAGGTAGGTATGGGAGAGTGAGCCCATGGGCTGCATTAAAGTAAGTATTGGTACCATAATTGATCTGTCCGTTCGAATGGGTCTGATAACCTGCATCAGCTCCGGCAACCATCACAACTTCATTAAGGAAGGTCGGATCCGGCATGAGATATTGCTCATACTCAAGAGTTTTATCAATCTGGGGCTGCAATTCAGCAATATTTTCAGCTGAAAAACGTCCGTAGTAAATTTCCGGGAAAAGGTCTCCGGTAAATTCACAATAATAAAGATCGGTTTTATGACTTCCCGCAGTTCCGCTGTAAACAGGGATTTGGGCTATATCACCAACAAATAACACAAAACTCGGTGAATTATAACCGGCAGGTGGATTATTATACAAGCCCTGCAGATAGGATTTGATTGAAGTGGTAGTATTCCCAACAGCCGGATTGTTTGTGTAGCCTTCGATTACTTTGAATCCTTTTTTTGTTTTCCATTGGATGAAAGGCAGCAAAGTACTCTGGAACATGACATCGGACACGATAACATAAGTTACAGGTTCATCCTGGATCAGTTCATCAGAAAACTCTGTTTTATAATTTAACACCTGTTTGAAGTTGCCCTCAAAATAGGGTGAGAAAAATTGTTTCTTAGTGTTGATGGTCTTTTGAACATCGGCTCCTGTAAAGTTTATTTCGAATACTATATTGCTGTATACTTTTATTTTATTTTGAACCGGGTTGTACTGAACCGGATAAACTTCAATGCGTGCAAGCCTGACACCCCGCATCACACCAAGAGGAATAACCTTAACCCTCTCAGTAAACAGATAATCATTAATCTGGTAAGTAGCTGCATTGTAAACAAATGGTATATCCTCTGGGTTTTCAGTACTTTTTGAAACCGGATTCTGTGCAGGGAAGACCAAATTGGTTATGCCATGGTCTGAAAGTGAAAATTCTTCGTAATCTTCATTCAGAATACTGATCTGGAAATCCGCATCCAGCGGTACTTCGATAATTCTTTTCATTACAGGAACCTGCGGATCACCAACAATCATGGAGTAACCATTTTCACCGGCAGTGATCATGGTAAAAACACCGGCCTTGGTTTTAACATTCATGTGATCAATTTCGGACAACTTATTTTCTACCCTGATTGCCGAATAATCATTCTCAAGAATGATCATTTCATTCTTTTCACCGTTAAGGCTGATCTTCTGTGCAAATGCGCTGTCCGTGAAAACAGACAGTAATGTGATTAATGAGAAACAAAAGTAAAATAACTGCTTTTTCATAATATTTAAATTTATTAATTGTTGTAATCGACCTAATCAAATATTTGAGCGGCCAAATTTAAATGGAAAAGAATTGAGAATGAATATAAATTAGGATATGCAGATCTTCTGTAAAACTGTTTATAACTCATTGAAGAATAATAAGCTGAAATGATTTAGTACAAAAACAAAAAAAACCGGCACAATGCTCGACCGGTTTTATAAAAATTAGGCAATGATACAATCTAGTGAGTTTCGTTACCTTTCTTGCAGCAGGCAGGAAGTTTTTCATAAGCCTTTGGATCGGCAGCTAAATCATCAGCATCATATCCTATTTTTGTTATAGCTGCTTTTAGCTTATCCGGATTCGTCTTTGATGTTTTGTAAGTTATCGTAAGAATTTTTGTCTTCACATCAAGGGTGACTGATTTCACCCCTTTTTCAAAAGCCATCGCGCTTTCAATCCTTTCTTTACACATGCTGCAAACGGCTGAAGTTTTAATTGTGATCGTTTCTTCTTTCTTTTGTTCCTGTGATTTGGCCGTAAATGTTACAGATATGAAAATCAGGACAGCTACAAATCCTTTTAATAAAAACCTAATATTCTTCATTGTTTTAAAATTTTAAATTGTTTGAATTATTTTAATGTATATCGAAGCCCGGCGTATATGGTCGGACCTACAATCGGCCCCCATACCATCATGGTATCAAAATGGGTATGGTAGGGAATAAATGGCTCCGTGATCGGGTCTTCCTGTATAAAACCTGTCAGGTTTTCGCCTCCTACATAGACTTCAAAATTGTGTTTGAATTTTTTCGTGATCTGCGCAAGCAACACAAAGTAAGCAGGTGTCGTTTCGTAATCTCTTCTCACGATCTCAGGCATAAGTTCCTGGTCCGAAATTCGGGCACTTCCGTTAAACTGCCCCGTGAGGTCGAATTTCCATTTTTCGAAATTGGTGGCGTAGGAAAGTGTAATCAGTCCCTTGTATTTATTTACAAAGGATCGGGTACGCAAGTTCGCCATTGATGGTTTGCCACGTATCATTTACCCTGAATGCCATCAGAACCGATAACCGGTTGATAGGTTCGAATGTAACTTGCGCCTGCAGGCTGTTGGCATAGGATTTTCCACCTTCCTCCAGGTTATAAAAAGAGGCCCTGGTAGGATCGGTATCGGTGTCGAGGATCACCTGGTTGATAAAGTCAGTCCTGTAAAGATCCAGGTCAAATTCGGCGGGACGTTTGAAAAGCCGGAATTCTTTCATAAAACTGATGCCATAGTTAGCAGCTTTTTCCTGGTTGAGGTTTCCTTTCACCTCAATTATCCGCTGGCTGGCAAGCAGGGAAATATTTTCCGAAATGATGTTGGCCGACCGGTATCCCAATCCTCCCGAAATCCTGAGCACAGCCGATTCGGTGATCTGGTAGCGAAGATTAGCCCTGGGGGTTATGAACCAATCCGTAACGGTTGTGATGATCGGCACGGATGCCGGCAATAAAAGTGATTTTATCGAGATAGGTATACGTATACTCAAAAAATGCTCCCGGTACCGATTCTGTCCTGTCGAAATTGTAATTTTTCGGGGTTAGGTTGGCTGTATCAGATAGTGTAAGAAGATCATGCTCAGGTAGATTTTGTCCTGGCAGGTAATCCTTAGTTTGATAAATATAAGTAAATTGAACCTGGTCATAGCCTTCCCTGAAATCATCATATAAATAACTCAGCCCTGTTGAAAATTTATGGTTTGTATTACCTATGATCGACTGGTAAATTGCATTGGCATAAAAACTCCTTTCATGCCCATAATAATTATTGACGCCAAAGAATCCTTCCTGCTCGTGATTCACGCCTGAAAAAATTAATCCTAAGCTTTTCCATTCTTTATCAGGAAACATAATCCCGTTTTTCCAGAAGGCCTCTGCACGCCTTGTTTTCATCTCGAAACCATAAGGAAGCGTTTGGTCATTGATCTTTGCTGTATCCAGAACAAAACTATCCTTATCGAAATCCATCATGCCACCATTCCTGTTTTCGCTCAGGTATTTGACCCCGAACCGCGTTTCGTAACGCTTGCTGTGGTAATCCCAGCGATTGAAAAGATTGATGGTATTCAGAAGGGGTATGTCCATGAAATTCTCATCTTTTGTTACTTTTTCACCTTCAACGATTTACGGTTGTAGTATTGATCTTATTGATTTTGGTTCCAAAATAATCGCCGTGAACAAGCAACAAAGTCGACCACTTATCATTGAGTTTATAACCACTGTAAAGGTTTGCCTCCATTCTTCCATTTGAGTTCCCAAAAAGGTTTACATAGAGTTTTTCTGCGGTGCGCGGTTTTTTGTACTCCACATTGATCTGTCCCGTAATCGATTCATAACCATTGATGACAGAGGCGGTCCCTTTCGAAATCTGAATCGACTCCATCCATGGACCCGGAATGTAATTCAACCCATAAGCCGAAGCCATACCCCTGATGGAGGGTATGTTCTCAGCCTGTATCTGGCTGTAAATGCCTGAAAGTCCCAATAACTGTATTTGTTTGGCACCTGTTATGGCATCGCTGTAAGAGACATCCACCGCAGCATTCGTTTCAAAACTCTCCGAAAGGTTGCAGCAGGCAGCCCGTTGCAGTTCTCCTTCTGTAATCACCTGTACCTTTCGCGGGCTTAGTCGCGAAATATAAGCGTTGCCGACCTTAGCGCTGATTTCGACCTCCTTAAGCTGGGTTATTGTGGGCTCCAAACGGATATCAATCTTTGTGAGTTCCTTTTTCAATTCTATAGTGTCGGTTCTGAATCCAACCAGGCTCACCACCAGTCGGGTTGAAGCGATGCCCGATTTGGACAGCACGAACCGCCCTTTTTCATCTGTGGCTGTGCCGGTATTGGTGCCGAGCCACACTATGTTTACTCCCGGCAGGTAACTCCTTTCATTGTTCCCATTCACTTCGTATACATAGCCTACTACATTCTGACCCTGCAGAGAGCCGATGATCAGACTCATTATTGCCAGAAGAGTAAATTGTATTGTTTTCATTGCTGTATGTTTAAATGTTATTAATTATTATTGCTAATAAGCCGTTTGTTTGCGAATCATATCAATACAGTATGTTTCCATACCTGTAAAGGTTCCGTAAAAAAATGACAGAATTTGTTTGACAATGCAGCAAACAAAACCGGGGATTAACTAATCCGGTTAAAACTTAAGCAATGGGGAATGGAATTTTAATCTGGCTAATGAAATAAACTAGTTCTTTACCCGATTTCATGCCGGGTGGTGCATGGATGCTCCGGGCATCCGAATTTCTTATTGAGGATTCATCACCAGAGGTTTGAGATGTGCTGATTTGTTCAATGAATTTAACCTGGAGATCGGGTAATTTGACCTTAGCTTTATCCTGGCCAACCGGTAAAAGCATGAAGAAATACTTTTCTTTACAGCATTTTTCTTCGTCAATGTCGCTGTCGCATGCACTTTCCTGCGCTGATGCAGGCTCAGTAGAGCAGCAGCAAAACTCATCTGCTTCCGAATAGCCGGCTTCAATACTTAAAAAGGTAGATTCGCGGCACCCACACTCATGAAGGTAAAATGAAATACCCATACTGCTGAGGGTAATGAACACCAGCAGGATGAGTGTAGATATTTTATTAACAACCTTCATACAATTAAAAATCAGCCTCTGCAAAAATAAATCATTACTCGGTATGACCAAGTAATTTAACAAAAATTATAAGTTATGGTTCATGCCTCGAGAACTTTTGACAAAAACATCTGAATAAGACATTTTTTATTTTATTAATTTTTCCTTCTTTTAATACCAATTAATTTCCTTATTTAATTCGCTCTTTAATGTGCTTTTATATTAATAAATTCAATTGATCAGTTTTTTCAATTCTGCATAATCCTTCGTTTCTAATTTCATTTTCATCAGGCATTCATTCAGCATCGCCTTGCCATTCGTCTGCTGCTTAAAAAACCCGATAACTTCCTTAGCTGTATTCACCAGCTTGTAATTCCAGTAAACCGCTGCATCCAGCAGGTTCGTGGCAACTTCTTCGTCGAGATAATTCAACCGCTTCAGCGCCATCAGGGCATTCTGCCGCGTCTCGAACTCATAGCTCAGGCTGCTGTAACCAATGAGCTCAGACAGGTATTCCTTCTTCCCAATCCCGATCGAAAGCTCAAGCCATTTTATCCTAATGTTCTTACCGCGCCAGCCTTCTTCTGTTTTTGTCAGCTCAAAATACCGTTCTGCATCTGCAGGAAATGAAATCACAAGGTTAGCCAGTGCAAGCTCTACGTTGATGTAAGATAGATCGCTCAGTAGTGTTTCATACTCCTTTTTCAGTTCCGCCGGAACCATAGCAAGGTTTTGAAGCAGTGCCCGGCGCACATACACATCAGGATCAAGGATTGCCTTCCGCATAAGTTCAAAAGTCTTTGAATTGCTGTCGCCAGCAAGCTGACTGATGATCTCCGATTTGGTCAGATGGAAGGTTTCCTTTTCAAAGCATCGGATCAGAGTTTCTCTTTTCTGTTCAACAGGGAGCGCATTCATTGCCAGCAATGCATCGTACCGGTCGATCATCCGGGGAGCCTTTAAGGCTTGCTGCGATAATTCCTCAAAGCTTTTATTGAACCTGACTTGTTTCAGTATCTGCCTTCCCGGGTCGAATAGTACGAATGCGATTTCCTTTTGCCCCGGATTGGGGACTTCAACGGCTGTAACCTGCCCATCGACCCATTCAGTAGCCCGGTCAGAAGTTCCATCCTCATAGTATACCTCGAATATGAGGGGCATCCTGAAATACTTTATCGTTTCACTCACCGGGTGGATTTGCTTTACGATCACCTGTGTTTTAGCAGTTCCGCCCTGGGTTATCGATTTGTATGTAACCTCATATTCAGGTTCCCCGCCGCGATAAATCCATTGCTCGAAAAACCAATCCATCGAAAGGCCAGTGGCATAATAAATGCAGCCGAGAAAGTCACTCGTTTCTGCATCCTGATAAGGAAAATGCTCCAGGTAATATTTGATCGATGCTTTGAAATTTTCATCACCCATTACATTACGAAGCATATCCATAATGAGTGAGCCTTTCGGGTACCACCGTGCCCTGCCCCCCTGGCTGTGACCGGTTGGGTATTTGTCTTTGGCTTCGGCTTCCATTGTTTCAATCCTTTCATCCCGGCGGATATTCTGGTAATAGTCTTCTCCAAAAACCGACTTTTCGAACATCTTGGCATAATAGGTTGCAAAGCTTTCTGTGAGCCAGACATCTTTTGGTGCAAGGTGAGAAATATAATTCCCGAACCACTGGTGCGCCAGCTCGTGGGCATTCACGTTGATGTAATTCCTTCCTGAAAATGCCCGCTCATTCACAAACATGTAATCTCCAAATACTGTGGAAGTAGTAGTTTCCATTGCTCCATACAAATAATCAACAACCGGAGCCTGCCTGTAAAGTTCCCATGGATAGGGCAGCCCGAATTCATCTTCAAAGAAACTGATCATTTCCGCCATGTACCTGTAAGTTGTCTCTACCCAATCTTTCTGATCAGGATAGTACCACATTTCGAGCGGAAGCCCGGAAGCTGCATTCATAGGAATGTAATCATAATCACCAATAACCAGTGCGGTTGAAAAGAAAGGATGGGGCTTATTCATCCGGTAATGCCAGGTTTTCAGCGAATCCCCCTGATGGGTTATGCTTATCCTTTCCCCATTCGAAAAAACTTTATATTTCGAATCAAAAGTAACGATCATGTCGACCGTTAGCCGATCATCAAGATACGGAATCCAGGTAAATGGCCGGTGAGCCCATATCTGCTTCCGTTTGATATCCCGAGGATCATTCCATCCTGAAAAATAAAGATAGGAGGGATTGACCGATTGATAATGAATGAATAAATCATATTCTGTTCCGCTCGCCAGCTTCGAAGGATATATGGTGAGGGTATTGTTGCGTGACACAAATCTGGCCGGATTTTTATCCAACAAAACTTTTTCAATTGTCATATCAGTGATGTTCAGGTTGAATGAATCCGTTTCAAAGCGCATTGGTTTGAACCTGAAGATAGCTTCTCCCTTAACCAATTTCTGATAGGGATCAATGCTTATCTGAACCGTCAGATGGGTCGCATCAATAATTTTGTCTGCAGGCCATGAATTCCCGTCATAAAGGTAGGTCACTGTTTTGTCCTGCGCGATGCTAATTTGCTCGAGTACAAAGATGAAGGAAATGATCAGTGAAAGTGTGTTGAATGTTCTTGACATGTCATTATCTGAATTAAAGGTTGTCAAAAATAACTAATTCGGGGAATTTGTGCGGGTGCAGTTATCCAACCCTTTCAAAAAAAATCAGATTTCAAACAATTTTGGATTAGAATTGTTAATTTATTCAGTAACTAAAAATTAGAGAAAATGAAATCTGCACTTTTAAAATTAAGCATGGTACTCATATCGGTAACAATCTTATCTTTTAAACCGGGGGACAGCTTGTTAAAGACAAACGAAAATTTAAATTTTATGAATAACAAAATGAAAATGCCTCAGGATATATTCCTTAAACTGGCCGACAATCAGCAAAAATACCCTTTTGTCCAGGAAAAATTGGCTTACGGATATGATGCCCTGGAACCTTACATCGACAAACTGACGATGGAGATTCATTATTCGAGGCATCATGCAGCATATACTGATAATTTTAACAAAGCAATTGAGAGTAATAACCTGAAAGAATCCTCCCTGTTCGAAATTTTTAGTAAAGCAGGAAGTCTTCCACCTGCGATAAGAAACAACGGTGGTGGTTTTTACAACCATCAGCTTTTCTGGAGAATCATGGCTCCCGGAGCAGGTGGGCAGCCTTCCGGGGAACTGGCCAAAGCGATCGAAACAGAATTTGGAAGTTTTGATACTTTTAAAGAGAAATTCGCCGAAGCTGCCAAAACACAGTTTGGAAGCGGTTGGGCCTGGCTTTCAGTTACTGCGACCGGGAAACTTATCGTTTCCAAAACCCCCAACCAGGACAATCCCTTGATGGATGTCACTGAGGTGAAGGGCATTCCTATCCTTTGCCTGGATGTTTGGGAACATGCCTATTATCTGAAATACCAAAATAAACGCCCGGACTATATTTCTGCTTTCTGGAATGTGGTCAACTGGAAAGAAGTGGAAAGAAGGTATGAAGAAGCGATCCAGCTTACTGGAATGTAGAATTAACTAAACCAGGAAAAATTACATATCAATTAAGAGATTATCACCGCTTCAGTGGGATCGAGGATGTTTCGTTTCTTTAGCGGATTGCCACTCTTTTAACCTTTCCCAAAATTGCCTGAAGGCGGAGTATTATTATTTCTACATTTGCAGGCAGAATTTGATGAAATATGGCATTACTCCATTCTTTTGAGCGGAGCGGAAATATCCTGTTTAAATACCGTGGTCAAATACCTGTTTTCCTTTTTGTCCTTGCTCTCCCTTTTATGTATGTCACTGCATACGATTGGTATACGGAACCTCTCGTTAAAACTTTGACACTTGTTTCAATTCTCCTGAGTCTGACCGGATTTTTTGTCCGTGCTTATGCTATCGGAACAACACCAACTGGCACATCAGGCCGCAATACGAGCGAGCAGATAGCTGAATCGTTGAACATTACAGGTATTTATTCGCTGGTCAGGCATCCCTTATACCTTGGAAATTATTTAATGTGGATCGGAATCGTCCTGTTTACATATAATTTCTATTTCCTACTGATCGTCTCGCTGGCCTATTGGCTTTACTATGAAAGGATCATGTTTGCAGAAGAAAGATTCCTGGAGCGGAAATTCGGAGATGTCTATCTTAACTGGTCGCAGAAAGTTCCAGCATTTTTTCCGAAGTTTCGCAATTTTATACCCTCCGCTATAACTTTCTCCCTGAAAAGTGTTTTGCGCCGTGAATATTCAGGTTTACTTGCCACCGTTTTGGGATTTGCCTTTGTGGACCATCTGAGGTATTTCTTAATCAATGGAAATTTTGAGCCATTCAGAGTTTCTTCTCTGGCCTTAATTATTATTGCCATAATGGCAATCCTGCTCCGTACCCTGAAACACAAAACGCACCTCCTCGATGAAGAAGGCAGGTGGTAATTTAAATGCATGTCAGTAATTCAAGAAATGTTTTGAAAGGGAAAATTACATACGTTTATATTCTGGCTGTACTTTCCATGATTTTATGGGGAATGTCGTTTGTCTGGACAACCATTGTTTTCAGGTACTATCCTCCGATAGCCACGGTTTTTATTCGGCTGGTTATTTCATTTATCCTTCTCTATACCGGTATTCTTATTTTCAGAAAAGCAGAGACGATAAAAAGGAAGGATATCCCAATGTTTCTGGCATCAGCAGGATTAAATCCATTTTTATATTTCCTTGGCGAAAGCTATGGTCTGAAAATGACTTCATCAACCATCAGCGCTGTAGTTATTACCACCATTCCTTTGTTTACCCCCATCGTTGCATACTTCACCCTGAAAGAAAAACTTACGAAACTGAATATCATCGGGATATTTATCTCTTTTTCCGGGATTATCCTTATGATTATTAACCGGGACATGACATTCAATGCAACCCCTATGGGAATAGGACTATTGCTTTTTGCTGTGGCTTCCGCTGTTGGCTATTCCGTTTTTCTGAAAAAACTCACTCTGCGCTACTCGGCCCTCACAATCATTTCAACTCAAAATTTAATCGGGGCTCTTTATTTTTTACCCCTGTTTCTGATTTTCGACTGGGGGGCTTTCATTTCTGTAAAACCCGATGCCAAATTAGTAAGTTCCATACTGGCCCTTGCAGTTTTTTGCTCAACACTGGCTTATGTTTTTTTTACTATTGCAACAAGGGAATTGGGAGTGAATAAGACAAATGTGTTTTCAAATTTAATACCTGTTTTTACAGGCATTTTTTCCTATTTTATTCTTGGAGAATTATTTACCATTCAGAAAATTTTAGGCATGATGGTGGTGGTCTTTGGACTGTATTTATCGCAGATTAAAAAAAGCCCTACTGTTGTTTACTCTGGTTAACATTTAAAAATTGAAATAAAATGAAAGTTGTTGTGTTAGGCTGTGGACTCGTCGGTGGTCCAATGGCTCTTGACCTTGCCAAAGAAAGCAGGTTCGATGTTACAATAGCCGATATTAACAGCGCGGCATTGGAAAGGATCAGCAAAGGTAATCCGATCAAAACCATTCAGGCTGATCTCTCGGATATGCATAAGGTACGGGAAATTATCAGCAATGCGGAAATGGTAATGAATGCTGTCCCGGGATTTATGGGATTTCAGATGCTAAAAACCATTATTGAATCGGGTAAAAATGTTGTGGATATTGCCTTTTTCCCGGAAGATATGTTTGACTTGGATGATCTGGCCAAAAGTAAAAATGTGATTGCCATTTCCGACATTGGAGTTGCACCCGGCATGAGCAACGTTCTGATTGGATACGCTCATCATTTGCTCGATAAAACTGAAAAAGCAGTTATTTATGTAGGGGGATTGCCAAAGGTGCGGAAATGGCCTTATGAGTACAAAGCGGTCTTTTCCCCGGCTGATGTAATAGAGGAATATACCCGTCCGGCGAGATATATCGAAAATGGCAGGGAAGTGATAAAACCTGCATTATCTGATCCCGAACTGCTTGACTTTGATGGCATCGGAACCCTTGAAGCCTTTAACAGCGATGGCCTCAGGAGTCTTGCAAAAACAATCGATGCGCCCAATATGATCGAAAAAACACTGCGTTATCCCGGCCACATAGAAATTATGAGGATTTTAAGAGAGACAGGTTTCTTTGGCAAGGAGGAAATTGATATAAGAGGCGTTAAAATCAGCCCTCTTGAATTTACATCAACCCTCCTTTTCCCTAAATGGAAGTTACAGGAAGGCGAAGAGGATATTACCATTATGCAGGTCATGGTTGAAGGACTAAAAGAAGGCAAAAGAATCAGATATACATGGGACTTGTTCGACATGCTTGATCCGAAAACAGGAATTCATTCCATGGCCAGAACAACAGGTTACACAGCCACCATGGCTCTGCGTATGATAGCCGATGGCCTGTATAATAGAAAAGGTGTATCTGCACCTGAATTTATCGGGAAGCAACCCGAGTGTGTTGATTATATCCTCAATGGTCTGGAAAGCCGCGGAGTGGTATACAAGCAGTCGATTACCGGCCTGGATAATGATTAGTCCTATCAGGTAAAAGTCTTCTCCATTACCGTATACTTTAATTTTCTCGCCGTATACTGATTGGCGCTTGATGGGCTGGAAAATTAATTATACTTTTGTTATGTCATTATTAGTTATTATATTTAGGTTCAAATCTCTGAAGATATGAAAAAACAGAATACAAATATCAGGTTTGTTTTACTGACTGCAATAATCTTTACAGTAGTATTTCTGCCCGGATCATTTGCTGCTATGGGTAAAAAACTGAATGCATATATGTCTTATGCCACTTTCAATTCACCCGAGAATGGCCCTTATATAGAAACCTACCTGACAGTTGAGGGCGCCAGTGTAAATTATACGAAGATCGCTGACGGAAAATACCAGGCAACGATTCAGGTGATCATGTTGTTCAGGAAAGGGGAAGAGATTGCCAATTATGACAAATATGACCTTAACAGCCCCGAAGTTGAAGACACAGTGAATATTAACTTCAGCTTTATCGATCAGCAGCGCTATTCTCTCCCGAATGGAGCATTTGAATTTGAAATTCAGATTTGGGATAAGAACAGCGACGCAAAGCCCTTCGTCTATCTTCAGCCGCTCACCATTGAATACCTCCCTGACAGGATTTCTGTTTCCGAAATTGAGTTATTATCTTCTTATTCCAAAACTGAAAATCCAGGTATTCTATCAAAAAATGGCTACGACCTCATTCCTTACATCTTTAATTATTATCCTGAAAAAATCAGCAAGCTGACATTCTACTCTGAAATATACAATACCAATATAGTTTTGGGAGCAAATGAAAAATACCTGATTTCATATTATCTGGAATTATCGGGGCAGAATAAACCGCTTGACAAATTTATTAGTCAGAAAAAGGAAACAACCGCTCCGGTGAACGTCATTTTCAGCGAGTTCGACATATCCGAGTTGCCGTCGGGCAATTATAACCTGGTGATTGAAGCAAGGGATAAAAGCAACAAATTAGTGGGACTCAACAAGATATTTATTATGCGTAATAATCCTTCCATCCAGATCAAAATAGACGAAATTAACCAGGTTGATATTTCCAATACTTTTTCTAATGAAGTCGATAATATTGATTCGCTAAGGGTATTTATCAAATACCTTACCCCGATAGCAACAGAGCAGGAAATTGCCTTCATCAATGCTCATTTGACCACTTCCGATCTTGGTACCCTGCAAAAGTTTTTTTATAGATTTTGGTATGAGCGCAATGAACTTGAACCAGAAAGAGAATGGCTAAACTACCATGGAGAGGTGAATAAAGTGAATGCCGCTTATACCACCTCCATTATGCAAGGCTATGAGTCTGACCGGGGCCGCACCTATCTTAAATATGGTCCCCCTAATGCAATCAGCGAAAGCTATAACGAACCATCAACCTATCCCTATGAAATCTGGCATTATTATGTTATTAAAGGTGGACAGCGCAACAGAAAGTTTGTTTTCTACACCAAAGATATGGTCACTAATGATTTTACGCTTTTACATTCGGATGTTAATGGCGAAATCTCGAATTACCGCTGGCAATATGTACTCTATTCAAGGGTTGATGATGGATTTAATATAGAAAAAGGAGTGGTTGAAGACAGCTGGGGAGGAGATTCGAAAAAATATTTTGATCTTCCTCGCTAATAAAATTGCTTTAAAGGAAACTGATCACTTCTTTTTTAGTGACTTTTTCGCAATAATGACATTGCAGCCTTAAATCCGATTTGTCAATAACACTAAATCTTGTCGGAACATTTTCGTTATTTGTGATGCAGTTGGGATTGATGCATTTTACGATTTTCTTTATGTTATCCGGAATTTCGACTTTAGCTTTATAAACGACTGTGTAGTCTTTGATAACGATAAGCGTCGCAGTTGGGGCAACAAGCGCTATTTTATTGATCTCCTCACTTTCAAAATATTTATTGCTGACCTTGATAATCCCTTTTTTTCCTAACTTCTGACTGTCGAGGTTTGTACCGATCATAATCTGGTTCGGGATATTATCCAGATTCAGAATCCGGATAACCTGGAATACAGAAGACGACGGGATATGGTCGATTACAGTACCGTTTTCAATAGCCGATACTTTTAATTCTTTTCTTTCGTGTCCTGAACTTTTCAGGGTATTTTTTACGGGCTGTACTTTTTGTTTTGCCATGATTTGTTACAATTTGGTTGTCAGATTTTATGATCTGCTCCTAAAATAATTGCAAGCAAAGCCTGCCGGACAAACACCCCGTTTTTCGCCTGGTTGAAATAATAGGCTTTAGGGTTACTGTCGACATCTTCGGTTATTTCGTTAACACGGGGTAATGGATGCATTACTTTCAGGTTCTTTTTACCATTTTCAAGCATCTTGTTTTTCAGAACATAAGCGTTTTTAACTCTTTCATATTCCACTGGATCGGCAAATCGTTCCTGCTGTATCCTGGTCATATACAATATGTCGACCTTTGGAATTACTTCATCCATTTCTGTATATTGAAAATATTCCAGGTTTCTTTCTTTAATGTGTCTTTTTACTGAACTGGGAAGTTTTAATTCAAATGGAGAAACCAGATGAAAGGTAGTATTGTAGTGGGTTAATGCGATCACGAGAGAATGCACTGTTCTGCCGTATTTCAGGTCTCCAACGAAAGCGATGTGCAGGTTGTCGAGGGTCTTCTGGGTTTTTTTAATCGAGTACAGATCGAGCAGGCATTGGGTGGGATGCTGATTAGCGCCATCGCCTGCGTTGATGATCGGAACCGGTGAAACCTCACTTGCATACCTTGCACTTCCTTCTTTTGGATGCCGCATGATGATAATGTCTGAATAGCTGCTCACTGTCAGAATGGTGTCTTTAAGGGACTCGCCCTTTTTAACACTTGAGGTTGCCGCATCACTGAACCCGATTACCTTAGCCCCAAGTCGTGAAGCCGCCGATTCAAAACTAAGGCGTGTCCGGGTGGAGGGTTCGAAAAAAAGCGTTGCAACCACCGAATCTTCAAGGATTTTCCGACGTGGATTTTCTTCAAACTTTTCAGCCAGATGAAGCACTTTTTCGTAGTCTTCTTTTTCTATATCATAGATTGAAACAAGGCTTTTATTCTTCATAACAGAACAAGTAAAAATGGGTTGTAAAATTATCTAAAAACAACATGGAATAAAATAATGTTGATTTTTTGTTAAAAAAAAAGGCGGCTGTCAAGCCGCCTTTAAAGATCTACTTTTTTTTCAATTTATGTTTTTTCACAAAATCCTTTATAATACCATCCAGGTCGGGTAATCCGATTTCCTGCAGATCGTAATAAACCCTTGTATTCGGTTTATTGATTTTGATCAGACGGTTCAGGTCAATCGGAGTGCCGATTACAACTGAATCGCATTTGGTATTATTGATGGTTTTTTCAAGATCTTTCAACTGTTTGTCACTGTATCCCATGGCCGGTAACAATACCCCGATGTTCGGGTAAATTTTAAAAGTTTCTGCCAGTTTGCCGACTGTATAAGGCCTTGGATCAACGAGATCAGCTGCGCCGAATTTTTGTGCCGCAACAGTACCCGCTCCTATTTTCATTTCACCATGCGTTAATGTTGGACCGTCTTCCACAACCAGTACTTTCTTGCCTTTTATTATTGCCGGATTGTCAACTTTTATAGGAGAGGCAGCATCAACAACAATTGCATGAGGGGTAACTTTTGCAATGCTTTCCCTGACGGTCTGTATACCTTCCGGAGCTGCACTGTCCATTTTATTGATAACTACAACATCGGCCAGCCTTAGGGTAACCTCACCGGGATAATACGATAATTCATGTCCGGGGCGATGCGGATCGACAACGGTAATGTTCAGATCGGGTTGATAGAATGGAAAATCATTATTTCCTCCATCCCATAAAATAACATCGCAACCATCGGGATCTTTTTCAGCAGCTCTCAGAATGGCTTCATAATCCACCCCTGCATAAATAACATTTCCCCTTACTACATGAGGTTCATACTCTTCCATTTCTTCAACTGTGCACTTGTGCTTGTCAAGATCTTTTAAGGTTGCGAACCGCTGAACTTTTTGGGCGACAAGATCGCCATAAGGCATGGGGTGCCTGACAGCAACTACTTTAAGTCCGCTTTCCATAAGGTATTCAATTACCTTACGGGAGGTCTGGCTTTTTCCGCATCCGGTTCTGACCGCTCCTACAGCAATAACGGGTTTGGTGCTTTTGATCATGGTCTCCTTTGGGCCGATAAGCTTGAAATCTGCTCCGGCAGCATTAACAATAGCACTGACGCCCATCACCCTCTGATAGGGAACATCGCTGTAGGCGAAAACACATTCGTCGACGTTAAATTTCTTGATTAACTTTGGCAAGTCTGCTTCTGCGAAAATCGGGATACCTTTCGGGTAAAGGCTTCCGGCAAGTTTTGCCGGATATTTCCTACCGTCGATATCAGGAATCTGGGCAGCTGTAAAAGCCACCACCTTGTAATTCTTATTTCCACGATAACGCGTGTTGAAATTGTGGAAATCTCTTCCTGCAGCACCGATAATAATTACATTTTTGCTCATAATTATTACCTTTTTAAGTGTTTAACAATATGCTTTTTTTATTCTAAAACGAATTCGTTACAAAAGTATAGCTTTAAATATTCTATCCAAATTTAGCTTCATAAATATTTTTCTTTTGGCAATTTTTCATTTTCGAAAAAGTCAGGATGCTATCTAAAATCATGATTTCAGACTATTTATTTTGTCACAATTCTTTATTTGCTCATACATCCCATCTGAAGAGAGTCAACAGTCATTGTTATTCATCAAATCCTTAATTCAATATTTCATAAGTTCTATAAATCGTCAAACCTGCTTATCTTTGCCTTTCATTAATATGGTCAAGTAAGTATGTTAATCGAGCAGGAAATTGTCAGTCAAACCGTAATCGGATTCGGTCACCTTTATAATCAGAAAATAGAACCCGGAATGGTTCAGATTGAAAAAACAAATCCCGAGTTCGAGGGTGATTTTACCCTGGTTTTTTTTCCACTCCTTAAGTATTCCCGCAAACCGCCGCAGTTGACAGGCGAGGAAATCGGGGCATATTTAGCTTCAAATATCGGCGATATTGCATCCTTCAAAGTGGTTAAAGGATTTTTAAACCTGACAGTCAGGAATGAATACTGGATTCGTTTTTTTATGGAAAATATATCGGATGACAGTTTTGGTATTCAGATAAACACTGATAAAACCCCTTATATTGTTGAGTATTCATCCCCAAACACGAATAAGCCGCTTCATCTCGGGCATGTAAGGAATAACCTGCTGGGCTATTCCATTTCCGAAATTTTAAAAGCAAACGGCAAAAACGTTGTTAAAATCAATCTTATCAACGACAGGGGGATTCATATCTGCAAATCGATGCTTGCCTGGATGAAATGGGGTGAGGGTGAAACGCCGGATTCTGCCGGGATGAAAGGTGACCATTTGATAGGTAAATATTATGTTTTATTTGATCAGAAACACAAGGAGGAAATAAAGAAGCTTGTCCATTTGGGTTATTCCGAAGAAGATGCATTCAATGAGGCTCCGCTGATGAAAGAAGCACAGGGGTTGTTAAAAAAATGGGAAGACGCTGACGACGAAGTGCTTACCATTTGGCATCGTATGAATGACTGGGCTTACTCAGGTTTCAGTGAAACTTATAAAAGGCTTGGGGTTGACTTCGATAAAACCGACTATGAATCGAAAATGTACCTTCTTGGAAAAGAACTGGTAGCTGAAGGCCTTGAAAATGGTGTTTTTTATAAAAAGCAAAACGGTTCGGTATGGGTCGATCTGACTTCGGAAGGACTTGATGAAAAACTGCTGCTCCGTGGTGACGGTACCTCGGTTTATATCACTCAGGACATAGGAACCGCCCAGAAACGTTTTGATGATTATGCCCCTGAAAAATTGCTTTACATCGTCGGAAATGAGCAGATCTATCACTTCGATGTCCTGAAGAAAGTGCTCGGGAAATTAGGACGAAAATGGTCCGGAATCATTCATCACTTGTCCTATGGAATGGTTGAATTGCCGCAGGGAAGGATGAAGTCGAGGGAAGGCACGGTGGTGGATGCCGATGACCTGATGGATGAAATGTTCGCGTCGGCGAAAAAAACCACAGAGTCGCTCGGGAAATCAGAAAACTTTACCGATCCTGAACTAAATCATTTGTATGATACTATTGGGTTAGGGGCTTTGAAATATTTTATCCTTAAAGTTGATCCCAAAAAAAACATGCTTTTTAATCCTGACGAATCAATTGATTTCAATGGCAATACAGGGCCGTTCATTCTTTATACCTATGCCCGGATTCAATCTGTTTTTCGTAAGGCTGAAATGACACCCTCTCAGTTCATCAGCAGGCTTGTTAAGGATAAAATCGAATTAATCAATGCTGAAAAGGAAATCATCCGCCTCCTTTATATTTATCCCCAGGTTGTCAGGAATGGCGGGGAAGAACTGAATCCTGCCATCATTGCTAATTACTGCTATGAACTTGCCAAAAGTTATAACCATTACTATCAGGATACTCCGATACTGAAAAGGATTGATCAGGATACTGCTGATTTCAGGGTGTCACTGAGCTGGTTTGTCGGGAAAGTTCTGAAGCAAGCCTGTGGTTTGCTTGGTATTCAGGTAACTGAGAGAATGTAAATCATCACGAATTCTACCAATTCATTTTAATCCTGGCTTATCAGTTCTTTATCATGACAGGCATCGAATTCCGGTTGCAGTGTTACATGGTCGATGTTAAATTGGTTCTTCAGTATCTCGCGGATATTATTCAGCGCTTCATTTACAGCTATTAAGGGAAGGTTTTTGGTAAAGTCAACATGCCCCTCAAAATAAATCTTCTTATTATCAAGCTGCCAAACATGAACATGGTGAATATTCTTAATTTCCGGTATGGAGCTGATTTTTTCATTGATCGATTCAAGAACAATAGTCGACGGCGTAAATAGCATGAGCACTTTCATGCTTTCCAGCACTAATTTCCAGGATATAAATATAAGGTAAACCGAAATCAGAAGGGTCAGCAGGCTGTCGATCCAGTAAATTTTTAAGAAGTAGACCATTATTCCACCGATCAGCACAGCCACCGATGTCAGGGCATCTGAAAGAAGATGCAGGTAAGCTGACCGGATATTTAAATTGGTCTTCGATCCTGAAAGGAGCATATAGGCGCTCAGTCCGTTTATTGCAATCGCAGTTGCTGAGAGAATAATCACCCATTGCGGTGCAATTTCTACCGGCTGGATTAATCTTTTTATAGCTTCGGTTATAAGATAAATTGCAACAGCGATGAGTGAAATTGCATTTATAAAGGCGGCAATTATTTCGGCCCTTTTATAACCGAAAGTTTTTTTTACTGTATGCTTCCTGCTAACAAGTTTCATCGCTATCCAGGAAAGCATCAGTGTTATGATGTCGCTGAAATTGTGAAGTGCATCTGAAAGCAGGGATAAGCTGCCGGTAACAAATCCGCCGATAGCCTGTATCGTTGTGATGAATACGTTCAGCAAAACAGTGAATCCAAGTCTCTTCTGATGGTCGGGTTGTCCGTGGTGATGATGTGAATGTGAATGAGCCAAAATGACTATAATTTTCTTTTAAACTGATCTGTATGTTTCATGGTCACAGTAATCCTTATTAGAAAATTAACAAATTCAGGATGTATTTGTTTATTTTGCCTGGTTATCTCAGCTTCAGTTTTTGATCCGGGAACAAGGTTGCATCCCTGCTCAGGGTATTGTATTTGCAGAGTCTTTTTAACTTGATACCGTATTTTTGTGAGATACTATGCATGGTTTCACCCGGTTGAACGGTATGAAAAGGTTCACCTGCTTTATTTCTTTTGGCGCCGATATAAATCATTTGCCCTTCATCGACCGGGTCACTCTTCTTTGAATCATTATAGTTACAGATTTGCCACTCTGCCATGTCAAAATCCTCGGCGACCTTTTTAAAACTATCCCCGCTCTTTGCGTAAACAAAACGAACCCCGTTATTGACCATAACCTTCCGCTGACCGGCACCTAATGTGATCTCATCAAAATCGTCTGCATTGTTTTTACCTTTTTTATTTGTTGACTCTTTCTTGTGGCCACCTTTGGAATGGAATACCAGCGGTTTATTATAGAGTTGATCGTATTGGAAAAGCTCAAACTCCTTTATATTCTTGATTAAAATATCGGCATATTGCGGATTGGTTGCATAACCGGCAGATTTTAATCCCTTTGCCCAGCCTTCATAATCCATCATGTCAAGTTCGAAAAGGGGAGCATATCTTGGCCGGGTAGTTAAGAAAAGCGAATGGTCCCTGAAGGATTCATTAGGATTGTCATATTTCCTGAAACACTCGTTTTCCTGGTCATCGTCCATGTGAAATGTCAAGCCTGTCCATTCTTTATGACATTTAATTCCAAAATGATTATTGGCTTCCTTTGCCAATATGCTGTTTCCATTACCTGATTCAAGTATCCCCTGCGCAAGTGTGATACTTGCAGGAATTTTGTACATGTTCATCTCTTCAATGGCAATTACCCTGTACAATTCAATGTACTCCTCCTTGGTAATTTTTGTTTCAGGCAATTGTGCAGCCAGAAATTGCAGGGAGGTAATATTTAACAATAGAAAGAGAGTTATTTCGAGCTTCATTTAAATTGAAATTCAACGCAATACAAAGATCAGTTATTGTAATGTTCATCAAGTCCCATATATATTTATTTTATTCACAAACCCGTGTTAATTCAATATTCAACGGAAAGATATAATTTATAACTGGTAAAAATTATCACTATTTTTTAATTTAAGATTGGAACTTTAAATAATAATTTATTTTTGCTTGTGATTTTGCTAACAGTAAGAGATTGTTTAAAATTCATTAAAATATTTATGATTGACAATTTTGCCACTAAGGCACCAAGTCACAAAGAAAACACAAAGGACAGCATATAAGTTACTTAACTTGGTGAAATTTGGTGTCTTCGTGTCTTTGTGGCGAAGAAAACTATTATTTTTAAACAGACTCTAAAAACATTTTTTGAACACAATACAGACAAATAATTTGGTTATGGGAAATTCGATTACTCAATCGTCTTTGACAAAAAAGTATGTGATGGCCTTTGCAGGATTGTTTTTAATTACATTCCTGTTTGTTCACATGGGCATCAACCTCCTGGTATTATTACCGTCAACCGACTGGTTCAACATTGCGGCTCATTTTATGGCATCCAACCTTGTCATCAAGGTATTTGAGGTTGTTTTATTTGGCGGTTTTATCATTCACATGGTGTATGGGGTTATCTTACAAATTCAGAACTGGATGGCCAGGCCGGAGCGATACAAAATCGAAGGATGGTCGCATACATCCCCCTTTTCGAAGTTCATGATTCATACGGCAGTCATCATTGGAATATTTTTGGTTTACCACCTGATGGATTTTTACATCGAGGCAAAATTCCTTGGCGAAATCGATGATGTGGTGATCAACGGCAAAACATACCACGACATGGGAGCCAAAGTTATTGGCGAGTTCAGCATCGGTTGGGTAGTGGTACTTTATCTTGTCTCCCTGCTGATCCTCGGGTTTCATCTTCACCACGGATTTCAGTCGGGTTTTCAGTCGCTGGGATTGAATCACAGTAAATACACTCCCATAATCAAACACCTCAGCACAGCGGCCCGGA
>CAVPSZ010000032.1:0-96575 GCA_963708435.1 uncultured Bacteroidales bacterium
TATGAAAACATTATCAATCCTGTTCATTTCTTTTTTATTGATATCGAACAGCGCCTATTCGCAGCAAGAGATCATTCCGTTTGAATCGGATCGCTGGGATAAAGAACAAGCCAGGCAGATAGAATTTCTTGGGCGGCAATGCCTGATGGGAATAGCATCTCTGAAGGATGTGGAATTTACAAATGGAGTGATCGAATTCGATCTTGCCGTTACCGGCGAACGCTCCTATCCGGGAGTTACCTTCAGAGCGCAATCAAATGATGATTACGAAAGAATTTACATTCGTCCGCATCTCTCCAAGACCTTTCAAAATGTGGTGCAATATGAAGGAACATTCAACGGGCTTGATTCGTGGCAGCTTTATTATGGTCAGGGGAAAACAGCCAATGCAATCATTCCCGCAAACCAATGGTTTCATGTGAAGATAGAGGTAAAAGACACCCGTGCAAGGCTGTTTATTAACGATCCCGAAAATCCTGTTTTAATAATTACCGAACTGGTTCATGGATTAAGTAAGGGAACGGTTGGCGTTTGGGGGCCTTCGGATGGCTCGGCGTATTTTTCAAATTTTAGCTGCCACACCGATAACACCCTGCAATTCCCGGATGAAATATTACCTGATAATCCAACCGGCATTATCACCGACTGGGAAATTTCACAACCGGATAAACTGACCGCGGTGGATATGGAAAACACCCCTGAAGCGCAGGGAATTGAAAATATCCAGTGGAAAAAAGTCCAAAGCCTGCCTACGGGATTGGTTGATATATCAAGATATTATGGACGAACCGGCTAGTTACCTGATATCATCTGGGCGAAAACAGAATTGATTTCCGATAAAAGAACAAACAAAACAATATGCGTTTGGGTATAGCGACTACATCAGCATTTTCCTGAATGGTAAGCTCCTTTTTATGGAAAACAGCCAATACACCTCGCGCGATGGAAACTTCCAGGGCATTGTCGGGTTGAACGACTATATTTTTCTTCCGTTGAATCAGGGAAAAAACGAACTGATGATTGCCGTTGCAGAAGTCTTTGGCGGCTGGGGATTTATGTTTCAGGATGTGGATGCTGTTTATGTGCATCCTGATATAACCAAGCTGTGGGAAATAAAAAATAAATTCAAATACCCCGAATCTGTTGTTTACGATAATAAAAGGGATGTTCTCTATGTCTCAAATTTTACTTATGAAAACAGCGGCTTTATTTCGAAGGTAAAAATGAACGGAGAAATAGAAAACCTGGAATGGATTCCGGGCATAATGCAACCAACCGGAATGTGCATTTATAATGATAAACTTTTCGTTGTAGGCAGATACAATCTGATTGAAATTGATCTGGAATCAAATGCTATTTCCAACAGGTTTCCAATACCATCCCCGGTTTTTGCAAATGATATTGCCTGCGACGAAAAAGGCACAATGTACATTACTGACGGAGGAAAAGGAGCCGTATATAAATTTGAGGACAATAAAATTTCGGAATGGATAAAAAGCGATGAGCTGATGCAGGTAAACGGTATTGCATCCGACAAGAACATGGTTTATGCAGGAACCTCCCGTGATGGAAAAATTAAAAGTATCAATGCGGCTACAAAAGAAATTAAAACCATTTTTAGCCTCAGCGCCGGAACGATTATGGATGGCGTTGCAAAAGATGGTCAGGGCAATTTACTGGTATCGGATAATGCAGGCAGGTTATTCAGGGTAAGCCCGGATGGTAACAGCGAATTATTGCTCAACACCAAATCGCGGCAAATGTCTATTGCCGATTTTGAATATATACCAGCAAAGAAACTTTTGATAATCCCAACAATGACTGACAATAAACTTATTGCATATAAGATTAAACATTAAAGATAAATACCAATTCTTTGAATTCATAATGTTCTTGTTTTTTATGATCAGCCTTAACTACTTGTTATGAAAACATTTCTAAATCGAAATACAATTATCTTATTATTTGGATTATTGGTATTTTGTTCTTGTCAAAAAAGCAATATTCATTCGGTCACCGTTCCAATGGTTCTTGATCACAACCGCATGCTGGTTGATGCTGAAATGCAAAAGTCAGATGGCTCATGGCGTAAGGTGCGTTTATGGATTGATCCCGGGAATCCGACGTTCACTCTTAGTGAAAAACTTGCACGCGATTTAGGAATTGATATGTCGGAGGCTGATGATCCTGAATTTAAAGGAACAAGATGGCTGTACCGGCTCCTGCCAGTTTAAGAATCGGTAATTTTTACCTTGATACAGATAGTGTTAACACAATTGTCATGTTTCAACCTTATTGGTTGTTTACAACGATGCATAACGATGCAAATCTTCCATCATCCATTTTAAGGAAATATAATATTGTTTTCGATTACCCAAATGGCGAATTTACTATTGCTCTACCAAACAGCACAAAACCGAAGGGAACGGAATCCAGAGCCACTATCCATCCCGAAACGGGTATTATTCAGATGGATGCATTTCTCGATGGCGACAGCCTGAGCTTTGCGCTTGACATTGGTGCTTCGTATAGTTTTATTTCGGAGGAAACGCTGCTTAAATTTTCCGCGAGGAATCCTTCCTGGCCGAATATTACCGGAACTTTGGGTTGTGCCAATATGTGGGGTTGGTGGCCGGCAAATGAGCAGCAATTCCCTGTGGTTCGAATCCCTCAGATACAATGGGGCAGCGAGGTATTCACAGATATAGGTTTTGTCGGCGTTACAAAGTTTTCGCCCGATGGTCCCACGCTGGGTGAATGGTATTCCCGGAAAACGGCAAAACCAGTCGATGGTTTTATTGGACCCAATGCACTCAAAGGATATCGGGTTGAGATTGATTATGCCAATAGTCTGGTTTATTTTGAAAAGGGAAAGGATAACGATCCAACTGAGATGGATATGGTGGGCATGTCAGTGCGTCAATTACCGGATAGTACCTATCAGGTTGTTGGATTGGTGCAAAGGAATGGAAAAACCTGTGTTGAAGGTATCGAACCGGAGGATATTATCATCAGCATTGATGACTTTCAAACCAAAGGTGCAACGATGGGAACCGTGGTGGATAAGCTTAGAGGGAAACCCGGAGACATTCGGAAAATAGTAATCAATCGAAACGGGCAAGAAGTTATAGTAAATGCGAGGGTTGAACATTTTCTTTAGGATAATAATCTGTTTAATATCACTCTTAATAAGTAAACCTGGTAGTTAGATTAACATTTTCAGAATTCGCAACTGGTTAACTACCTTTTCAGGCGGAAGGAGGAAAAGCCTGATTGTATTAAAAGTCTTTTATTTTCTTGCATTTCATAGCGAAACTTAAAATTTAACTAAAATGCCATACAGAAAAGGATTTTTTTTTATTGTTAGAATTTACTCTAACCTTGTCCTAACAGTGAGAATCTTAGTGAAGCCTTCCCATATTTAATTTATACGCTTCTCTTTCCCGGCCCATTCCCTGGCTCTTAAAACATACTTCTGGATTTTCCCGGTGGACGTTTTGGGCAACTCAGAAAACTCTACGGCAGCCGGGCATTTGAAATGCGCGATCTTGGTCCGGCAGAATTCGATGATCTCTTTTTCGGTTGCATACATGCCTCTTTTAAGCGTAACGAATGCTTTCGGGCGTTCACCCCATTTTTCATCGGGAATGGCTATAACTGCGCATTCAAGTATTGCCGGATGTTTGACAATGGCTTGCTCGACCTCGATGGTTGAAATGTTTTCACCACCGGAGATGATGATATCTTTAAGCCTGTCCCGAAGCTCGATGTATCCATCGGGATGCCAGACTGCCAGGTCGCCGGAATGGAACCAGCCGCCTTCGAAAGCCCTTGCCGTTTCATCGGGAAGCCTGAAATATTCCTTCATCACATTGTTGCCCCGCATCACCACTTCGCCAATGGTCTCGCCGTTTTGTGCGACATCATTCATTTCAACATCCACAACCCTTACGAGATCAGAATTGATATATGCCTGCCCCTGCCTTGCCCTCAGCCTCGATTGCTCCTCCGGTTCTGCCTGATCCCATTCCCGGTGCCATTCACAGATAGTAGTTGGCCCGTAAGTTTCAGTAAGACCATAGACATGAACAGGATGAAAGTTCAGGGATTTGATTTTCTCAAGCAATGTTGGTGATGGGGGTGCACCGGCAATGGTGACCGTCACATTGCGCTCAACTGGCGCTGCAACAGGATCATTCACCAACATTACCTGAAGCGTGGGTGCACCATTGAAATGCGTTACACCTTCTTTTCGGATCAAATCCCATATCAATGAGGATTCGGTTTTTCGCAGACAAATATGGGTTCCGGCCACAGCCGTAACGGCCCAGGTAAAGCACCAGCCATTGCAATGGAACATCGGTAAGGTCCATAAATATTTGCTTTCAGCAGTCAAACTGGTTTCAATAACCTCACCCAAAGCATTTAAATAGGCTCCCCTATGGGTATAAATTACTCCTTTCGGCCTTCCGGTCGTTCCTGAGGTGTAATTCAGCGCGATCGGCTCTTCTTCATCTTCGAGCAACAGTTTAATCGGTTCAGGATTTCCATCTTTCAAAAACAGCTCGTAAGGATCGGTTAGGTCTCCGGAATCCTCCACGATAATGGTCTGAGTATCCTTCATTTCAATAGATTCTATCATTGGATATAACTCCCTGTCTACAAATAGAAATTTGGAAGCAGAGTGTTCCAGGATGTAACTGATCTCCTCACTGTTCAAGCGTGTGTTGATCGCAACCAGGATGCCACCGGCAAGCGGAACAGCGTAATGCGCTTCGAGCAAAGCCGGAATATTCGGACAAAGAAAAGCAACCCGGTCATGCTTCTGGAGTCCATGCTTTCGGAGCTGCGATGCAAGCCGGTTGACTCTTTGTTCTAATTCTCTGTATGTATATCGCCGGCTGCCATGAACCACAGCGATTTTATCAGGAAAAATATACGCACTGCGCTTTAGAAAACTCAATGGGGATAGTTCAGTGCGGAAGACAGGTTTTTCGGAATTTGTATTTACCATAATTCATGAAATGTTAATCTTACACAAAAGAAAACCATTTCATAAAGAATACAAAAAAAGCTGGCAGAAATATTTTTTAACTTATTTAGTTATGCGAATGAAATCCTCGTAAAAGATTAAGGCAATTGCGATCCTTTGCCGCTGTTAGGAAGCCAGATATCATTCTTATCAGTATTGGAAGATTGACCATCCATATTTAAGTCAGATGGCAAATACCCTGCAAGTCCGGCATCAGGTTGCCATATAAAATCTTTATCCATCATGTCAATTATGCCGTTAGCGTCAGCATCACCGCCAATCATTCCGTAAATACCGGTAGCAAGAAATTTTTGTGCATCATTTCCAAATGCTTGATTTATTCCTATTGAGAAATCATAGGAATAAACATCCAAGGTTTTAACTAATGGATTAGCTGACAACACTGGTAAATGATTCCTGTGCCAGACCACCACGAATAATTGATTCGTAATTGTACCTGTGAATAACAAATCTGAGGTTCCATCAATTCCAACAACAGATCCGTCACTCAAAAGAAAGGCTGCTTGCCGGCTTATTCTTGTAGCAGCAGTTGCAGTAGCAGCAGTGGTTGCATCGCGAAGTTCGACCAGTACCCAATCGACTATGCCGCCCGGAATACTAATTGTTGTTTCTGTTCCAGGGTAATTCCAGGGAAAACCTGAATAAGGTTGTGAAAGCGGAAAATCATCCAGAAGGGTTAAATTTGTGTTCATATCAGTTCCATTGAATGAACCCTCAAGCATAACTTTCAAATCGATAAAGAAATCAAGATTTTGAACATTAATATAATTTACTTTGATTTCAGAATCAGAACCAGCTAAATTAGTAGCAATTAGCTCAACGGTATAACTTCCGGGAGCGCCAAATTGCACATGTGGATTCTGTGAGCCGGAATTGGTTCCATCGATATATATGACAGTTGATGGATTAAAGGACCATGACCATGAAGCAGGGCTGTTCGTTGATAGATCGGTAAAAATTACCACCTCCCCTGCAACTGGAGCGATATTACTGGCAGAAAAATTTGAAACCGGAACAGCAGTAGTGAAAATATAATTCGTCTTTATTTCACTGTCGGAACCGGCGGAATTGGTTGCAGTCAAAGAAACTGTATAGTAATCCCCAGCATTGAACTGGACCTGTGGGTTCTGCGAATTAGCATTTGTGCCACCCACATAAGTCACAGTTGCCGGCGTAAAAGCCCATGTCCATGATGTTGGTGTATTGGTTGACTGGTCTGTAAAATTGACGGTTTGTCCAACGACCGGATTTAATGTGTTTGCAATGAAATTTGCAACCGGAATAACTACCGGTGTTGAGACAATTATAGTATAATCTTCTGCTTCGCCATAGGTTGCAACATCGCAGGGTCCCGGGTTTTGGCTGTACCTCTCGGATACCCTCATTCGCGTTGATCCGAGTGAAGCTCCTGCAGGAACCAAAGCATTGGTTGACAAAGTAAAAGTGCCGGTAGTACCGGGAGTTTGACCCAGATCATAGGTTTCGCCGGCCTCACCAAAGGTGCAGTTTTTATTCCAGTCGATCCAGACAATGGCATGCTGAATCCAGGCGCCATTTACAGTGATCTGCACTGACAAAGGATAGCTTGATCCGGGATTCACATTTGTAGAAATAGAAGTGAAATTTGAATAAGTCGTCGAGCCACTGTTGTTGTTGATCGTATTGAAAGTTACGTTGCTTATCCAATCGTCAGAGGTATTCGAATAAGAGGTTGTGCAATAGGTACATGCACGAAACATTAATATAATTTGTTTTGGTTTGGGTAAAGGTTCCTCCTGGGCCGGTCGCTGCAAGTGAAACAGTATAAGAGCCAGCAGTATTGAACTGAACAACCGGATTTTGAGAGGCGTTTGTTGTTCCACTTACAAAAACTGGTGTTCCGGGGCCGGTTATTGTCCAAAGCCAGCTGGTTGGATTTCCACACGACTGATCATAAAAGGAAACCGTACCGCCAACACTGATGCTTGTTGAACTGGAAGTAAAATCAACTGAATTGCTTTGAGGCGCTAAGTTGAATATTGAGGTAAGTTGCAGTTTTATTTGTAACAGAAATATTATTAAAAACCTGTGTTTGATAGCAAGGCGAAGACACTCTTACATTATAGGTTCCGGCATTTAGTAGGCGATGGTAATTGCCAAGAGGTGAAGCGTAAACCCAGGAACTATCGCCAGCAATATCATGGTTCAGAACAAAAATTTCAGCTGTTACAGGAAGGCCTGTTAATGCATCGGTGACCATACCACGAATCCCAAAGGTACACTGCTCCAGGTAATTCAGGAATGAACGGCGGTTGTATCTCCAATGGGCAGGAAGACTGGCAGCAGGTAATAACTTGGTATCTGAAATTTCAAGGGTAAACTCCCTGCACTGGTGAAAAAAGTTCATATAATCCTGCCGGCCACCGTCAATCACATACCAGGCAGCCCCGTTGGTGATACCATCATTATACTGGTTCATGTACGTCGAAGGAGAATACGTTTGGGCTGTATCGGCGTACTCGTGACAAACATATTGCCACCAGGCATCATCGGCTGCAAATGCATATTTATGATCCCATGGGTAGTTGCAGACTTCAGTCCCACCATGGATGTTGCTTGATAAAACAAAGTTCCTGCTTTCGGCAAAATTCATAAAAGCATAGGTCTCTGGCTGGGTATTTGCATACGGTCCTGTTACCACATCAGGGAAATTTCGGTTCAGGTCAATATTATTCGCATTGCCCCGTCTGGCATTGGCAACAGTATTATTTCCTCCATAATAAGTTCCGTCAGGATTGGCCAGGGGATTGATGTAAATCTCGATATTGTTAACCAAATTCTGAATCCTGGCAGAGGTGTTATATCCGTTCAGCAATGAGTCGATCAGCCGGAGCATGAGAACATAACCTGTTGTTTCGTCGCCATGCATGGAGGAGGTATAGAAAAATTCAGGTTCGGCTTCATCCACATTAACGTTGTCTGAAATTTTTGCCACCAGCAATTGCCTTCCATTTATTGATGTTCCTATACTGAATACATCACACAGTCCGGGAAAGCTGGTTTCAAAGGCATTCATCATTGCAATATAAGCATCATATGTTGGATAAGCATCCCAGGCATTTGTTCCTTTTAACTCCTCATAATCTTTCATCACCGGGTTAAAACCTTCGTTGGGATGAGGTAACAAGGTATAAGGTATCCCCATTGCTTCGAAATCATTCATTTCCTTTTCATTGGCATAAGCAAAAACAGTCATTCCTTTTACATCGTCAATGGAAATCAGCTTTGTAATCCAGGATATATCTTTGGTATCGGAAATCTCAAAACGGAAATATATCTCACCATTTTTCTTAAGCATGTCATCTTTACTTAACTGGCTAAAACCAATAAGAGTTGAAAGGGCGAGTACAGCAACAATAATTAATCTTTTCATAAAAATATAAGGATAAAAAACGACCTGATGAAAATTATTCAAAATCAGGGTAAAGTAAATACTTTTTTCTGATCTCTTTAAAAGCCTGAATATCTTTTTGCCAGCTTTGCCTGATCTGTTCTTCTGAGTCATCCCTGCTATGATTTGCTTTCGCAATTGATCTGATCCTGCCAGTTTATCAAAGAAAGAATTAAAATAATCTTTACGCTTTTGACTAAAAACCTTATACATTTCAAGCAGATGAAACAGGATTAATTTCCGAACGGTATCCTGCACATTTTCAGCATACCCAACAAGTGAATGACCATAACAATGGATTCCTTCATACGGCGGATCCATTGCTTTTCCCGGTATATCTCTGGGGATAAAATAATAACTACCAACCAAAAAATCTGGATGGCCGATAACCTGGAAAGGGTAATCTGTTCCCCGCCCGACACTGATTATTGTTCCCTCAAAAAAGCATAGCGAAGGATAAAGCTGGATGGCAGTATTGTTCGGCAGGTTTGGAGAAGGGGGAACCGGCAAATTATAGTGTGTAGTGTGATCCTAGTTTTCCAATGTAATAACCTGTAAATCGCACTGGACACTGTCTCTCAGCCAATACTCGCCATTCACCATCAAGGCATATTCACCAATCGTCATCCCATAAACAACAGGTACAGGATGCAACCCGACGAAGGAAGAAAAAGCAGGTTCAAGAACGGGTCCATCCACATAATCGCCATTAGGATTCGGGCGGTCAAGCACGATCAGCGGGATTTTATTTTCCGCACAGGCTTCCATCACGTAAGTCAAGGTCGAAATATAGGTATAGAATCTTGCTCCTACATCCTGAATATCGAAAACCATAATATCTATCCCATTCAAATCTTCCGGAAGAGGCTTCTTTTTTTTACCGTAAAGAGAAATAACAGGAATGCCGGTTTTAGGATCAAGATTATTATTAATCTCTTCGCCCGCGCCTGCATTACCGCGAAATCCGTGCTCAGGCCCAAAAACCCTGGCTATATCAAATCCGGCACTCTTAAGGGTATCGACAAGATGAATATTTCCGAGAAGTGACGTTTGATTAGCAACAATTCCGATCCTTTTTTGCCTTAAAAGAGGGAAATAAATCTCCGTTCTTCGGGCTCCTTCTATTATTGTATTATCAACATCTGTAATTTGCTCCGAGCCCTGCGGAATAAAGGAATATGAAGAACCGGCCACAGCAAGAAAAAGAAACAAAAGCAAGATGCCTTTTTTGATCATACTGATCATTTTTAAATTAGATGCTACAAAAATATATAATTAGCGGTTCAATCCATTGTTATATATTTGCCAGTTATACTGAGCGTTTGGGTTTGCATTCTTTCTCAAACCTAAAAAGCCGAAGTATAATACCTTATAATTTTATTTGCAGCTTGGATAAGCATCCTGATGGATCAAATTAAAAAGAAATACATCGTACTATGCGAACAAGAACCATCCATTCCGATATGCAACCAGCACTGGTGGCTTGAGTCGCTATGTCCGGGTAAATGGGAGGTGGTTCTTATTGAAGACCAGGGGGAGATAATAGCAGCGATGCCTTATTATTTAATAAAAAAGTATATTTTCACCCTACAGGTTATGCCTGTTCTGACCCAAAATCTCGGAATCTGGCTCAGGTATCCTGATAATCTTAGCCACTCAAAAAAAATCAGTTTTGAAAACAAAATAATTAAAGACATAATAAAAGAGTTGCCTGAATCCGATATGATTAATTTCAGCATGCATTACAGCCAAACAAACTGGCTTCCGTTTTACTGGGCAGGATTCAGTCAGACAACGAGGTATACTTATGTTATCGAGGGATTAGAAGATTTAAATAGTGTTTTTGAGCGATTTGATCCTACGGTTAAAAACAAGATCAGGAAGGCAGAAACTATTGTTGAGACCGTGGAGACCAATGATGTTTCAAAATTCTATGATGTAAACAGGAAAACCTTTCAAAGGCAAGGAATCAGAACCCCTTATTCATTGGAATTATTACAACACCACAATAAAGTTCTGAAGGAGCATAATGCACGTAAAATATTCCTGGCCCAGGATAAAAACGGTGACGTACACTCTGCCCTATATTTGACCTGGGATAAGATGTCCTCATATCTGCACATGGCTGGTGACGACCCTGACCTGAGGTCGAGTGGTGCCGGAATCAAATTGATCTGGGATGCGATTAAATTTACAAGTGAAACCCTTCATTTGACAAAAATGGATTTTGAGGGAAGCATGATAGAAGGAGTTGAGCAGATCAGACGAAAGTGCGGGGGAAAACAATATCCCTATTTTTCTCTAACAAAATTCAACAACAAGTTATTGCAGGCGTATTGGGTTTTCAGGAGAAACTAAAAGTTTTATCCCTTTCCCGCAAGGTTTCAAGAGTCTGTTTCAAAATACTTAAATGTATTTCTCGCCCGCTTGCCTGTGCCAACTTCAGGCGCAGTCGGGCAGGCAAAGACCGCATCCATCAGCTGACGGGCGCAAAAAACCCAAATAGCTCAGTACCAAAATAAAATCTTAGCGATCTTTGTTTTTAGCTTTGCGTGTTTAGCGTGAAACAATTCTTTTAAGACAGCTTTTAAATTTTATCTAAAAACATTATTCGATATTCCATTGCGGAAGCCTGCCAGGAGTCAATGGCGCACCTTTGCTTTCAAGTTCTTTTTCAATTGCAGGAAGTTTGCTTTCTGAGATATCTTTTAATTCAGCAAGAACAGGCGGGAATTCCTCTTTAAGAATTGAATAGCCATCCCTTTGCGTTTGTGTAATTCCTGTTGTTGAGTTGAAATGGGTATAGATGATCGAATAAAGTCTGTCATTTATCGATGGAGGCGCAGGCAGATTTTCTTCCTGGCTCGCCTTTGGCTCCTGTCCACTAAATTTCCAAAGTATGTTATCCATTTGTTTCTCTACTTCCTCAATCCTTGCCATGAGGTCTTTTCCGGCTTCTGGAGTTCGCTGGGCAGCCTGCTTATCACTTTTTATTCTGTCCATGAGTTCATAAGCAAAATCTTCGGTGCCGCTTATTATCCGGCCAAGTTCAGCGAGTTTCTGCTGGAAGGCGACTAGTTCAGCCCTGTCTTCCGCAGGCAGAGTAGTATTATTAAGTGGTTTCACCAAAAATTCAACCGGACCTGCCAGTTCTTTCACTTCACCTCTGACAACCTGAGCGATTGAAACCGTATATTTTCCCGGGAGAACAAACATGCCATCGCCACCCATATTCATCGGGTCAAATTTATCCTCAACCTTTACCGGTGACTTTGACGGATACCTGAAATTCCATGTAATGCGGCTGATCCCTTCGCTTACTCCCTTGGTCAATTTCCTGATGATATTGCCCTTATCATCTTTAATCGTAAAGACCAGGTGTGGCTCGACTTCATTTTCCTCCGCACGCAACTCATCCATCGTGGGCATTGGGATGGGCTTTTTATCTTTAACCAGTTCCTTTTCCTTTTCATGCCTTTGGTCCTTCAGGGTTTTCGGAGATTCTTTGATATAATAAGTAATGGTTGCGCCGAAAGGAGGATTTTCTGCAATATAAATATTTGATCCGCTGCCATAACCCCCTCTATATTTTTGAACATACATCAAAGCATCTTTGATCGGGAAAATATAGGCTGTTGAATCCATTAATTCTTTATTCAGTTTACGCAAAGGTGAATAATCGTCGAGTATATAAAAACCACGACCGAAAGTAGCCAGAACCAGGTCACTTTCCCTTTCCTGTAAAGCAATGTCTTTAACAGATACGGTAGGTATTCCCGAATTAAGTTGGGTCCATATTTTGCCACCATCGACTGTGAAAAAACAACCAAACTCAGTTCCTGCAAATAATAAATCCGGATTGTTGAAATCCTGCTGGATGGTGTGAACTGTTCCTTTTTCAGGAAGATTTCCTACAATTGATGACCAGGATTTTCCTTTGTCGGTGCTTTTTAACAAGTAGGGTTTAAAATCATCCCTAAGAATATTATCGAAAGAAGCATAAACAATATTCTCATCAAATTTCGAAGCCAGAATATCGCTCACATAAGTATTAGCAGGGACACCCGGGAAGGATTCACATTTCCTCCAGTTTCCGCCTGCATCTTCAGTAACCTGGATCAAACCATCGTCGGTTCCAATATAAAGCAGGTTTTCTTTCACCCTTGATTCGTCAATTGATACTGCCATTCCATATAACGAAGTTGAAACGTCCTTGGCTACAGCATCAATGCTCCAGAAGCGATCCATCACCGGCCAGGTGTTGCGGTCAATTTTGGCAGTTATATCATCACTGATCACCTTCCACGATTGTCCGCGGTCGTCGGACCTGAACACCTTGTTGGCAGCCATGTAAAGCCGTGTTGGCGAATGCGGACTGAGCATATAAGGTGTGTTCCAGTTCCATTTATAAGTATCTTCACCCTTCCTGGGTTGTGGTTTGATGTTGATCGCTTCGCCGCTCTTCTTATCGTAGCGGTAAATGTTGCCATACTGATAAGCAGAATAAACAATATCCGGATTGGTAGGCTCAATGGCCTGGAAAAAACCATCGCCACCCAAGGTGGTCACCCATTCGCAACTTGAAACACCATCGGTATTTATATTTCGGGAAGGTCCGCCAAAGCTGCTGTTGTCCTGTGTTCCGCCATAAACCCAGTAAAAAGGTTCAGTATTATCAACCGCTACCCTATAGAATTGAGTAACCGGAAGGTTGGTTTTATGAATGTAAGTTGCACCCTTATCAAAAGTTTCATAAACACCACCATCACCACCGATCATAAAATGCTTAACATCCGAAGGATCGATCCAAAATGCATGATCGTCCACATGGCGGTCGTTGTTGCCAATTGATTTCCAGGTTTTACCGCCATCCTCGGAAAAAGCCGAAACCGTTTCCATTGAATAGATTTTATCGGCATTCTCCGGGTCGCAATATATTTCGTTATAATACTGGCCTGCATCCGAATGATCACTCATTTTTGACCACGATTCGCCCAAATCAGTTGATCTGTATAATCCGCTATTATCCAACGCTGCTTCAATGATCGCATAAACGATATTTGGGTTAACCGGTGAAATTGCGATACCCATGCCACCTTTATCTACACCGGGAATTCCCGATTCGAGCTTGCGCCAGTTTTTACCGCCGTCTTCTGATTTGTAAACGGCCGTTTCGGGGCCGCCTCCAATTTTTGTATAGACATGACGCCTTCTTTGCTCGGAAGTAGCAAACATAATGTCAGGATTGCAGGGATGGATAAGAACGTTATTTACTCCTGTATGCTCAGAAATATTCAACACCTTCTCCCAGGTTTTCCCACCATCAATGGTCTTGTACAATCCGCGGTCGCCGCCCGGACCCCAAACGGAACCTTCAGCCGCAACAAATACAATATCTGTGTTGCGCGGATCGATAGCGATCATCCCGATCTGGCGCGATTCTTTCAGTCCCATGTTTTTCCAGGATTTGCCACCATCAGTAGTTTTATACACGCCATCGCCAAAGCCGAGTGCACGCTGATGGTTATTTTCGCCGGTACCTGCCCAGACTACATTTGAATTTTTTGGATCCATCTTTATGCAACCGATCGAATATGCGCCATAATTATCAAAGACAGGTTCGAAAGTGGTTCCGTTATTCATGGTTTTCCAGATATGACCTGACGCAACAGCCACATAATACTCGCTGTGGTTTTTTGGATTCACTGCAAAATCAGCAATCCTGCCCGAAGTAAATGCCGGCCCGATGCTGCGGAATTTCAATCCGCTTACATCACTTGATTTGATGGTGTCGCTTTTCTTATCGGCATCTTTGCCCTTGCCGGCAAACAGGTTGTTTGAAAATACAATGGAAGACAAGACTATGGCCATTCCAACGAACAAACTTAAATTACGCGGTTTTGATTGTGTTAAACTTTTTATTGATTGCATATATTAAATTTTTGTATTACCAGTAAATTCAAGTATTTTTAAGACATTAATTTTACCACATAGTCACATAGGGTCATACATTTCACATAGATTGGAACTGAATTGTAATTTTAAATTATAGCCTTCAAATGCATTGAAACCTATGTGTTTGCTTATGTTTCTATTGTGCCTATGTGGTTCAAGATTATTCTTATCTTTTTAATTTTACAAATAGACAAATTAGAAAGGATAAAAGTATGGGGGTTTCATAAAAAATTTATTCCACCCATCAATTTTCTCCCAAAATTTCCTCCGCCATCAAATATCCGTGTGCCGTAGCGTAAATGATAGAACGGGTATAACCCGAACAATCGCCGATGAACTTTAAATTTTTAAACTCCTGGTTGTTTAATGTGTTAGTATAAAACTTTATCTCAGGAGCATAGACCAAATTATCAGGATGGGTGATGCCGGGAATGACCTTGTTCAGGTTTTCGGCAAAGTCGATGATGCTTTCAATTATTCGTCGGGGATAAGCAAGGTTTATATCGCCCAAAATATACTTCTCTGGCGGAAGAGTTGGTAAAACCCGGTACAAATTCTTGGTTCGTTTTGAGTCCACAAAATGACTGTAGGTCTGGAGAATAACCCTTTTACCGCCCAGCATATTCGACAAACCGGCAATGTTTGAACCATAGCCGATAGGATCATTAAAAGGTTCGGTGAGTTGAACGGTCGTCAGAATTGCAAAGTTGGTGTTCTTGCTTTTCTGCTTGATCTTGGCATGGCCGTTCACCGTGGTAAAATCGCCGTAATTTTCCGTTACCACATAACCTGAAGGGTTGTTGCAGAACGTGCGCACCATATAGCCGGTCTTACTCTTGTACTTTACTTTGAACTCATACATCTCGCGGTTCAGGTCTTCCACAATATGATTGGGAAGCTCAAACCGAACACCGATGTCCACCCGTGAACTGTCGAGCGCCAGCTTTGGATATTGGCCAAGTATGCTTTTGATGAGCTTGTGCCCGCTACGCCCCACAGCCACAATAACGCGGTCGAACTTTCCGTCAAAACCGATATCAGCTTTACCATCAGTCACTTCAATGCGGGTCACTTCTTTTTCAAAATGAAAATGAACCTTAGGCAGTACGCGGTATTCCTCATAGATATTAAATAAGACTTCCTTCAACTGATCGGTTCCCAGGTGGTAAAAATCGGAGAGTATAGGCTGAAAGCCCTTTTCGTAAAACTTTTTATAATAATCCATATCGGCAAACGAGCTTCCTTTTTCGTATTCCCCGTTGCCTGTTTTGTCAATCCAGAAATCTACCAGTTTTTTCTGCAGGTCGAGATCAACATCCAATTCACCGCCCATTTCTTTCGAAACAAACAGTTTTCCGTCGGCACGTATACCCGAAATACTGGAGGAGTATATGTCTTTACTTTTCTCGAAGATGTGAATTTCGTGGCCGGCATTTTTTATCCGCTCAATAAAGCCCATGGCTGCAGCGCCAAAACCAATAACAGCTATTCTCATTTAATCTTTTTTTAATGGATTAAAATTAGTCATTTCATGGATATCAATATTATTATGAACAGAATTCATTTATAGACTGTTTAAAATTCAGTAAAATATTTAACATGACAATTTTGCCACTAAGGCTCTAAGTCACTAAGATACACAAAGAGCAAAAAATGAATCACTTAACTTAGTGAAACCTTGGTGTCCTTGTGTCTTTGTGGCGATGAAATTCATCTTTTTTTCAATTTTAAACAGACTCTTAGATCGGTCATAAATTTTTTTTGGAAATTATTAATAAACCCTTGACAGACGATTATGGATTTCGTATTTTTGAAAAATTATTTATTTCAAGTATGAGTCCACTCCGAAAAGTAATAATGATGATTTTACCACATAGGATCATAGGACATAAAGATTTTCACATAGTTGATTATGAGTCTAAAACCTATGTGAAAGCCTATGATTCTATGTGCCTATGTGGTTCAGAATTCCTTTTCGTTGTGGACTCAAGTATTAATGTCAAACTAAAAAAATAGGAGAATTTAACATGAACGACAGTGTATACAAAGTTATTGAATTGATCGGCACCAGTGAAAAAAGCTGGGAAGACGCTGCAAAAATTGTCATCGAAAAAGCTGCTAAAACCCTCGAAGATCTCCGCATTGCTGAAGTTTCCGCGATGGATATGAAAATTGAGGATGGAAAAGTAGTTGCTTTTCGTACCAAGGTCAAGCTTTCCTTCCGGTTCAGGGATAAATAAGTGTTGCCTTCGGAATTCTAAATCCCTCTATGCACTGGCGGAGGGATTTTTTATTTTTGTCCTATGATAGTAATCAATAATGCTTTAATTTCAGAGGAAATCAGGGATGTCCGGTTTTGCTGTGACCTTGAAAAATGCAAAGGCGCCTGCTGTATAGAAGGGGATGCCGGTGCACCGCTTAATGAAGAAGAAATATCGGAACTTGAGGATTGCATTGACAGGATTAAGCCCTATATGAGTCAGGGCGGTATCAGTGTGGTTGAAAAATCAGGAGTATTTGATTACGATATGCATGGCGAATATGTAACACCACTCATTGATGATAAGGATTGTGCTTTTGTATACTACGAAAACAAAATTGCCCGGTGCGCCATTGAAAAAGCCTGTGAGGAAAAAAAAATAGATTTCCGTAAACCGCTATCATGCCATCTTTACCCCATCCGCATAAAGAAGTATGGGCAATCGGAAGCTGTGAACTACCATACATGGCATATTTGCAAACCTGCCTGCACCAGGGGCAAGGATATTAATTTACCTCTTTATAAATTTCTAAAAGAACCTCTGACCAGAAAGTTCGGGGAAGATTGGTATGGGCAATTGGTAAGAGAATGTGAAAAAAAATAACTCCTTTCCTGGCTAAATTTCATAAGGAATTAGCTCCGCAATATTCCATCCCAGAATTATCATCCATCAATGTAATGCATCTTTATAGGTCTGAATGGCGCGTGTACGGGCAAATGAATGTTCGATAACAGGCTGAGGATAAACATTGGTGCCTAATTCGGGGATCCACTTTCTAATGTAGTTCAGGTTTGGGTCGAATTTTTTCTGTTGCTCAATCGGATTAAAAACCCTGAAGTAAGGTACCGCGTCGCACCCTGATCCTGCTGCCCATTGCCAGTTGCCATTATTAGATGACAATTCATAATCCAATAGTTTTTCTGCAAAATATGCTTCACCCCATCGCCAGTCAATTAGTAAATGTTTACAGAGAAAACTGGCCACCACCATACGTACACGGTTGTGCATAAAACCCGTAGAATTTAATTCCCTCATTCCTGCATCCACCATCGGGTATCCTGTCCTGCCCTCGCACCAGAGCCTGAAATGATCCTCATTGTTATTCCAAATGATTTTATCGTAAACAGGCTTAAAACTTTCTCTTACTACTTTTGGGAAATGATAAAGGATTTGCATAAAAAACTCCCGCCAGATCAGCTCTTTCAGGTAAGTTTTATTTAATGAAAAATCAGCAAGACGGACCAGTTCGCGGATACTTACTGTCCCAAAACGAAGATGAATCCCTGCTAATGAGGTTCCATTCAAAAAAGGATAATTCCTGGTTTGTTCATAATTATCGATCAGTACTTTTTCAATTCGAATCTTTGGAACCGGAATCTCACTTTTCACGAAACCGATTTCTTTAAGGGCAGGTATTTCTGTCGCGTGACAATTGAAGAAAATGATTAAAGTACCCTGCAGAATCATGAAACTGAACGGGATTATCACGCAAACCTGGCCATCCACTTATTCATATAGGGAGTGTAAACCGTGTATGGTGTGCCATCTTCCTTCGCCACCTCATTGGTCTCAAATATCACCTGGTCTTTAAAGCTTTTAAAAATGATATTTTGATGATGCAGAAAATCCCGGATCTGTATATCCCTTTCTAGAGCATAAGGCTCATAATCGCGATTAGTATAAACTTCCGAAATATGATATTCTCCAACAAGTTCCTTCCAGACGGAAAGCGGATCTCCATATTTTACCACCAAACGACTTCCAAAAACATTCAGGGTTTCATTTATCCCTTTTAACTCATTGTGAATAAAGGATACCCTGGGATCATTTCTTTCAAGTTCATTTAAAATATTGGTGTCGAAAACGAACACAGGTAAAACAGCCTTCCCTGATCTTAAAGCATGATAAAGGCCTGAATTGTCAGTCAATCTGAGATCACGGCGAAACCAAAAGACATTAATAGAATCATTCATTTCCTTTGGTCATAATTAAAATTAAAAAAACCTCCGGCTATGCAGAGGTTTCAATTTGTCTTGAATAAAATAATAACTTTTAAGCTGGTGTGGCAGCAGTCAACTTTGCACTTCCCAGTGCATCCAGCTCTTTATCAAGCATAAACAATCCACCCTTTTCATTACCTGCTAGGTGGAATTTGTCGAGAATGCCTTTAAACATGCTTTCCTCTTCTATTTGCTCCATGATATACCATTGCAGGAATTGGCCGGTGGTATAATCCTTTTCGGTAAAAGCAGTTTCATAGAGATTATTGATGGACTGGGTAATGAACTGCTCGTGCTTTAATATTTTTTCAAAAATATCAAGCAGGGATTTGTACTTGCTATCGGGCATTTCAAGGTTTTGCAATGTTGCATAGCCTCCCTTATCGTTGAGGTATTTGATAAGTTTTGTCATGTGCAATCTTTCCTCATCCGAATGGGCATATAAAAATTTTGCGGCGCCCGGAAATCCGTTTACCTCGCACCAGGATGCCATGGCCATATAAATTCTTGAAGATTGTTCTTCATTTTGAATTTGCTTGATGATAACCTTTTCGACTTTCTTCGAAATCATAAAAATTATTTTTTAGAGTTTAACATTATCTGACTACAAATATACAACATCAACTGTTAAAGTCCACTTTTGTTCAAAAGTTTCTCAAAACATATATCTGGGAAAAAATCCCTGTCAAAATCTGTAAAGGCGGGAATTTTAAATAATTCTGGCAGATCATTAGCCTTTCAGGGCTTCTGCACCTCCTACGATTTCAAGTATCTCTCCGGTAATTGCAGCCTGACGTGCCTTGTTATATGCCAGATTAAGATCCTTAAGCAGTTCTTTTGCATTATCAGTCGCCTGGTGCATAGCAGTCATTCTTGCTCCGTGTTCTGAAGCATAGGAATCGAGAAGAGATTTGTAAAACTGTATCTTAAGTGATTTCGGGATCAGATCCAACACAATCTCCTCTTTGCTTGGCTCAAAGATGTAATCTGCTTTTGAAGTTTTTCCCGTCTCTTCCCCAACAGGAGGCAATACCGGCAGAAACTGCTCTGTTATGAGTATCTGAGTAGCAGCATTTTTAAATTGGTTGTATATGATCTCAACCCTGTCAAAAGTCTTATCTGCAAACAACTTCATTATATTTTCGGCAATGACTGATACATCATCAAAATTCAGGTGATTGAAAATATCATCATGCGATCCGATCACTTTGTAATTTCTTTTCCTGTAGAATTCAGTTACCTTTCTTCCAATGGTAATGAGGCTTAAATTTCCTTTTTGATGCTGGGCGCTGTATTTACCTGCCATCAGGTTATTAGCCATTTTGATCACATTGGCATTGAAGGCGCCGCACAAACCACGGTTAGAAGAAATTACAACAATCAAAACCTTTTCAGGAGCTCTCTGCATGGAATAAATGCTGCTTGAATCGGCGGAATCAAGGCTTATTGAAAGATTCTGCAGAAATTCGTGCAATTTTGCAGCATAGGGCCGTAAGCGAAGGATTGCAGATTGTGCTTTCCGTAATTTGGATGCTGCAACCATCTTCATGGCGCTTGTGATTTGCTGCGTTGATTTGACTGAAGCTATCCTGTACCTGACCTCTTTTAAATTTGCCACCGCTTGATTTACGATTTAAGAATTACGATTTAGGAATTATACTTCGAATTTTTTGGCTACTTCAGATGCAACCTGCTCAAGTGTTTTTAATACTTCATCCGGTAATTGTCCTTTTCTTAATGTTTCGAGAACATTCCTATGTTTATCCTCCAGTTCATGCAGGAAAAATTCTTCAAAATCATGTACTTTATTTACCGGTACTTTCTTTATCAATCCTTTGGTTCCGCAGAAGATGATAGCAATTTGCTTTTCAACGGGCATTGGAGAATATTGGGGTTGTTTAAGGATTTCAACGTTTCTTCTTCCTTTATCTAAAACTGCGAGGGTGGCAGCGTCAAGGTCGGAACCGAACTTCGAAAATGCTTCCAGTTCGCGGAATTGAGCCTGGTCAAGTTTTAGTGTGCCGGCAATTTTTTTCATGGATTTTATCTGGGCGTTACCCCCAACCCTTGAAACCGATATACCTACGTTGATAGCCGGACGGATACCCGAGTTAAATAAGGTCGTCTCAAGGAAAATTTGTCCGTCGGTAATTGATATTACGTTGGTAGGAATATATGCTGAAACGTCACCTGCCTGTGTTTCAATAATAGGTAAAGCGGTAAGCGAACCGCCACCTTTAACCAAAGGTTTGAGAGATTCGGGTAGGTCGTTCATCTGGGCTGCAACCTCATTCGATTCAATGATCTTGGCTGCTCTTTCGAGTAATCTGGAGTGGAGATAAAAAACATCTCCGGGATAAGCCTCACGTCCCGGTGGGCGACGAAGCAATAGGGATACTTCGCGATAGGCTACTGCTTGTTTAGAAAGGTCATCATAAATGACCAAAGCGGGGCGCCCGGTATCTCTTAAGTACTCGCCAATCGCTGCACCTGCAAACGGAGCATAGAACTGCATTGCTGCAGGGTCTGAAGCCGTGGCCATAACTACAGTGGAATAGCCCATAGCGCCGTTATCTTCCAATGTTTTGACAATATTGGCAACAGATGACCCTTTTTGTCCAACTGCAACATAAATACAAAAAACCGGTTTCCCTTTTTCGAATTCTGTTTTTTGATTAATAATAGTATCAATTGCAATGGCTGTTTTCCCGGTCTGGCGGTCTCCAATGATCAATTCCCGCTGACCTCGTCCAATGGGAATCATTGCATCAATCGCCTTGATACCGGTCTGAAGCGGCTCATTAACCGGTTGACGGAAAATAACTCCGGGAGCTTTACGCTCGAGCGGCATTTCTACCATTATCCCTTTTAACTCTCCTTTTCCGTCAAGGGGTTCGCCAAGGGTATTTATAACTCTTCCGATTAATCCTTCCCCAACCTTAATGGAGGCAATCTTGCCGGTTCGCTTAACCTTGTCCCCTTCTAGAATATCATGGGCTTCGCCCAAAAGTACTGCACCTACGTTGTCTTGCTCTAGATTGAGCACGATACCTCTCAGGCCGGTTTTTTCAAACTCGATCAATTCGCCTGATTGTGCATTATTCAATCCATAAATACGGGCAATACCGTCACCAATTTGCAAAACGGTTCCTACTTCTTCCAGTTGCGCTGCATCTTTAAATCCTGACAACTGCTGCCGCAATATCGCCGATACTTCCGATGGTTTTATTTCTGCCATGTTTGGTAATTTGTTTTTTCTGTTAAAATCCTTTGATGTATAAATTGATATCAAATTCCCGCCGCAAGTTCTTTATTTGCCTCAGAATACTCGCGTCGTATTGCTTGTCCTCATACGATAGCACAAATCCGCCGATTAATTCTTCATCCAATTTTTCATTCAGTTCAATCTTTGCATTAGCCCGTTTTTCAAGCAGGGTAAGAATTTTCGTCTTTATTCCCTCATCCAGTTGAACCGCAGTAGTAATATTAACGGTAATAATGTTGTGATGAACTTTATAAATTTCTATAAATTGAATTGCAATTTCAGGAATTAAAATTTCTCTTTTGTTACGAGTAATGATCAATAAAAAATTCAAAGTAACTTCCTCGATCTTCTTGCGAAAAATCTCATCGATAACCAAAGACTTTTTATCAGCTCTGATTACCGGACTTCGAAGCATTACCGTAAAGTCCTTACTTGCCAGGCAAACGTTATGAATCAGGTCAATATCTTTCCTGACCTTTTCAAGATTATTTAATTCAAGAGACAAGTCAAACAAGGCCCTTGCATACCGGTTAGCTATTTTTAATTCGTTCATTTCGTGCTAGAGGCTGATATTACCAATGTTAATTTACCTTAACCTCGTCAATAAGCCGTTGAATAAATTCCTTTTGTTTGTCTTTACCCTCAAGTTCCTTTTTTATGATCTTTTCTGCAATTTCAATAGAGAGAAGGGCTAATTGATTTTTCATGTCGGTAATAGCTGCAAGCTTTTCATTGTTGATGGTTTCCTTGGCATTCTCAATAATCCTGTTGGCTTCCTCATTGGCTTTTAATCTGGCATTCTCAATCACTGATTCTTTTACCTTGCGGGCATCCCTGAGAATGAGATCGCGCTCTTCTTTGGCTTCCTTCAATAATTGCTCATTACTGAATTTAAGTTGCTTCATTTCTTCGCGTGCTTTGTTTGCTTCATTTAACGCATCTGAAATGGTATTTTCCCGTTCTCTTAATCCTTTCATGATGGGTCTCCAGGCAAATTTCGCCAATATCCAAAGCAATAAGGAGAATGCAATTGTCATCCAGAAAATCAAACCTATGCCGGGTTGTACGAGTTCCATTTTTCTTTATTTAATTTTTAAATCAAAGTTAATATGAATGAGCCATTACATCACAGCCAACCGCTGTGATGTAATGGTTTCTGCTGCTATTAACCCAGGAAAAGGATCAACAGACAGACTACGATGGCAAAAAAGGCAACACCTTCAATAAGAGCGGCGGCAACAATCATATTTGAACGAATGTCACCAACTGCTTCGGGCTGACGTGCTATTGATTCAACAGCACCTTTGCCGATCTGGCCAATGCCAATACCAGCACCGATTGCAGCTATACCCGCACCTAGTCCGGCACCCATTTTTGCTATCGCAACTTCCAATAAAATCGCTAAAATTGTCATAATCTATATATTAATTAAAAAAACAAAAACTTCAAACTTTAAACATTGAACTTCAAACCTCAGAAGTTTAGTGATGCTCTTCCGTTGCCATGCCAAAATAAAGGGCAGACAACAAGGTAAAAACATAGGCCTGGATAAATGCAACCAGTAATTCAAGCAGCCCCATGAAAACAGCAAAACCTACTGAAACGACTGAAACGCCATACCCAATGGCAGGATTCATATTACCGAAAATAAAGATCAAACTCATAAATCCAAGTATGATGATATGGCCGGCAGTAATGTTTGCAAAAAGACGAACCATCAACACAAATGGTTTTGTAAAAACTCCCATCAGCTCAACGATAGGCATTAGTGGCACAGGAATCTTGAGCCACCAGGGGACACCAGGTGTATTTACAATATGAACCCAGTAATTTTTGTTCGCACTGAAAGAAGTAATAATAAAGGTGAACAATGCCATAACCATTGTAATAGCTATGTTTCCGGTAAGATTAACACCTCCGGGGAATATGGGCACTAATCCAAGCAGGTTGTTGAAGAAGATAAAGAAAAAGATAGTGAGCAGATAGGGTAAAAATTTTTCATATTTCTTTTCGCCTATGGAAGCTCGGGCCACATCGTCACGGATAAATAAAATCAAAGGCTCAAGAAGCGATTGAAGTCCCTTTGGTGCCTGTCCCCTGCGAAGGGTATAAGATTTACCAATTGCAACAAAAATAATAATGATAAGAATCATACTGATATACATGGATGCAACGGTCTTGGTGATTGATAAATCTATGGGTAGTTCACCTGTTTCTTCATTGATAATCTTCCCTTTGTTTTCCCCTTCGGTTTCAAGCCTGAAGCCTTTATAAGAAGCGTGTCCATGATCAAATTTACTCGAGAGGAAGACATTCAGTTTGCCATCGGATAAAAGTATTACCGGTAAAGGAATCGAAATGTGTTTTTCACCTATGGTCATAATATGCCATTCGTGAGCGTCAGTGATGTGCTCAACAATCATGGTACCAGGGTCAAAAGATGATTCCTGATGATGAACAGTGGTGTCCGATTCGGCGCTATTTGCCGCAGCAACAGATCTGAATAAAACTCCAGCAAATAATGCTGAAATCATGATCAAATTGAAACATTTACGGGCGAATATCATTAATTAAATTCAGCTTTTTAAAACGGGTGCAATTTTACGAATAATTAGTTTATAAAATAAAAAAAATTGCTCACGACTTATTAATAATCAAAAGGTGGGGTCAGAAGTTTATTATTGTAAACCGAATTTGCAGTAAAAACCTTATTTGGGGACGGATGAAAATTTAATGATAATTAACATTTCCCTAAACTTTTTTTACCTATGTTTGTTGCCTTACTAACATTAAAAAGCAGTTTATCATGAAAAAGTTCATCAGTGCCTTAATTATTTTAACTACCCTTGTTGCAGGAGTTCACTCACAGGATTTATCAGAGATTTTAAAAACCCATTTCAAGACTATCGGCCAGGAAAAACTTACCACCATCAATACGATGAAATCAACAGGTAAGACAATCGCCCAGGGTATGGAACTCGATTTCGTGATATATACACAAAGACCCGGCAAATTCAGACTTGAGGTAGATATTCAAGGGGCGAAAATGATACAAGCCTTTGATGGTGAAAAAGGATGGATGGTCGCCCCATGGACGGGAAGCACCGATCCTATTGAAATATCCGGTGTACAGTTAAAAAACCTGAAACTGCAATCGGATATAGACGGCATGCTTTACGACTACGAAAAAAAGGAGCTTTCAACCGAACTCATTGGCAAAGAGGATATGGAGGGAACCCCTGTTTTTAAAATCAAACAGACAGATAAGGATGGAGATATTTATTACCAATTTATCGATGCAGAAAACTATGTATTGCTTAAAACTTCCTCTATAATTAAGATGGGAGAATCGAAAATTGAAAGCGAAACCTATTACAGCAATTACAAAGAATTTGAAGGTATGGTTATGGCCTATAGCTTCGAAAGCAAAACCAACGGGCAGGTGATGAGCCAAATTAATATCTCAGCAGTTGAACTGAATCCGGAAATAGACCCAACAATTTTTACAATGCCCCCAAAACAGGAAGTCCCAACTGAAAAATAACCCTCGTATTCGGAATAAAAATTTTTATATCAGCATCCGAATAGAGAATTTTCCTCTTTTAAAAAATTAATATGCTAAAACCATGAAAAATCAAGTTTTGATCATCCTGTTTTTGGTTTCGACCTTCCTAACTAACCCTATTTTTCCTCAGACAGACAACGAAGTCAGGGTAGATGAAAACACATTCGGTGCCATCGAGGTTCGCCATATCGGACCGGCGGTGATGAGCGGAAGAATTGCATCGCTGGATGCTGTACAAAAAGATCCAAGGATAATTTATGTCGGCAGTGCAAGCGGAGGTTTGTGGAAAACAACGAACGGTGGTGTGATATTCAAGCCCGTTTTTGATAAATACAACCAGAGCATAGGAGCTGTTGCCATTGATCAGGAGAGACCCGACACCGTTTGGGTTGGTACAGGTGAAACCTGGGTCAGAAACAGCACTTCGGTCGGGGATGGTATTTACAAAACCATTGACGGAGGTGAAAACTGGAAAAAACTCGGACTGGAAAACACCGAACGAATCGGTAAGATCATCATTCATCCGAAAGATCCAAATGTTGTTTTTGTTGCCGCTCTGGGACACCTCTGGAACAATAATGAAGAAAGGGGTGTGTTTAAAACAACCGATGGTGGAGCCACCTGGCAAAAAATCCTTTACATCAACGACAGCACCGGTTGCACCGACCTTGCAATAGACCCCGAAAACCCGGAAAACCTTTATGCTGCGATGTGGCAGTTCAGAAGGTACCCCTATTTCTTCAAATCCGGTGGACCGGGTAGCGGATTATATATCAGCCGTGACGGAGGAACCACCTGGTCGAAAGCGACTAACGGCCTGCCAGACGGAACCATCGGAAGGATAGCCTTAAGTGTTTCGCCTGCTAAATCAGATAGGATTTTTGCTGTTTTCGAATCCGAAAAAACCGCTCTCTACCGTTCGGATGACAAAGGAAATTCATGGAAGAAAATGAATGACAATCCTGATATAGGGGCCCGCCCATTTTACTTCTCATTTTTACTTGCCGATCCGGTTGATACAAACAGGGTTTATAAACCGGGTTATTATTTGAGCTATTCGGAAGATGGTGGCAAAACCTTCAAAGCCACCTATGTTGCAGGAGGTAACGTTCACAGCGACATTCACCCCATCTGGGTAAGTAAAAAAGACCCGAGCCTGATTTATGCAGGAACTGATGGCGGACTTTATATTTCTGCTGATAAGGGAAGCTCCTGGCGATTTATCCGGAACCTTCCGTTAGCGCAATTTTATCATGTAACAGTGGATAACAAAAAACCTTACAATGTTTATGGCGGTCTGCAGGACAACGGCTCATGGATGGCTCCATCTAAAAGTCCTGGAGGAATTGAAAATAAAGATTGGCAAAACCTGGGTGGAGGTGACGGATTTTATGTTTTTCCGGATAAGTATGACGATAACATCATTTACTGGCAGTACCAGGGCGGTAACATCATGAGGAAAATGATGAATACCCGCGAGACCAAAGAAATAAAACCGTTCGCCAAAGAAGGAGAGCCTGAACTGAGGTTTCACTGGAACACACCCATTGTGTTCAGCCCAACCAAAGATTTAATGTATGTTGGCGCTCAGTATCTTTACAGAACCGATACAAAAGGTGATGTCTGGGAACGAATCTCACCCGATCTTACGACCAACAATCCTGAAAAGCTCAAACAGTTAGAGACAGGTGGCGTTACCATTGATAATTCAACTGCTGAAAACCATTGCACGATTTATACTATTGGAGAGTCATTTCTGGATCCGAATGTGATCTGGGTGGGTACAGATGATGGAAACCTGCAGATAACCAGGGATGGAGGAAAAAACTGGACCAATGTCGTTGCCAATGTCTCAGGCCTTCCGGCAAATACCTGGGTTAGTTATGTATACCCTTCAAGGTTCGACAGGGGCGCATGCTATATAACTTTCGATGGCCACATGACCGGTGATATGAAACCTTATATTTATAAAACTATGGATTATGGACAGACATGGGTTTCGCTTGCAGGCGATAAAGTCAAAGGTTTCTGCCATGTGATCATAGAAGATCCGGTCGATCCCGATCTTTTATTCCTGGGAACCGAATTTGGCTTGTTTATTTCCATTGACGGTGGCAACGTTTGGTCACAGTTCAAAGGCAACATGCCCTCTGTTCCGGTTCGTGACCTGGTGATACAGGAAAAAGAAAACGACCTGGTGGTTGGCACTCATGGCAGAGGAATAATGATCCTTGATGATATCTCTCCGCTAAGAAATCTCACCCAGGAATTATTAAGTCAGGATGTCGCTTTTCTGGAAGGAAGGGCTTATGAATTAGGGCATCTCGACTGGGAAATGGCATTTTTAGGCGATGATGAATTCATTGGTTCAAATCCTCCCGGTTCAACCATGATCAATTACTACCTGGCAAAACGCCATGTTTTCGGGGAAATGCACCTGGAGGTATATAATGATAAAGGGGAAAAAATCAAGGAACTTCCTGCCGGCAAACGAAAAGGCATTAACCGTGTTCCCTGGCAAATGCTGATGAAAGGTCCCAAAGTCCCCCGCTCTCCCCTGCTTTCACCGCAGGCTATGTTCGGACCCACTTACCCGCCGGGAAAATACACTATTAAAATAATTAAGGGAGATCAAACCTATGAAGGGAATGTTTCAGTTGTTTATGATCCAACAATTCCCCATACCATCGCCGACCGTGATAAGCGCTATGAAATTCTTATGAAAGCTTACAACCTGCTCGAAGATCTGGCCTACACAGATAAAATAGTAACAGAGATTCGCAATCAGGCCAAGGAGAAAGCTGGAAAAGTCAACAATAAAAGCCTTGGCAAAAAACTAAATGGACTGTCGGGAAGCATGGAAACCCTTCATAATGATTTGGTGGCAACCAATGCAACTGGCGCCATCACCGGAGAACAGAAGCTAAGGGAAAAAATCGGGGATATTTACAGCGCTGTGAACGGTTACCAGGGTAGGCCAACTCAGAACCAAATAGACAGACTCGAATTACTTACTAAAATAGTAGCCGAGAAGAAAACCGGTCTTGATGCTGTTTTAACAATTGATCTGCCAAACCTGAATAATCAATTGGCAAAGGAAAAGATTGATCCTTTTAAACTAACTTCGAAGGAAGAATTTCTGAAAGAGGATTAACTCGACATAAACATTTTGATTTGTTTTGGATTTTGGAATTTGCTGACCGGTTTTTCAATCAATTCTTGAGATCAGCCAATCATTGAAACTATTGTCTTTTGCTTTTTCAATTAGTTCTGCTTTTGCAATCCTTTCTGCGAAATACCTGAAGATGTAATTGTACTTTTCATAGCTGCCTCTATCAGGGTCTTTCATTAATTCAATCATTTCATTTTTATCCAGAATAACCTCTGATTTTTTAAACTGGTCGGCAGAAAAAAGGGCGAATCCTTCATAAAACCAGACCGGGCCCATGGCTTCTTCGTTGCCGTTTAAAATTCTGATATGCAAACGGTCGGCTATTTCGTGGGTGAGAAGCTGTTCGTAAGAATCTTTTTCAATTCCTTCTGGATAAACCTGCGCATAAAACTCAGGAGAAACTGCCACCAGGGTTCGCTTTTCCAGTGCAGCACAATATGTTTGGGGTAATTCAATGGATGTGTCAGCTTCTGCAAGTTTTAACAAAGCGATATTGAACTCTTTTTTGCTGTCGAATATCATCGCGCTGTCAAAAAAAGATTCTATAGTCAAATCCTGCCAGCCATTTTTCTTTGCAAAATTCTTTATATTATTTATTGCTCCCTCCAGGAAGGACTGAAACTCTGGCCTTCTTTCCTTCAGGTTTCCGGTTAGAATTAAAAGTGTGGTTTTGACATTTTGATCCTCATGTTTCTCGTTATAATTTTCCCGTCTTTGGTAATTACAGGAAATCATTATTATCATCATTAAAGTGGGAAGAATCTGCCTCATAGGTATAATTTCAAGTAAGGCGTAAAATTTAATCATAAAGTTACAATATGCTGCTTCGGTTAATTTTGCAAGCCCCGGCCTGAAAGAGTGGAAGGAATAAAATAATCCGTTCAACTGATGGAGGTGATAATAGGCATTTTATTATACCAATCAGTATTATAAAATAATTTTAGCTGATCCCAAAGGCCTTATGAACAGCTTATGACATGAACCTTTACCAAAAACACTTTCCATTATGATCGTGTAATCATTCAATAAATCGTGAGGAACAAAAGCCTGGATGGTCCCGGCAAAACCACCACCATGAACGCGCCATGCTCCCTTGCCTTTAAGCATCATCTCGCTTAAAGCAAGTCCCAGGGATACGCCCTGCTCCCTGACATTTGTAACTGGATAAATATTCTGGTTATACATAAACGAACTTTGACCTGATTCAATGACCAAGGAAAGAAAAGTTGCAAAATCATTCTTTTCGAGGGCTTCCACCTGCTTCACAACCCGCTGGTTGTCCCCATGAAAATGAAAAGCTCTGAGTAAAGCCCGATCGCCAACTTTCACCCTAATTTCAGGAATAGAATGAATTATCTCACTTAAGCTCAATTCGCGAAGAACATCCTTGCCAAATTCCTTTGCAACAGATTTCATTTCACGGGGAAGGGAAGCGTACTCTTCGTTCAAATCTGCATGATGGCCGCCAGTATCTGTAATAACAAGTGTAAATCCGGTAGCTGCAAAATTGAAATCTATTTTGGAGATGATGGGTTTTTTTTGATTTTCAAAATCAATGGTAACCAGTCCACCAACAGAGCAGGCTGTCTGATCCATCAATCCGCAGGGTTTACCAAAAAATACATTTTCGGCATATTGGCCGGTTATTGCAATCTGAACCGGGTCGATACTCCCATCATTAAAAAGATGATTGATGATCGTACCAATCAATACTTCGAAAGAGGCTGATGAACTCAGTCCGGAACCTTTCGGCACACACCCATCAATGATGGCATTAAATCCTCCGATTTCACCACCCTTTTCCTTTATACCGGCACAAATCCCCCGAACAATGGCAGCAGATGTAAATTGTTCATCTCTCAGAGGTTCTAATTTTTCAATGTGAACTTCAAACCTTGGATAACCAACAGATTCGATGCAAATGTTCTGGGTATTATTCTTTCCAGCTACTGCTATATTATCAAGATTAACCGCCCCGGCCAGCACCCTCCCGTTATTGTGATCCGTGTGGTTGCCACCGATTTCTGTTCTGCCCGGAGCACTGAACAAACCAACCTCAGCATCCCCGAAGGCGGACAGGTATTTCCTTAAAACTTTTATGTATCTTGCGGATTGGAATGAAAGTATGGAAGCATCAGTTCCATATAATTCAGCCAGGACAGGATTTGAGCTATCCTGTAACTTTGAAATCAATAATTCAACTTTATTCATCAGTTATATTTTACAGGTATGCTTCATTTATCTGTCAGTCAATGATCTTTTTACAGAGAAATTCACCCTCTGGAGTTTATTTTCGGTCAAAACCTGTTTAATTTTTAGCTACGGGGATCTTCTGAGGTATCAGATATTCATCCTTTAAGTGTAATTCGAGCTTACGCAGCCAAACAGCTATAACAGCAAGGATCATTCTCGGCCACATTAGCCAAAGCAAGGGCAATCCAATAGCAAAAAACAATAAAGGATCTTCGAGTTGTGAATGAGACACTGCCAGATGATGGTTCAAAAGATCAGATTGCTGACGGGAAACCTGTCCCTCATTTACCTGTTCTATCAAAACCGCCGAGCCATAGGCCAGACCCACAGCATTACCGAGGAACCAGCCGAATGAAACTTCGGGCGAAAGGCCAAGCAACCGCATCAGTGGATTTAAAAAACGGGTAATTATGTCCAAAATCCCAAACTCCTCAAATATCTTTTGCATGATCATCAACAGAGTGATAAGCAGCAATATCTTAGAAGTCATTTTAGCCATTAATACCAACCAACCCATGAAAGCTCCAGCAAATTCGAGATTTTCCTTTTCAATTCCACCGGTGACATGCCCTTCAAACTGCGGCAGGATCAGGTTTAAAAGAAAGGCTGCCACAAATGACATTGTCAGTCGCAAAGCAAGCATCCTCCAAATATTGGAACCTGTTTTGCGCAGAACAACTGATTCAATAATAAAACCGTGGGAGATGAGGCACATGGTTGCCAGGATTATGCCTTCCCGAATGGGAAGTCCAAGCATAGATATAATGGCAATGACTGAATAGATGTTGGTAAAAATACTGGTAATAAAAACCAGAGCCGCCTCACCCGGCAATCCGGCATATTGAAAGACAGGGGCGGTATAGGCTGATATTGATTGAAGAATTCCAGTGAAATCAAGCGAAAAAACAACCAAAGAAACAGGGATGGTGATCTTGATCAGCCACTTGGTGGTTTTCCATGAACGAGGCAAAGCCAGAAGAATACATTTTCTCAGCCTGTTGCTAAATGAAACTTTTGATTTATCAGAATCTGCCAATGGAATTTCATTAAAATTATCTGCAAATTTATCAGGATTTAATCACCTGACAAGATTGAATTATTACTGGAAGAATGTTCCAGAGGAGATAGATCATTTTTTAAGGCTGCAGCCTGAAAGGATAGTTTCGACTAAGGCAGAGCCTGAGCCGAACGAGGGTATCGACTAAGGCAGAGCCTAAGCCGAACAAGGGGAAGTGGAGCAATTGTTATTTGGGTTCCTTCTCCACAATTATTTTCTTCATTTGATTCATCAACTTCGTCGGTGGCTGGAGTAGTGCTTCTATTTTTTTTATCAGCACAAGCTCTTACATGATAAGTGCCAGGAATATAAAAAACATGATTGGTTTGAGTTAAGGCCTGAGTATTAGAGTCCAATTTATTCATGAAATTCCTTGTCCGGTAATCGGTAAATCTATAGTTGCCGTAGTGTCTGGAAATAAGCTTGAAGTTGATACTTGAAAGAAGTTGTGAAAAGTACTTCCGTTGGGTTCTGTGGCAACAGGTCACTTCATTCTTAATCATTGACTTCAAAGGGATATAGTTCCCGACAAATCCAGTCGTTTGAGTTAAGTTTTGAAAAACCCTCAAATCAGGCAGACTAGAAAGACACTTTGTTCCAGTCCATACTGTACCAGTAATACAAGTAGCAGTAAAAGTTTTTGTTTCAAGAATATTAGTAAAGGGAGGAGCAGCATACATTTCTCCGTCAACTTTGTTCGTAATTTTTAAATCCATTGACCCATAAGGAATAGTAATTGTTCCGTTTCCACTATTACCTGAATTAATTACTTCATTTGTAGCTACTTTTATTACACTCGTAGTGGTACTTTCATGTGGATTCACTGTATTCCAAGAATATGTAGCATCACAAGAAGAATTACCACTTAAGATAAAACAACCACCACCAGTAAGAGTCCCAGATTGACCTTTTACGTTTACTAAAGAAGTATAAATTACGGGATTCATATCTGTACATTCCAATCTAAAATTGTTTTCGTTGTTTTGTAAATTTGAAGCATCAATATTTTGTGATGTAGCATAATTTCCTAATGGAGAGCCATAAGGAGTACCATCACTGATATTTTTTAAACTACAGGTTTTCCCGCTTGGAAGGCCTCTAACATAAGCGGTAAAATATGTTTTCCCAAGATTTGTTGAATTTTGTTTATCCACTAAATCTTTCGGCCTGAAAGAATCGAGAGCAAGTGAAACATCATAAACAATCACATCTTGTGAATCCGAATCCACTAAAGTTCCATTATTATTATAACAATCAATTTTATAAGCAGTAGTTTGCTCCAATAGGAAATTGTGTTGGTAAGTCGCTCCAACTACCTACTGTAGTTTCTGGAGACCCTGGTATCCGAACTCCATTTTTTTTCAACCAACAATACGCAATAGGAGGATGGAACCAGAATTTCCTGCAATCCACAACAAATAAACAGACGAATCTTTATTTGTTCTATATGGGTTAATCTGACTACCATTAACCTTGAGATCTGCGTCCGAAGAGCCTGTTGCAACTACTTGCCAACTCACATTAAACCAAAGAGAAGTAGCACCATTGCCCTCTGAGCAGTTTGACGTTCTTGTGGCTTTAAATTAAAAAAGCCAAGACGAGTAAGAATCAAGGTATCTTCTGTTAAAATTGTAATCTGACACTTTGTATCATCAATAGTTAAAGTATCTCCTGCTAACGACCAGACCCCTTGAGCATATTGAGGTTCCTCAGGATAGCACCCAATTTGACCCTTGTCATAAATGCAACTTTTGATAGGAAAATAGAATGTAAGAAGATCGTCTTTTAAACATTCCAACAACTCTGCTTCAACCCACGAATTATTCAATGTATCTGGAAATTCCAGTTTAGTAAATTGTTGTGTTCCAAAACAAAGAAGTGCTTCGTCTTCAGTCGGAAGAATTGCAGAAAAAGTCACATCTTTAGTAGTGGTTCTATTCCCTTTACCATAAGCGATAAAAGTGTAAGTATAGGTGCCGCTTTCTTGCGGTATGATTTCAATTGAACCTGAAATTCCTGTAACTCCCGGCAAATCTGATTTGACAGAATCCGCATTCGTAGAAAAAAGCCCTGGCAAGAAGCAAAGTATTATTCAACATTAATTCCAGTAGCGAGTATTTTACGATACTTAGGATTTTTACGGATATAATCAGCAACGAAAGTGCAATACGGAACCACTTTATATTTAGTGTTGCTGATATAGTCAAGCGATTTTTGAGCCAGCAGGCTGCCGATACCCCTGCCACCAAGTTCTTCGGGCACTTCGGTATGGGTAAGGAAAATACGGTCGTCCATGATGTGGAATTCGATTTTTGCCACCTCGTCATCAATTTTAATTTCGAACTGCTTGAGTTCCTGGTTGAAATTTAAATTGATATTGTCTTTTTCTTTCTTCATCTGTTGTGTGTCACTGAAAAACGTTTCATTTATACGCATATTATCTCTATTGGATTTGTTTAACCCATCGGCACATCCATTAGCAGGATTTCGCTATCCTGTGCCACTTCTATTTTAATTGAACCTGTTTCCGAAATGCCCAAACCGTCTCTGCGGTTGAGCGCCTGGCCTCCAACAATTGCCTTTCCTTCAATGATGAACACGTAAATGCCGTTGTTCTTCTTTTGAACCGAATATTCAATAACCGATCCTTTTTCCAGGCTGCCCAAAAAGAAAGATGCTTCCTGGTAAATCCAAACACCTTCTTTTCCCGGATAAGGCGAAACCACCTGTTGCAATTTGTTTTTCCTGTCGTCAGGATTCAGTTTGATCTGGTCGTAACGAGGTTCTACATTCCGCTTATTACCATAAACCCAAATCTGGAGCAGCCGTAAAGTCTGTTCCTTGCTGTGGTTGAACTCCGAATGGGTAATACCGGTGCCTGCTGACATCACTTGAATTTCGTTGGCATTGATCACGCCCTTGTTTCCCATGCTGTCCTTGTGCTCAAGAGCACCTTCGAGCACGATGGTAATGATTTCCATGTTGTCGTGCGGATGGGTTCCAAATCCCATACCCGGTGCAACTGTATCATCATTCAAAACCCTGAGCTTGCCGAAATGCATTTTTTCCGGATTGTAATAATTGGCGAAACTAAAGGAGTAAAACGTGTCGAGCCAGCCGTAATTGGCGTGACCGCGGTCTTCTGCCTTATGAAGGATTTTTTTCATATCTGTCAAATCATTGAGGTATTCCTATCCATATAACCCCATATGAACCCTTATTGTTCAGACAGACAAAAAACAAGGTTTATTATGTTGCATTCCAATGAAAAATTTTGAGGTCATGGAAAATGTATTATTCGCTTTACCCGATCATTCCATATTCAATCTTTTCCGTTATTTGCAGTTCAAATTTTTAACACTTAGTATTTATGAGAAAGCTTTATTTAGTAGTGATTGTCCTGATCGCAGCTTCCATGCAACTGCAAAGTTTTGCTCAGCAGGTAATTGATTCCACCAAACTAACGCTTGACCGGATTTTTAATTCCGATGAATTTCAGCAGGAATATTCAGCTCCGATAAAATGGCTCGGAACTGGTGATTTTTATACTACCCTTGAAAAGTCCGACTCACTGAAGGGCGGAAGAGATCTCGTAAAGTACAACACCATCTCTGGTGATAAAAGCATCATGGTTAATGCCAAAAAGTTCATCCCAGAAGGCAGTGACAAGCCGCTGAGGTTTTCAGGTTACACCTGGTCGGAAGATCTGACGAAACTGCTCCTGTTTACAAATACAAAAAGAGTCTGGCGGGCCAACACACGAGGCGATTATTGGGTTTACGATCTGAAAACTGGAAAAGCTTTTCCAGTTGGGAGTAGGCCTGCCTGAATCTTCTCTGATGTTTGCCAAGTTCAGCAGCGACGGTAAGAACGTAGCTTTCGTCAGCAAGCATAATGTTTATGTTCAAAACCTCGATAACATGAAAACCAGGCAATTCACCTTTGATGGAACGGACGAAATCATCAATGGTACGTTCGACTGGGTTTATGAAGAGGAGTTTTCCTGCCGCGATGGTTTCAGGTGGAGCCATGATGGCAATTATATCGCTTTTTGGCAGCTTGATGCCACCGGCACCAAAAACTTCCTGATGATCAACAACACCGATTCCATCTACAGTTACACCATTCCGGTTCAGTATCCTAAAGTTGGCGAGCCGCCTTCAGCTGCTAAAGTTGGATACGTAGATGTGAAAACGGGTAAAATAAACTGGATTGCAATTCCCGGTGACCCGAGACAAAATTACATTCCACGCATGCAATGGATCGGAAACTCAAATAAGCTTTTCATCCGTCAGATCAACCGCAAGCAGAATGAAATCAATCTATGGGTTTATGATGTATTGACAGCAGAACTTAAAAATATTTACACCGAAAAAGACGAAGCCTGGATCACGATCGATCATCCTGATATTGCTCAAACACGTCGAGGTATGGGGGATGTTGATTTTCTGAAAAATGAAACCGATTTCATCTGGTTCAGCGAAAAAGATGGCTGGAGACACCTGTATAAGAAGTCTATTTTAAGTGAAAAGGAAGTATTGCTGACTCCCGGGAATTATGATGTTGCTGCCTTATACGGGATAGATGAAAAGAAAGGATTTGTTTATATAAATGCGTCACCTGATAACTCAACCCAGAGATACCTTTACCGCGTCGATTTAAAGGGTTCGGATAAATTAATAAGGATTACCCCGGATACTTTTTCAGGTCTTAATCTGTATGATTTTGCTCCGGGAATGACTTTTGCCGTTCACACAAACACCAGCCACACAAACCCCCGGACAGTTGATCTGCTCGGTCTTCCAAAGCACAATACAATTAAAAAGCCTGGTGAAGAATGAAGCCTTCAATAAAAAGATGTCGACCCTTGCACTTGGAACTACTGAGTTTTTCAAAGTCAAAACGGAAGATGGAATTGAAATGGATGGTTATATGATCAAGCCACCTGATTTTGACCCAAATAAAAAGTATCCTGTTTTATTTGATCTTTATGGCGAACCCTGGGGACAAACGGCCGTAGATTCCTGGGGAGATATGTGGCACCAGATGCTTGCTCAAAATGGTTATATTGTGATGACCATGGATAACCGCGGAACACCCTGTCTGAAAGGCCGGGAATGGCGCAAGTCGATTTACAGGAAGATTGGTGTTTTAAACTCACACGATCAGGCAATGGCCACCAAAGAGATTATGAAGTGGAATTTCATCGATCCGGAACGCATTGCTGTCTGGGGATGGAGCGGGGGAGGCTCTATGACACTGAACCTGTTATTCCGTTATCCTGAAATTTATAAAACTGGAATGGCAGTTGCCGCAGTTTCAAACCAGCTTTATTACGATAACATTTACACCGAGCGTTATATGGGACTCCCACAGGAAAACATGGAGGATTACACACAGGCTTCACCAATCACTTTTGCTAAAAATTTGCAGGGTAATCTCTTACTGGTTCATGGTACCGCTGACGACAATGTTCATTATCAGAATGCCGAGGCGTTGATTCTTGAACTTATCAAACATAACAAGCAATTCCAGATGATGCCTTATCCGAACTGTTCACATGGGATTTATGAAGCGGAAGGCGCCACCATGCACCTTTACACCCTCCTGACCAATTATCTGATGGAACATACAGCACCCGGAGGGAAATAATTTAAATTCCATTAGAGAATTAGTCCATCAGTTTAATTAAATCAGCACCAAGAAGAATAACATGAGAATGGAATTCATCAAGGGGATAAATGGTTAGGGAAAGGAGCCGTTTGGGAAAAGGAGATGGTTGGGATTGGCTATAACCTTAACCCTAAATCCACCCTGGCTTATTAACCTTTACCCAACCCATTTTATTTTTAGTTATATATAAGAAAGGTTGTCATTGCTAAAGTTTTGACAACCTTTTCTTTTTCCAAAAATTGTTGATAAAAATATTTCACTTTTTTCTTGGAGGTAATAAAATTATATCTACATTTGCGTATTGAATTACTTAAATATATAATAAACAATGAATACTCTCTTTAATTTATCCGAAGCTGCCACCATAGCGCTGCATTCACTTGCAATTATTGGCAACAGCAAAGAGAGGCTCAATGTAAATGCACTGGCTGAGAAGACTAAATTTTCAAAAAATCACCTTGCCAAGATCATGAATATTTTGGTCAGGAATAATTATTTGAGTTCGGAGAGAGGTCCAAATGGTGGTTTTGTTTTAAATCCGGATAGCCGCAATGTTACTTTGTTCGAAATTCTTGAAGTAATTGAAGGACGCATCGAAGTTTTTCAGTGTACCATTACCTGCGGGAATTGTTATTTCAGTGACTGCTTGTTTGGTGATCAGCCGAAAAAATTTACAACTGATTTTGTGAGTTATCTGAAAAGTAAAACCATATCAGATTTTAATTTAAAGTACTAAATATGACACGAGACATGGTATTAATTGATGAGGAAAAATGTAATGGCTGTGGTTTATGTATACCGAATTGCCATGAAGGGGCATTGCGGATAATTGATAATAAGGCAAGATTGATCAGCGATCTGTTTTGCGATGGGTTGGGCGCATGTATCAGCGAATGTCCGATTGGTGCAATTTCAATCATTAAGCGTGAAGCAGAACCCTATGATGAGCGAAAGGTAATGGAAATAATGGTAGGCAAAGGTGAAAACACCATAAAGGCGCACCTTCAGCATTTAAAGGATCATGGAGAAACGGAGTTTTTAAAACAGGGAATAGCAGTTCTTAAAGAAAGGAATCTTAAGATTGATTTGTCGGAGTTTGAAGATAAAGGAAACAAATGTTAAAGAAATTGTATAGTGAGCTTTTCGGATCAAAATCTCAGTCGGGAATTCCGCATTCCGGGTCATGGCGGAGGTTGTCCGGGCTCGAAAGCTATGGTATTTGATATAGATATGGAAAAAGTGGAAGACGCTGGAAAACCGCAATCATTCGAAGTTAAGTCGGAATTACGTCAATGGCCGGTACAACTGCATTTGCTCAACCCACAAGCAAGTTATTTCAGGAATGCGGATGTGGTGCTTACGGCTGACTGTGTTGCTTATTCAATGGGTGATTTTCACCATAAGTACCTGAAAGGTCGCAGCCTTGCCATAGCGTGTCCGAAGCTTGATTCAAACCTCGAAAGCTATGTAAACAAGCTAACTTCGATGATCAGCGATGCGCAAATCAATACGCTTACTGTCTTGAGAATGGAAGTACCGTGCTGTGGCGGGTTGGTTCAGATGGCACAAATGGCTTCACAGAATGCAAGCCGCAAGGTTCCCATTAAAGAAATCATTGTTGGCGTTCAGGGAGATGTCCAAAAGGAGCAAGTTATTAATACTTAACAAATAGAATTTTAATTTATGGAAACAAAAGAATTCAGTCATTCAGCAGTAATGAATTTTACTCAGAAGGTAGATTATTCAGCCGAAGGCATTGTAAGTAAAAGGGTTTTGCAGAAAGAAAAGGGAAATGTATCGCTTTTTGCATTTGACAAGGATCAGCAGCTGAGTGAGCATTCAGCGCCATTTGATGCACTCATTCAGGTGCTCGAAGGAAAAGGTAAAATTACTATTGGCGGAAAACCATTTGAGTTAAATGCAGGAGAATCCATCATCATGCCTGCCAATATTCCTCATGCGGTTTATGCAACGGAAAAATTCAAAATGTTGCTGACCATGATAAAAAGTGAATAAAAATGAAGATTTGTTTTTTTCAGCATGATCCTCTGGAAAATCCAGGATATATTTTGGAATGGGCTATAGACAGAGGGCATAAGGTCAGCTTCGTAAATTTCTATGAGGATTCTGCATTGCCGGAGATTAAAGAAATTGATGCCCTAATCATTATGGGAGGTCCAATGAACGTAGGTGATGAAGCTGATGAATACGCATGGCTGGAAGCGGAGGGTGAATTTATTAAACAATTTATTCGGTCCGGTAAGAAGACTTTTGGAATTTGTCTGGGATCGCAAATGATTGCAGACGCCATGGGAGCTAAGGTTTACCGGAACCAGCACACAGAGATTGGATGGCATAAAGTGGTTGTGGACCAGGCACAGATTCCGGACAGATTTTCCGGGATTTTTCCGGATGAATTTATGACGTTTCACTGGCATGGCTATACATTTGATATTCCTAAAGTTTGTAGTGGTTTCATACGTTCTGAAGCGACCAGGAACCAGGCATTTATTCATGGAAATGTGGCTGCATTTCAGTTTCATCCTGAAATTACAAAAGAAGGTATTCTGAAACTGGTAGAACACCATGAAGAGATTTTTCATGAAAGTTATCCCTTTATTCAGTCACGAAACGAGATTGTTGAACGTGATGACCATTTTGAAATAAACAAAACCCTGCTTTTTAAATTTTTAGACAGATTCTTTGAGCAATAGCAATGAAATCAGGAAGAATAAACCGGGAAAAGATTACGGTCAGAACAATGATCGGGATGTATTGCAGAAAGTTACATCATCCGGTGAATGGAATTTGTGAGGAATGTCGTCTCCTGATAGAATATGCGGAACAAAGAACTGAACAATGCAGGTTCGGAAAGGATAAACCAATATGTGTAAAGTGTCCTGTGCATTGCTATAAACCTGAAATGAGGGAAAAGATCAGGGAAGTCATGCGGTTTTCCGGTCCACGGATGCTGACGCGTCATCCTTATCTCGCCGTAATGCACATCATGGATAAAAAGTGGTATAAATTAAAACAACTATAAAATGAGCGAATTAATCAATAATTCAGAGAAAAGAAAAGAGCTGTTGAAGCATATGATCCTTCAGCTGCATCAAAGGTGAAGCGCCGGACGAGGTCAGGAATCAGCTGATCCGGCTGATGTCGAAAATCCCTTACGGGGAAGTGGTGGAGGTGGAGCAGGAATTGATTTCAGAAGGCGTACTGAGTGATGAAGAGGTTTTAAAGTTTTGCGACCTGCACACCCAGGCGCTCGAAGGTCACATTGATCAATCTTCAGCAAAAGAAGTTCCTGAAGGACACCCAGTCGATGTTTTTATTCAAGAGAACCGGGAATTGAAGAAGGTGATCGCCCAATGTGAAACATTATACAAGGAACTGGTTGCCTCAGGTTCACCTGAAATTGTAACCTCGATCTTCCTCAATTTACGGCAGCTTTTTAACTTGCTGATGGATGTCGACAAGCATTATCAGCGCAAGGAAAACCTGTTGTTTCCTTATTTGGAAAAAATTGGAATTACTGGTCCGCCAAAAGTAATGTGGGGAAAGCACGATGAAGTTAGGGAAATGCTGAAAAGCGCCATTGAAACCCTTTCCACACAGGAGCAGGTTACACCTGAAGAGGCAGTAGCTCTTGTAGAATTGATATTTCAGCCAGCAACCACTGGCATCGCTGATATGATCATGAAGGAGGAGGAAATCCTCTTCCCGATGTCGATGGACAAACTTACCGACAGTGACTGGTACGAGATTGGCAAACAGACGAATGAAATCGGATATTGCCTTTATGATCCGCAGGTGGAATGGAAACCGGCCATCTTTGATCTCACCTCGATGGTCAAAACTGAATCTGGCAATATTCAATTGCCTACAGGAAGCTTTTCGAATGAAGAACTTCTTGCAATCCTGAATACCCTTCCGGTCGATATAACTTTTGTTGACAGAAACGATAAAGTGAAATATTTCTCCCAGGCAAAAGAAAGGATATTTCAGCGAAACAGGGCTATCCTGAACAGGGATGTCCGAATGTGTCACCCGCCTTCAAGTGTGCATATTGTTGACCAGATCGTGGATGATTTTAAAAGTGGAAAAGCTGACAATGCACCATTCTGGATTCAGATGAAAGACCAGTTTATCCATATTGAATACCATGCTTTGCGTAATGAGCAGGGTGAGTATTTAGGAACCCTGGAAGTTTCGCAAAATCTGACTGAAAAAAGAAAACTCGACGGAGAGCAACGCATTTTATCATACAAAAATATAGAATAACTATGGAAACGAAATTGATCATCACACCCCAAACGAAAATAGGTGAACTGCTTGATACATATCCTGAGCTTGAATCAGTCCTGATTGATCTGGCTCCGGCATTTAAAAAACTTCAGAATCCGATTTTGAGGAAAACCGTTGCCAGGGTTACTTCGGTCAGGCAGGCCGCCGCCATCGGAAAGTTACCGGTGGATGTTGTCGTAAATAAGCTGAGAGGCATTAATCGGGCAGGGAACCCTTGAAAACATTCAGGACAATCCCAATCTGCCAACTGATAAGCCAGGATGGTTAACTGAAGATAAAATTAAAGTCCGTTTTGATGCATCAGAAATGATTGCCGCAGGAGGTCATCCTTTAACCCAGGTGATGCAGGATTTAAAGGAATGGAAATCAGGTGATATTTATGAACTAACAACTCCTTTTCTCCCGGCTCCCTTACTGGATAAAGTAAAGGATAAAGGGTTCCAGGTTTGGAGTGAGGAGAAACCCATAGGTAAATTCAAAAATTATTTTCATAAACAAAATGATTAAAAAGCTTATTCCTCCTGAACAATGGAGAATTCCGGTCATTATCCTGATGGGTATAATTGTTGGCCTTTCATTGTTCCTGTTAAGGATTTCCAATGCAGCCTCCTATCTTTCCGATAAGTCAGAAACCTGCATCAATTGCCATGTCATGAATCCTCAGTATGCTACCTGGAACCACAGTTCGCACCGGGAGGTCGCAACTGTGATGATTGCCATGTGCCACATAATAATGTATTCAATAAATATTATTTCAAAGCAAGGATGGCCTGCGCCACGCAACTATTTTTACTCTGCGTGCCGAACCCCAGGTAATCTATATTAAGGAGGCAGGTAAGGATGTAGTGCAGCAAAATTGTATTCGTTGTCATGAACGCTATTTGACGGATAATCTCACAGTATCCAATCTGTCAAATTTAAAACATAACCGGACTGACAGGCCATGCCTCGAGTGTCATCGCGAAACACCGCATGGCAGGGTTAATAGTCTTGCTTCGGTTCCCAATGCAAATATTCCTGAACTGGAAAATGTGGTTCCGCGGCTGGCTTAATGGAATGATGAAGAAATAAAAAACAAAATAGGATAAAAAATGAAAACGAATAAATTAAGAAACTGGTTGCTGTTTATTGCAACTGTAATAGTTGTGTTTCTGTTGGGATTATTTGCATCTTCGATTATGGAAAGAAGAGCTGAAACAGAATATGTTTACAAGCCACAGGTTAAGATCAGGGACGGAGAACCACGCGATGCAGTTTGGGGAAAGAATTTCCCGCGGGAGTATCAATCCTATATGAAAACTTCCGAATCGGATTTCCGGAGCAAGTACAATGGAAATGCGATGATCGATATGCTGGAGGGTGATCCACGGCTGGTTGTGCTATGGGCGGGATACGGCTTTTCAAAGGACTATAACCAGGGCCGCGGACACTCCTATGCCATTGAGGACATTTATAATACCCTGCGAACCGGCGGACCCACAAGTCCGGAGGACGGGCCGCAGCCTTCCACCTGCTGGGCATGCAAATCAACCGATGTTCCAAGGATGATGAACGAAGTAGGAATTGCTGAGTTTTATAAAGGCAAATGGTCGAAATACGGGCATGAAGTTGTTAATTCAATCGGGTGTGCCGATTGCCACGAACCGAAGACCATGAATCTTCAGATCTCGAGGCCTGCATTGATCGAAGCTTTTGAAAGAATGGGCAAAGACATCAGCAAAGCGTCGCACCAGGAAATGAGGTCGCTCGTTTGCGCACAATGCCATGTAGAGTATTATTTTGATAAAAAGAAAGTTGAAGGTGCCAGTTACCTCACTTTTCCGTGGGACGGAGGATTTTCCGTTGAGGCCATGGAAGCCTATTACGATCAAGCCCAGTTTACCGATTGGGTTCACGCCCTGAGCAAGGCGCCGATGCTTAAAGCGCAGCATCCCGACTATGAAGTTTATATGACAGGCGTTCACGCTGCCAGGGGCGTTTCGTGTGCCGATTGCCACATGCCATATATGTCGGAAGGTGGGCAGAAGTTTACCAATCATCATATTCAAAGTCCTTTGAACAATATTGCCAATTCATGCCAGGTGTGTCACAGACAGGAAACCGAGCAATTACTCAGGGATGTTTATGAACGACAGGACCGGATCATTGAAAACCGCGATAAACTGGAAGAATTGCTTGTTAGGGCTCATGTGGAAGCTAAAAAAGCATGGGATCTTGGTGCCACTGAAGACCAGATGAAAGAATTCTTGTGGCATATCCGCCATGCACAGTGGCGCTGGGATTATGCTGCAGCGGGTCATGGTAATTCCTTCCATTCTCCCGTTGAAACTGGAAGGGTGATCAGCACCGGAATAGTCCGCGCGCAGGAAGCCAGGATAAGACTTGCAAGGGTACTTGCAAAGCTTGGTTTCCATGAGGAAGTTCCTTATCCGGATATAGCTACTAAAGCCAAAGCACAGGAATTTATTGGCTTGCCCATGGATAAATTGAAAGAAGAAAAAGAAACCTTCAAGCAGAATCTTTTACCCAAATGGAAAGAGGAGGCAAAGAAGCGTGAAGAAGGGTGGGGAGTAACGTATAATTGATTTGGGATTTAGGATTTACGATGATAATGTTTTAAACCATAGACTATTGAAGAATTATTTTCTCACCAATTATTGAGCTACCTGCAGTATAATTGAGAAAGTAAATACCTTTTGGAAATTCAGACAAGTCAATATGTGTAAAATGACTGTAAGTATTATATTGGCCGACTTTTATCCCGCAACTGTTATAAATTTCCAATTGAATGTATTGATCTTTTACAATGGGAATCCTGATCCACAATTGGCCATTTGATGGATTTGGAAAAATTCCAAAAGACAAGTCATATAGTTCAGGATTTGTTCCTGTAATCAGGTCACAAGTCTCATTCCCATAAAGGAGAGAGTCGTTTATGTTTATGCACTTAAACAAGTACCCGACTTCAAAATTTAACCAGTAATCCATTGGTTCAATAAGGTTTTGGCCTCCTATGCCCTCAATTATTCTAAGGGGCATTTCACCCAAATTCAATTGTGATCGTATTAAAAGGACCTTTCTAAAGCTATAACCGAATTCAACAGAATCTATGTCTTCAACCCAAAAATCCCAGTAATTATAAGGGTTTAATATTCCGGGTGTAAGCGTATCACCGACTTGAAGATCAAATTCATAAAGCAATCCTTCACCAAATTCACCTGCAGGGACAAACCAGACTTTCTTGTTTTCAATGTCATTTCTGAAGGCTCCCTGGTATCCATTCGAAAAATAGGTTTTTTCACAATCATCGCTTATCCAGTATCCCGAATGGATCAGTTTGTGATAAATCAAACTATTTATCAATGTATCTCCTGAAATTCTGTACTGCTCTTCACTGCATGTGCCATTGCATCCGCACCATTCAGGAATATCATGTTCAGTTGATACCCAAAATGAATTCGATTCAGGAAGCGGATAATAGTTTTGCGATGAAAGCACTGAAATAAAGATGATCATTAGTGCGGTAATTGTGGCGATTCTTTTCATTTCTGATATTATAATGATTGTGCATATATTAAACCAAGCATTAAAAGTACAATAAATAGATGAGATAGTTTTGTGGCTAAATTTTGTTTTTATGTAAGTAAAAAAGATTAATTTTGCATTTGTTATAAAATTTCTTCAGGGCAGGGTGAAATTCCCGATCGGCGGTTAAAGTCCGCGACTCCGTCGTTTGACGGACTGAGCCGGTGTAAATCCGGAACCGACAGTTAAAGTCTGGATGGTAGAAGAAGTTTGAACGAGATTATAATGTTATTCTAAGTGCCCTGGAGAAATGCATCTTTAGGGTTTTTTTATGGATAGACAGGATGATATTAAATTCATGAGCAGGGCCATTGAATTGTCCAAACAAGGATATGGCCTGGTAAATCCAAATCCTGTTGTCGGGGCGGTTATTGTTAAAAACGATGAAATTATCGGTGAGGGTTATCATGAATATTTCGGGGGGCCCCATGCCGAAATAAATGCTTTAAAAAATGCTTCGGCTGTGCAGGATTCAACACTCTATGTAATCCTGGAGCCCTGCGCACATTACGGAAAAACCCCGCCTTGCGCCGAACGGTTAATATTGGAGAAATTTTCCAGAGTCGTCATTGGAATGAAAGACCCTAATCCTCTGGTTAACGGTAAAGGTATAAAGAAATTAAGAGAAGCAGGTATTAAAGTCGAGACCGGGATTCTTAAAGATGAAATCCAAAGGTTGAATGAAGTTTATTTCAAGTACATTACCACCGGTCTTCCTTTTTGTATTATGAAAACCGCCATGACCCTGGATGGGAAAATTTCAACTTATAACGGAGATTCGAAATGGATTTCAAATGAGAAGTCAAGAAGTTTTGTTCATGAGCTTCGTCGCCGTTATTCTTCAATAATGGTTGGAGTGAATACAATCATCAAAGATAATCCTGAGTTAACCGAAAGATCCGGTCATAAGAAGAAAAAACAACCTCTCCGGATCGTAGTTGATTCTAACGGCAGGATCCCTCTTAATTCAAATGTTTTGGATGTTACTGTTGCACCCGTGCTCATTGCTTCAACCACTAATGCAAGTAAGGAGTTTTTCGAAAAAATAACAGATAAGGGTTGTGAGATAGTTGTCTGCCCTGAAAAAGACAATAAGGTTGATCTGACTTTCTTAATTGAATATCTTGGGAAAAAAGGTATCGACAGCATATTGCTTGAAGGCGGGAGTACACTTAATTTTTCTGCCATCAGGGAAGGGATCGTTGATAAGGTATATTCATTTATCTCTCCAAAAATGCTCGGCGGCGAGAAAGCGAATACACCACTGGGAGGAGCGGGATTCAGTCATGTAAAAGAAGCAATCACATTGAATATTAACGAGATTACCAGGATGGATGAAGACTTGCTGATTGAATCCTATATTATAAAAAAATAACATGTTTACAGGAATAATTGAAGAAATAGGAAAAGTTCTTTCAGTCAGACATGGCTCACAATCGGCTACTATCACAATCAGGGCGAAAAAAATCCTCGATGATATAAAAAAAGGTGATAGTGTGAATACCGACGGGGTTTGTCTGACTGTAGTTTCATTTAATGGTGAAGAATTTTCAGCGGATGTAGTGGCTGAAACCTTGCGGAGGTCAAACCTTAATCAGCTCAAACCCGGTTCTGAAGTAAATCTTGAACGTGCCGTCAGGCTAAATGACAGGCTTGGTGGCCATTTGGTAAGTGGTCATGTCGATGGACCTGGTATCATCGAGGAATTTATTAAAGAGGAGAGATCAATCCGGATCAGGATCTCCGCAGGAGCAGAATTGTTAAAATATATTGTTCAGAAAGGATCCGTTGCCGTCGATGGAATCAGTCTTACGGTTGCCGAAGTAAATCAATCCGGTTTCGTCGTATCCCTGATCCCTTATACGATAAATGACACTACACTTGCGAAGAAAATGAAAGGGAATCAGGTCAATCTTGAGTGCGACGTGATTGGCAAATACGTGGAGAAATTATTAAAAGTACCCGATCAGTTAAAAAGCAGTAAGATCGACATGGACTATCTTAAAGAACATGGTTATTAAAAATTTGAGCAAAAAAGGGATGTTAGTGATAGGGTATGAAATAAATTAGATTTTGATGAAATGACTGTTTTTAATACAATAGAAGAGGCAATTGCCGATATCAGGCAGGGAAAAATGATCGTTGTGGTTGATGATGAGCGCCGGGAGAACGAAGGTGATCTTGTCATGGCTGCGGAAAAAGTTACGCCCCAGGCTATTAATTTCATGGCCAAATATGGTGGCGGACTGGTTTGTATGCCTGTTATCAGAGAAAGGCTGGCAGAACTCAATATTGGAATGATGGTAAGTGAAAACACCGATACCCACAAAACAGCATTTACCGTCTCGATTGATGCTGCGGGAACGAAAACAGGTATTTCCGCTCATGAACGGGCTTTTACAATAAATAAAGTGATCGATCCGGAATCGGGTGCAGAAGATTTTAATAAACCGGGTCATGTTTTTCCGCTTGAATATAAAAAGGGAGGGGTGCTTGTCAGAGCAGGGCACACTGAGGCTGCCGTTGATCTTGCGACACTTGCCGGACTTTACCCTGCTGGTGTAATATGTGAAATAATGAATGAAGACGGAAGCATGGCGAGGGTGCCTGAACTCATTGAATACGTCAAGAAACATAACCTGAAGTTAATTACCATTGCCGATCTGATCAATTACAGGCGCAAGCATGAAAAGTTGGTTGAGAGGGTTTCGGAAGTCAGCCTGCCTACAAAATACGGATCATTTATGACGGTTGGCTACCGTGATAAAATTACAAATGAAGAGCACGTTGCACTGGTTATGGGAAATGTTTCAGGCCCAGATCCTGTTTTGGTCAGGGTTCATTCCGAATGCCTGACCGGTGATGTTTTCGGTTCGCAAAGGTGCGATTGTGGTGAGCAATTGAACCTTGCCATGAAAAAAATATCTCAGGAAGGCCGCGGAATTCTTTTATATATGCGACAGGAAGGCCGCGGAATAGGACTGCTGAATAAGTTAAAGGCCTATCATTTGCAGGATACAGGTATGGATACGGTTGAAGCGAATGAAGCTTTAGGATTCCCTCCTGATCTGAGGGATTATGGAATCGGTGCAGAAATACTTGCCGATCTCGGCGTCAAAGAATTAAGACTTATGACCAACAATCCTAAAAAGATATCAGGTATCAACGGTTTCGGATTGAAAATTGTTGAACGGGTTCCAATTGAAGTTCATCACAATGACAACAATTATTTCTACCTCGAAACAAAAAGGGTAAAGTTTGGGCACATGCTGAATGAATATTTTTTGAAATAGAAATGGTTTTATTACAAATTTTAAAACTAATAATATGAAGGTTATTGAAGGAAAATTAAATGCAAAGGATTTAAAATTCGGAATAGTGGTAGGAAGATTCAATGAATTTATCAGTAGTAAATTGCTGGCTGGCGCAATGGATGCATTGACCCGTCATGGCGCAGAGGATAAGGCTATTGAAGTTGCCTGGTCACCGGGTTCTTTCGAGATTCCGCTTATTGCCAAGAGAATGGCCAAGTCAGGAAAGTACGATGCTGTGATATGCCTTGGAGCAGTAATTCGTGGTGCAACCCCGCATTTTGATTATGTGGCGGCTGAAGTTTCGAAGGGCATAGCCAATGTTATGCTCGATTCGGAAGTCCCCATTGCTTTTGGTGTTCTAACCACTGACAGCATTGAACAAGCCATCGAAAGAGCCGGAACCAAATCGGGGAATAAAGGGTTTGATGCGGCTATGAGCGCAATCGAAATGGCCAATCTTATGAAGGAATTATAATCACGGAGTCGATCAACCCTATTCATCCTTGAACCTTGAGCTTTTTATAGCCAGACGGATTGTTTCGAAAAGCAAGGCCAATTTCTCCAGACCCATTGTCCGGCTTGGAATTATCAGTGTGGCAGCAGGTGTCGCTGTAATGATTGTTTCTTTGGCCATAGTTACCGGATTTCAGCAACAAATCAGGGAAAAGGTCATTGGTTTTGGCTCGCACATAGTCATTACAAATTTTCAAGTCAACAGCTCCTATGAACCCTCACCACTGAGTGTAAATCAGCCATTTTATTCAACGCTTGATTCGGCACCCGGTATTCGTCATGTTCAGGTTTTCGCAACCAAAGCCGGAATTATCAAAACGGAAGATCAAATTGAGGGCGTTATTCTGAAAGGGGTTGGTCCCGATTATGATTGGTCATTTTTTAAAGAAAAGATAGTGGAAGGCCGGCTTTTTACTGCAAACGATACAAGTGCCGGAAACGATGTGATCATTTCAAAAAATCTTGCTTCCAGATTGGGTCTGAAAACCGGAGATCCTCTTAGAATGTATTTCGTCAGTCAAGAAGAAATGCAACCGCGGGGGCGCAAATTCAATATTAGCGGAATTTTTGAAACCGGCCTTAATGAATTTGACAATCTATATGTCCTGGGCGACATTTGCCATATCCGTAAACTTAATAATTGGAAAAGTGATGAGGTAGGAGGATTCGAGGTTTTAATTGACGATTATGATCAAATCGACAAAATGGGTGAAATAGTTTATAATTATATTGGGTACAATTTTGATTCAAAAACGATCAAGCAATTACAACCACAAATATTTGAATGGCTTTCACTTCAGGATATCAATGTTGTTGTAATCATTGCCCTGATGGTGCTTGTGGCAGGCATAACTATGATATCGACCTTACTTATCCTCATCCTGGAAAAGACCAATATGATAGGCTTATTAAAGGCACTGGGCACCCAAAACAAAACCATCCGGAAGATTTTTATTTATAATGCGGTTTACATAATCGGCAAAGGCCTTATTTGGGGGAACCTGATCGCTGCCGGACTTTGTTTTGTTCAACTTAAAACGGGATTCTTAAAGCTGAACCAGGAGTCGTATTATATTTCGGAGGTACCCATTAATTTTCAGTTTAGTCACATAATAATCATCAATATCGGTTCACTTATTATTTGCACCATGATGCTCATCCTGCCGACTTTTATAATCACCAGAATATCCCCTTTGAAAGCTATAAGATTCAGTTAAACTTAGAACAGCAATAAAGACATTTAAAAGCATATAGCTGCCGTTCATCTTTGCTGAATAATAAGGTCCAGATAAACCGGCAAATGATCGCTGAATCCTCCGTGGTAAACAGGCCCCACATAGGTTCGGTTAAGCCTGAATCCAAGGTTTGTTTCATCTTTCTCCAGCAGAAAGGATTCCCGGTAAATTCTTCCACCCTCTTCCGAAGCCTTCAGCCAGCAATGTCTATCCAACATATTTCCCGATACAATAAACTGATCAATAATGCTCCATTGCGATTGAAATTTGTTTGTACCTGTCGATCCGTCTTTTATTATGAGCCCCATTAAACAAACCAGATCGTCAGGAGACAATGTGGCACGTGTCTCTCTTTGCTTTGAGTCCGTCAGCGATGCTTTCATCCCAAGGTTCATCGTTGAAATCGCCCATAATGATGATTCCCGGATTCATCTCAGTAAAAAAGATCGAATCAATTTTATTTCTGAGTACCGATGCGACGAACAACCGTTTGGTTTTAGAATCTTCATACCCGCCATAACGTGAAGGCCAGTGGTTTATAAATAAATGTGCTGTGTCAATCCCTGAAAATACCCCCTTCACATAAAGAATATCCCTTGTTTTTGAAAGTGTGTCACCTGGAAAATTTATCCTGACAGGATAGTAAAATAAGGGTTCGAATTTTGATTTTCTGTAAAGCAAGGCAACATCTATACCCCTTCTGTCCGGAGATTCTGAATGAATGATTTTATAGTCGAAATTTTTCAGTGGTGTTTCATAAATCAGTTTGTTCAGGACAAACCGGTTTTCAATCTCACATAAGCCAACTACAGCAGGGGGATCCCATTCGCCGATGCTGATGATGACCTTGGAAAGGTTATTCAGCTTTTTGTAAAACCTGTAATTGTTCCAACGCCTTTCACCTTCAGGTGTAAATTCATCGTCATTGGTCAATGAATCATTATAAATATCAAAGAGGTTTTCGACATTATAAAACATGATGCGATCCCTATTTTCTGTATTTCCTGAATTTTGTAAATTCTGAGACCAAACGATTACAGGAATCAGCATTACAAGGAATAAAAATCGGGGTAGGTTGTTTTCCATGGTTATTATATCAGAGTTTGACAATCAACCCTACCCTAACGATTCGTGGTGTATCATAATAATCAGGGTTCGCCAGTTTATATTGGTAAAGCATTCTATAAGTATCAGGGTTGGTTTGGCTATTTATCTGATTTTGCCATTCCGGCTCACTCAAATAGCCGTCATCATCAGGTTTTCCTGTTTCCGGGTTGATATAAAACAGATTCTGTTTATTGAACAGGTTTTCGATCCAAAGGTAAACACTCGCAGTCAGGTTTAACGGTTTAATGTAAATACCCTTTTCTATTCTTAAATTCACAAGGTCGATGTCCGGCGAGTGTGAATAATTTTGGGTCTGGTCAGTAACCGAAGAACTCAGGTAAATGGGTGATAAAGGTAATTCCATCCCCTTACGGTGCTGATGAAAGATTCCAATGCCAAAATTTTCAAAGATGGCTTTTACAGTTTTATTCGTTCCCAGCACAAATTCTTTCCCGCTCCCAAAATTGAAGGTCAGGTGGGTGTTGGCGACTATTTTAGGAATATTCAGGTAGTAATTGTTTGTGTCGGAAATGAAAGTATAAGTGAAAGATGAGCCGGCAGCTATTCCGGAAGACCGAGGTGAGTAATAATTTAAAGAAGCAGTGACACTGGATGAATGCAGCATTTCATCAAGATTCGTAATCGTTGTGTATGACCTGGGATAAGCTCCAATCATAGCTTTAACATAATTAAAATCATTGACAAAAATCCCCATGTATGAAATATCAGCGAATAAAGTTTTGTATATCCTAGGCGTTACTCCGATGTTTAGCTTATCATATCTTGTCGGTTTCAGGGCTGGATTATTAAGTACTCCTGGAAAATTTAAAATGAAATAATATTGGTCGGGTCGGAAGGTATTATAGGCTATCGGATTCTGCGAAAAAGAGTTGTAATTGAAATAGATATTGCCCCAATTCATTTTCAATTCCAGGTTGATTTGTGGTAATAAAGATGTAATTGTTTTATAATCCTGAAAAGCATCAGAATTAATGCCGACCTGATTAGGATTAACAAGATAAGGAGAAACCCCTGAACCCCTGTCAAGTTCCCAAGGATCCTGTATTTCTTCACCTTCGTAATTGTACCAGGTATTCCCATCACGGTAACCTGTAATTTCAGTAGGGCTGGAAACATTATCAACATAAACCACATAGTCCTCGCCAATATTATCGGGATGTGTAAAGGGCTCTCCAGAAATCTCTGTCACCTCACCAACAGTTTTGGCTGGATACAATAAATAAGGATCTTTCAGCATCGGCTGGTTGGAATTGAAATTATCAATCCTAAGTCCGGCAGATATATCAAGAGATTTCCACCTGAACCGGTCACCGAAAAAGGCAGAAAAGTAACTTGGTCGGTAGGCATCAATCGTCCAGTTTTCAAAGAAATCATAATCTCCCTGTTTGCCCTTCAATTTATTGCCGAGATAATCATACCCTATGTAATTCACTACATATTGTCCGTCATTAAGTAGTTCCTCCGGCGAAAACATGTCCAGACTGTAAAGCTCACCATTTGTTGCAATCGTATGCAACACTCCGTCTTTATCGTAATAATCAATGGTATTGTTCACCATGTCGTAAGAGTCGGTAAGAATAAAATCCAATCCGTCAACCGGCAATCCAAGCTTAACCCTTAGATTTTTATCAAAGTTGAATTGTTCTGATTCATTGTACTTTCGGTAGAAGTAGATGATGTCACTGGAAATTTGATCCATATGAGGATTCTGAAAATCCAGCTCACTAATATGAAAGTTTGTTAAGCCCCTAACCTTTCCCCACAATGCCAAAGGATTAACACTGTATGATCTTTCGACTTCCTTTAGGTATTCGAAGCCAACAAAAAACTTATGCGATTTATAATGGACATCAAATTGCAGAGTACCCCTGTATTTTTCATTGCTTGAATATCCAACCGGACCAACTAAAGTACCCTGACTATTCCACAAACCATAAACCGGTTTTGGTTTTTGCCCATTTAATAATCCTCCCCTCATCTCTAATTGATCCGAATTGCTCCAGTTGCTCTCATATGGAAAATTCTCCCAGTTGGCTGGAAAAAATTCATAAATCTGCTCTGTAAACCTTGCTGCTTCAGGATTGTAATTCAGACCTTGAAAAGTATAGGCGGTATCGAAATCCAAGCTGTTTAACACATAAACATTTTCATAAGTCACACCGTCAATCGTTATCTCATCCACCAGGTCATAACTTGGAATCTTCGAAGTCGAATACTTCCCGAGGTAGCCATACTCAAAATACCTGTCCTTGTGCTTTGAGTCCTGCTTTTCAAAATAATAATTTGAATACTGCAGGTTTACCTTATAGCCTATTTTCAAATCTTCACTGATGTCGAACTGATGCTTAAAATTCAGGAAATTATCAAAATTTCGGTAGCTGGTTTCAGGGTTATTGTGCGAATTTAGTAAAGCATTATCAAACACAAATTCCTTTCCCCAGTCGAATTTGGCATAGCTGCCCATGGTAAGCATGATATTTTTGGAGAATGGGAATAAAAATTTTAAAAACGTATTCGATGATTGCCGATCCGAATTTTGATGGGTATTTACTTCCCTGATATCATCGGGTTCCAGGAACTCGGCATTTAAATAAGTTCCTCCGCCTGCCAAACCCGATGGCCTCAAGGGATTTTCTGTCAGGTAATCCTTTGCTTCATCCGTCGCTGCGTATTTGGTTTCACTGCCCGGATGCTCATCGTTGGTAAAGGTATAATTGGATGCTATATAAAATCCTGGCGCCCTCACCTGTTTCTTCTTTCCCGAAAACCTTATGGGTCCACCCGCATTCAGTTCAACGCCATTATTCTTATAACCTTTGTTCAATGATGTATAACCATCCAGGTCAAAATGAACCTTATCCTCAAAAACCGGAGTTTTTATTTCCACTAAGCTTCCCGCAACATTACCATATTGAATGGGCTGGTTACTCCTGTAAAGCTGGTATTCCCCCATCGCCCGATACGGAAAATCATTTCCGTCTCCCACCTGCATTCCTTCAATAAACACATAATCACCGGCTGCCTCCAGTCCGTCGACAAACAAGCGGTCATATTTCAGGTAATACGAATTGGGGTTGGTCAAGGCTGCTCCGTTTATCGAACGGAAAGGCATGTACTGCATTCGTCCGGCTTTTATTTTATTAATTTTACTCCGGTCCAGGTACTGACAGGAATCATCTTCCTGATTTGTTGAATCTGCATTTTGAGAGTATAATGCAGAATGGCTCATGCCAAAGCCTGTGCAAAATAATGTCAGAAGTACGATTTCGGCTATTCTTCTTGTTTTTGTTTTCATGATCATCGCAATTGAGGTTCGAAAAATCATTCACAAAGTAAAATTACGAAAAGAAAAGTTTAAGATGATTAGATTTCAATCCTGAATAAGAAAATTATTTGATGATCACTTCATCGCAAAATATCCAGGCGGGATAGCCATAACCTGGATGCCACGGAGGACAGGTCCCTGTGTTTTTTCCGAGGATTTTAATGAATCTTGCTTTGACAGGGGAGGGAGCGGCTTTATAATCCTTAATGATCGTCCCTGTTTGATGCTGAGAGATATCCGTTTCTATTGATCTCAGGAGATTGAAATTTATCTTATCTGAAGAGTAATAATAATCCACCTTAACAGGAAGAAATACCCAAGATTGTATATCCTGAAGAAATGAAGTTTCTATGGTTTGAATATCCGATTCCCTTCCCAGGTCGATTACGGCTTCGAGATCTGTCCCTTCAAATCCGAGCCAGTTGAAATGATAGTCATTCACTCCTTTCAATCCATCGGTAAGCGACTTGCCCCCTCCCACAGGATATTTTTCGCTGCCTGGGAATTTTAATTCAACCTGTTTGAAAAGGGCAAGGTTATCCTGAAAACTTTTACTGATATAATGGAGTACAGTTTGCCGGTATTCGTCAGGGGCATTTCCGTGTTCCCAGAATCTTGTGATTCCTGCCGACTTAGCTTCTTCAGTCAGTTTTTCAAGCCTGCTGGTCATTTCCTGCCTTACCACATATTTCTGTTCTTCTCTCCTAAAATAGGATAGGTCGTTATTTACATTTCTTAAGGAAATATCAAGTATTGCAAATTCCAGAGGAAGCCTTGCAAATTTTACTCTTTCATAATAATCAGGTTCATCTTTGACGGCAAGTTCCGCCTGATCAAAAAGCGCAACATAGTTTTTAATCAATTCAGGGGTAAGATAGGTATTGATTCCATCATTCGGATACCCATAGATGCCTATCTGCCCGCCGGATTGCTCCAATACATCATGCATTTTTTCGATGTATTGACCAATGAATTGAGAAGCAGGGCCATAATAACCCTTCAGGAAATCATCCATCAGTGCATTAACATCGGCATCAGGATTCCAAAGTAGTTTGGCGATAAGATATTGCCTAAACTCATAAAATTCACTTTTATTCCCACCGGTTCCCTGCTGGAACATCATCTTCATCCCTTTATCCCTGAAGTATTGAAGATTGGGCTGAAGTACCCTCAGGTTTGGAAAGGGACTAACCATATTCCTGAATTGAACGACATAATCCCACATGAATATGTTATCGGTGAGAGCACACCAGTCTTCAGCGTCTTTTCGGAACGAAGCGCTTAGTGAATCGCTGGCAAGAGGACGGCTGCGGTTGCATTCGATAGAGCAAAACATGATGTTCACGTTTGAGGCCGGTTTGATATTTTGAGGAGCGGAACGGGTGTACTGGTATGCAAGTGTTGAGATGATTTTGTCGGGAAAAATTTCAGCTACTTTATTCACGAACCAGATCATAGCCCCTGAATAACCACCGTATTTCTGATAAAGTTGCCTGCATTCATCACATTCACAAGCTTTGTAGGTGTCATTCTGTGAAACCGACCAGTACTTGGCCTGAGGTTTTGTTTTCATTCGTTCTTTCAGACCATCGACAACGATATTGAAAACTTCGGTATTGGATAGGCAAAGCTGGCCGTCAGGTATTCGCCGGACATTAAGATAGGAGAAGTATTCCGGGTGATCTTTAAAATATTTTTCAGGAGGAACAAGGGTTTGAAAAGTATGTACAAACATTCCCCAGTCATCTTTTCCTTTTTTCACATCGAGCTTGTGCCAGTCGCGATAAACTTCATCATTAATCGGATCAGGAAAATGAAGTTCCCGAAAAGTAAAAGCCGGTTGCTGCTCAACATCAATCTTACCGATCGTAATGTCGGAATTTCGGGGAATGACCGAAAAGCTTGCACTATATTTTCGACATCCCAAATAATCCTCAAGAAAGGTATAAACGCCATAAAGCGTTCCTTTGTCCTTATTTCCGGCTATTATGAGTGATTTATCCAATGTTTGAATAATAAAACCATCCTCATCAAGGGCGAACAATTTTATCGGTAATACTTGCCTGAACTGGTCTGCTGGTGTTTCCTATCACGATTTCGTTTGCCGAAACCGGGGAATCATCAGTCGTAATTTTTAAAAAAACATCAGATATGCGTTCGATGTATTTCTGTAATTCAAAAGCTGCTTTGATAGTTGTTGAGTCAGCCGCGGCGGAGATGATGATGGTATATTCTGATTTTCCATTTTCAACAAGTTTAAGAAAATGATCCTCTTTGCAAGATAGAAAAACAACTCCAATCAGGATAAGATTTGTGTAAAACCAGTAACCTTTCATTTCATCAGCTATTCGTTAAATAAATCCTGATCAGCAACAAGTGCTTCTTTAGCACCGGGCATTTTAAAATAAACCTTTAGTTCATCCTGTCCGCCTTTTTCAAAAAAGGTAACTTTAATGGCATGATAGCCCTTTGCTAAACCGATGGCTCCTTTTTCTACCACCATTCCATGAAGCCCGTCATTATCTACAACAAGGTTTCCATCGATATACAGCTGACTTCCATCATCCGAATCAGTCATGAACTCATAAACTCCGTCCTGTCTGATTTGAATGAACCCCTCAAACACAAATCCATAATAATCCCCTTTGATTTTTTCCGAAAGATTAAAGTTATTTGTAGGACCGGTTTTTACAGGTATCAGTTTGCTAAAATCGGGCAGTGAATCCCAGTCTCCTTCGTAATATCTGTATCGAATCCCGGGCTTTAGGTCATCGCTTTTTGATGCTGCCAGAGGTTCAACCTTTCGGAATAGAGCGCAAACACTGTCGCTTGCCGGCTTTCCGTCCCTGAAGCATCGTGCAGAAAGCAGCAGGGTTTCATTTAATATTAATTTGCCGGAGTATTTGGGTGATTCGATGGACGGCATGCTTCCATCAGTTGTGTAACGAATTTCAAAATTATCATTTACCGAAGCGAGTACCGGCTCGATTTTATCAATAAATATTCTGTTATCCGATTGGATGACCGGTGGATAGCTGATATCGGGACTGCCAGCAACATCAAGAACTACAACCGTATTGATGGAGTCAACAATTGTTCCTGGAAGAGCAATCCATAGTGCATCTTCTTTTCTGTTGACCATTAGCTGATTTTCACTGTTGTCTGCCAAAATAGAGGCCGATTTCGGTTCATTGAAAATACCGGGTACTTTTAGGATTCCATCCTCCGGCCAGTCAAAGACATGCAAATAAAGCCTTGTATCGCTGCCAACTTGCTTTTTTGTGCATCTTCCCCAATCCAGTTTTTGAAAAGGGCTGGCACTCGTTCCATAAATGGCTTCGCTATTTTTATCCATCCATTCTCCGATTTCTCTTAGGCGGATTATACTTTCTTCCGGGAATGTGCCATCTGCTCTTGGACCCACATTCAAAAGGAAATTTCCTCCTTTGGATGCAATGTCGGCTAATTTTCTGATTAAGTCGGAAGTTGATTTCCAGTTGTCGTCGTATTTATTAAATCCCCAGTTTTTGTTCAGGGTCATACAGGTTTCCCAATCCATACCGGGCATCCCTGTTGCCGGGATTTCCTGTTCGGGAGTGCCGAAATCACCGGCATACTCGCCCTCGCGGGTCATGCCGGCCATTCCTGAACGGCCATTATCTACACGGTTGTTGATGATAATATCCGGTTGTAGATTTCTCACATAATTGTAAAGGTCAACTCCATATTCATGCTTCCAGGTTTCTTCCCATTCTCCGTCGAACCACAAAACACCGATTTTCCCATAATTGCCTGTTAGTTCCTTAAGCTGGGCTTTCATGTAAGCGATATACCTGCTCATATCGGCGCCTTCAGCGGAACGGTCAGTTTCCCAGCCACGCCTTGGAAGATAATCGGGATGATGCCAGTCCATGATAGAATGATACCAGCACATTTTAATCCCTTCAGCTTCGCAGGCATCCGACAGTTCTTTCATAATGTCCCTTTTAAACGGGGTTGCCATCACATCGAATTCCGTTTCCTTCGAATCGAAAAGACAAAAGCCATCATGGTGCTTGGTGGTAATGACGATGTATTTCATGCCTGCGTTTTTAGCAGTTTTCACCCATTGCCGTGCATCAAAATTCACAGGATTGAACTGGTCCCTGAATTTGTCATATTCATCTAAAGGTATTTCAGCCGTCGTTCTGATCCATTCACCATGGGAGGTCTCGCCTTTCCATTCACCGGCAGGGACTGAATATAGCCCCCAATGGATAAACATGCCGAAACGGGCCTCCCGCCACCATTTCATACGGGCATTTTTTGCTTCAGTGGTTTCAGTCATATAATTCACCGGCTCATTTTTGCAAGAACCTAAAATCAGCAGCAAACTAAACAATACTGCATTATTGAAATTGAACCTCTTCATTGTTTTTAATTTGATGTTTTTTTATTTTTTAATGATCTTTTTCTGAATGGTATTCTTTCCATAAAGGACGTTTACGACATAAAGCCCTGAGGGCTTATCAGCAAAATCAAGACGCAGGCTCAGGGTTGAGTTCAGGTTTAAATTTTCGGTATGTACCAATTGGCCTTGCAGGTTAAAAATAGAAACCACTGCGGCTTGATCACTTTCTTCAAAGTCGATGAATACTTCATTAGTGAACGGATTTGGGTGGATTATGACGAGGTTCTCAAGGTTTGGTTCGGCAATAAAAGAAACATCTCCCAGGAAAAAAGTGTAGAAAATGCTTCTTCCAAAATCAGCGTTGAAGTGCTTAATCACAGAGCCGTCGATATCCAGAAGCCGCAGATATCCGCTACCTTGTTCAGGGTATGCCCAGTAGGTCAGTCCCATATCCTCCTCGTCAATGAGTTCAATAGTATAACAACCATCTGAAAAATCAAGAGTATCTGTATATATCGTATTGTTGTCGAGATTATTTCTGCTTACCAGCACGTTGCCCAATACATCTCTCACTTCAAGGCTGTAACGATAAGCCATGTTGTTGGTTTTTAATAAAAGGATGAATGGTTCATCAAAGAAGTCAGGCAAATTAATAGGAGTTGTATAACGATTGTTTTCATCATATTCATCCTGAAGTCCATTTGGATCGGAAACATTGACTGTGAAGCGTTGGGTCGAATCTCCTAACCAAAATGAACTGAAAGTTACCGGAAGCACAATTGTGTCCATCCTATGAGGTTTTATTTCACCAATCCAATCGTAGAATTGCTGAATACCGCCCGAAACTCCATATTCAAATTTAAGTGAAGTAATGGATGAATTTCCATTATTCCTGACGATAATCTCTGGATCATAGCATACCGGGTTTTTTCTTGAATATTCATCAGTTGTGCTCGGTGAAACCACATCATAAATCTCTGCATCCACATCGAAATTCGGCTCCTGATACTGGATCAGGTCGATGTTCACTACATAGTTGCCCCAGCCCATTCCAAGGTTGTCAGGAGGGACAGGAGTAATGTCATAGTCAAGGGTAACCTCATCATCTGTAATGAATTCCGTAATTTCAAAATCATGATCAGTTACCATATCGCCGGGGCACCAGCCTTCTCTTGCACCGGGCCATGTTCCGCCCTGGGGATAGACAGGGTTCAAACCGCAGTCATGATATTGAAATATATGCCATGCACCTGCTGATTGTCCGTTTACCATCAGGTAGTGCTCATTATCCTTCCATTCGCAGCAATGCGGATATTCACCATTATTGCTGTTGTGCCCGTGCCCGGTAAGCCTTGTCTTAACTCTGAATCCGGAAGCTTCAGGTAAAAGCGTTAGGGTGTCGGCTTTTAAAACAACATCATCATCGAGATCTTTATAATAATAGGAGGCAAGACCTCCCCAAATGCGGTCAATCTGAAAGACATCGCGTGGAGGGGTTCCCTTGATCATAACGAATTTGAGGTCGATAAGCTCCTGCTGGTTTCCTGCACTCAAATCCACCTGCCCCTGAAGCAGAGGTGCATAATCCGTTACATCAAACACCCAGGTAAAACCTTGCGGCCCTAAATCGAGATTGATTCCGTAAGGAGTTATAAACCTACCGATCTCAAAGGGTTCGAGCACTTCGAAAGGCTCCCCGTAATAGGGTAGCTCTTCGTTATAAAGAATTTCATCCGGGTCGTTCCAAACGGTGTCGACTATAGTCCAGTTTTCATAAATAAAAGAGTTTCCTGCCCTCCACCTTGTGATGGTGTCGGTAGGCAATGTGGGGTCATCAGGGTTTTCAAAAAGGATTATTTGTACCGGGCTGTTTGCAGCCGAATCAACGATGTTTTCAAATTCAAGCTGGATTTCTGAAGATTCAAGCCTGATAAATTTTATCAAAGGCCTTATATTGCTCTGATGAAAGCCCATGAACCTTTCCGGTCCTGTAATTTTGTGCCATGAAGGTAGCCCGTAGCAAGCGGCGGAATGATTAAAAGCGGAGTTATCCATGATCATATCACCTCCGCCCTGGTCAAAATTGAAATAAACAATCAGGTTAGTATCGGCCTGTGGATTTTGTAATTCCTGGCGATAATTGGCTTTAATCTCCTCAGGGGTCAATGCCGTCTTATAAATTCTGAACTCATCTATCAATGAGTTGGCAAAACCGTCATTCTGCCAGTTACTCCGTCCAATATAGTTTTTCGTCCGGGTAACATCGTCGGGTTGCTGAAGCAGGCCGATTTTCTCAAAGTTTCCGTTGATGTATAACCATCCGATGTGGGCAGTCAGCCTCAGTGTAACATGAGTCCAACGATTGAGCGGTATTATATCCGGGAACTCAAAAGACCGGTCAATAGCATCGTTGTTAATATGGAATGAAAGCTTGCCGCTTGTTTCTTTCGAAAGGACAACAATCACATTGTTGATGTCGGCGCCATTTCCAAAATCGAAAATCCGGCTCCAGCTATTATTGCTGCGTTTGTAAAACCATGCCTGGAAAGTAAAATCACTGTTGAAATAGGTGTCTTCAGGAAGCATCAGGAAATCCATTTCGCCATCCAGGTCGATAGCATAATTTTCATCTCCGGAGGAAATTCCGCAGTTAAAACCAGGATCGTCACCCAGCAGAATAGTTCCTGCTTCAGGGCCAGGGTTGGTAAAACTGAAATCGATTACGATATTTGAAACGCCGTCCCAGTAAAATGGCTCATAAAAGTTCAGGCCTGGTTGACTAAGGTCATTAAAATTCACACTTGCAAAAAAAACCGTATCCATTTCGAGAATGAGTGTATCGGGTGTAATTTCATTCAGGTTCACCTGTTTCATCCTGATCATTAAATGGCGGATATCAGGATTGAGGGGCTGTGCCTGCAATTTAATCCCTGTGATGAGTCCGGCTGAAAACCCTGCATTTAGCAGTTCTCCGGCAAGCCATAAATACTGGGAACGGCCTGATGAAAACTGTGTGGGTAAAACCTCATTGGCATATTCCAATCCCTGGCCGATAGCAGCCTCGAAGTAACTGAGGGTATCAGGATAGCTCGCCGCAACATGATGGTTATTAAAATAAGAAAAGGAAGGATCATCGGAAAGTAAAACTGAATCAGGAGATGCATTATTGATAAATGTGAAGTATGGGTGATGATAAAGGATAGAATCGTACAACCCGGTATGACGGTAGACAATGTTATAGGTCAGATAGTCCCATTCACCGCAGGGATATTGATCATGGGTAGTGAGGGGATCGCATTTCAGGGTGTGATACATTAAAATTTTCCTGAAACTTTCACCTGCCGGAAAATCCCAAACGCCGCGCCGGGTTGTGATGGAATCGAAGGTAAGGGTCTGGACAACGATGGTGTCCTGAGAGGATGAATTAAGAACCAGGAGGTTCAGCATACCATAAAGGAACAGCAGCTTTTTCATGCTTATCAAATTTAGATCATTATGCGTTCCAAAGGTAAAGTAAAAAAGCCGCGGGTTCACGAATTATTTTTTTATTCGCAAACCTGACAATTGATTGACTGGTAAAGGAATTATGTTTAATCGTTTTTCCGCCAACGCTCAAGTTTAGGGATATTCATTGTGAAGAACCAGTGGGTGAAACCGGGGAATCCCATTTCTTTCATCTTGCCTTTGACCAGGCTTTTCATCTGGTCAACCGTCATGTCGGGTTTGGTGAATTTTCCTTCTGTATAGCAATAGCTGCAATACTTCGGACTGAGGGTACCATCAGCCTCTGATCCTCCTTTTTTGGGGTCTTTGTTCATCGGCATGCCGCAACTCTGGCAGAATTTGTAAGCTTGTTCCATAGATGTAATTCTTTATATGTTATGAGTCACAAAATTTATTGACAAATTTACGATAAAAGTCGCTGTCATTTTAGTTTCTTTTCTTATCTTTGAACCTGTGGCTTGGGAATGGTTAGATGAAGCTTGAAACAAACTGAAAATGATAGATGGAATTAGACAGATATTACTAAACCTTTAAAACATGAATTATGAAAAAAGTAATTTTAATTTTAGCTGCATCGATAAGCCTGGGAGGCTTGGTAAATGCTCAGAATCAGCAGTGGATGGTTTATTCGGTAGATAATAATATTTATGCATTGGCAAATGATGTAAACAAAATCTGGATCGGGAAATATAGTTCCGGGATGGTTAGCTTAGACATTAACACAGGTGAAAAGTCGTACTATACAATGTCAAATTCAGATTTACCTGCTGATATGATAAACAATTTAGCTTTTGATGACGCTGGTAAGCTGTGGATTGGAACATTTGGTGGTGGACTGGCTTCATTTGATGAACTTAACTGGGTAATCTATAATGACACGAATTCAGGTTTGCCAACCAATCATATCACCAATCTCGAAATTGACGAAGAGGGGATAATATGGCTTTCTGCACTGGATCCTTACCTAGTTGAAGGTACGGGATTGATAAAATTTGATGGGACAAACTGGACGATTTATGATATTTGGGGATCAGGAATACCTGACAATAGTGTAAGTGCTATTGCTTCAGCGGGAAATGGTGTGATATGGATCGGAAGTGGAGAAGGATTAACAAGGTTTGACGGAACAAATTGGCTTTCTTATAATACTTCGAATTCCGGCATCCCTGATAATTCGGTACACTCAATAGACGTTGATCCTGAAGGTAACAAATGGATTGGAACAAACGAAGGGCTTGTGAAATTCGATGATGTTAACTGGACGGCATACAACACTTCAAACTCAGGACTACCAGACAACTATGTCCACTTTGTTATATGTAGATGACTGGAATACAAAGTGGATCAGTACGGAGTATGAATTAACGGAATTTAATGGTATAAACTGGACTGTTTATAATGCCTTTAATTCAGGTCTGCCTGAAAACGGAGTTTCCGCTTTAACTTTTGACGAAACTGGCACAAAGTGGATTGGATCCATTGGTGAGGGACTTATACGTTTTGACGGAACGAATTGGACACCAATTAATACCTCAAATTCAGGTTTGTCTGATGAAAGCATAAAAACTATTGCAATAGATACAGCTGGGACAAAATGGATAGGGACGAATCTGGGAGGATTAGTAGAATTTGACGGAACAAACTGGATCAATTTATGACCCATCAAATTCCGGAATGCCGGATGACAATGTTTCTGATATTGAAATCGATCAGGAAGGGTACAAAGTGGATCGGGACACATAATGGAATTGCAAGTTTCGACGGTTTGAATTGGACGGTATATGACGCTTCAAATTCGGGATTGCCTGAAGATTGGGTATTGGATATTTCCATCGAACAAAACGGAATTATATGGATTGGCCACATATAGCGAAGGTTTAGCCAAATTCGACGGGCAAAACTGGACGGTTTATAATTCATCCAATTCAGGATTACCCGAAAACACTGTAATGTCAATAGCCATAGATGATTTAGGGAACAAGTGGATCGGAACTAATGGTGGTTCACAAGGAGGTGGATTATCGAGATTCGATGGTACGAATTGGACAACTTATAACTCCGGTAATTCGGGTTTGTCAAATGATTATGTAGAGGATATTGCAATTGATGGCAGCGGTACTTTATGGATCGCCACCTATTTCGGTGGATTAGTGCAGTTCGATGGCATTAACTGGACGACTTATGATCCTTCAAATTCAGGCCTACCAGGTTACGTTGTTCGTGTGGTTGAGGTAGATGAAACTGATACGAAGTGGATTGGAGTATATAATTATGGCCTCACCAAATTCGACGGTATGAACTGGACAACTTATAATTCTGTCAATTCTTTACTGCCTGATGATATGGTCATATCAATTGCCTTTGATGGTAATGGAACCAAGTGGATCGGAACGTTCAATGGTTTAGCAGTTTTCAATGAGAATGGGATTCCTGTTTCTGTTAATGAAAATGGAAAAGCAGAAAATAGTTTTACAGTTTTTCCTAATCCTGTTAAAGATCAATTGAACATCGAACTGCCCAGAGAAATGAAGATTTCCTTCATCGAAATCTACACCATGCAAGGGAAAGTTGTTAAAAGTCAAAAAATAACAAACAATCAAAACTCAATAGATGTGAGGGATTTGCCGGGAGGGGTTTACATTATAAGATTGCATACAGATGAGGGAGAGGTGATGAAGAAGATGGTGAAGCAATAAATGACAGTTACTGGTTTCTGGATACTTGTTACTGTGCTTTCCTCAACCAGTAGCCTCCGACCAGTGACAAGTAACAAACAAAATAAACAAGGAGGTTAAAATGAAAAAAATTGATTGTATCATTTTCGTTCTGCTGATTAGGTGGTTAGCAGCTAATTTCAAATCGCCCGGCCTGTTAGAAGAAATTATATTTACAAAGCAGGAGCAGATTGATAATTTCCAGGCCAATTATAGAAGGGGATAAAGATTTTTCTAAAATTTCAAAGGGGACTTATGTAAATTTTGATAAGAATTTTGGTATCCGGGATCAATCAAGTTGTTTACGGCTTCATTATTGTTTTTTTAATATTGATAAAATGGCCGCCGACATGCATTGCCAAACAAAAATTATTTGTAGCTTTATTCCGAAAATTTATTGATATCGAATTAGGTATTATTTTAATTTTTAAAGCAAATTTTATCACATGAAAACAAAATTATTTTTCACAGTATTTATTATGGTCCTTATCCAGCTTGCAATATCGCGGGCACAGGTCGTCAACACCACCTTCGGGAATGTAAAGGGATGGAAAGGTAACTGCAAGGTTATCATCGTTGATTCTACTGCAGAAGCCTTTACTGAATATCGTTTTGAAGGACCGGCTATTTTACAAAATGAACTTGATATGAGTCCTTACAACACAAGCTGGCCGAATCCTTCCGTTGCGATAGAAGATATGAATACCGAAAACATGGAAGAAATGATGAATTTTTCAAAAGCGCAGGATGATAAATGGAGAGTTTGGGAAGCTCAGGTGAAGGTTGACAGGCGGGTAAAATATAACGATGGTATGAGCAAGGCCGATTATACCTGCACATTCAATAAAACGGAAAAGCTGAAATTCCAGATTGCCATCATTGGTGACGAAGTGAGTATTTGCCGGACGTAGTTTTCTCCGAAAACCTGAACTGCACCGGCATGAAGGATGATGCTATGGTTCTCCCTGAAGAAGAACACCGCCTGATGCTTAACAATTTTAAGGTTACCTCAAAAGCACCAACAGGAGGAAGTAAACGATTAACCGGTTCAAAAACATTTACCGACGACACCAGGCGAATAACTGTTAAATGGGATTTTAGCCCGATTGAATGACCAGACGATAATTTGAACACTGCTGTAACCCATCAGCTATTTCCTATACTACCATCTATTTTTGGTTAAGTTTATTGAATAACAAAAAAACTCAAGTAATTTTGCAGGGTCACGAAACAGGAAGTATACTGCTTCTTATAAAAAACGGAAAGCATTTTTCTATTAGAAGCTGTTATGCCGCTGGTTATAGATCTGCATGATTTGCAAACCCAATCAGGAGCGGTATAAACAAATCAGGGATTGCGGTGTTAGTTCAGGATAAAGATGAAGGAAAAAGAACTGTATATTGATTTTAAGCCCCAGCAGTCGGTTTATTACGTTGAAAAAGACGATGAATCGTATGGCCCGCTGGTGAGTGGTTCGCAGCTTGCAAAGAATTACCTCGATGATTTTTTTGAAAAGCGGTCGAAACAGGAGAAGGGTCTTCGGGAGCAATTAAAAAAAGGTGAAATAAGTCCGGTTTATTATTACCTGATCATGCAGGAATACGGCGAGGGTGACCTGGCCTCAAGAGCCGGAGTATCTTTGAAAAAGCTGAGAAAACATTACAAAATGGAACAATTTGCCAGGTTGCGCTTGTCGCAACTGAAAAAATATGCTGACGCCTTCGATATCCCTCTGGTGAAGTTTTTTAGCCTTTTCATCGCCAGGCAGGAGACTGCCAGGAAAAATAACAATTGACTATTCGGAGACTGCAAATCCCTACTTTACAATTTCTAAAATTGAGGAGGCAAAGGAATGAAGGAGATCAATTTCAATCACAGGATGGCTGCTCACTGCGAAACAGGCACGGTGACCTCCCTGCTCAACCATGGAGGACTCGATATTTCGGAGCCAATGGTTTTTGGAATATCGAGCGGAATTTTTTTCGGATATTTTGAGTCTTCCAATTTTCCTTTCCCCACCTTTATCGTCAGGAATAAACCCGGATCAATACGTAAGAATATTTCGAAGCGGCTGGGCGTAAAATTTGAAAACTATAAATTCAGGGATAAGCTAAAAGGTGAACAAAAGCTGAATGAGCTCATTATGCGGGATATTCCGACAGCCGCTCAGGTCGATTTTTTCTTCATGGATTATATGCCCGAATACCAGCGTGTTCATATCAATGTTCACTTTATCAATGTGATCGGTATGAACGAAAGCAGTTACCAGATAAGCGACAGCTATTACCCGAAAAAAACAGAGCTAAAAAAACAGACACTGAATAAAGCCAGGTTTGCAGGGGGATTTATGGAACCTAAGGGATTCCTGTTTTACCCTTCCTACATACCTGAAAAAATTGATTACGAAACAGCCATCATCAAAGGGATTAAAAAAGCTTCCTATAACATGCTAAAGCTTCCTGTGCCATTCATTGGTATTAAAGGGATGCGGAAATTTGCCAGGAAAGTAAAAGACTGGCCGAAGATTGCCAGAGATATTGATCATTTATCTCATGAGATCATGCGGATCAATATTTTGCTCGAAGATCAGGGAACGGGCGGCGGCGGATTCCGTTATCTTTATGCTACTTTTTTACAACAGGCAGCCGGCATACTTAATAATAACCAATTGAAGGATTTATCTAAACGAATGATGGAAATCGGCGATAACTGGAGGAATATATCTTACTTTGCGGCCAAAATCGGGAAACATCGTGATCTGGGACCTGATAAGCTTAACGAGCTTAGTGAAATGATTAATGCACGGGCTGACGAGGAACAGATGTTTTTTACCGAGCTGGCCAAAGTAGTGAAATGATAATTTGAATTGAAATGCAGGACGATACTATTCAGGATCTTAAAAGAGAAATAAAGATATTGATAATAGAAACTCTTAATATAAAAAATATTAAGCCGGAGCAGATAGACGAACAGGTCCCGATTTTCTCAAAAGAGAGTGTCCTGGGGCTTGATTCAATCGACGGGATCGAGCTGATCATGGCCATCCAGAAAAAATATGATGTAAGGATCAATGATCAGAACCTCGCAAGGACAGTTCTCGAGTCGGTCAACAGTATAGCAGAATTCGTTAACAGAGAAAGAAAAGCGTGATTCATCGGCAGGATTAATGCTATCTTTGAATTTTTCACAGAGAGCGGTCCATATGAAACATTCCTACTTGCTGGCAGGCACCACATCAGGAAATTTATTAAAAATGATCCTCAATAACGGACTATCCCTCCATCCGAAAGTTATTTTACATTTTTTATTTCTGCTGCAAAATGGTTTCTGGGCATCGATTTTCAAGAGGAGAGAAAAAATAAAATTCGGACAAGCTTTATCAGTTTCCTCCGTGCCGGACGACCCTGTCATTATTATCGGGCACTGGAGAACCGGAAGTACGCTTCTTCATCAGGTCATGAGCTTAGACAAAAACCTTATTGCTCCTTCAGTCTTCCAGGTTTCACTACCAGACAGCTTTCTTGTGTCGGAAAAATTTTACCGTCCGGTGATTTCCTCCATGTTGAGCAAGACCCGGCCAATGGACAATGTCAAACTTGGGTTCGATGAACCGCAGGAAGATGAATATGCGCTGCTAAAGCTTACAGGTGATTCCCCGTTGAAGGATCTGATATTTCAGAAACATGAGGGCTATTTTTTAAAGCATTATCAAGATTACCATCCAGGTAATAAAGAAGCCTGGAAAGATGCGATCTCTCATTTCTGCAAAAAACTTAAATTCATGTCGGGCAGAAGGGTTATTTTAAAGAATCCTTTTCATTCTCTGCGAATTGAACTTCTTCTGGAAACGTTCCCTGGGGCAAGATTCATTCACATCCATCGCCATCCTTACCAAGTTGTTCCGTCAACTATTAATTTATGGAATATTATTGCAAGGCAGAACCGGTTGAAAGGTAAATGGATAGAGCCAACCGTGAATGAAGTTTCCGAGGTCTTAAACAAGATGGTAAATAACATCAGGTCGCAGTTTTCAAGTATGCCGGCTGGTAAATACACCGAGTTGAGTTTTGAAGCTTTTGAGAAGGATCCGATAAAGACCCTTAAAAAGATCTACACAGACCTTGGACTTGCGTTCTCTACTGAATTTGAGAAAGATGTACAGAGCTACTTATCCGGATTAAAAGGGTACAAAAAAAATGTTTTCCTCCTTTCCGATGAAGATAAACTGATCATTATGGAAATATTGAAAGATCAGTTTGACCATTATCATTATGAATCCTAAAACCGATATTGCATGATGAAATTCAGGCTGATCTATCCCAAATGGGAAAAACTCGAAGGACAAACTCAATTCAACCTACCGCCTCATGGACCTGTTGTCTTTGCTGCCACCTTGCCGGATTATGTGGATATTGATTTTATTGACGAAAATGTTCAGTCTTTCAGCTATGATGATGAGGTTGATTTTGTGGGAATATCGATGATGCTTACTTCACAAATCCTCAGAGGATGGGAGATAGCTGACGAATACAGGAGAAGGGGTAAAAAAGTGATTTTTGGCGGAATTTCAGCCATGCTTCATGCCGAAGAGACCCTTTTGCATGCCGACAGCATATTCCTCGGCGAGGCAGAAGGAAGGATGGAAGAGGTTCTCAGGGATTTTGAAAAGGAAAAATTAAAAAAAGTTTATAATTATCTTGCACAACCTCCTGATACATCATTGATCGGGCCGGCAAGGCGAGATATTCTAAACCGCGATCTTTACTATCACAAGGGAGTACAAATGGTTGACCTTTTTCATGCCTCAAGAGGGTGTAAATACAGTTGTTATCCTTGTGCTGTTTCTTATTTGGGTGGCAGAAAATTCAGGCCACGACCATTTGAAAAAGTTGCCGAAGAATTGAGTCAAATGGAAAACAACCGTTTGTTTGTGGTTGATAACACCCTGGCCCAGGATACTGAATGGGAAAAGGAATTATTCAGAACCATGATCCCTTTTAAGAAAAAGTGGTGCAGTCACACCATCGAAGATAAACCCGAAGTGCTCGACCTCGCAGCAAGGGCAGGTGCATGGTATGTTTACCAGGCCATTTTCGATACCTCTGATTACATAAAAGATCGAATCACACGCTATCATGATTATGGAATTGCCGTTGAAGGAACCATTCTTCTGGGTATGGATAACCAAACTGAAGATGACATCAGGAGACTGATTGATTTCTTGCTTGAAATAAATCTTGACCTTGCTGAATTCACAGTGATGACGCCTTTTCCTCATACCAAAGCCTGGGATGATATGGTAAAAGAAAAACGAATTTTCAATTACAACTGGAATGATTTTAATGCTGGGAAAGTAGTTTTCCAGCCAAAGCATATGACACCCGATAAACTGCAGAGTTTGTACCATTTTGCATGGGATGAGTTCTACAAGTACGAAAACCAGGAGCAAAAGATGTTCAAGCTGCTTATGAAAGTGATTGAAAAAGAAATGGCCGACGGGACTTACAGATCACCAAGAAAAGATTTGTTAGAGAAAAGTTTTGGCAGAGAGATATTGCGATAATGTGCCACATACCAAAATATGTTGACCAAATTTATCACTTCAAAGGCGCCTGGGATGTACCTTCTTTCTGCGGATTGAAAATAATTAAAAAGGTTGAAAAAGTCGTTGTTATTGCCACTGACCTATACGACCATAATCCCGGGAGCTCAGTAACAAGTTGGGCGAAAGAACTTGCAACCGAACTCATTCAGAAGTTTAAAATTGATCCGCAAAAACTGGTATTCATCGAACACCTGCCTGACCGAAAGTCGAACCTTGAGTTTCTTCAGGAAACTTTCCATCTTGTCAGTTTCGAATGGAGCGGTGATAAATTTATAAACTCCTCCTGGGCAAAAATTAGCAAAGAAGAGGTCGATAACCTGATTGCGAAATATTCATCCTAATTTATTATTTTCGCTTTATGCAATGCCGGCCCATATATGTAATTTACCTTGTCTGCTTACTAGCGCTTTTACTGACAAAAACAATCAAAAGCCAAACCGGTATTGTTCAAAACGTAAGAGGTGTTGTCGTCGATAAAAGCTCTCAGACTCCTTTGCCTGGAGCCAATATTATCCTTCAGAATTCAGATCCGCTCAACGGGACGGTAACCGATTTAAATGGCAATTTTATGCTGACAGGCGTCCGGGTTGGGCGGCAAAACTTAAAAATCAGCTTTGTTGGTTATCAAACGCTTGAACTCAATGAACTGATTGTCTCAAGTGCTAAAGAACTGGTTTTAAAAGTTGAACTCGAGGAGAATATTTACACAACTGGCGAGGTTGTAATCCAATCCTACTTAAGAAAGGACAAACCTTTAAATTCTATGGCACTGGTCAGCGCACGGTCGTTCACGATTGAAGAAACCAACAGATATGCAGGTAGCTATGGCGATCCGGCAAGGATGGCGGCCAATTATGCAGGGGTTTTATCCAGCCGGGATAACCGCAACGACATTATAATCAGGGGAAATTCCCCGATGGGATTACAGTACAGGGTTGACGGGATTGAAATTGCCAATCCCAATCATTTCGGTGCACTGGGAACTACAGGTGGACCCATTACGGTTTTGAATACGAACCTGCTTAGCAATTCTGATTTTCTGACCGGAGCTTTTCCCGCCGAATACGGAAATGCCTTGTCAGGTATTTTCGACCTGAAGATGAGAACCGGCAATACCGAAAGATATGAGTACTGGGGACAGATGGGTTTTAACGGTCTTGAATTCGGAGCAGAAGGGCCGGTATCACGAAAGGCAGGATCATCCTTTCTCGCCGCATACCGGTATTCCTTTGTGGATATTATTGAAAAGTTTGGTTTCGAACTGAAAGAAAGTGCTGACTACCAGGATTTGTCTTTCAAGCTGAATTTCCCGACCCGTAAGACTGGATCATTTAGTATTATGGGTATTGGCGGAACGAGCAACATCGAAATGGTGGATTCTGATTCCCCTCAGGAAGACTGGACTTTTGCAACCCACGGAGAAGATATTTCAACCGGATCAGTTATTGCGACAGTTGGGATCACCCATCAGTATTTCATTACCAAAGCAACAAGGATCAGGACTGACCTCGCTTTTATTGGTACTGATGTCGAAACCCAAATCGACACCTTTAATTTAAACCCGGCTCATCAGTTTAACTGGGGAGGTGAAAAATCAAAGGAGTTCAAATACACTTTATCTTCATCCATAAAATCCAAGATTGACTCGAAGAACAATATCTCATTTGGATTTACCGGGGACCTCTACCATGTTGATTATACCGATAGTACCTATTATTCGGGGCGATATCATATGGAAACCGACAGCCGGGATCAGTTTGCGCTTATCCGTGCCAATGGACAATGGGAACGGAAATTTATCCGCTGGTTTACCGGATACCTGGGTTTAAATGCCCAGTACCTGACCCTGAATTCATCATTTTTCATTGAACCAAGATTAGGAATGATGTGGGAAGTAAGTCCAGACTCAATCGGCAAACTTCGGATTTGGTTTGCACAGCCAAACCCAGCCAAGAATGATGTATTATGTGCAATCGACCGCTCCTGATGAGAAATTTTTACTCACGAACAAACAACTCGATTTTTCAAAAAGCACTCATATTGTTTTGGGCTACAATTACCTGATCGCTGAAAATCTCAGACTGAAAGCGGAAACATATTACCAGTATTTATATAGCATTCCTGTTTCCGCAGCGATCCCCCAGTATTCCATCCTGAACGAAGGAACCCAATATTTCGTTGACCGGCAGGATAGTCTCATGAACGAAGGCACCGGCAAGAATTACGGGCTCGAACTGACCCTCGAAAAATTCATGGCAAGGAATTATTATTTTCTATTTACAGCCTCTCTTTACCAATCAACTTATAAAGGGATGGATGGAAGGACACGAAGCACTTCATTTGACGGAAGTTATATCTTTAACGGAGTCGGAGGATATGAAATTCCTTTCGGGAAGCGCAGGAACAGGGCGCTTATTCCGGGGTTGCGATTGACCTGGGCCGGTGGTCAGCCCTATGTCCCGTTCGACCAGGAAGCGACTGTTGAAAAACAACAGGTAGTTTACGATTGGGAAAGGGCTTATGAAGAGCGCTATGAAGATTATCATCAGGGGAAGTATAAGATTCGGGATGAGGCGAAATGAAAAGAAATTCAACATGCAGTTTTATATCGACCTGCAATACAGGGCTAATTATACCTATGTGTATATGTACAGGATCGATGTCGTAACGGGCGAAATTGTTAAAACTTATAAAATGGGATTGTATCCGTTGGGCGTATGGAGAATTCAGTTTTGATGGTGGGATATTATCTTCAAAAAGAAAATTATTCTATTTTTATGCGCAAAATACAATGTTATATTTTATCGTCTAATTCCAAAAAATAAGCGAAATGAAAACAATTAATCTTGTCATTATCACAATGTTGATCATAGGATTACCCTGTGTAACATCAGCTCAAAAGATCAAGCTGGAATCGGGAAACTTCGGATTTTTTAATGGGGTAACCGAACTTAAAGTTGAATATGATTACGAAAGCGTGAGTGTAGGAAAGTATAAAGTAGAGCAAGACTATGTGACTCAAAAAAAAGCCGATTATAACGAAAAGGATCCGGGAAGCGGAGATCGCTGGGAAACCGCATGGTTCAGTGACCGTTCTGAACGTTACGCTCCAAGGTTCGAAGAAGAGATGAACCTTCAATTCATTAAGAGAGAGGTAAATTGTAAAGTCGGACAAATCTTTGAAGCAAAGTACACGGTAATTTTTAAAACCACCTTTATTGAACCAGGTTTCAATGTAGGTGTTGCCCGGAAAAATGCCTTTATAAACGGAGAAGCTATTTTCGTTGAATCAGCTAACCATGAAAATATCCTGGCTAAAGTCAGCATTGAAAATTCACCGGGCAGAGACGCATTCGGTTATGATTTCGATACCGGACTCAGGATACAGGAAGCTTATGCCAAAGCCGGAAAAGAACTGGTTTATTTTGTCTGGAAGAATTATTTGCAATAAACCTGATCGGAGATTTCCTGCGGGTTAGGAATGGGATACTGGGAATTGTTGGAAATTACTTTTGGATTTCGGTTCCATCAAACTTTTTAACCCTTACTTTCCGTTTTCTTTTCAAAAATATTGAAGGTGACGTACATGTTTTCCATGTCACCGGTTAAATTTATCTTGTAATTATTTTTCATGATATAATACCTGCCGTTTAAAGTACCTTTTCATCCATTGAAATGGTATATTCCCCAAAAGGAAGGTAAAATTCAAAAGACCCATCCGAACCCGTAAGTGTACTGAAAAGTCCTGGCCATCTATCGCGCTGATTTTGATTCCTGAAACATCTGTCTTTTTTTCTTCAAGCGAACTAATCTTTTCCTCATTGATAAAGACACTCCCGTAGATTTTTATTCCTTTTACAAAGGGAAGATTTATTTCTTCATCAATAAAAACCGGAAGAGAATCGTTTGCTATTGGAAACCAACCCTTTAAGTCTTCAAGCGAATTAACCACGAACTCATATTTTCCATGATCTGCATTTTTCAGTGAAGCTTTTCCTGACAAATTGGTAATAATGCTCCAGTTACCAACCCTGATATGTATATTTTCCAAACCGGGCTCGTTTTCATCCTGGACTTTATTACCATTAACGTCATAAAAGGCATTGAAACCCACATTACTGAATTTATCAAATGTTGAAGGGATGGGAATTCCAAAATCTTTTTTTACTCCAATAGCGAAAGTAAAGTGATCCTGGGTATATCTCTCAAATTCAAAATCCTGATTGGCGATATAATCCGGAAGGTTGGCATAGCTTGTAGTAAATTTTGAACTGTAAAGGGTATACGTCGGATTAAGGCTGAATCTCCAGCCGGAACTTGTAAAGTAGAATAATTCAGGGCTCAGGTTAATAGAGTGATGGTTATATATATTGGTATACATGTAGCTGAACATAGACTGAAGAACAAGATGGCGGTTGCCAAACATGTACTGATTGACTAATAGAAAGCCTGATATTTTGAGGTTCAATGTTGTTTTGAATTTTCATATTAATCATTGCAGGAGAGAGAGGTCCGTAGTTATAGAATCCGAAAAAATTGTAATTCCGAAATCTGATCATTGCATTTAGTTTATAAATGAAATGATTCTCACTTCCCGGCTGATTCATGATTTTGTTATACCCTAATGTATTGATCACAGAGAATTGGAGATTTTCATTGATTTCGTATTTACTGTATGATAAATTGAACCCTCTGCTGTGGAAATTCTGGTTGAGATTGTTTCTGATATCATAAAATAATCCCGGTCTTACTGAAGGAAAATATTTTGATGAATAAAGGTTAAGCGAATTAAAGAAGTAATAATTATTATCATAACCCGGAATATAGTTATAATGTTCCTGGTCATAACTATAATGATTGTAGTTGTTTACGACGATCAATTCAAAATCTCTGCGAATGGTTACGCTTGACCGGTGATTGATAAACCATCGTTCAAATCCATATGCGCCAAACCCCCTGGAGGTATACGAACCTCTGAATATTAAATTTCCATGTTTTCTGAAAAAATAGCTTGTATATCCTGATCCCAAGAGGTATCCTTGTTTGGCTGAATTATCGCCTTTTTGTAATTTGAATGACGATTACTGAATGCGCCGATAAAATTGATGGTATGTTTTCCATTAAGTCTGTATTTCGGAGAAACCGAAATCACATCGGTTACCATATCCGCTGATTTATGGTTGCTGTGGGCGAATTGAGTGAGGTTAGAAAAATTCATTCAACTCAATACGGTGATGAAACCCATAAGATTCAAGCCTTGCCTCGTCAAAAAAATAGGGTGAGCGAATATAAAAACCACCTGCCCAGTTATCCGGAAGAAATTTTATTTCTCCCTTAATCCCTTTGCCGCTGCTCTGAACTCCTATTGCCCCTCCATTAACATAACCCAACTGAAGGCTTTTATTTTGGTCGAAATAGCCAATATACCAGGGATGTTTTTTGCATAATTCTCTCCATAGAAATTCTCCTGTGATGAGAAATAGAAACTGGTGTTATACAGCAAGGTTCCGCCATTATTGAAATATTTCTGCCCGCGCAAATGAAGGCTTGAGAATACAACATCATCAAGCATGTTCGATACCCTTAAATAAGCCGAAAGCGGAAGAACATCACTGCCATAATGGATTGACCTTTTTATCATTGACAGATTTACAAAATCAACCTTTGTATTTCTGCTTATATTGGAGTGGCCGAATCTCCTGGGTTCCTCGGAATGAAAATAAAGGCTGTATTGCTTCTCTTCTTCATAGAATGCAGGATTATAATTTTCCAGATCAACGATCTTAAAATTCCTGTCCCCTCAATATATTTTACCTTATAGTTAAAGGATGTGTCCTGCCAGCGGATCAAGTGAGAAATCATGCTTATAAATTCAGTAATCGGTTTGCCGAAGTATCCATTACAACCAGCGAACTTTTTGCCATTGGCCATGGTCATCATCAAATCTTGCTTTTCATTCCCTGTATTGACAACATTTACATTAAAAGCTGCCGTATTTTCTTTGTTTTTAAAGAAATTCTTGAATCCGGATTTATTTTCATTTCCCATTGACTGAGCTTTTTGGTTGAACCAAAGAAATAATCAGTCGCCAATTGGATTTCGGTTTTCATCCTCAATAAATACATTGATGTAATATTTAGTATTTCCGAGCATGAGGGTTTCAGGAATAATTCTGATGGGAATAAACATTGAATCATTACCCGCAATTGAATATTGCTTGTCTGAATTGAACAAAGTCTTCCAGGAAGACGGATAATTCAGATTGGCGTAGATTTTAACTGTATCCTCAGTCAGGATTCTGTAACTTCAGTACATTTGAAATAATTTGGCCTTTCACGATAACAACTTCCTTTTGAAGGAATATTGCCTCAATCGGGCGCGTTGAAAATTCCATTACCTGATCGATTCCTGAGCAATTAAGGTGCTGCTATTAAATAACAGCCAATTGAGCAGGCCAGAATTAAAATTTTTCAATATGCTTAAAGAAATTATCATTCTTTTTTATGGAACTTCAACCAGTTCAAATTTTACCTGAAGCTGATAAATGCCCGGATCATAATTAAATCCCGGCACAATTCTGAAATCGATCTGGAAATGGAACTCATCATAATTCATCATAGTAATTCCCCGGACCATTTACATTTGTCGTGCAGGAACCTGCATCAATCCGTATACCGGTATTTTCGATGATTTCAATGAAATCTCCGGTCTGAACAAAGTGCTGATATAATGCCATCAACAGGCGAGGTATAGCAGCCATTGGTTACTCGAACTTCCATAATTTCAATCTTTGCCGGTGAAGCGCTTCCTGCACCATAGCTAACTAAGTTGCTCCCATTCATCGGCAGGTGTCCCCGATGAAGGATTGTTTTCGACCGACATGGTAAGCATCCATTTGCAATCTGGATTAGGCGGAGCCTGGTCATCTACCTTAATATTGATATTTGCAATGCCATGGAAAGTGAGGCCGGCTATATATTTGCTGAAGGAATCGAAATACAAAATCAGCCTGTTCACTTGTTGCTGGTAAGTATTTCCACATCTGCGCAAACAATTTGGGCATGCAAACTATATAGAGCAAGCAGGAGAGGATTGCCTGGAAAAATAAATAATCAATATGTTTTTTTAAAACTCATTAAAGCAAATCAAGGTTTTAAAAAAGTAAGGACAGCAGCCTGTCAGGCCGCTGTCCTGAAATAAATTTTATTGGTCTTCTACCAAAACATACTGAACATACATGGTATAGACTCCGGGTTCAGCATAGCTATTAGGGCCGTTTACAGTAACAAGATCTTCTGAAGTTGCTGCATCGGCATTAAAAGCATTCGGGAAAATTGCCGGTAATCCGGGTAATAACCTGTAGTCAATTACATAGTAGTAATCACTAGTATAACCTCCTGCTGTGAGGTAAGAGCCACCTGGCATTGCATCATCGCCCAGTGCTGTTGTTCCGGAATGACCGGCAATGTATTTATCTGCAACAGTTGGCGGAGTAAGGGTACCGTTGTTTACATAAAGGCTGTTAGCTCCATTGTGAAGAGTGGAAGCCGGAAACGGCGTTGAATAATCGATGTAGGTTGCAGTAATACCTGCGCCACCTGCACCATTGTTGGGTTGCGACTGGTGTAATTCAACCAGGCTAAGGGGAATTCGTTGATAGCGTTGGTACCAGTTCCTGAACCATAATCAATTACCTGATCCCAGAATTCCGGACCAATGGTTCCATTGGAACGTCCAACAGCATACAAATCCCAACTTACCGTTGAGCTCACCTTTAAGATAGTTGCACCGTATTTGGTGATACCAGCATAGTAATCCTTGATATCATCAAACACGAATTCGATTTGATCTGCAGTTTCCATATCCAGTTGAAGGATAGGTTGCAAATCCATTGTAACTGTTACTGACTTTTCATCCTGTAATTGAGCGAAAAGTCCATTGTGTAATCCCATTACCAGAGCGATTACACCGAGAAAAATTAATTTACTTCTCATTTTCTTAAAAAATTTAATAATTAATAAATAAGTGAATAGGACAATTTATATTGAATAGATTGTCTTCCATTGTGAATAAATGATAGATCGGTTGCTTGCCAGAAATACCTCCTTTCCTGAATTATTATTGTTATACATTTTTTTCATTGTACTTTATTTAATAAGTGAATTATTGATTCACACTCATTTTCAAAATAGCTGACCATTTACTGCTTGCCAAAACATAATGGATTGAATAATTCCTGTTTATTCATATTAATTTCGAGTTCAGCGGCCACAATTTCCTCCTCGCTGCCATAATCAATTACCCCGACCGAGGAATACTTGCCTTTTGATATATTTCGTTCAGGTCAAACATAAATATGCGCCTATATCCCGGCAATATGGTATAGTTTTTCCCTCCAAGTGATATTTGGTCACCTGTCCCGATATTTGTTAATTCAGTATATGCCTTGCAAAATGCAATACCATCTCCTTTGTTTTCAACGCTAAGGGTTAAATACCTCCGGCCATCCAGAGTTTTTTCATAGGAGAATTTACTGATGTCGACACTCATCGTTTCAACATTGGGTGGATTTTGGTAAATCCAGACTCCAAAAGCAAAAGTTGGGGTGATGCCGAATGCTATGGTTTCTCCTGATTTGTTACCTGGATCCAGCACTTTCTTTTCTTCAGCCTGTTCTATCAGAATTACACCCCAGGCGGCCTTATTGGCCTCCGGATCATTGGGAACCTGCACGGTTATTGATATTTCAGCCGATTTGCCCGGATTTAATTCTACAAATGTCGGAGCAATTCCTACCAGTTTTGCCAGGCTGTGGTTGCTTGTTCCGGGCTCCAGGAAAGTGCTTTTACCTTCAAGGCTGATGTCGAAATCATTATACTTTACCGTAAACTTTTGAACTGTTCCGGTATAATTGGTGATCTTGATTTTCTTGGTTGCCAATTTACCCAGATCGACGTTAAACTCAATATGTGAGGGAGATACGGTAACCCCTTTGTTGTATTTTTCTTCGTCTTCGGTTTGAGGTACTGGCTTTTGCTGAGCCTTAAGACCGATCAAAGGAGCATTTATTAGAATCAGAAAGCAACTAATCCTGAAAAATATAAAAAGTATTAATTTATAAGTTTTATATTTCATTTGCGTAGAGTTAAAAAATTAAAAAAACTTAATAAACTTTGGATTTATACAATGCATCTTTCCGAAAGGTTTCATTTTTTCTTTAAATTGCTGCTCTTATAGCTAATTGCTGCATGTTTCCAAACATGGAAATAATGATACAGTCCTGATAAGAAATGGAGAGGAAATAACAAATATTCTGCTTCTAATAAAAAATGCGAAGCGTTTTTAATAGAAGCAGTTATGCCGCTTGATGCAGCCCTGCAAAATTTGCAAGCTCATTCAAAAGCGATATCATTTCAAAAAATCAAATTCCAAATGCTCAAACCAGTTTGGATGTTGGAATTTGGCGTTTGATATTTATTTGTCTTTTTTTGTACTTGGGATTTGTATTTTTCTGAAGTCAGAGCCTTTCAAAACTTATAATATCAGATAAAGGTTTTCTTTTTTCGATGTGCCTTTCCTGTTCGGCTTGAACATCCGTGTAGCCGAGAGGTAGAAATACAATTGGCTCAAGATAATCAGGAAGATTAAAAAGCTCGACGGTTTTCTTTTTATCGAAATTGCACACCCAGCAGGTGCCCAAACCTCTGTCAGCAGCAGCCAGGGTCATGTGATCGGCAGCAATGGCAACATCAATATCGGTGTGGTCTTTTCCATCAGCACGCTTCCAGCCCCTAATGTGGTCTCCAAGCAGGACAATCACAATCGGTGCTTCTTTGAACCACTCACGGAGATAAGTTTGCCGGATTTTTTCAAGGGACTCTTTTTCCCTCAGCACCAGGAAATGCCAGGGCTGGTAATTGACTGCTGAAGGTGCAATACGCCCTGCTTCCAGCACATAATTCAAATCATCATCCTTAACCGGGATGGGTTTGTATTTGCGGACGGAGAAGCGGGATTTAGCTAATTCGAGAAAGTTCATAATAATGAAATATTTATATCGTCCAGGTAGTCAGCCCCTGTGTGGTAAATTCGTATCGCTTGGCTTCGCCGCCGAATTTCTTCAGTGCGGCTATTACTCTCGAGCGGGTATTGTCGGGACAATAGAAAAAAATGAATCCGCCGCCGCCGGCTCCGGAAATTTTTCCGCCGGTTGCCCCGTTATCCATCGCCGTTTGGTAAATCTCATCGATCATCCGGTTGGTAATGCCTTTGGCCATCAGCTTTTTATTTTGCCAGCCATAGTCGAGGATTTCCCCTATTTTATTAAGCTCACCCTTTAAAATGGCTTCCTTCATTCTTACCGCCTGTTGCTTCAGCTTGTGAGTTGCCTCAATGGTTACCTCATTTTTGTCGAGGATGTTTTTCGTCTGGTTCTCGATAATTTTCGACGACAACCGGCTGGTCTCGGTATTGTACAAAACCAGATTAAAGGCCAGTTCATTCAGGTAAACTGGTTTGATGCGGAGCGGATTTACAATCACTTTGTCCTCTTTGTAAAACTCCATGAAATTCACCCCGCCAAAGGTTGCAGCGTACTGATCCTGCTTGCCTCCGGCCATGCTGAGGTCGATGCGTTCAATTTCATAGGCCAGGTGGGCAAGGTCGTATTCACCGAGGGGCAATTGCAGCCATTCGACGAATGCCCCTAAAATGGCTACTACAAGGGTTGATGATGTGCCCAGTCCCGAACCGGCAGGAGCATCAACAAAGGTGGTCAATTCAAAGGCCAGCGCCTTTTTGGTAAAATCTTTTACGATGCGGTTGTATATCCCTTTTGCAAGGCGAAATTCTTCATCTACATCCAGCTTCTGAACGGATCTGTATTCTTTAATAACATTTTTGTCAACCGAATTCAGGATAATCTTTCGGTCATGCCTTGGCTGGATGGTGGCATAGGCATACATGCTGATGGTGGCATTGAGTATGGCGCCGCCATAAAGATCGGAATACGGAGCCACATCCGATCCGCCGCCTGCCAGCCCAAGCCTTAAAGGCGCCTTGCTTCTGATGATCATTTATTGTCTGTTTTTATTTCCAAAAGTAGCTTATCAATCGTTTCAGTCATCCGTTCCCAGGAATATTTTTCTTTTTCGATCCGGATATTTTCAATGAATACTGCCTCATTATCGCCACTGTAAAATTTCACAATGGCATCGGCAATTTCTTTGCTGTCAGGGCGGATCACATAGCCAACCCTGCCGTCAGGAACAATTTCGGCAAGTCCTCCGACATTGGTGGTGATCATTGGCTTGTTGAAGTGATAGGCGATCTGGGTTACCCCGCTTTGTGTAGCATCTTTGTAAGGTTGAACGACAATATCACATGCGCAGAAGTATTTTGCAACATCGCGGTCGGGGATAAAATCATTGGACATGATAACATGATCCTGCAGATTATACTCCTTGACTATATTATGGTATGGTTCGGATTGGTTATAGAATTCACCTGCAACCAGCAATTTAATTTTCATGCTCTTTATTCTTTCGTCTGCCATGGCTTTCAGAAGCAGGTCAAGTCCCTTGTAATCGCGGATGAATCCAAAAAACAAAATGTTCCTGCCTTCTTCATCCAGCGACAGCAATTTCCTGGATACCACCTTTGGAAGAATTTCTCCATAATGATCATAGAGCGGATGAGGGCAAAATTTCTTTGGCTTGTTTTTGTCAAAAGCATCCAAATCGCTAAGTACATTTCGCGACATCACGATAAAGCCATCTGCACTTTTTACCCAGTATTTACCAAGCCATTTGTCGCCTGGCCTTTTTTCGTGTGGAATAATGTTATCGATGATGGAGATGATTTTCGTATGTTTATTTTTCCTGATGATTCTTGCAATTGTTCCCAGGCAGGGCGCCATAAAAGGAATCCAGAATTTGATGATGACAAGGTCAGGATTCAGCTTTCTTATTTCCTGCCCGATCCAAATCCAGTTCAGTGGATTAACAGAATTGATTTTCACTTTGATGTTCAAATCAGATGGTGCAGGGTCGGTGGAGTATTGCGTTTTGCCAGGAAACAGGAAATTGGGATATTGCAAACTAAATGTATAGATTATGACTTCATCCCCTCTTTGTAAATAAGCCCTGGCAAGTCTTTCGTTGTATGCGCTCAGTCCTCCCCGCAAAGGGAAAGCAGAACCAACAATCACTATTTTCCTTTTTTCAGGCATGAAAATTCAGATGATCGGAATATCAGGAGAGATTGTCAAATCCAATCCTCTCCTGTACTTTATAGGTAGTCCTGTCGTTGGCATTCCGGGATACCATTTCGGCAAGAAAACCCGTCATGAAAAGCTGTGAGCCAATGATCATTGCGAGAAGTCCGAAATAAAACAAAGGCCGTTCAGTCATTTTATAAGCCTCGAAAAAGTATTTGGCAACGGTCAGATAAATACCGATTATAAGTCCGATAAAAAATAAAAGGGTTCCCAATGTTCCGAATAAATGCATTGGACGCTTGCCGAATTTGGAAATAAAGGTAATGGACAGGAGATCCAGGTAACCTTTGACCAGCCTTTCCATCCCGAATTTTGTAACCCCGTATTTCCTTGCCCTGTGCTGTACCACCTTTTCACCGATGTTATTAAATCCCGCCCATTTTGCAATCACTGGAATGTAACGGTGCATTTCGCCATAAACCTCGATGTTTTTAATAACTTCAAGCTTATAGGCTTTAAGACCACAATTAAAATCGTGAAGCTTGATTTTGGAGATTCTTCGGGTAGTCCAGTTGAAGAACTTTGAAGGAAATGTTTTACCGAAAGGATCATGCCGCTTTTTCTTCCAGCCCGAAACAAGGTCAAATCCTAATTCATGGATCATTTTATAAAGTTCAGGTATTTCATCCGGGCTATCCTGCAGGTCGGCATCCATGGTAATCACTACATTGCCAGAAGCAGCTTCAAAGCCTTTGTTGAGGGCGGCCGATTTGCCATAGTTCCTCCTGAACTTAATTCCTTTAATATTTGAATGGGACTGAGTTAGACGTTCTATAACTTTCCATGAACTGTCGCTGCTGCCGTCATCGACAAAAATCAGTTCATAACTCAGTCCTTCCTTTTTGCAGACAATGTCAATCCAGTCGGATAGTTCAGACAACGATTCTTCTTCGTTGAACAAGGGAACTACAATAGTCAGATCCATGCTCGTTTTACTGTTGTGCAACTTCCGGGGATTTGTTTTCCTTTTTAATAAAGATGGAGGCGATCAGTGAAAAGACTGCCCCGAAAAACACTGTACTAACAAATGCAATTGTGGTAAGCCAAACCGGGTTCATCATCTTTTCTGTCCAGCTCATGGCCAAATCAATTTGTTCATCCGTCATTTCAGGATTATCTTCAATCATCGACTCTTCTGCTTTCTGTAAAATGATCGCTTTGTACTCCTCTCCGGCAAACGACATGAATATTCCGGTATAAATTGCCGTAAGGATGGCCGCAAAAAGGGCAGTATAAAACCCCACCAGGAAACTTTCCTTATAGCTAATGTAGCCGCTAAGGTGTTTGTCGCGGTAAGTGATTGCTGAAATTACAATTCCACCTAACAGCACAGCATAGATAATATAGCTTGTCCAGCTCGACGTATAAAGGTCCGAAACATAAAACAGAAGTGAAAGAATGATCAGGGCAACGCCCAGATAAATCCCATAGGTGATTGCATGTTTCCATGCCGGATAATTTTGATTTTCCATAATGTTAAAGTTTAAAATTACAAGGACAAAGGTAGATAATTTAGTTTTTCAAATCTGAAAAATTGTATTTTTGCCACGGGTAAGTCTGATACGACCAGCTCCTGCTGAACTCTCCCAGGACCGGAAGGTAGCAAGGGTAGGCAGTTGAGCGGTGCGATATACGGGCTTACCCTTTTTTTAAGGACTGAATTGACTTGATTGCCTAAAATGCCTAAAGTTATCTTCCACAATAATATTTTAGTCAATCCAAATTCCAGTCACTTTAGTCAATTCCCATTTTACTTTAAGTACTCAAAACATTAGCTCACTTTAAGTACTTCCTCATTTCCTTATTTAGAATCAAAAAAAATTTTACCACCTATCATATTACAAATCAATTATTTAATATTCTGTTATGCAAAATACTAAAAATAATTTAGTATTATGTATTGCATAGTACTAAAATTGTATTATTTTTGCCACATGAACATCGAAAAAACAAATGCGCAAATGCGGAAAGGAGTGCTGGAGTTTTGCATCCTTCTGATCATCTCAGAGCATGAAGTCTATGCTTCCGATATCATTACCAAGCTCAAGGATGCCAAACTACTGGTAGTTGAAGGAACGCTTTACCCGCTATTAACCCGGCTTAAAAATGATGGACTGCTCAGTTATCGTTGGGAGGAATCCAAATCGGGACCTCCAAGAAAATATTATGAAATTACCGATTCAGGAAGAGCTTTTTTGGAGGAAATGAAAAAAAGCTGGAACGAATTGGTGGAAGTAGTTAAAAGCTTAACGAAAAGTGAAAATTAATAATTCAATTTAAACCATAATAAAACAATGAAAAAGACTCTAACAGTTAACATCAGCGGACAAGTATTCCATATTGATGAAGATGCTTACAATGTGCTGAACGATTACCTGCAAAGTATCAAACAACATTTTTCAAAAACCAAAGGTGGTGAAGAAATATTCACCGATATTGAAGCAAGAATTGCTGAAATGCTTCGGGAACGTTTGGTTGATAATAAGCAGGTGATAACCATCGAGGATATCAGCCAGGTTATCAAAACCATCGGCGATCCAAGTGAATTCGGAGGTGACGAATTTGAAGAACAATCCCATACCGGGGGTCAATCCCACACTGGAAAATCCACCAAAAAACTTTATCGTGATCCTGAAGATGCCATGCTCGGAGGCGTTTGCTCCGGTCTTGCAGCCTATTTCCATACCGATAGGGTATGGTTCAGGCTTGGATTTACAGTTGCGGCTATTGCCGGTTTTGGAGCACCCATCTTAATCTACATTATACTTTGGATAGTCGTGCCACCGGCTACTACTGTCACGGAAAGGCTTGAAATGAGAGGGGAGAAGGTGAATCTTTCCAATATTGGCAGCTCTGTCCGCGAAGAAATTGAAAAAGTAAAAAATAAGATCAACGACTTTGCAAACGAAGCAAAGAATACCTATAAAAAAAAAGTGACATTCACAGGACAAATGTTAGAAATGCAGGACAGATACTGGTGATTATACTTGAAATCTTTGTAAAGGTAATTCTTGTTTTAACAGGCATTGTACTCCTCTTGGTCGGCTTGTCATTGGTCGTGGCATTTCTTACCCTGGTTCTTGGATTTGACCACCAGGTATTCTTTTTTAATTCTGAAATCATATTTATCCCTCTCAACGATCTTCTGAACCTGGTCACAGGCCAGGCTGACGACAATGTATTTATCAAACTTGGATTAATGCTGCTGATTGGAATACCCATTTTGATGATCCTGTGGGGAGGCATAAAGCTCATTTTCGGAATAACAAAGACACGGTTTATCGGTGTTGTTTTTTTCAATTTGTGGCTGGTTGGTCTCATTATCTGTTTATATTTTGGTATAAAACTGGGGAAAGGTTTTCGTTATCCCGGAAATCACGAGGAAAGCCAGCGGATCGAACTTCGGGCTGATACCTTAATCAACCTTGATATCACTGATAATGACGAGACCAGTCATATTCGCAAAGCCGGAGAATACATCGAAATTGAAGATTTGAAAATGTATATCACCAATGATAACGGAGATGTTTTTTATGGTATTCCGCAATTAAGAATTGAAAAAGCACCAGGCACCGAAGTAAAACTTGAAACCATTAAAATGGCTAAAGGAAAAAGTGTTTTTGATGCCGATGACCGGGCAAAACGAACAGTTTATCATTACCAGGTCGATAATAATTCTCTGCTCCTTGATCCCTACTATAAACTGCCTGAAGATAAGTTATGGCGTGTTCAGCAGGTAAACCTTGTTCTGGAATTACCCGTTGGCGCTTACCTGCAAATTGATAAAGAAATGGATAAAATAATTGATAAGGATACCGAACTGGGATATGATCTGGCTGGGAAAACCTGGAAAATGACAGAAGCTGGATTGGTTGAAGCCGCGTATCCAGCGCAATAATTCAATTCCAATCATAAATAAGAGCCGCAGATTCACGATTTTTTAAATTCGCGAATTCGCAGCTATTTCATTCCGGATTTCCTCATGAATCATATTTCTGTGTTCTTCAGAATATTACCTTCAGAATAACTTTTTAAAAAATGCCATCCTGATTTAGATTTGATTCGAAATAAATATTTATCATTGTACATCAATTTTCATTTTATAGAAACATGGATGTTGCGATAATTAGTATGAATCATAAACCGGATTAACGATGGCTTTATCTAATGAATCATGGGGAACCCGTGTCGGACTGATTCTGGCGATGGCAGGAAATGCTGTCGGACTGGGAAATTTTCTGCGTTTCCCGGTACAGGCAGTTCAGAATGGTGGCGGCGCTTTTATTATTCCTTATTTTGTTTGTTTCCTTTTGCTGGGCATTCCTTTGTTGTTTATTGAATGGTCAATCGGAAGGTACGGCGGTCAGTTTGGGTATCATACTACGCCCTTTACTTTTATTAAAATGGGAGTTCGGCGATACTGGCTCTACCTGGGAACTTTCGGTATCTTTTCGAGCATTGCCATCGCCTCGTATTACTGTTATATAGAAAGCTGGACCCTGGCTTATGTGTATCATTCGGTTGCGGGAACTTTCTTTGGAATGGGACCAATACGAGGTGGCAGAATTTTTTAATACCTACACTGACATTTTCGTTTCAACTACCGGAATTCCTTTTGAAGCAGTGGTTTTCTTTCTGATTTGCCTGGTACTGAATTCATGGATTTTAAGCAAGGGGCTGAGCGGAGGAGTTGAAAAAGCCGCCAAGATTGGAATGCCTCTACTGATCATTTTCGGGATTTTCCTTGCCATTAAAGGAATTACCCTCGTTGCTGGCCGTGAAGGAGCTGTATTCGATGGTACGGTCGGACTGGATTTTCTATGGACACCCAATTATGATTCTCTTGGTAATCCCAAAGTTTGGCTGGCTGCAGCCGGACAGATATTTTTCACGCTATCTCTCGGACAGGGATCCATTCAATGTTTTGCGTCGTATGTAAAAAAGAAGGACGATATCGCACTCAATGCCATGTCGGCAGGATGGATGAATGAATTCGTGGAGGTGGTATTGGGCAGCGCCATTATTATTCCTATTTCGATAGGCTATCTTGGAATTGACCGCGTCATTGAACTAACTAATGCCGGTGGTTTAGGATTGGGTTTCAGGACTATGCCTTTTTTATTCCAGAACTGGGGACCTATTCTGGCTGCGATAGCCGGTCTCGCTTTTTTCGGATTATTGTTTTTTGCAGGGATAACTTCATCTCTGGCAATGGGAACTCCTTATTTGTCTTTCCTTCGTGACGAATTTAACTGGGGACGAAAAAAAGCAGCGTGGTTTTTTGGCGGATCAGTATTGGTTCTCGGGCTTCCAACAGTACTCTTTTTTCAGGAGGGCGTTTTGGATGAATATGACTATTGGGCGGGAAGCGTTGCACTGGTGTTTTTCGCGCTCATTGAAACCATCCTCTTTTCCTGGGTTTTCGGTGTGAAGAAGGGTTGGAAAGAACTACTTACAGGATCAGATATTAAAATTCCAGGCATTTATAAATTCATTATAAAATGGATTACCCCGGTTATGCTGCTGATTGTTTTTATTGGCTCACTTATCAGACCTGCAAACGATGAGTGGAATAAAATCAGTTTCAGCGGCTGGACATTGCACAAAGAAAGTATCATCGGGCAGATCATGCAAACAGGGATTGGACCTAACAAAGACTATTTTGCCAAGGAATTCTATGCTGAAATGGACGGGGTCGTTGACTCGCTATATGTAAAAGATAACAGAAAGTTTGTTCGAATTAAAGGAGAAAGCGGTCAACTTTCAGCGATTAAATATGATGACAAGGATAAGGTCATTGTTGACATCGGCAGTATCGTAAAAACTGGTGATACGATATATACCGGGAAAGTCATCAACCGGGTTTTTTATATTGATTTCGCAAGGGCATTGCTGTTAACCGTATTCCTGGTGAATTTAGGTTTTATTTATATGGCATATAAAAGGAGAAAAAAAGAAGGAACAATTTAAAAAGTGGATATTAAGAAAGCGTATTACCTGCTGGTTTCTTGTTAGTGGTTACTGGTTTAAAAGCCAGCAACAAGCAACCAGCAACAAGTAACTTAAGTAATAATTTATGAACAGAACAGCATTGATATTTATGGTCGTTTCGGAAACAGTAATCACTGGCATCACGGTTTACTTTTTTCTGAAAGTTTTATTCACAAAGCCAAAACCTGAACCTGATTCTTACACTGATAATGATGAGGTTGAAAGGTAAAGTTATCTTCCGGGACATCTGAATTCAGGAAAAGCCTGAACCTGTTCGATTCGACTGCCATTGTGATCGGGTCGATGATCGGTTCCGGTATTTTTATCGTGAGCGCTGATATGGCTCGCACTGTCGGTTCACCCGGCTGGCTGATGGTTGGCTGGCTGGTTTCAGGACTGATGACCATTATTGCAGCCGTAAGCTACGGTGAGCTGGCTTCCATGATGCCTAAAGCAGGCGGTGTTTATGTTTATCTGCGGGAAGCCTTCAATCCGTTAAGCGGCTTTCTTTATGGATGGACTCTTTTCCTTGTGATCCAGGCTGGTTCGATTGCTGCTGTGGCGATGGCTTTCGGGAAGTTTCTTGGTGTGATAATTCCCTGGATTTCAGAAGAAAATGTCTGGCTTGATCTTGGATTTGTTAAATTTCATACGGTTCATATTATCGCCATTTCTTCCATCCTTTTCCTTACCTGGATGAATACCCGCGGAATCAAGACAGGCAAATACCTTCAGAATTCATTTACCTACACCAAACTATTGGTTTTGTTTCTTTTCATCATCATCGGTTTGGTTCTTGCCAAAAGTTCCGGAGCGATCACCGAAAACAAGCAGATTTTCTGGGATGCTTTCCAGGTCAATGGCGACCAGCGAGATTTCATTAACCGGGTTTGCTTTGATGGCGGCACTTGCCACTTCGCTTGTAGGATCATTGTTCACCTATGACGCCTGGTACAACCTGACTTTCACTTCAGGTGAAGTGATCAATCCCAAACGGAATGTGCCGCTTGGAATGGCGCTGGGCACACTGATCGTGATGGTGGTTTATATGCTCACCAACCTGGTTTATATTTATGCGTTACCGTTAAGGGGTTCTCCTGAAGGTGCAACCGTGATCGAAAAAGGAATTCAGTTTGCGACCAACGACAGGGTTGGAACAGCAGCTATGAGCGGAATCTTCAGCGAATACTCAGCAGTGATCATGGCTGCATTTATCGTTTTTTCAACCTTTGGCTGCAACAATGGACTGATCCTTTCAGGCGCCCGGGTTTATTATGCCATGGCTGTTGACGGTTTGTTCTTTTCAAAGGTTGGCAAACTGAACAACAAAGCGGTTCCAGCCAACGGACTGATCTTCCAGGGAGTATGGGCCTCGGCATTATGCCTTTCGGGAACTTACAGCAATCTGCTTGATTATGTGATTTTTGCCGTATTGATCTTTTTCGTTTTGACGATCCTTGGAATTTTTGTCCTTAAGATTTAAACGACCGGATGCTGAACGACCTTACAAAGCACTGGGATATCCTTTCCTGCCGGGATTATACATTTTAGTGGCAGCTTTTATCCTTGTCATTCTGCTAATCTATAAACCTGAATACACCTGGCCGGGATTGATCATCGTATTGCTGGGTGTGCCGGTTTATTACCTATGGAAAAGGAAGAAGGATGTATGAGATAAGATATTAGATGTTAGACCTTAGAGATTAGACTTGAGATTGCTGATTATTTACCGGAAGATTTTTCTTCTTTTGTTTTGCGGTAGTGTTTCCAGAAGAACCATGCGCCGGCAATTACAATGGCACCAACAATAAACAGGTCAATCGTGTGACCGTATTCCAGCATCAGGTCCCAGCCTGCCTGTCCCCATTTAACACCAGCCCAGGTTAAAATGGCATTCCACATGCCTGCGCCGATGATAGTGTAAATGGAAAATTTCCAGATGTTCATCCTGCCGAAACCAGCCGGGATGGATATAAGATGGCGGACAACTGGGATAAACCTGCAAACAAAGATTGTTATATCACCGTGTTTGGCAAAATATTTTTCACCGGCTACCAGCGCTTTTTTGTCGAGGAGGAAATACTTGCCGAATTTGTCAATGAAGGGGCGCCCACCGGAAATGCCAATCCAGTACGACAGCAAGGAGCCCACGATACTTCCAAGAGTGCTGGCTATGACAACCCCTGCAAAGGTGAATTTGCCCTGCGAAATCAGCAAACCGGCAGGCGGCAGCACGGCTTCGCTGGGAACCGGAAAGATCATGCTTTCCATCACCATTAGAATGAATACGCTGGCATAGCCTGTTGCCTCATAAAAGCTCATCATGTTTTCCGCTAAGAATTGAGTTATGCCCATAAAATAGTTTTAAGCGGGCAAAAATAGGATTTTATCCGGATTTATCCTGTTAGGTTATTTCCAACCTAACAGGTAAAAATATCCGTGCAATTCGAAATAAAAATTTTACAATTACACGGTAAAACTTCTCAAATTCTTAAATCAAACGAATATTTGTCTCTACCTGATTTCGTGTTTCTATAAAACTTCTATTTCCCTATTTCAATTTATTTCCATCTATTTCCATAAACTTAGCTATTTCTTCACAAACTTACCGCTGGCCATCAGTTTTTCGTTTTCGAAGAGGTTGATAAGTGTTTATTCCCTTTGGGAAATCAGGCTCACGGTGACCTGATATGCTATGGATATTAATGCCCTACGGGCAATTGGATCGAACCTTAATACTTTGATATTTAAACAAAATGTAATCTGTGCAAAATTATCACCGTACATTAAAATAGAGCTTTGCCTTGAATTGCCCTTCAATTTCATCCGAATGCTTAATTTAGCTGCCAAATTTTACTGGTGAACGAAATTCAAAATATCGTCCTTATCGGCGCCGGGAATGTGGCGACCCATCTGGGTTTGGCTATTCAGAAAACCGGAAGGAAGATCGTGCAGGTTTACAGCAGAACGGAAACATCTGCCAAACAGTTGGCTGATCTGCTAAATGCAAAATTTACCTGTGAAATCGAGGAGATTAATCGGAAAGTTGACCTGTTTATACTTTCCGTTACCGATGATGCTGTGAGCGAAATTGCCGGAAAACTTAATTTGGGTCAAAAATTGGTTGTCCATACCTCCGGCTCGCTTCCAATGGATATTTTAAGGAAATCATCTGAAAATTTTGGCGTTCTTTATCCTTTGCAGACTTTTTCGAAATCGAGATCTGTGGACTTTAGTACGGTTCCGCTTTGCATCGAGGCTAATTCAAAAGATAATCTGCAATTGCTGGAACATTTTGCAAATGATTTATCCCAAAAGGTTGTGGAAGTGGATTCGGAGAAAAGGAAAATTCTTCATCTTGCAGCCGTGTTTGCCTGTAATTTTCCGAATTTTATGTATAGCATTGCCGGTCAAATCCTGGCAGATAAAGGTCTTGACTTTGAATTGCTCCGACCACTGATTTTGGAAACGGCTTTGAAGGTTCAGAAGCTAAAACCCGAAGCAAGCGCAAACCGGACCGGCAAGCAGGGGAGATGAGGTGATCCTCCGGAAACATGATGAATTATTAAAAGAATACCCTGAATACAGGGAAATATATAAAATGCTGAGTGAGGGGATTAGGGGGAATAGGGTATAAGGGAAATAAAGTATAAAGGTATAAGGGAAATATGAGAATGAAGAGATTTTGGAATGATGGAAAAATTGATTCGTGGAAATTGCTCCCTGCCCCCTGCCCCATGCCCCGCGCCATCTAACTACTCAGTACGCACTACTAACTACTCAAAATGAGCAATTATAAGAGTTTACTTAAGAATATAAGAACCTTCATCTTCGATTACGATGGTGTGCTGACAGATGGGACTGTGATTTTACAAGAGGATGGTGAAGCTTTGCGAACAGCAAATGTGAAAGATGGTTATGCATTGCAGCTTGCTGTCAAAAAAGGATTCAATGTAGCGATCATCTCCGGAGGTACTTCTGCAACTATCGCCCGGAGGTTTGAAATCCTGAAAGTGAAAGATATTTTCCTGGGTGTTGGAAATAAACTGGAAAAGTTTCATGAATATTTAGCACAAAAAAATATTCAACCAGAAGAGGTTTTGTACATGGGCGACGACATCCCCGATTACAAGCCCATGAAGGAATCCGGTGTTCCCTGTTGTCCGGCAGATGCAGCCACCGAAATCAAGGCAATTTCGAAATACATTTCAGCTTACGGCGGTGGTAAAGGTTGTGTCCGCGATGTAATCGAGCAAACCCTGAAAGTGCAGGATAAATGGATGACGGAAGATGGGTTCAGGTGGTAATTGCTGAATTATTGAATAACTAAATCTGTGGAAAATGGTTTTGTCTAAAATCTAACGTCTAACATCTAATATCTTATTTCATAAATCCTTTGAGCGGTTATTTAAAAATAATACGGATTACCAAACCTCCTGATCATCATCCTGACCCAGTATTTGCTCCGTATTTGCATCATCGGGACATTCTATGGGTTAAATGCCACACAGCCCGGCTTTCGGGCATTTTGATTTTGCATTGCTTGTTTTGTCCACATTGCTCATTGCTGCCGGCGGGTATGTGATCAATGATTATTTTGATGTGGAGGTTGATAAAGTCAATAAGCCGGGTAAGACGATTGTCGGAAAATCATTGACACCTCAATCGGCTTACATCTATTATTGGGTCTTGACAATAGCAGGTATTCTCATAGGGTTTTATCTTTCATTGAGGGTTAAATATGTCATGCTGGGCTTTGTTTTCATTGCCATTGCCATGATGCTTTGGTTTTATTCTGCGCAATATAAAAAGACTGCCTTTTGGGGAAATTTTGTAATTGCTATCCTTTCGGCGATGGTGATCCTCATTGTTTGGTTGTTTGAGTTTTTTGCCTTGCGTGCCAATCCGATCAATTATACCGAAGCCATGAAGCAACTGGGATTGATTAGCATTATCGTCGGAGCCTACGCTTTATTTGCCTTTCTTGTTTCCTTAATCCGGGAGATCGTAAAGGACGCTGAAGACCTTGAAGGGGACAAAGCCGCCGGGTATAAAACAATTGCTGTTACATCCGGAACGGGTACATCGAAACAGCTCGCATTATCATTAACCCTTCTTACGATTGTTATTCTTGCAGGATGCCAGTACTGGCTGTTCGGCATGAAGCTCATGCTGGTCTTTTGGTATTTGTTTGTTGCTGTTCAAACATCACTGTTCTATTTTGCATACAATATTGTGAAAGCTAAAACCAAAGAAGACTTTCATTCGCTGAGTAATATAGCTAAAATCATTATGGTGGCCGGTATTCTCTCGATGCAATTGTTTTACATCAGCTATTGATCATGTTACACGATAAACTTAAGCATTACCATATAATCCTTGCTTCCCAATCGCCCAGAAGGAAAATGCTTTTGGAAGGGCTGGGACTTCAATTTGAAATCCTGCCTGCAGATGTTGAGGAGAATTATCCGCCGGAACTCAGGCATCATGAAATTGCCGTTTTCCTGAGCGAGCTGAAAGCAAAGGCATTCGAGCTTTCAAAATTGTGTGATAATTGCCTTATCATATCCGCTGATACCATCGTTTGGAAAGATGATTCGCTCTTGTTGAAACCCAGGGACGATCAGGATGCATTTAACATTCTTAAAACCCTTTCGGGCGAAATGCATGAAGTGATCACAGCGGTAACCCTTCGGACCAAACAAAAGATGAAGACCTTTCATGTTGTCACTAATGTTTATTTCAATTCACTGACGGATGACGAGATCCGGTATTATGTCAGTCATTATCACCCTTACGATAAGGCCGGCGCTTACGGAGCCCAGGACTGGATTGGTTATGTGGGTATCCGCCGGATCGAAGGCTGCTACTTCAATGTGGTGGGATTACCCGTTCAGCAGCTGTGGAAAGAGCTGAATGATTTCCTCAATTAACCTATCTTTGCAGGCGTTTTACAATTTGTATATTTTAGAATGAAGAAACCCTTGATCCTCGTCACCAATGACGATGGAATATTTGCTCCAGGAATAAGGAAACTGATCGAAATTGCACGGCAAATCGGGAAAGTTGTAGTGGTCGCACCCGATTCGCCCATGTCTGGAATGGCGCATGCGATTACCGTTAAAGTTCCCTTGCGTCTTATAAAGATTGCTGAAGAAAAAAATTATGTTGAATACAGTACCAATGGTACTCCGGTTGATGCAATGAAATTAGGCGAAAAAGTAGTGATAAATGGGAAACCGGATCTTGTGGTTTCCGGGATCAATCATGGATCGAATGCTTCGGTTAACATTATTTATTCAGGAACCATGGCTGCCGTGCTTGAAGCGAGTATTGACGGTATTCCTGCCATCGGTTTTTCATTGCTTGACTATTCTCATAAAGCTGATTTCAGCGCAGTGGATGATTACATTAAAACTATCATGAAGAATGTCCTTCAAAATGGGCTGCCGGAAGGTGTGTGCCTCAATGTGAATATTCCGGCTGTAAGAAAAGAAGAAATCAAAGGCATTAAAATCTGCAGGCAAGCCAAAGGAAGATGGGATGAAAAATTTGAAGAACGCACCGATCCCCATCAAAGGAATTATTACTGGCTTACGGGTGTTTTTAAAAATGGCGATGCTGATAAAGATACTGACACCTGGGCGCTTATGAATAACTACATTTCCGTGGTACCGGTCCATACCGATTTAACAGCACAGAAAGCGGTTGCCGAACTAAAAAAATGGGACTTCTCACTTTAATTTAATTGCCCGTTGCAAACCTGAAACAAAAACTCCACGCAAATGATCAAGAAGGACAATTACATTTTAGGTGCAATGCTGGGTTTACTCATTCCGGGGATAATCTTTGGTTTTATTCTGTTAATCAATTATATTTTTATACAAACAGGCTTGACTTCTAATTATCTCGACCGGAAAATACACGTCCTCATCAGTCTTACGGGAAACCTGCTTCCCATCAGATATTATTTTGTAACCCTCAAATATGAAAAAACGG
>CAVPSZ010000033.1:0-80558 GCA_963708435.1 uncultured Bacteroidales bacterium
GCCATCCCCACCAGTATCCGCATGTAGATCCTATCGCGGGGAAAGTACTCAGGGTGCGCCAAGAACGAGACATCATGCACCAAAACCGCCCCCCGGCACGGCAGCACAGGGGGCAAGAAATAGGTGGAAAGATACCAATCTGGCTTCAGACGCCGTAGGGCAAGCGTTTGCTGCCAGAGGAGGAACGGCAGACGGCGATAGGGGCCGACATTGATCGCCGGCCACGGGCTATCGGCGTCCCAGGGCATCGCCGCGCCGGTTGTCACCGTGATCAAGCTCACCTGCGGACAGTTCTTTGCGCCCGACCATCCCTCTAGGAGTCCCAGAAGATGCGTCTCGTTGCCGCCGCGTTGTCGCCCGATCTCCGAGGCGTTAATCGCCAAGTGCATCGCGTGCTCCTCACCCGCGGCGGTCTGCAACCAATTGCTGGTAGAGATTACGCACCAACGGGTATTTCACGTCCCAGGTATGCATGCGGTACACTTTTTCTTCTCCGTATGCGCCCATCTGATCCCGGCGAGCCGCGTCCGAGAGCAGGTCGCTGAGCACATCAGCCAATGCGCTGGCATCGCCGAAGGGCACCAACAGGCCATCGCGACCATCCTCGATCACATCCATCACGCCCCACGTTCGCGCGCCGATCACCGGCTTGCGGTAGAGCCAGGCCTCCAGATAGACGATCCCGAAGGAGTCGGTGCGCGAGGGCATGGCAAATACATCGGCCGCGGCGAGCAGATCGCGCTTCTCGGCGTCATCTACCGGGCCCAACACGTGCAGCCGCGCCTGGTCGGCCGGCGCGAGACCGGCCAGGTAGGCGCGGAACGGTTGGGTGATGGCGCCGGCCAGAACCAGGTCCACCGCCTGCCCCCCCTGCCAAAGACGGCGTACAGCCTCGACCAACTGCATCGTACCCTTATCGTAGGCCATGGAGGCCAGCGAGACGACCAGTGGCCCGCTGATCCCGTGGCGCATCCGAAAGCGTGCGCCGTCACCTCCCAGCACCTCGGCCGGGGTGACGCCGGGGCCGGCAACTAACAGGCTCTCGGCCGGCACACCATGCGCCGCATAGAAGGCCGCCTCGGTGGGCGTCATGCAAACCGTCGCCGTGCTGGAGTGCACCAGATCGACCTGGTGACGCATCGTGTAGAAGCTGCTGAGCGCATCGTTGGCGGGTTGTGGGCCGGCCCCCAGGTGGGTCAGCGGGTAGGCGACGAACGGGATCGCTCGGCGCTGAGCGAAGCGCAACCCGGCCTCCATCACCGATTCCAGGCAGATGACTGTCCCGGCGACCAGATCGAACCGCTCTTCGGTCGTTGCCAGCCACTGCCACAGATCAGGCGACCATGGCGTAACGCGCGCCAAACGGTGCAGCGCTGCGACGGGAGTCACACGCGTCCTGGAAAGCAACCACAGCAAGCGGCGCACGCCAGCATAGGCCACCGCCCCCAGGGGGAGCTGGCGAGCCGGAAAGCGCAGAATGCGCACCCCGGCGTGTTGATCCAGCGGTTGGGGGATGTGACGTCGCCGGCGATCCCAGAAGTAGTCCAGATCCAACGCATCGGTCGCAGCGACCGTGACCTGATGACCCTCCGCAGCAAGGCGCGCGGAGATCTCGCCGAAATAGGTCTCTGCACCGCCGACGGCGGGCCAGTAGCGTTGGATGACGTGAAGAATGCGCATGGGGTTCCAGCATCAGAGGTCGCCGACCTGAATGCCAGTATACCATGTCACCGTGCAGGAGACAAACAGACAGGCGAGGAGGCGTTTCGACTGAGGCGTTGAGACAGTCGAAACGCCCAGAGGTATTTATCTGCGCACCAATGGCAAGAATGTCTTGTTGACCTTGTTCACAACCTGGAGCTTGACGTTGATGGTTACGGGGTCATAGACGCCTTTGCTATCGACAACGGTGACTTGGCCCTCGAAGGTACCGGTTTGGCTCGCTTGGACTGTAACAGTCAGATTACCGGATCCGCTCCCAGCTCCCGGGCTCACCTGCAACCAGTTTTTGTCTTCGCTGACCACCCATTGACACGTGCTATCAGCGACCGAGAGTTGCAGCGTTTGACTGAGCGCCTGTCCTGGCACTGCCATCACATGAACAGTATCGGGGGTGATCCGCATCGTGTCTTGCGCCTGGCTTTCAACCACGGCCAGATCGACGGCGGCGTCTTCCCCAGGCCAGACCGGCGTCAGGTTGAGCGTAGGAGCGACCGCGGCCCCGCCGGTGTAGATGCGTCCCTCTTTGTCGAGAAGATAGTATCCCTTCCCATCGTCAGTCAGTTCAACGTCACGTGCCCAATCCTCGCCCATATGATAGTCATAGTTAGGGGCCAAACGCGGCGCCGAGCCCGCATTCCACACACGGCCATAAGCATCCAGGATGTACGCGCCTGCGCCATCAGCCGTAAGCTTGACCTTTTTGGCAATGTCGATCCCGAAATAGGGGAATCCTGTCAGGGCCCTGACGGTGCCGCCGGTCTGAACGGTTCCGTCGCCCAGCAAGATGTAGACTCCTCTGCCATCAGGCGTTAAGACGCCAGAGCGGACAATCGGTGTGCTCGATGTTGGTGGAGCCGGCGTCAACTCCACGGCGCCCGCGCTGCGTGTCAACTTCCATAGCGATCCAGGATATAGTAGCTGACACCATCGTTGGTCAGAAGCTCCTGCGCATCGGGCACAAATCCATGTCCGCCGGTTGCCGGCGCTGAGCCACCCTGCCAGACGGCCTCCCTGGAAGTCCAATAGCTGGTACCCTCGGCGATCGGAAGTGAAGGCAAAGCTCTTGACCGCGATCCAGTTCCAAAAGCTAGAGGGCGGGCTTAACGGAGGAGCCAAGCCTCCCGCATAAACGCCACTGGGGCCTGGGAGTTCTTCTTGCTGAGCACATAGAATGACGGCTCTGGACCGACCTTGACTCCCTCATAGGCGGCCAACCCGAATGTTCGACTGCTGCTGTCTGCCATGCGCCGAGTCTCAATTGAATCAACATCATTGTGAAACATCGAAAGAACCGATTCACTGTCATCGGTATAGTTTTTCCCGATAATAATTACCCTCGATATTGAATCAGACTTGATCATTTTTACTGCCTGCTCGATTTCAAATGAGGGTACCCAGGCTTCGATAATCATCGTTTGGCTTTTGACAGGAATATTATAGATAAAAAAGGCTCTTGAGAAAGACAATGAAATCAGCAGTAAAATAAGAATTACAGACCCTATCACCAGTCCCAGTATAAGTCTTTTTCGCATCGGATGCTTTTTTTGAATCAGCAAAACTACTTCTTATTCAGGTTTCTTGCCAATCTGAGTATTCGTTGCCGGGAGGATTATAACTGAGAGGTTAATGAACCAGGTATTTTAAATTTTATCACTTAGTCCTATGATTTATATCTTTGCAAACACTTCGGATTAATCATCAATATTTGATCATTGGAGATTCAGGTTAAAAAAGTAAGTTCAGTTTCTGATCTTCGGAAATTCATTCATCTGCCGGCAGCCATTCATATCGGGCATAAAAACTGGATACCCCCGATTTATGCAGATGAATGGAAATTTTTCAATCCAAAGAAAAATCCTCTGTTTGATAATGCTGATACAATTCTTCTCCTGGCATTAAAAAATAAGAAGCCCGTGGGGCGGATCATGGGGATCATCAATCATAAATACAACAATGCCAAAAATGAAAGGGACGGTCGCTTTTGTTTCATCGAGACATTTAATGAGCGGGAAGTAGCAGAAACGCTTATTTCGGCTGTAGAAATCTGGGCGCGCGAAAAAGGCATGGAAAGAATGGTGGGACCTCTCGGATTTTCCGATAAAGACCCCCAGGGATTATTGATTGAAGGATTTGACGAACCTATGGTAATCGCTACCAATTGCAATTATCCCTATATGGTCAGTTTCGTCGAAGCAAAAGGATATACCAAAAAAGTGGATCTGGTGGTATATAAGCTAAATGTCCCGGATGCAGTTCCTGAATTTTATCAAAAAATCTATGAGAGATCTATAAAGAACAACAGGAATATCAAGTTGGTGAACTTAAAACATCGCCGGCAAATCAAGCCCTATATCAGGCCGGTATTGAGTCTGGTCAATAGCACTTTTACCGGCATTTATGCTTTTGCACCGCTTAGTACAAAAGAAATGGATGAATTTGCAAAGCGGTACCTGATGATACTGGATCCCCGTTTCATTAAAATTATTGAGAACCAAAAGAAAGAAGTGATCGCCTTCATACTTGGCATACCGGATATAAGTGACGGGATTATCAAAAGCAAGGGATATATTTTGCCTTTCGGGTTTTACCATATCCTCCGGTCACAGCGAAAAACAAACCGGCTCAGCTTGCTGCTCGGAGGCATCAGGGAAGACTACAGGAATGCAGGACTGGATGCTATTTTGGGAGTCGAAATTCTTGCAGAAGCCCGAAAGTGCGGGCTCCGGATATATTGACAGCCACCTTGAGCTGGAAACAAATTTAAAGATGCGGGCTGAACTTGAAAAAATGGGAGGCGTCGTTTATAAAAGATACAGGATTTACCAGAAATTGCTTTAGAGTTTATGGTTTTACTTTTCCACCAGATTTTGTCTGAACTCCCGAAAGGCTTCTTCCATCATAACATCTACTCTGGCATGAAAAGCATCAAAGGCATTCACAAGCTTTTTACCTTCGGGCGTCAGTTTTGTTTTTCCGCCTTCAGCTCCTCCCCTGCTTTTATCGAGTAAAGGATAGCCAAATTCTTCTTCAATGGCCTTCAGGTCACCCCACGTTCTGCGATAGGTAAGTCCGAGCGCTTTAGTAGCCGCTCTCAGCGAACCATGTTTTTCAATAGCCTTTAGTATCTGCCATTTCCCATCCCCCATTACACCTTTGCCATCAGGAGTAGAGAGCCAGATCTTAAAATTCAGTTTAAAATTATCCAGAGGTTGTTCTTTTGTCATACATGCAGCATAAGTTACCAGGCAAAAGCCGGGAAATCAGCCATCATTTCATTAACCTGCTTTTTGATCTTAAGATTAAGCTCTTCATTTTCAATATCCGAAATTACAAGATCAATTAAGTCTACAATCATCGGCATGTGTTCCTCCTTCATACCTCTTGTGGTAATTGCAGGGGTACCTACCCTCAGACCAGAAGTCTGGAAAGGTGAACGACTATCGAAAGGTACCATGTTTTTGTTTACGGTAATATCTGCTTTGACAAGGGTATCTTCAACTTTCCGGCCGGTTATTTCAGGAAATTTTGTCCGAAGATCAATCAGCATGAGGTGATTATCCGTTCCTCCTGAAATGACTTTATATCCTTTGTTTACAAAGGCGTCGGCCATGACCTGGGCATTCTTTTTCACCTGAAGCATGTACGCTTTATATTCGTCGGATAATGCCTCGCCAAAAGCAACTGCCTTGGCTGCAATTACATGTTCGAGAGGGCCACCCTGGATGCCTGGAAAAACAGCCGAATCAAACAGGGAGGACATCGGACGGATAGCGCCTTTTGGGGTAGTTTTTCCAAATGGATTATCGAAATCCCTTCCCATAATGATAATACCACCTCTCGGTCCCCGCAGGGTTTTGTGAGTTGTGGACGTAACTACATGACAATATTTTAAAGGATCATTCAGCAAACCTGTTGCTATCAAACCTGCAGGATGGGCAATATCCGCCATTAGCCATGCCCCGATTTTATCAGCAATTTCGCGCATACGCTTATAATCCCAGTCGCGTGAGTAAGCTGATGCTCCTGCAAGAAGAAGCTTAGGCTTTTCAGTTAATGCTATTTTCTCCATCGTGTCATAATCGATGGTGCCGGTTTCTTCCTTCACTTTATAAGCAATCGGTTTATATAGTATTCCTGAAGAATTAACCGGAGAACCATGGGAAAGATGTCCGCCATGAGAAAGATCAAGCCCCATGAATTTATCGCCAGGCTGAAGAAGGGTTAAAAAAACAGCCATGTTGGCCTGGGCTCCTGAGTGCGGCTGAACATTAGCCCACTCCGCACCGAATAATTGTTTTAAACGGTCAATGGCAAGCTGCTCTGTTTCATCCACATGCTGACAGCCACCATAATATCTTTTGCCGGGATAGCCTTCGGCATATTTGTTAGTCATAACCGAACCCATAGCCTGTAAAACCTGTTCGCTGACAAAATTCTCGGAAGCTATCAGTTCGATCCCGAATCTTTGACGATCGACCTCCTTTTGAAGAATTTCAAAAACCAGATTATCTCTTTTCATACAAAGGAATTTTAGATATTTTTATAAAAAGACTTACTTCAACCTAAAGTAAACCGGGCAAAATTAAAAAAATTCCAGCCGCAGCTATTTCTATTGGATTTTATTTATCGAATCCGACCGGTGGAAACATCTTCTTTTTTTAATAGGTTTGCACCATGATAGAATTTGAAAAATTTACTCTTGATAACGGATTAAAGGTAATCGTCCATCAGGATAATTCTACCCCTCTGGTGGCAATGAATATCTTATATGATGTAGGCGCAAAAGATGAAAATCCTGACCAAACCGGTTTTGCCCATTTATTTGAGCACCTGATGTTCGGCGGATCTGTTAATATTCCAAAATATGACGTGCCGCTCGAAAATGCCGGTGGTGAAAACAATGCCTTTACCAGTAACGATATTACAAATTATTATCTGACTGTTCCAAAACAAAACATGGAAATTGCTTTTTGGCTGGAGTCAGATCGAATGCTGAATCTTGCTTTTTCGAAAAAAAGCCTGAAAACCCAGAAGAATGTAGTTATTGAGGAGTTCAAGCAATCCTATCTGAACCAGCCTTACGGAGATGTCTGGTTATTGCTGCGCCCTCTTGCATATAAAGTTCATCCCTATCAATGGTCAACAATAGGAAAAGAAATTTCACACATTGAAAATGCAACGATGGATGATGTGAAATCATTTTATAGCAAATATTATCACCCCGCCAACGCTATCCTTACCATTGCAGGAAATGTAACGATGAAGGAAGTTCAGTCGCTTACATTAAAATGGTTTGGGACTATTCAACCCGGGGAAAAGCATCAGCGGAAGCTTATTGCAGAACCCACGCAAACCGAAGACAGAGTGCTTAAAGTTGACCGTAAAGTTCCTTTCGATTCAATTTATAAGGCCTATCACATGTGTGCCAGGAAAGATGCGCAATATCATTCAACAGACCTGATGAGTGATATTCTTTCGAATGGATTTTCATCAAGGTTGTATACCTCACTTGTTAAAGACAAAAGGATTTTCAGCGAAATTCATGCTTTTATCAGCGGGGATATGGATGAGGGATTATTTGTGATCAACGGTAAATTGATAAAAGATATAAAAATGGAGATAGCGGACAATGCAATCATTAATGAACTTGATAAAATTATGCAAAATCTGGTCGAAGAAACAGAACTACAAAAAGTTAAAAACAAAATTGAGTCAACACTTCAGTTTTCCGAGATCAGCGCACTCGACAAAGCCATGAACCTGACCTATGCCGAACTTTTGGAGGAAGCCGGCAATATCAATAAGGAAATTGAAAAATACCATGCAGTAACTCGCGAAAACATTATTAAAACCGCTCAGGAGGTTTTCAGACCAGGTAATTGTTCAACACTTTATTATTTCTCAAGTTAATTTATGGATACCATTAACAGAAAAATACAACCCGGGATCAAACTGGTGGATAAATTTAATTTTCCACGGCCGGAAGTAATTTTGCTGGATAACGGCATTACTTTGTATCAATTGAATGCCGGAACACAGGACATAACGAAAATTGAGTTTATTTTCAGGGCAGGCAGCAGATTTGAAGAGAAACCCCTGGTAGCTAAATTCACCAATAAAATGCTGAAGGAAGGGACCCGGTCTTTCACTTCGAGCCAAATTCATGAAACAGCGGATTATTACGGTGCGCACCTTGAACTATCATCGGATAAGGATATGGCTTATGCTGTTCTTTTCTCCCTGAACAAACATCTGAAAAATCTGATGCCGACTTTTAAGGAAGTAATCCTGGACCCAGTCTTTCCAGAAAAAGAATTAAATATCCGTAAACAGAATAAAAAGCAGGAATTTCTTATTAATTGTGAGAAAGTAAAATTTATCGCACGGCATAAATTCAATGAACTCCTTTTTGGTCAGTCCCATCCCTATGGCAGAACTTTCGGTGCCGAAGATTTTGATCGTTTGGAAAGTTCCGACCTGGTTGACTTTCACAATAAAAACTATTACCTCAATGATTGTAAAGTCATTATTTCCGGTAAAATTCCTGATTGGGTTATATCATTGCTAATTGAAAATTTTGGAGACATCAGGAAAGGGGACAATGCCGGCTATCAGCAAATGGATGAGATTAAACCTTCCGCTGCCCAAAAAATCCATATTAAAAAGGAAAATGCGATTCAATCAGCTCTAAGAATAGGAAAAGTACTCATTAATAAAAAACATCCCGATTTCCTGAAGATGAAAGTAGTAAATACTGTTTTAGGGGGATATTTCGGATCAAGGCTGATGACCTCTATCCGTGAGGAAAAAGGTTATTCCTATGGCATCGGATCGGTCTTGTCTTCCCTGCAGCACGCCGGCACCTTTTTTATTGCATCCGAAGTGGGAACGGATGTCACTGATCTTGCTATTGAAGATATTTATAAAGAAATAAAGGATTTACAGGAAAATAAGATATCAGAAAAAGAACTCGACCTTGTCAGGAATTATATGTCAGGTTCTCTTTTAAGAAGTATGGATGGACCTTTTGCCTTGTCAGACAGCTTGAAATATATCATTGAATATGGACTTGATGAAGGTTATTTTAAGGACTTAATTGAAACGATTAAAAATATTTCAACAGAGGATATCAGGGAATTGGCTCAGCAATATCTTGATTTGAATACCATGATTGAATTAAAGGTAGGAAAATGATTGCACTGAAATTTTCTCTCTGTTCCTTTCGTTAATAATATTTATTTCAAAATTATCATGCTGAACAAGCTGCTTGTAGTTACTTTAGTTTCAATTTCAATACCATGTCTTTGCCAGGTGAGCGCAGGCGATGATATTACCATAAGTGCAGGATTACCGGTTAAATTAGAGGGGATTTATTTGGGATATACTGGAATTCCCGTCACTGCCGGAGATGATCCTTTTGTCGGGCCATTTGAAATAGGATTTGAATTTGAGTTTTTTGGTGAAACGCATTCGCAGTTTGCAGTAAATCCAAATGGCTGCCTCAGCTTTGATGTACCTCAGATTATCGGACTGAGTCACCAGGAAATCACGCTGATTCCGAATAGTGTTTTTTTGAAAACAATCATGGGTCCATACCAGGATCTGTTTTCTAAGCCAATTGAACCTCATAGTGAATTTATTTATTACAAAACAGTAGGTGATGAACCAAACCGAAAATTAATTGTCGGTTGGTGTGATGCCCCGATGTTTGGCTGTCCCTCAGCCAAAGCGACCTACCAGATTGTATTATCAGAATCGGATTACAGCATCGTGAACCATATCTTTTCCAAACCGGAATGCAGCTATCTTCAAAATCGCGCAACACATGGACTGAATTACGATGATGATCTTGGAAAGGTTGTTCAGGGCAGAAATGGAACATCCTGGAGTTCATCAGGCGAGTCATGGATATTTGAGCCCAATGGTCCGGATGACTATTCCATTTCAAGCATAGATTTTGAGCCTGAAGTCATCGCCCCAATCGGTAAATTACAATGGGCGTGGTTCAAAAATAGTTATCCGGTAGGTGAAGTAGTGGGCACAGAGCCGGAACTCTCCGTTCACCCTATGGAAAGCACATATTATTATGCAGAAATTACCCTTTGCAATGGAATGAAGTACGTGGACGAGGTCTTTGTGAAAGTAATTCCTATTCCAAATGCCTTTAATCCTAACAGCACATCTGAACTAAACCGTACTTTCACGTTATATTCCGACCCTGTTGATAAAATCGATCAATTCGAAATGTATATTTACAACCGGTGGGGTCAATTGGTTTTTCAGACCGAAGATGTTTCAAAAGGTTGGGATGGCACCCAGGAGGGCAAACCCTGCAACCCGGGAGTATATAGCTGGGTGGTCTACTTTAAGGGAGAAAAAGGAGAGGTTACAAATAAAGGCAGTGTTACTTTACTCCGGTAATTGCGTGAATGGTAAAAAAACCCCTGTTGTGGCTTTATGCTATTTTTTATTTGGATCGGCTGTTTCCTTTATTCCCAATTTGTTTTTAACCAGATCAGTAATATCATCAGAAGGTTCGGCATATAAAAGCAAGCCTTCAGAACTATTGAAAACATAAGTATAACCGTTTTCTTTAGCTATTTCCTGAACAGCGTCTCTGGCTCTTTTAATGATTGGGGCTGTTAATTCGGATTCCTTTGCCTGCAGATCCTGCGTTGCCTTAGCTTCGAAAGCATCCATCCTTTCTTTTAAATCATTGATTTCAGCTTCTTTGGTAGTGCGTATGATCTCCGACATTGAATTCGAATTAGCCTGATAATCCATAAATTTATTTTCAAGCTCGGTTTGCATGGCTGCAAACTGATCCTGAATAGATTTATTATAAGCATCAAAAAGACCCCTGGTAGAATCAAGCTCCGGCATCATGCTGTATAACTTGGCAAAATCAAGGTGTCCAAATTTCGTTTTGGTTTGCGAAAATGATTCAGCTGCAATAAATGTCACACAAAGCAATAACAATAAACTAAATAACTTTTTCATATTCTGTAAATAGGATTAGAATTAAATTGAGCGGCAAAAGTATAAATTTATTTAAACTGGTAAAAATATATATTTACTGAACTTATTTTTTACCTCCCCGGTTGACTGGTCCCGGTGTCATGCCTCCGGGCTTTTGAGGAGCATTCATATTGGATGGTTTTTGTTCAGAATCTTGTTTGGGTGTTGTTCCCTGGGTGCTTTGGTATTCGTTTTTCTTCCTGTCTTCTTTCCTTACCGTGCCAAGCACTGCGCCCACAGCATCAAGAACATCATCGCTGATATCGAATTTATTATTAACATAAAGCATGGTTAGGCTGCCTGCCCTATCAAACACAAATGCATAGTTTTTTTCTTCAGATATTTCCTCAATAGCATTGTAAATCTTTTCCTGAATCGGTTTAATAAGTTCTTCACGCTTTGCAAACAAATCACCGTCCCTTCCAAATCTTTGATTTTGCAGGTCCTTTACTTCTTTCTCCTTTGCCTGAATTTCCTGTTCCTTTTTCTTTTTGACATCATCCGGCATCAATACTACCTCGGCCTGAAAAGCTTTGTACATTTTATCAATTTCGGCAAACTTATCTTCAATTTCTTTCTGATATTCTTCTGCGAGTTCGTCAAGCTGGTTTTGAGCTTCCTTATATTCTGGAATATTATCAAGAATATACTCGGAATCGACATAGGCGTATTTTTGGGCAATCAAAGCTCCACAAAAAGTAAGCGAAACAATTAAAGTTATAAACAGTTTTTTCATTTATAATTCTCCCTGTTTTATCAGTTGATATATTATTTGTTTCTTTAAAATCAGAAACTACAAATAGTAAACGGTAAATTTCATTTTCAATTATATCCTGCTTTCATCAATCAATGGATTGATTTATTGAAAAATGAAATTGCCCCCTGTTGGCGTCAGGCAAATAAGGTACCTCATCAAAACCATAGCCCCAATCGAGGCCCAATATCCCGAACATAGGAAGAAACACCCTAACACCAAAGCCGGCAGATCTATAAAGAGAAAACGGGTTATAATCTTCATCAGTATCTAACCAACAATTTCCAGCTTCAAGCCAGGAAGAAGCATAAATAGTTGCATTGGGATTGAGGGATAAAGGATAACGCAGTTCAAGAGTGAATTTGCAATATTTAGTCCCTCCTACAGATCTGGTTTTGAAATAATAAGGTGTTAAAGTTTCATTTCCATATCCTCGCATACCGACAATCTCTCGTCCATCCATGTTATTGTAACCTGATAAGCCATCTCCTCCCATGAAATATCTTTCAAAAGGAGTTATTCCAATAGCAGGGTTGTAAGCACTAAGAAATCCAAATTTAGCTCTTGTCATGAGGACAAGGTTTTTATAGACAGGTGTGAATTGGGTTGCTTGTATTCCCCATTTATGATATTCGATATTTTTATATTTTTCCTCTTCTGATAAAAGTGCATAGTTTGTACTGGTGAAGGCCGAATAGGGTGGAGTAAAATCTAAAGAAACAGAAACCGAGGACCCACTGCGCGGATAAATCGGAAAATCTACTGAATTCCTTGATAAAGTAACATTAAAGGCGATATTATTATAGTTACCGGTTCCATCTCCAAAGGTAAAAACTTGTTTATACTGGTACAATTCATAAAACATGAAACTTACACCCGTATAAAGTTGGAAGTAATCATCAGGCCAGGTTAAACGCCTGGCCATTCCTACCGTAATTCCATCATTTTTAAATGTATAGCGCCGGGGGTCATCTTTTGGTAAACCATTTGAAAAAGTAGAATGGTAATAACTTAAACTTAATGAATGTGGCTTTTTACCACCAAACCAGGGCTCCGTGAAAGATATGCTGTAGCTGATATAACCTTTGCCATAGGATTGAACCCTGAGGCTGAGCTTTTGACCATCACCCGTGGGAACAGGCCGCCACTCCTTTAGTTTATAAATGTTTCGTAATGAAAAATTGTTAAAGGATACACCTAAGGTTCCGATAACACGGCCATATCCCCATCCTCCCGAAAGCTCAATCTGATCAGAAGATGTTTCTTCAACCTGATATTCAATATTTACTGTTCCATCCGCGGGATTTGGCTGTATATTCGGGTTGATTGTTTCGGGATTAAAATATCTTAATTGTGCAAGTTCACGGGTGGTTCTTATAATATCTGCACGTGAAAAAAGCTGTCCCGGTAATGTTCTCAACTCCCTAACCACCACATGATCGTTCGTCCGTGTATTTCCCTTGACGGTTACATTACTTATGGTAGCTTGTTTTCCTTCATATATTCTTATTTCCAAATCAATAGAATCGTTTTCAACCGCAATTTCAACAGGTGTGGCATTGAAAAAAAGATAGCCATCGTTCATGTAAAGGGAGCTGACGTCATCTTCGGTTTTATTGAAAGTCAGGTTTGAATTCAGCAACTCCCAATTGTAAACATCACCCTTTTCTATTCGCAGTATTCTGTTTAAAAATGAATCCGGGAATTTGGTATTACCGACCCACGTAATATTCCTGAAGTAATAGCGATTACCCTCATATATATTTAAATCGATCCCAACAGTATTATCGGGATTCCGGTAAACAGAATCAGTAAGAATTTTAGCATCTCTATAACCCTGGTTATTGTACTTTGTTATTATAGACACAAGATCTTCTTCATATTTTTCTTTAATGAATTTGGAGGATTTGAATATCCTTGGATTAAAATTTCTGATAATATAGTTCCTTGTATCATCAATCATATCGGTAAACCTGAAAGTAACAGCATGTTTCACCAGATCAAAAACATATTTTTCTAGTTGGTTAAAAGGTGTTAATGAACCTTTTTCCTTTGTCTCCTTCATGAATTTTTTCACACGCTGATCATCAAAGTGTTGATTGCCTGTGATGTTGATTGGCTGGATTTTAACTTTATCCTTTTTGTCAATATTTATCTGCAATCTGACATGATTTTTTCTAATGCTGTCGGGTATTTGAATGATCCGGACATCCGTATCGAAATATCCTTTTTCCACAAAATAATTACGAACAATATTTTTTGTTCTGATGAGCATATTCTCCGTAACAACATCTCCGCTGGCTATTTTAATTTCATCTCTGACATTATCAGCTTCTGCCTTTTTAATTCCTCCGAAAGTAAACGTCGACATACGGGGTCGTTCTTTCAAATCGATATTCAGAAAAATAAGATCACCTTGTATTTGTGTTGCAGAAATGATGACATTTTCAAATAAACCCTGGTCCCACAAGTTCTTTATCGCTTTGGATATCGCTTCACCGGGAACTGTTATTTTATCACCTACAGTAAGGCCCGAAAGAGTAACAAGAACACTATTATCAAGGAATTTTACACCCGTTACTGTAATGCCACCAATTTCATAATTTTTCGGATTGGCATAATCGAGATCCTCGATTTCACCAAGTCCGATTTGTGCCCGGACTGAAAAAAACAGGGATAATAATAAAAGGGGGGTAAGGATTACTCTTTTTCGCATGCTATCACCGGATTATTTGTTCACTCGTTTTTCCAAACCTTCTTTCTCTGTTTTGATAATCTATAATAGCTTCATATAAATCTTCCTTTCTGAAATCAGGCCAAAGTTTTGGGGTAAAATACAACTCTGCATATGCAATCTGCCAAAGCAGAAAATTACTGATCCGGTATTCACCGCTGGTTCTTATCAGCAATTCAGGATCGGGGAAAGGATATGTAATAAGGCATGACTCAAACAGCGGCTGATCGATGTTTTCAATGGATATTTCCTTTTGTTTTACTTTTTGCGCTATCTTCCTTGCAGCATTAACTATTTCCCAGCGGGAGCTATAACTTAAAGCAAGAATCAGCTTCATCCTGTCGTAATGCATAGTATCCCTGATGGCTTCATTGAGCTCCATTCGGGTATCATTAGGAAGAGAATCAAGATCTCCAATAGCATGTAAACTTATTTTATTATCGTGTAAAGTTTTAGTTTCATTATGAATAGTCCTGACGAGCAGCCTCATCAAAGCATTCACTTCCGATTTGGGCCGATTCCAGTTCTCAGTGGAAAAAGCGTATAATGTAAGGTATTTAATTCCAAGTTCAGCGGCTGCCTCTGCTGTCTCCCTGACGGACTTAACGCCATGCCGGTGTCCGAATGTACGAAGCTTGCCTCTTTGTTTTGCCCATCGGCCATTGCCATCCATTATAATAGCAATGTGCTTTGGTAACCTTTCTTTTTCAATTTTCTCCTTAAGATTCATCCCGGGCATTTGGTTTAGTATCTTTCCTCGTATTCAGAACATTTGTTCCGGTTTCTGATATTGATATTATAAGTGATCGTTATACCGGCAAAAGAATACCAATCGTTCGTTTCGGAATTACCCCGCTGCATTCCGGGTAAATGGTTCTTTCCGGGATCAGAGAAGCTCAATGATTCAGCATCCTCTGTTCCTGGTTCCACCTCTGCCGGATTAAGGTAATAAGTAGTACTGATGTCATCGATATAGTCCGTAAAGGTTTTCCTCATACCCCACTCCAGCGACGCGGCTATCCTCTTGGAAAAACTGTATTTTACCCCTATCCCAAATGGCAGGACTATTGTATAGTAAGAATAATATGTGTTTTCAGTCCGGTAGTCCCTTAAGGAGATGTTTCCAATCTTAGGCCTGTGATAAAGTGTTCCTACTCCTCCAAAAATATAAGGAGTGAAATAATTTTTCATACTGCCAGTAAAATAAGGAAGGAAATTGAATTCGGCAACACCCGCTAACTCCCAGATGCTTGAGGTAAATTCAAGAGCGCGTTCTTCATTATATTTGGCAATATTATCATTTCCATTTAAAATTCCTTTATACAAATTGACTTTTAAAGCCCACCTCGAATTAAGAGGATAACGCCCAAGAACACCATAAGCTACGTTTGTCTGAAGAAAAGGCTTATTCGGATTGATATCACCCATGTAGAATGATCCACCTGCAAAAACACCGACCTCTAACTGAGCCTGTAAAATAAAGGTGGAAATCAGAAATGATCCTATAAGTAATAATTTCTTCATAAAGTGACGCAAAAATATGTTTTTTTCATTTCAAATTATATCTGATTTAACAACGCTCTGATATAATAAGATCTGCAAGATTTAATTTCTAAGGTCAAGTCCCCACATCAGTTTATCGCGAATGGTTTTAAAGTAACTTTCGTCATCAAGTTGTACAAGGTTAACCACGAAATTTTCCTTTTTAATTACCAGTTCGGTTTCTGAATCAACCGGTAAAGACCTGGAATCAAGACTTACAATAACCTCCTCTATTCCACCAACAACTTTTATTTTTATTATACTATTGTCCGGAATAACGACTGGTCTAACTGTTAAATTGTGAGTTGCAATCGGTGTGATTACAAAATTTTGTGACTGGGGGAGAATTATTGGTCCTCCAGCGCTCAATGAATAGGCGGTCGATCCTGTGGGTGTCGCTATGATCAATCCATCTGCCCAATAAGAATTAAGGAATTCATCATTTACGAAAGCCTGTATCTTTATCATGCTTAACGGGTGCTTTTTGTAAACACTGAATTCATTCATAGCATAATTAAGGTTTCCAAACAATTTATTTTCTGTTTCCAGCCTGAGTAAAGTTCTTTGGTCGAGTTTATACCTCCCAGCGAGCAATTGGTCGATTGCCTGAAAGATTTGATCTTTTGAAACTGAAGATAAGAAACCCATTCGGCCAAGGTTGATCCCAAATACCGGGATTCCTGAATCCTGAATGTAGGTAATGGTGTCGAGTAATGTACCATCACCGCCAATAGAGAACAGAAAATCAACCGCCTCTCGCAAACCTTTGCTATCAATAAAACTTGCGGTTGAAGGGTCAAGAACAAAATACTTTCTCAGTTTTTCAAGAAAAGGAGAATAATAAATTATTACTGCATGACGCTTTTCCAGTTCAGTAATAACATGCTGGATATAAGGTATGCTTTCTTTTGAAACCACTTTGCCGAAGAGTGCAATTTTCATCCGATGTTATTGTTTATTAATAACCCTAATAAAATGCAAGATTACAAAATAAAGCCTTAAGTATTAAATATATAATTAACTATGATTGTGTATTAAATTTCAGCCTTATGACTTTTAAATAGATGGCATGAAATGGATAAAGAATCCTGATTCGCCTAATTTATTAAAGGAGTACTCAAACCTGACTACAAAATCATAATAAGTTACAAAATCCAAACCGAGACCGTATCCAATATTGATTTCATTTGCTAAAGGATTGTAAACATTTTTCCTGTTATCAACCACATAACCAAAATCGGCAAATAAATTCAAATAAATAGCATAATAAAGCTTGCTGAATTTTTCAGTTGGAATGAAATTAAAGTTTTGAACCCTCGTTGGCACTAATTCAAACTTCAGATTGTTTTTCAGTAAACCGAAATGCTGACCATCAACTACATAAAACTCATATCCTCTGACAAAATCCCTTCCATATCCAAGTCCAGTCAGGTAATAATAGGGTTGACTCCCTAAAGGAGAAACTTTTGCCGTAATTCCTGAAGCGTAATAAAACCGGCCTTTTATACGGTAATACTTCCTCAGGTTCGCTTTTAGAGATAATGTATTAACTGTTGGATCATTAAAAAACCCCAATCCCTTTTTATCAAATTCAAAATCAAAATAGTAACCATTTAAGGGGTATTGTTTATAATCGCGGTAATCTGTTCTGAATTGATAGTAAAATGATAAAAACTGGTTTTTCGTTGAAGATCCAAACGAATAATCAGGATTATAATAAGATACAACTGAATCAAAAACCAACAAATCGGTATACTGTAGTTTAAACCAATTGACATTATGAATTCCTTTACGGTAATAGGATTCTGCATAAGCATAGTATTCTCGCTTGGGATAATGGAATTCACTTTTGTAGTATACTTCCTGATTATAAATAACCGGGTCGGACAAAGTATCAAAGGAATTATAAGCAATCTCGTGGTTTTGTGAAAATCCACCGCTGAATCCCAAACCCCAGGTTTGCTTTTTGTTAATAAAAGGTATTTGATAACTGATTTCATACTTTTCGTCATAACCGAAACGTGCGTATACAATCAGTTTTTCACGACGTCCTCTGAAATTATTCCAGGTAAGAAAAAATCCGTAATTAAGCCGGCTCCAATCCTTTTTCCTGAGCCATTCATTGACATTCCTGTCGGCAAATTCAAAAATTGGTACAGGCCAAATATACCACCTTTCAATAAAATCAAAAGTCAAGTCAAGATGATCTGGCAATCCTTCTATAAGAACTGAATCAACCGTTACAAAGTTAAATAATGAAGTATTGACCAGGTTTTTTTGGCTTTGTTGCATAGCAACCCCAAGTTCGAATAACGAAAGTGTGTCATTTTCATGGACAACGATTTCCCTTCTGATAATCCTTTCCTTGGTAATTTTATTACCCTTCAGAATAATTTTACGAATGATGACTTTAGGGTGATTCGTATCGGATTGTGGAGATACATTGCATAATGCTTCCGCACCAGAAAATGAAAAGATGACAATAAGAATAATATACCAGACCAGAAAACCCTTCATTATTATATATTCAAATAATTCATTAGTGCATTGTACCTTTCTGCCATATCGTCAATCATTTTTTCATCCTCGGTATAAGTTGCTTTAATTATGTAATCATATCTGTTTAATGCCTTAATCAAGGATTGTATTTCAAATTTATTCAGCTTCAGTGTTATTTCCATTTTGGTCGAATCAATATCGGAAGAAACAAATAAGCTGAGTATTTTTATATCCTGCGATTCAACGATCTGCGCAATCTGAGATAATACGTAATCATTCTGATTTAGTTCCAGAATTAAAATAGCTCCGGGACTATTCATTGAAGTAAAATTGCCAAGCTGCTCGATAAGTTTATTAAGGGTAATAATGCCTAAATAAAACTTGTTCTCGTCAAGAACCGGAAGCAATGGAATTTTTTCAGAAGACATAATTCTGATAACATCGAAAATATGCTGATCTTCATTCACATAGACCAATCTATATTGGACTTTCTGTTCAGACAAGGGATGATCGGGATCAGTTAATTTAAAAATCTCTGATTCACTCAGTAGTCCCAAATAAAGCTGTCCATCTAAAACCGGCAAAAACGAAACCCGGTATTCATCCATATGATATAAAGCATCAGTACCCGTTTCAGCAGCTTTTAAGGGAGGTATAGATGTCGTTATTAATTGTTTTGAAATCATAATTTTAGTTGACCATTATAAATATAAACAAAGTAATATGTATTTTATCTTTTTCTGTAATCGCTTTCTGTTGCTTTCCAGTAATCATCTTTTAAAATGCCTAGGTAATTGTTGTATCTTGACTGGCTGATTTTACCCTCAGCAAGTGCCTTTTGAACCGAGCAGCCGGGTTCATGAACGTGGGTGCAGTTGCTGAACCTGCATCCTTCCATGTATCTTCTCATTTCAGGGAATCTTTCAGCAATTTCTTTACGATTAAAATCAGTCAGGCCGAATTCTTTGATTCCAGGTGTGTCAATAATATAACCACCATCCGTAAGACGTATCATTTCAGCAAAAGTGGTGGTGTGCATCCCCACTCCATGGTAACCTGAAAGTTCTCTGGTTCGCAGAGCCAGGTTGGGTTCAATAGCATTGATTAACGCTGATTTCCCTACCCCTGAATGACCCGAGAACAAGGTTTTTTTTCTGTATAATGCTTTTTTTAATATATCCAGATTATTACCCTTCAAAGCACTGACATCAAAACAACTATATCCGGCATCAGAATAAATGCCTATCAGGGATACAAGCTGCTTGTCGAGTTTTTCATTATGGAGGTCGATTTTGTTGAATACAATTCCGGCCGGAATATGGTACGCTTCAGTGGTGATCAAAAACCTGTCAATAAAACCTGTCGAAGTCCTGGGATGCGCAAGGGTAACAATCAATAAAGCCTGATCAATATTTGCGGCAATGATATGTGATACTTTGGATAATTTAGTTGCTTTACGAATGATGTAATTGTTGCGTGGCAGGATTTCGTTGACCAGTCCGGTTTTGTTATCTTCGAGAAGAATAAATTTCACCCTATCCCCTACCGCCACAGGATTGGTGGATTTGATCTCCTTTGTACGGAAAGTTCCCTTGAGTTTACAGCTATATGAAATCCCATCATCGGTTTCCACACCCAGCCAGCTTCCGGTTGATTTTACCACCACTCCTTCCATAATACCAATTCGATTTAATTACATTAACCCACTGATCCAAAAAAATCTATCCGATCCGTTCGGTCCATCAGGGAAAATTATAATGCTTTTTTATGGGTTTTATTATATCCCAGGTACACTTAAGGCCATCTTTAAATGTCACAAAATCACCTTCAGAAATAAAGAAGGTCCCTTCAGGAGTTTCAATTTTAACCTGACCTTCCAATATCAGGCATTCTTCATCACCTTCATACTTCCAATCGAAACGCGAAACCTCTTTTTCCCAAATCGGCCAGGTATTCATTTTTCTTTGTGCAATTTCTTCCCGGCTTAGTTTTTTGATTATCACTTTAGTCATATTTCAAAGTTTTTTGTAAAATTAACCTTTTCAATTTTTACCAGAAATGTCATAACACAAATGAATAAAGCAGTAATGCCTTCTTAATTTGTTGCTTTTCTTTTTAACTGGTTCATTTCATCAATATACTGCAATATTTCTTCCTTACCGGTTCCATTTCTGGAGGAGGTAACTATAGTCAGCGGAAGTTCTTCCCATTGGTCTGTCAAAACTTGCTTATAAGCTTTTAAATTTGATAATTGCTGCGATCTGGATAGCTTATCAGTTTTGGTGAAAAGAATAACAAATGGAAGATTATTTTCTCCTAGCCACTGAATAAATTCCAAATCTGATTTTTGGGGTATAAGTCGGAAATCAATCAAAATAAAAGTTGTAATGAGGTTGGTGCGATGCAGAAGGTAATCGTTTAATATTTTTTTCCATTTAATCCTGGTTTCCCTGGAAATTTTAGCAAATCCATAACCGGGCAAATCAACAATATACCAGTTGCCATTGATAATAAAATGATTGATCAATCTTGTTTTACCCGGAGTTCCTGATATTTTTGCCAGGTTTTTACTGCCGGTAATCATATTTATCAGTGATGATTTACCGACATTTGAGCGGCCGATAAAAGCATATTCTGGAATATCAGGACTGGGACATTTTGAATGGTCGGTATTACTGACCAAAAACCTGGCATCAAAGATCACCATTTGTTTCGAAAATTTGAGTTTTAAATACCTATTAATAATTAACCGGTTTTAATCACCGGTTTTAAATGTGGACATGTGCCGGTCCTTTTTATAATCATAAATATCTGCGATCGTAATAATTATGGCCGACTCCTCTACTTCACCAAATTCATTGTTTATGGATGTCCCGAACATTTTCATCGATCCTGAGAGATTCATATAAGCATTGACCAGTGGGGGAATTTGTTCGCCCATCCTTCTTATCTTCTGAATTAATATTTTATAGTCTTCATCATAATTTGCACCCATAAAAATACTCTCAAGAACCTTCTCTTTTGTGCCGATTTTGAGGGGTACTTTCGGCCTCACAAGCTCTTCCGGATCAGGAAAATATTTATGTAAAAAATAGAGGATCAGGTCACGTGCAAAGGAATCATAGCTTGGATACATTGTAATTTTCCCGAAGAAATATCTTACTTCAGGATTTACTATTGTGATGGCACCTAACCCGTCCCACAAATTATCCAGCGAGTACATTCCCTTTCTTAAATTTACGGTCGGCTGGTAAATAGGTTGTACAAAGGATCTTCCCAGCTCAAATGTAACCGGCCAGTATTCCCTGATAAATTTCTCCGAAAACCTGAATAGCTTGGAAGTAGGTGTATGTGGCTGTCCGTCCTTATCATTTTCTACTTCACTACCGATCAAATAACGATAACCTCCAACGATTTCCTTGTCTTCGGGATTCCAGACAATCAATTGCTTAAATGGTGAATCGCCCTGGTCGTAATCATCAATATCAAGACTTTTACCGGTTCCTCCCCCTGCATCCCTAAAAGTAATCTCACGCAGGCGACCGAGTTCCCGCATAACATTTGGCGCTTGTTTATGTGTGAAAATATATATTTCATTATGGCCGTTATTGGTGTCCCTGAAAAACAATTCCTCAGTTAGTTCTTTTTCTATGAGCTGCCTGTCAACAGGCGATATAATTGTTTCCATATGATATTTTCCTGATTTTTTTATTTGAAATAACTAGTCATTATGTTGTAACCCCACTCATGGATGGAATACCATGAATATTTGATCCGACAGGCCTGCACCTATTTTATAAACATGCTGCTTTACTTTTTCAGCCCACTCACCATAATTAAAGCGATTATCAAACATCTGATACGGAATGGGCAATCCGATCGTAATGGATATGGTTTTGTTCTTTTGTTTATACATCTCATCAGGCAGGTAAAGCATTTCAAGATTAGCCCTGATTTTGATTTTTTTTCTGAAATTAGCCAAATTATAAAAGAACATAGAGTTTCTTCCTTCGATATGCACCGGAATGATATCTCTGTTATATTGTTTGGCTTTCGAAATAATGGTTTTCTTCCATTCGAGATCGGTTATTTTACCTTTCTGTTTTCTGGAAACAAGACCGGCTGGAAAATATAAGATCATTTTATCCGATTCAAAGGTTTTATTGATTATTTCAAGGTTTTCACTATTACTGCCATGCTTATTGATTGGAATGAACAATTCTCTCAGATTGGGTAAAAACATCAGTAAATCATTAACCGGAAATACAATATCTTTTCTTTTCCTTCCAAACACATGCATGAGTGCTACTCCATCAAGGCCGCCTAAAGGATGGTTGGACGCCACTATATACCTTCCGCTTTCAGGAATATTTTCCTCTCCTTTAACTTCAACATTAACGCCAAATCCCTCAATAATCGCATCAACGAAATCAAGTCCCTTTTCCGAGCGGTTCCGGTAAAGAAATTCATTGATTTCTTTTTCATGTATTACCCTTCTCAGATAACCAAAGACAAATCCAGGAATCCACTTAAACAGCCCAGGATTTTTTGTTCTGAAAACATTTTCAACATCAATGGTTCTTTCTGTTATTATAATTTCATCCATCCCGATTCACTTTACCTGACAAAATTATTGAAAATTCCTTAATCAACTGAAAACTCCGCATCTATAAGGTAAACCAATATAATGATGGGTTGGTCTCGTATATCAATTTGCAAAAAAAGTTTCTGTATAACATACCAAACCACCAGCAAGAAAGTTATTATTATTCTAAAGTGCAAAAAGGTGCAAAAAAGTTATTAACAATTGGAGAAAAGTGGGAAATTAAATTATAATTTTATCGACTGAAATTTTTTTGATGACGAACCTGACAAACACATACGAATGTAAAGCCGATGTAAAGGGCAGAGTAGCCTTACCGAGCGGGGTTAAAAAGGAACTCGCACCGGTGCTGAATGATGGATTTGTGGTCAAGAAAAGTATTTTTTATAACTGCCTTGACCTTTACCCAAAAGCAGAGTGGGAAAAAGAAATGGAAGGAATTAATAAGCTTAACCGCTTTGTAAAGAAGAATGTGGACTTCATCCGGAGGTTTATGGCAGGTGTCAGGACAGTAGAATTGGATAGCACAGGAAGGATTAACATTCCAAATGAACTCATCGCTTTTGCAAAAATTAAAAAGAATATCGTACTGACTTCCCAAATAAATAAAATTGAAATCTGGGATAAAGAGAATTATGAAAAAGTCTTGAATGATGAGGGCGTGGATATTGGAACATTGGCTGAGGATGTTCTGGGGGATTCTCAAAAACCCTTAGTATGATTTACCATCAGCCGGTTTTACTAAAGGAAAGCATTGAGGGATTAAAAATAAAAAAGGGTGGCATCTACATCGATGCAACTTACGGTGGAGGCGGACATTCGCAGGAGATTTTAAAACACATTGGAGAGGGTTCTTTGATAGCATTTGACCAGGATCGTGATGCGATGCAAAATAAAATTGATGATGAAAGGCTGATTCTGATTAACCAAAACTTCAGGTTTATCAAAAATTTCCTGAAATTGTACAATGCAGTACCGGTTGACGGAATCCTTGCAGACCTTGGGATTTCATCACATCAGATCGATCAGCCTGAAAGGGGATTTTCGCTCAGATTCGAAGGCTATCTCGACCTGAGAATGAACCGGAGCAAAAGCCTGACTGCCGAAACGATAATAAATGAATATTCGGTCAATAAGCTCAGGGACATTTTTTTTAACTACGGCGAATTGAAGAACAGCTCAAAAATCGCCGCAGAAATTGAACACGCAAGAACAAAGGACAGAATAAAAACAACAAAGCAATTACAGGAGGTAACAAAAGTGTTTGCACCAAAAGGACTGGAAAATAAATTTTATGCAAAACTCTTTCAATCCCTGCGCATTGAAGTAAATGACGAATTGGGCTCATTGAAAGAATTTTTAAATCAGTCTGCAGACTTATTGAAACCGCGTGGAAGACTGGTGATCATTGCCTATCATTCATTAGAGGACAGGATAGTAAAGCATTTTATGAAAGCCGGAAACTTTGAAGGAGAGATCAAAAAAGATTTTTATGGTAATCCGCAGGGAAAATTCAAACAGATTTCCAGAAAACCTATCGTGCCCGGTGATGAGGAAATAGAAAGAAACAACAGGGCAAGAAGCGCTAAACTAAGAATTGCAGAAAGAATATGATGGAAAAAGAAAATAACAGAAAAAAATTCAAGTTGCCTGAAGGTTCCCTTCGATCTATACTGGGAGGATCTTTTCTTACCAATGATAAGACAACCAAAAATTTACCTTATCTGTTGTTCCTTGCTTTTTTGGCCATTATCTATATAGGCAATTCATATTATGCTGAAAAAAATACCAGACAAGCCGAGCGGATGCTTAAAGAGCTCAGGGAACTCAGGTACAAGCATATTTCTGCAAAGTCGCAACTGATGCAGCGAACAAGACAGTCAAAAGTAGCTTCAATCCTTTCGGCAAAAGGGATAAAAGAATCGACAGTCCCGCCGAAAAAAATCATCGAAATGAATTAAATCATGCAAAATGTAAGGACTGATATATTATGGCGTGTTTACCTGGTCTACCTGGTAATGCTGATATTTGGTGTGGCCATAATCCTGAAAGTCATTTATATCCAAACCATCGAGCGTGGCAAGCTCATGGAAAAGGCCGAAAAGCAATCCCTTCAGTATTTTGATATCGAGGCTGTAAGGGGAAATATTTGTGATATTAATGGGAATTTACTTGTTACTTCCGTGCCTATATTTGATGTCAGAATGGATGTAGCTTCTCCCCTAATTTCCAAAGGGCTTTTTATTAAAAAAGTGGATGCTCTTTCGACTTCTCTTTCCAGGCTCTTCGGGGACAAACCACCGGCAGAATACAAAAGGAACCTTGTAAGGGAAAGAAATCAGAACAACAGATACTACCTTGTTAAGAGGGATGTAAATTATGATCAGCTGCAAAAAATAAAATCATTTCCCATTTTCGAAAGAGGCAAAAATAAAGGGGGATTGATCATTGTCAACAAATCAAAGAGAGAAAAACCATTTGGCTCTCTTGCCGACCGCACGCTGGGGTATGAAAAAAGAGATGAAGGGATTTCGGTTGGAATTGAGGGAGCATATACAAAATATCTTGGCGGCAGAAACGGAAAACAGTTGATGAGAAGAATAAATAACGGTGACTGGATTCCTGTACCTGATAAGGATGAAATAGAACCTGACAATGGAGACGATGTAATCACTACAATTGATGTGAACTTACAGGATGTTGCTGAAACTTCTCTTAAAAGTGTTCTCCAAAAGTACAGTGCTGAATGGGGCTGTGCGGTATTAATGGAAGTTGAAACAGGTGAAGTCCGTGCAATTGCAAATCTAACCAGAGATAAAAAAACCGGGGACTATTCTGAGGAACTCAATTATGCTATTGGCTGGAGCATCGAACCTGGTTCTACCTTTAAGCTCCCGTCGATGATAGCAATGTTTGAAGATGGGTTAAAAAATCTTGATGATACTATCGATATAGGAAAAGGTATTACCACTTATTCAGGATTGAAAATTCAGGATATTCATCCGATACGGGATGGAAAAGTTTCAATTCGTGAAGTTTTCGAGGCCTCTTCCAATGTAGGCGTTTCAAAACTGGTTACAGGAATGTATTCAAAAAAACCCCAAAAATATATCGACAGGCTTAATGACATGTCCCTTAACGAAAAAACCGGAATAGATCTTTCCGGAGAACCTGACCCATTTATAAAAAACACAAAGCATCCCTCCTGGTCAAAAGTATCGCTTCCTTTTATGTCGATAGGTTACGAAGTAAAACTTACTCCACTTCAGATTCTTACCTTTCTATAATGCAATAGCCAATGATGGAAGAATGGTGAAACCAATGTTCGTGAAGGAAATACAGCGATCAGGACGAAAGATACGAGAGTTTTAAAACTGAGGTGATCAATTCATCGGTATGCTCCAGGTCATCAGTTAAAAAAGCCAAAGGAAATACTGGAAGGAGTAGTGGAACGCGGAACCGCAGTAACACTCAGTAAATCGGTTTATAAAATTGCAGGTAAAACAGGCACAGCCCAGATTGCCGCCAAAGGAAAAGGTTATGATAAAAGCAATTATAATGCATCTTTCGTGGGCTATTTTCCGGCTGATGATCCAAAATATTCATGTATTGTGGTTGTCAGCCGGCCCCAGGGTGCATATTATGCAAGTACGGTGGCAGTTCCCGTATTCCAGGATATTGCCGACAAAGTTTATGCAACCAATATTGGTTTGCAAAAACATAAAGAAGAAAAATATGAAAGGGTAACCTATCCCGATAAATGCAACGGGAATGCTCAATGAACTGGAAATGATATATGAGTCGCTTGATATTCCCCTTGCCGATGAGCATAACTGAGTCCGAATGGGCACTTGCAGTGCAATCCGACAGCATTGTCAAACTCGATAAAAAAACCATTAGGGACGGGAATGGTTCCCAGTGTCAGGGGCATGGGAGCAAAAGATGCTATATATATTCTTGAAAACATGGGACTGAAGGTGAATTTAATCGGGAGGGGATTTGTCCGTGAGCAAAGTATACCGGCTGGATCAAAAGTAGTTAAAGGTAGCCAGATTATTTTAAAATTAGAAGTATAAAATTTTGATATCGCTTTCGGAAAATATTAAAAAACATTGAGGTAATCAAAATTATTGGTGATACAGATTTTGATGTCAGGTCGGTTCAGTTCGATTCGAGAAAGGTTGAACAGGATGACATATTCATTGCAATTAAAGGTACTAAATCGGATGGTCATGAATTTATTGAAAAAGTGATTTCCTCCGGTGTTAAAGCAGTGGTTTGTGAACAATTGCCATCGGATGTTTTGACGGAAGGAATCACTTATATTAAGTACGGTCAATTCTGGAAAAGCTCTGGGAATAATGTCATCCAATCAATTCGATAATCCTTCAGCAAAACTAAATTGTTGGTGTTACGGGGACGAACGGCAAAACAACAACGGCAAGCATCCTGTATGAAGTGTTTCAAAAACTGGGATACAAGTCAGGGTTGATCTCGACCATTTTGAACCAAGATCGGTAACAGAAAAGTAGAGGCAACTCACACCACGCCTGATCCAATACAATTGAACAATCTTTTAAAACAAATGGTCAATGCCGGATGCAGTTATTGCTTCATGGAAGTAAGCTCTCATGCGATTGATCAGGAAAGGATTGCAGGTTTGCTTTTCAATGGCGGCATTTTCACCAACCTCACCCATGATCACCTTGATTATCATGGATCATTGGAAAATTATCTGAAGGCAAAGAAAAAATTCTTTGATCAGTTGCCCGAAGAAGCCTTTGCATTAACCAATATTGATGACAAGAATGGCAGAATCATGCTTCAAAATACCAGGGCGATAAAAAAAACATACAGCCTGAAAAGTGATTCCGATTTTAGATGCCGTATCACAGAAAATCAATTTGAAGGACTGCATCTTAATATTGACGGAGAAGATTTCTGGAGCAACCTGATAGGGAAATTCAATGCATACAATCTGCTTGCAGTTTATGCTACAGCAATTTTACTTGGGGAACGTAAAACGGAAATATTGACAGCACTCAGCGCAGTAAAAGCCGTTGAGGGAAGATTTGATTACATCCGGTCGGCAAATAACATTACAGGGATTGTCGACTATGCGCATACTCCTGATGCTTTAAGCAATGTACTTAGCACTATTGCTGCCATAAGAACCAGAAATGAAACCCTGATAACCATTATCGGTGCAGGGGGCGACCGTGATAAACTTAAGCGGCCCTTAATGGCAAAGATAGCCTGTGAAAAAAGCGACAGGGTCATTCTTACTTCCGATAATCCACGTTCAGAGAACCCGGAAGAAATCATTCATGATATGGAAAAAGGAGTGGACTGGGAATACACGAATAAAGTCATTTCCATTATTAACAGAAAGGAAGCGATAAAAACCGCCTGTGCTTTGGCCAAGCCGGGTGACATACTACTTGTTGCCGGCAAAGGACATGAAAAATACCAGGAAATCCAAGGGTGTTAAACACCCGTTTGATGATAAGGAAATATTGAAGGGATACCTATTGACAAATATAAATAATAATTAAGGAATGTTTTATTATCTGTTTACATACCTCGACGAAACCTTCAATATTCCGGGTGCAGGGGTGTTCCAGTATATTTCTTTTCGCGCTGCAGCGGCTGTAATTACCTCTCTGATCATTTCCCTTCTTTTTGGGAAACGGCTGATCAATTGGCTTGTAAAGAAGCAAATTGGTGAAACCATTCGTGACTTGGGCTTACAGGGTCAGGCTGAAAAAAAAGGAACCCCGACAATGGGAGGATTAATTATACTTAGCGCTATACTCATTCCAACCATTCTGTTTGCAAGGCTGGATAACATTTATGTAATACTGATGATTTTCACCACAGTGTGGCTTGGTTTAATAGGATTTATAGATGACTATATCAAAGTGTTCAAAAAAAACAAAAAAGGGCTTGCCGGAAAGTTTAAAATATACGGACAGGTGGTATTAGGGCTCATCATTGGTTTATGCATGCATTTTAGCGATGAAATAGCAATCAGAGAAAAAGTTAGCGAGGAAAAGCTGATTCAGGTAAAAGAGGATGGTGAAATAGAAAGAATAACTAATCCTTCACAGAAATTTTCCAAAGAACTAACCAAATCTACAAAAACCACTATTCCATTTTTTAAGAATAATGAAGCCGATTACTCCAAAATCCTTTCATTTCTTGGAGAAGGATTTAGCAACTGGTCATTCTTAATATTTATCCCGATTGTGATCCTCATTATCATTGGAGTATCCAATGGCGCCAATCTTACAGATGGAATTGACGGGCTTGCAACGGGTACTTCAGCGATCATCGGGGCTACTTTAGGAATACTGGCCTGGGTTTCCGGCAATATTGTTTTTGCAGATTACCTTAATATCATCTACATGCCCAACACAGGGGAACTGGCAATTTTTATCAGCGCGTTTGTTGGAGCTTGCATTGGTTTTCTGTGGTACAATTCTTACCCGGCACAGGTGTTCATGGGTGATACCGGAAGCCTGGCAATCGGTGGTATAATTGCGGTATTCGCCATCCTCATCAGAAAGGAATTACTGATTCCTATCCTGTGCGGAATATTTCTGGCTGAAAGTATCTCAGTCATTTTACAGGTAAGCTATTTTAAGTATACAAGGATACGGTTTGGTGAAGGCAGGAGGATTTTCAAGATGTCGCCCCTTCATCATCACTTTCAGATATTAGGCTATGCCGAGCCGAAAATCGTTCAGCGGTTTATGATCATCGGAATAATGCTGGCAGTGGTCACCATTATCACCTTAAAACTGAGGTAATGAGTTTTGAAAAAGAAAATCGTCATACTGGGAGGTGGAGAAAGCGGGATTGGCGCTGCATTCCTTGCTGCGAAAAAGGGATTTAAGGTTTTTGTTTCGGACACAGGTCGGATAAAAGAAAAATATAAGAGCGTTCTTTTACATCATGAAATTTCTTTTGAAGAAGGAAAGCATACCGAAAAAGAAATTCTGAAAGCCGATGAAGTAATTAAAAGTCCGGGTATACCGGATAATGCTGCAATCATTATCAGAATCAAAAAACAAAAAATTCCTGTAATCTCTGAAATCGAATTTGCAGGACGGTATACCGGTGCTAAAAAAATTTGTATAACCGGAAGCAACGGCAAAACAACCACTACTTTACTCACGCATCACATGCTGATAAAAGCAGGATTGAATGCCGGATTAGCCGGAAATGTCGGTAAAAGTTTCGCACTGCAGGTTGCAGAAAATGAGTTTGATTATTATGTCCTCGAAATCAGCAGTTTTCAGTTGGACGGGATGTTTGATTTTAAGGCCGACATAGCAGTTATCACAAATATTACACCCGACCATCTGGATAGGTATAATTACAACTTTCAGAATTATATTGATTCAAAATTCAGGATCATCCAGAACCAAACCCAAAATGACGCTTTCATTTATTGCGCTGATGATCCGGTCACAGTAAAAGAGCTTTCACGAAAAGATATTAATGCAACAAGGTATCCTTTTTCCATCAAACAAAAGATTTCGGGACAGGGAGCTTATTGCGACAAAAAAAACATGTACATCAATATAAAATCAAATACACTGAAAATGACTTTAGACAATTTAGCATTACAGGGCAAGCACAACATTTACAATTCGATGGCAGCCGGGATTGCCGGACGGATATTGGACATCCGAAACGACAAGGTTAAAGAAAGCATGTCTGATTTCAAAAATGTCGAACACCGTCTTGAATTCGTCGCAAGAATTCATGGTGTTGAATTTATCAACGACTCCAAGGCTACAAACGTGAACTCAACCTGGTACGCGCTTGAAACCATGAATAATCCAGTGATTTGGATTGCCGGAGGAATAGATAAAGGCAACGATTACAAACTGCTTAAAAGACTTGTTTCGAAAAAAGTGAGAGCCATTATCTGTCTTGGAAAAGACAATAGTAAGATCAAAAAGGCTTTCTATCGAACTGTTGACACAATTGTCGAAACAACTTCAATGGATGATGCAGTAAAGTGGGCAAGTTCAATTGGTAAAAAAGATGATATTGTTCTGCTTTCGCCTTCCTGCGCAAGTTTCGATTTGTTTGAGAATTTTGAGGAAAGGGGTAAAAAGTTTAAAGCCGCCGTCGGTAAGCTTTAGCTGTTTTATTCAATCAGCAATTATTTGTCCCTCTTTTATTGAAAATGGGTTAAACTTTCATCGGTCATAGAAAATGAAGGCATATATAAATCTGGTAAGGAGAATTCAAAACATCCGGAACAACACCAAGGGTGACAGGATCATCTGGCTGGTTGTCATCATCCTGTCAGTATTTTCAATTCTGGCAGTTTATAGCTCGACAGGAACGCTGGCCTATAAAAACCATGAAGGAAATACTGAATACTATATGTTCAAACACCTGATCATTGTTTTATTTGGATTACTTCTGATGTACCTGGCGCACCTAATTAAATACACTTACTTTTCAAAGATTTTTCAGTATGCACTCTGGGTTGCCATACCTCTATTACTATTAACATTGTTAATAGGAGTTTCCTTGAATGAAGCAAAAAGAGTACTTCTGCTTCCGGGTGGACTAACTTTTCAAACATCCGACCTGGCTAAGCTTACCCTGATCATGTATCTGGCAAGAGAACTTACGAAGAAGCAGGAAATCATAAAGGACTTTAAATCCGCATTCCTTCCCATCATTATTCCGGTAATAATTGTCTGCGGTCTTATACTGCCGGCTAATTTTTCAACGGCTGCCATTTTATTCACCACCAGTCTTTTATTAATGTTCATCGGAAGGGTAAAACTGAAGCACATATTTTCAACCATCGGTCTTGGAATTGCAGCTATAATCTTTATTCTGCTTATGGTCAAAATCGCTCCGGAAACAATGGAAAAGGTTTTTCCGAGAGCCGTAACATGGATGAACCGGATTGAAAATTTTGGCAAAAGTGGATCCGGGGATGATTACCAGGTTGTGCAGGCGAAAATAGCAATTGCAGGAGGAGGAGTTTTTGGAAAATTACCCGGTAACAGCGAACAACGCAACTTTCTTCCTCACCCCTATTCTGATTTTATTTATGCAATAATCATAGAAGAATATGGCTTGATCGGCGGAGTTCTAGTCCTGGTGCTATATTTGATACTTCTTTTCAGGGCGATCAAAATTGTAACAAAAATCCCACGCAACTTCGGCGCTTTTCTCACAATAGGTGTTTCATTCAGCCTGGTGTTCCAGGCAATGATCAATATGGGGGTGGCAGTGCACTTGCTTCCCGTGACCGGACAAACGCTTCCTCTTATCAGCATGGGAGGAACTTCCATCTGGTTCACAAGCATTTCAATCGGTATTATTTTAAGCGTAAGTAAGGAAGTGGAAAACTTAACTCAGGATGAAGCAATCGGACAACCAGCACAGGCTTAAGGTGATCATTAGCGGAGGCGGAACAGGAGGCCATATCTTCCCGGCCATAGCTATTGCCAACACCCTTAAACAAAAAATACCGGGAATTGATATACTCTTTATTGGCGCCAAAAACAAAATGGAAATGGAAAAAGTTCCGGCTGCCGGTTACCCTATTGAAGGTCTTTGGATCAGCGGATTTCAGCGCAAGCTGTCATTACAGAACCTTAGTTTTCCAATTAAAGTCATCCATAGCCTGATCAAAGCAGGCAATATTATCCGCAGATTCAATCCTGACATTGTAATTGGTGTAGGAGGATTCGCAAGCGGACCAACACTAAAAGTCGCTACAAACAGGGGTATACCGACCCTTATACAGGAGCAAAATTCATATCCCGGCATAACCAATAAGCTGCTTGCGAAAAAAGTGGATAAAATTTGTGTTGCTTATGAAGGCATGGAGAAGTATTTCCCAAAAGAGAAAATTGTCCTGACTGGCAATCCTGTTCGACAGGAGATGATCGAAATATCCGGGAAAAAAGAAGAGGGAAGAAGGTTTTTCGGACTTTCATCCGATAAACCCGTAGTTCTTGTTATTGGCGGAAGCCAGGGTGCCCTTTCCATCAATAAAAGCATCCAAAACAACCTCAATCGCTTTCTTGATAAAGATATTCAATTGCTCTGGCAAACGGGAAAGGTTTTCTTTGAAACTGCAGAAACTACTGTAAAAAACCTGAAGAAAAAAGGGATCACGGTTTCTGCATTTATCGACAGAATGGACTATGCCTATGCTTCAGCAGATATAATTATTTCAAGGGCTGGAGCTATCGCTATTTCAGAGATTTGCGCTACCGGCAAACCGACAGTTTTCGTTCCTCTGCCATCGGCAGCAGAGGACCATCAAACTAAAAATGCAGAAGCCCTGGTTGACAGAAATGCAGCTCTATTAGTGAGGGATGCCGATGCAAACGAAAAATTAACCGAAACGGTAATACAACTTGCGGAAGATAAAAATCTGAAGGAAGAGTTGAGCCGAAACATTCTTAAAATGGCACACATGGATGCTGCGGAAAAAATTGCCGCAGAAATTTTGAATTTGGTCAATCAATCAAATAAAAGCTGAATTGGAAATAAAGAACCTGCATAGCATTTACTTCATTGGCATTGGCGGCATTGGAATGAGCGCTCTGGCAAGGTATTTCAAAGCAAAAGGAATCCGTGTCAGCGGATATGATAAAACACCCACCAACCTAACCCAAAGGCTGCAATCGGAAGGGATAACAATTCACTTTGAAGATGACATCAATACTATTCCCGGTAAAATTGATCTTGTAATCTATACCCCGGCTATTCCCAAAAACCTGAATATATACAGGCATCTCGCCGAATCCGGAATCCCCTTGAAGAAGAGGGCTGAAGTACTTGGTGCTATAACAAAAGACAAAAAAACGATTGCCATTGCAGGAACACATGGTAAAACGACTGTTTCGGCTCTTACTGCACATCTGCTTACCTGGTCGGGTATAGGTTGTACAGCCTTTATTGGGGGAATTTTAAAAAACTATCAAACCAATTTGCTTGTTTCGGAGAACTCAGATTGGATAGTGGTTGAAGCAGATGAGTATGACAAATCATTCCTTCATCTTCATCCGGATATCGCTGTCATAACTTCTGCTGATGCCGATCATCTCGACATTTATAAAAATATAAGTGATCTTAAAACAACATTCGTGCAGTATGCTTCAAATGTTAAAAACAACGGATATCTGCTCATTAAAAAAGGAATAGAATTAGATCTTAAAAATTTAACCGAAAAAACAATATTTCAATATTCATCAACCAGCCAGGCTGATTATTATGCTTACCAAATCCGGCTTGAAGAGGAGAAGTATATATTTAATTATTATACGCCTCATCATGAAATCAGAAATATGATTTCCGGGTTGCCGGGCGAAATTAATGTTGAAAACGCTGTGGCTGCAATGACTGCAGCTTACCTTGCCGGTGCCGGGGAGGAAGCTCTTGTTAATGGATTGGCCTCTTTTAGAGGTTTGGAGCGCAGATTTGACTTTCAGATAAAAACCGAACAGCTGATTTATATAGATGATTATGCCCATCACCCTGAAGAGATCACTGCTACCCTGACCTCTGTGAGAAAAATGTTTCCGGGCCGAAAAATTCTTGGGATCTTCCAGCCCCACTTGTTTTCAAGAACCAGAGATTTTGCCGTTGAATTTGCCAAAAGCCTTCAATTGCTTGATGAAATCATCTTATTACCCATCTATCCGGCAAGAGAGAATCCCATCAAGGGTGTGAATTCAGAAATGCTTCTTGACCTTATCCAAAAAAAGGACAAACTGGTTTGTGGTAAAACAGATCTGCTTCATGAGGTTGGATCACGCCAATTTGATATCCTGATCACACTCGGCGCCGGCGATATAGATCAACTTGTGAAACCATTAAGAAATTATTTACTTAAAGCTGGAGGAGGATGAAAGGAATGAAAATTATAAAAGTATTCGCATGGATTTTATTGGCTTGCGGAATCATAGTTCTCGTTGGTTTTATTAATGCTGAACATCGCAAAACCACTTGTAAGGACATTGAAATCACCATCGACTACAGGGGAGGAGAACCGCTGATGACGCCTGAAAAAATAAAAAGCAAAATACGCCCGGATACACTGTTGGGTAAAAAACTTTCCGAAATTGACCTGATTAAGATTGAAAAGAAAATCAATTCGATCCCTTTGTTATCTCGTGCTGATGTATACACTACCATCACCGGAAATTTAAATATTCATGCCCGGCAATGTAAACCCATCGTCAGGGTTTATACCTCCTCTAATCAAAGCTATTATTTTGATCAGAACGGTGATGTGATCCCGGTAGGACAAAGCTTTCCATCACGGGTATTGGTAGCAAACGGTAATATTAGACTGAAGTACTCCGACACCCTCAATGTGTTAAATTTTAAAGAAAAAAACCTGCTTGCTGATATTTACAGATTGGCAGAATTCATCAATAATGACAAGTTTCTTAAAGCTCAGATCGAGCAGATCTATGTGAATCGGTACAAAGAATTTGAACTGGTGCCTAAGGTTGGAAAACACCTGATCATCCTTGGGAGCATCGATGACATGGAGAAGAAATTTGAAAAACTGATGGCTTTCTACGAAGAAGGATTGAACAAGACAGGATGGAATAAATACAGGATCGTCAACCTGAAGTTCGAAAATCAGGTGGTTTGCACGCGAAAATAAATTAAACATCCGGACAATAATTATTCACAAATTGTCGGGAAAAAGGTTGATAACAATTTGATTTGCTAATGGACACCAACGAATAGCTTTGATATTTTTGACAATCAAAATTATAAATTAGTTGACATATGAAATCCTCAGAAATCATTGTCGGTTTAGACATCGGAACAACAAAAATTGCTGCCATTGCCGGTCGAAAAAACGAACACGGCAAAATTGAGATATTGGGTCATGGCCGCACCGAATCCATTGGAGTAAAACGGGGTGTGGTTTCAAATATCGAGAATACTGTTGACTCTATTTGTAAAGCCATCGAAGAAGCTTCCCATAAAGCCGGAATTAATATCAAATATGTCAATGTCGGGATTGCCGGGCAGCACATCAAGAGTTTACAGCATCGCGGGGGAATAATCCGGGAGAATTACGATGATGAAATCAGCAAGGAAGATGTTGAAGTTTTGCTGAACAACATGTACAACCTCAACATGAGCCCGGGTGAAGAAATAATTGATGTCATTCCACAGGAATACATTGTGGACGGAGAACAGGGCATAAAACATCCGGTTGGTATGTTAGGCAACAGCCTTGAGGCTAATTTTCACATCATCATCGGACAAACTACTGCAGCCAAAAATATATTCAAGTGCGTAACAAAAGCTGAACTGGAAGTAGTGGACCTCATCCTTGAACCCATAGCTTCGGCAGAAGCTGTGCTGAGTGAAGAGGAAAAAGAAGCCGGGGTTGTTCTGGTGGATATCGGAGGGGGTACTACCGACATTGCTATTTTTCAGGAAAACATAATCCGTCATACTGCAGTGATTCCTTTTGGAGGAGATGTAATTACAGAAGATGTCAAGGAAGGATGCACAATAATCCGCAAACATGCTGAAGAACTAAAGGTTAAGTTCGGATCTGCTCTGGCGAGTGAAAACAGGGATGATGAAATTGTCGCCATTCCTGGTTTGCGTGGCAGACCTCCAAAAGAAATCAGCCTTAAAAACCTGGCAAGCATTATACAGGCCAGGATGGAAGAAATTATCGAGCATGTTTATTTTGAGATTAAAAACTCTGGTTATGAAAAGAAACTAATTGCAGGAATTGTGCTTACCGGAGGCGGAGCCTTACTAAAACATCTTCCTCAGCTAACCGAATTTATAACCGGAATGGATACAAGGATAGGTTATCCCAATGAACATCTGGCAAATAATGTTTCGGAGGAACTGGCCAGTCCGATGTATGCCACCGGAATCGGCCTTGTTATAGAGGGAATGAGAAGATATTACAAGGAAACCGAAGCCATGAAGGAAAAGGGCCGGGGCAAAATGCCGGAGCCCGATAAACAAGAGGAAAAAACCGAACCTTCAAGGTCTTTTAATTTTCTGAAAAAAATACAGGAATTTCTGGAAAAAGATGATGTTAAATAGCAGTAATAATTAACATTCATTTTGTTGATAAAAAACAAACAAGAGAAAATTTAAAGGATTATTAAATAATAATTTTAAGACTTAAAAATGGATCTGATGCTTAAATTCGATGCACCTAAAAATCAATCTTCTATCATCAAAGTGCTTGGAGTTGGTGGTGGAGGAAGTAATGCCGTTTCTCACATGTATGAACAGGGAATTCAGGGCGTTGACTTTTTTATATGCAATACCGATGCCCAGGCGATGGAGGCAAGTCCCGTGCCTACAAAAATTCAACTTGGCTCCAAAGGACTTGGCGCCGGATCGCTGCCTTCAGTAGGTAAAGAAGCCGCCACCGAGAATATCGAAGACATCAAACTCCTTCTGGAGAAAAACACCAAGATGCTTTTCATCACAGCCGGTATGGGTGGAGGAACCGGAACAGGGGCAGCTCCGGTCATTGCCGAAAAGGCAAGAAGCCTTGGTATACTTACAGTAGGTATCGTTACTATTCCGTTTTTATTTGAAGGCCGCAAACGGAAACTGCAGGCAGAAGCAGGAATAGAAGAACTGAGAAAACATGTGGACACACTGCTGGTCATTTCCAACGACAAATTAAGAGAAATTCACGGTGACCTGAAACTATCGGAAGCTTTCCGTAAAGCGGATAACATTCTCACGGTTGCTGCCAAAGGTATCGCTGAAATCATTACCGTTACAGGTTATATCAATGTCGATTTTGAAGATGTAAGAACTGTTATGAAGGATAGCGGAACAGCTATCATGGGTTCTGCTGTTGCCGAAGGGGAAGACCGTGCACTTAAAGCGGTGGAAGAAGCACTCTCCTCTCCCCTGCTCAATGATAACCGGATCAAAGGCGCAGATAATATTCTTCTGTATATTGCTTCAGGTGATGAAGAAGAAATCAGGATGAGCGAGGTGACAGAGATAACTGACTATATCCAGAAAGAAGCTGGCCAGAGCGCCGAAATAATTTGGGGCAACGGCAAAGACTCATCACTCGGAAAGAAAATCAGCATCACTCTTGTTGCTACTGGTTTTTCTGCCGATAAAGATCCCATACTGGCAAAACCTTCGGAAACCATAGTTCATGAACTGGTTGATAAACCCCGCAAAGAAATCAGGGAAAAATCGACTGTTACTGAAAACATTACGGAAATCACATTGCTCCCGCCAAAAAAAAACAATGAAGTAACAAAGGACGAGCCGGTCATCCTTAAAACCGAATCTCCTTTAAATAAAGAAATTAAAGTAGTTGAATTTAACTTTCATCCGCAGGAAACGAATCTTTCTGCGGAATTGAAATCCGGTACAGCAGCCCAGGTTAAACCCTCCGAACGCATTACACAAAAACCGGCAGAATCAATTCCCGGGAGACACGAAAACAATTCTACGGCTTCGGAAAATGAAGAAATTGAAAAGAAATCAAAAGAAAGAATCCAAAAGCTCAAGGATCTGAGTGTAAAGCTCAAAACACCGATAAATGTGGATGAGTACGAAAAGACACCGGCCTATGTCAGGCGTAATATTGATCTGCCCGAAGCCCGGCATTCCTCCGATTCAGAGGTGCCAAAATATACCCTCACTGCCGATGAAAACAAAAACATCGAATTAAAACAAAACAATTCATTTCTTCATAAATCGGTTGATTAACCTATAAGAAACAATCAAATAATCATTTCAATGAGCCTTGAAACACTGATCAACGATGACATAAAAGCTGCAATGCTGGCTAAGGATAAGCGAAAACTGGAAGCTTTAAGGGCTGTTAAAGCGGCAATTTTGCTGGCTAAAACCGAAAAAGGCACAACAGAGGAAATCAGTGGTGATGCAGAGATGAAAATACTTCAAAAGCTAGTTAAGCAGCGAAGGGATTCGGCTGAAATCTATAAGCAGCAAAACAGGCAGGAACTCGCCGAAGAGGAAGCCTTTCAGCTTTCGGTTATCGAAAAATATCTTCCTTCCCAACTGAGCGAAGAGGAAGTTAAAAAAATCATTAAAGATATCATTGCCGAAACCGGCGCTGCCTCAATCAAGGATATGGGCCGTGTGATGGGTCTTGCCACTAAAAAGCTTGCCGGGAAGGCCGATAATAAACTCATCTCAGGATTGGTAAAAGAACTTCTAAACGGATAGAATTCATTAATAATTCTCTATATTAACAAAAAGGACAGCTCAACCGGCTGTCCATTTTTCTCTTCTTAATATTGATAACCTTATGCTCCCAGCATCAACCTGCGGAATCCGGTCACTTTTAAATCAGGATCAACCTGCTTTAAATACTGTCCCACCGTTAGCTTACTATCCCTTACAAAATCCTGGTTGAGCAGGGTATTTTCCTTGTAGAACTTATTCAATTTTCCCATTGCTATTTTCTCCAGCATATTCTCAGGTTTACCTTCCTGGCGGGCCTGGTCTATACCGATCTCGATCTCTTTCTTAATCACATCCTGAGGCACATCGCTTGAATCAACCGCCACCGGATTCATAGCGGCTATCTGCATAGCAAGTTGATGTCCGGCTTCGTCCGAACCGTTCTCCTTGTTAACGCCAACTATGGTGGCAAGCCTGTTACCCTGGTGGTTGTATGCAAAAACTTTTCCCGCCTCGATGAATTCATACTTGGCAAGATCCATCTTTTCACCCGTTTTTCCGATAAGGTCGGTTACACCGTCCGAAACTTTTCTGCCTTTCCATTCAAGGCCTTTTAACGCCTCAAGTGTTTTAGGTTTGTGAGCCACAGCAAGCTCGATCACCTCTTTGGCAAAACCGGCGAATTCAATGTTTTTTGCAACAAAATCGGTTTCGCAATTCAGCATGATCACTGCTGCAAATTTATTATCTCCTGAAGTTTTGGCAACCACATGCCCTTCCTTAGCCTCTTTGTCAGCCCTCTTGCTTGCAACCTTCTGGCCTTTTTTCCTTAAAATATCAGTTGCCAGATCATAATCACCGTTGGCCTCTTCCAATGCCTTTTTACAATCCATCATTCCTGCCCCGGTCATCTGCCTGAGCTTATTAACTTCTGCTGCTGAAATATTTGCCATTTACTAAATTATTTGAATGATTAAATTACCGGATATCCGGCACACAAGATTATTTTATGATTTCTTAACCGGTTTTTTAATTGATTTGCCAATGGTTTTTCTCGGTTTTTTCGTTTTCCTCTTCCTCAACTCCATCATCCATACCTTTGGTTTTGATTCTTGCCGGTTTTTTTGCTTTTTCAAGTTCTTCGTTTTCCTCTTCCTCGGCCAGTTCAATGCTTTCAGCTTTAACCCTGATAATTGCATCCTGTTCTTCCTTATCCTCCAGATCTTTTTTATCCTTGTCCAGCTTTCTTTCGATAAGTCCGTCTTCAATTGCCTGTACCATGGCTCCCACTATCAAATCGATCGATTTGGAAGCATCATCGTTGGCAGGAATAGGGAAATCAACTTTTGTAGGATCGGAATTGGTATCAACTATGGCGAATGTTGGGATATTAAGCTTTTTAGCCTCAGCAACCGCAATATGCTCCTTCAGGATATCCACTACAAAAATGGCGGAGGGAAGCCGGTTAAGGTCGGCAATACTACCCAACTGCTTTTCGAGCTTGGCACGCTCGCGCTGTACTTGCAGACGCTCCCTTTTGGAAATGTTCTTATAGGTATTGGTCACCATCATCTTATCTATCGATGCCATCTTGCGCACCGCTTTACGGATGGTGGCAAAATTGGTCAGCATACCGCCCGGCCAGCGCTCGGTTACGTATGGCATCCCTATTCGCTTAACATGACTGGCGACGATTTCTTTTGCCTGCTTTTTAGTTGCTACGAAAAGGATCTTTTTCCCTGATTTTGCTATTTGCTTGATTGCGGAAGCAGCCTCTTCAATTTTTGCTGCAGTTTTGTAAAGGTCAATGATGTGAATTCCATTGCGCTCCATGAAAATATAAGGAGCCATATTGGGATTCCATTTTCTTTTGAGGTGGCCAAAATGCACACCGGCTTCTAATAATTCGTTGAAATTTGTTTTTGACATGTGATTTATGTTTACTTTCCGTTAATAATGCAATTGCTGAGTAGTCACGAAAAACGGGAGTCTCAGCAATTTAGATACTAAACAATCTTTTAAAATATTTCTATCGTTTGCTGAACTGGAACTTTTTCCGGGCTTTCTTTTGTCCGAATTTTTTCCGTTCCACCATGCGGGGATCCCTTCTGAGAAGTCCTTTTGCTTTGAGTGGCGGCCTGTACTCAGCGTTCAGTTCTATCAAAGCCTTTGAAATGGCAAGACGCAATGCTTCAGCCTGACCGGTGATTCCGCCACCATCGAGATTTACATGAATATCGTACTTTCCAACATTTTCAGTTATTTCGATAGGCTGGTTGACAATGTATTGTAATGTGGCTATCGGGAAATACTCTTTGTAATCTCTGTCGTTAACAATAATCTTACCACTGCCCTCCTTTAAAAATACACGTGCAATGGCGGTTTTTCTTCTTCCTGAGGTACTGATTAAGTTCATTCTGTATTATTTGATTTTTGACAAGTCAATTGTTTTAGGTTTCTGCGCTTCATGCGGATGCTCTGCACCGGTATATACGTGCAGATTCCTGAACAATGCATCGCCCAGCTTGTTTTTGGGCAACATCCCTTTGATGGCTATTTCAAGAATATCACCAGGTTTTTTAGTAAGCAACTCCCTGGGGTCCGTATCCTTTGTCCGCCGGGATAACCGGTATGCCTCACATATTCTTTCTGTACGAGCTTATTTCCGGTAAATTTAATTTTTTCGGCATTGATAATAATTACATTATCACCGCAATCAACATGAGGGGTAAAATTGGTTTTATATTTTCCTCTCAGGAACTTAGCAGCAATGGAAGAAAGCCGGCCTACAACCTGATCCTGGGCATCTATCAGTACCCACTCTTTCTTCACTGTTTCTTTGTTTGCGCTAACCGTTCTGTAGCTTAAAGTATCCATCCGTATCGTTATTACTTGTTCGACAATCCGCCTTTCGAAAATCGGGCTGCAAAAGTAGAATTATTTTTTAATCATAACAAAATTTGAAAAAAGATTTTTTAAATGACTTTTAAGCAATTAATAATAAATTTGATAAAGGAAAGTTTTCTTGCAAATTCTGAGGTTGAAGATGAATAACAAAAAGATCATACAGGTTTTCATTTATTTGACTGTCTTTTCGATAGCGATGGGCTACCTGGAAAGTGCAGTAGTGGTATACTTGCGGATGATCTTTTACCCCGAAGGATTCATGTTCCCCCTTAAAGCCATTGATCAGCACACAGCAATTGTAGAAATTCTGCGAGAAACGGCGACCCTTATCATGCTTGCGGGAGCTGGAATTATTGCCGGCAGAACCAAAACTGAGAAGTTTGGATTTTTCCTTTTTTGCTTTGCCGTCTGGGATATTTTCTATTATGTCTTCCTTAAGCTGCTGATTGGCTGGCCTGAGTCGCTTTTCACCTGGGATATTCTTTTCCTGATACCTGTAACCTGGGTGGGACCGGTGATTGCGCCGGTCATTAACTCCATGACGATGATTGCTCTGGCAGGATTGATAAGTTATTTTACCGATAAAAACCTTTCTGTTCAGATAAAAAAAACAGAATGGCTTTTGTTGATACTGGGTTCTCTGGTCATAATAGTATCTTACACTTTGGATTATATGAACTTCATGCTCGGGCGTTTCAATGTGTCTGATTTCTTTGACCCTTCTATGCAATCTGAAATACTTGAAAATGCGACAGGTTATATCCCACAGGAATTTCCCTGGTGCATTTTTATTATTGGAGAAAGCATATTAATAATTTCAGTTTTTCTATTTTTTTATAGAAACAGAAAAATCATCACTAAGAAGATTTACACCTAAAACAAAAACCTGCCTGGTAATTTCTTCCTTGCAGGTTGTACGTCTAATTTCTAAATCTAATTTCTAAAATCTCCAATCCATCCTAAATGGTCATAATATCCTTCTCTTTGCGCTCGGTGAGTTTATCCACTTTGTCACTGTAATCGGTTGTTAGCTTTTGAATATCATCCTGAAGTTTTTTTACATCATCTTCCGAAACACCTTCCTTTTCCAGTTTCTTGGCTTCATCATTGGCTGTCCGGCGAATATTGCGGATACCAACTTTGGAGTTTTCAGCTTCCACTTTGGCCTGTTTAACGAGCTCACGCCTTCTCTCTTCAGTAACTGCCGGAACGATTATTCTTAAAACTTCTCCTTCATTTTTCGGGTTAAAACCAAGGTTGGCCGCCATAATCGCCTTTTCAATCAAGCCGATGACGCTTTTATCCCAGGGCTGAACAATGATCTGGCGCGGATCGGGTGAAGTGATATTCGCAGTCTGATTGATCGGTGTATTTACGCCATAGTAATCAATTGAAACTCCATCGAGCATTGCAGGGCTTGCCTTACCCGCCCTGATTTGCTGAAATTCTATTTCGAGGTGAGTGATCGCTTTACTCATTCCCTCTTTCGCAACATCATATACAAACTGACATTCTTCAACCATAAAAATTATCTTTAATGTGATTAAGTGCAAAGGTAGTTTTTTTCCTCAAAACCATATCACCATTTTTGTAATAATAGTCCCAATCTCATCGCCTTTCAACAGCTTTTCGAGGTTCCCTTTATGATTCATATCAAAAACGATGATCGGCAAATTGTTTTCTTTACACATGGTAAAAGCGGTCAGATCCATTATTTTTAATTGCTTTTGATAAGCTTCGTCGAAAGAAAGGGTTTTGTACTTGACAGCTGTTGGATCCTTTTCAGGGTCGGCCGTGTAGACTCCGTCTACCCTGGTTCCCTTAAGAAATACATCCGCTTTGATCTCAACTCCTCTGAGAACGGACGCCGTGTCGGTTGTAAAATAAGGATTCCCGGTTCCACCAGCAATGATCACGACTTTATTCTGTTCCAGATACTCAATGGCTTTCCGGCGGCTCATTAATTCGGATACCGGTCCGATCTGGAAGCCTGAAAGCAAAGCGGTTTTCAATCCTGTCTTTTCAATCGCTGCCTTGCAAAGCCATGCTGTTGATCACGGTGGCCAGCATACCCATGTAATCTCCCTGTACCCGGTCCATTCCGTCGGCTGAGCCCTGTAAACCCCTGAAAATATTACCTCCTCCTATAACAATGGCAACTTGAACCCCTAATGCGGTTGCTTTTTTGATTTCGCCGGCATAATCAGCCAGCCGCTGCGGGTCAATACCGTATTGTTGCTGTCCCATCAAGGCTTCACCGCTAAGCTTTAATAAAATCCTTTTGTACTTCATCTGATTGTTCATTTTGAAGGATTCAAAGATAGGGTATTTTGGGAAATGAAATTGGAAAGTTGAAATTTGACTGGAAGAATGGAAACCGGAAACAGGGAAATATTGGAAATAAGTTGCTTCAAACTTTGAACCTTGAACCCTGAACCTGCTACATTCCTTCTGTACAGTTTCGGCAGATGTCGATCTGCTTTCGTTGAGTAAATACTTGCTTTCGGAAATCGTTATAGATTTTCCCTCTCCAGATTTCCCTGAAAGGCAATTCCTTCAGGTTGCCCAGGCGATGATCTGCATCCTTATCGAAACAACAGGGAACCGTCAGCCCGTCCCAGGTGACGACGCATGATGTCCACATCCTATAGCATTTATTAGGAAGAGAATTTTTTAATTCATAGGTTCCGTCAGACAACTTCCGATAGCGGGAATACTTGTCAATGGTCGGGATGAGCGGGCTACCATTTTTATAATCGTTGATCTGGGCTGTTTTCAACTGCAGTTCATCCACACCCCATTCCCTGCAGAATTTCTTTACCTGATTCAGTTGATGTTCATTCGACCTGAAAACGATGAATTGAACAACAATATAAGGTGTTGATGATTTCTTCTTTTTTTTCCAATTCACCATGTTCGTTATACCCGCTACCACTTTATCGTACCTTCCCCCGGCTCTGTAAGTTGAATACTCCTCCTGTCCTATGCCATCCAACGAAATGATCAGACGATTTAATCCGGATTCGATAGTTTTTACAGCATTCTCATCTGTAAGGTAATGGCCATTGGTGGAGGTTGCCGTATAAATCTTATTTTTCCGTGCATATTTTATAAAATCAAAAAACTGAGGATTCAGATAAGGTTCACCCTGAAAATAGAGAATTATGTATAGCAAATGATCCTTTAACTGAGCGATGATCCTGCCGTACAGCTCGGTTGTCAGCATGCCTGTGTTTCTGGAAAATTGTCTCAAACCCGAAGGACATTCCGGACAGCGCAGGTTACAGGAAGTAGTCGGCTCAATGGATATACTATATGGATAACCCCAATGGATCGTTCGTTTGGTGAGCCTGGTTATGAAATAACTCAAATTCAGTAAAACAAGGTTAATCAACCTTCTAAGGGTCAAACCTGATAATAAATTTTAATCTGTCAGCTAATTTTCCACCCACAATTATTTTACTATTATTTTTATAAAAGTTTGAATTGAATCTTTATACATGAAATATTCTGATTTGTTTTTAAACTGTTGAAGCTGTCTTGCGTATTTTTCAAATATTGGCGGTAATTTTTTTAACCAGCTTCGATTGATTGAAAAACTGCTTGGCAATGATCCTGAGGACAGTATAACCCGGAATGGCCAGGATCATCCCGGGTATCCCGGCAAAGCTACCGGCCATGAGAATAACAAGGAATATTTCAATTGGATGCGCCTTAACGCTTGTTGAATAAATCATGGGCTGAAGTACGAAGTCATCGATCAGTTTAACAACAATAAATGTTCCTACTATGGTAGTTGAAATGGGGACGATGTTTTCATAAGTGCCCGTACTCAGGTTTCCGGTGGCTCCGATCAAAACACCAATAGCCGCACCGATAATGGGACCAAGGTAGGGAATGACATTGATCAGCCCTCCAAGGAATCCTATGAGTAATGCATTTTCAACGCCAAAAATCGTCAGGCCGATCGTTATCATGGTCATCATGGCCAGCATTTCGAGGCTGAGTCCTACAAAATATCTCGATAAAAGCCGGCGGGTATCGCTTATAATGATGGCTGCCTTTTCTTCAAATTTGGTAGGGACAAAAAGCATGATGCCGTTATAAAACAGGTGATTATCGCGAAGGAAAAAGAATAGCATAAATATAACTGAAAAAATCCCGATGAAGAGTGATCCGGCAAACCCTACTACATTTCCAAAAATACTCTTTACCGATGTCATGGTGAGCAACGATTCAAGTTCAGATGCAATCATCGTTTCCATTGTCTGGTCATTTTCCAGGAGATTAAACCTGAGCAATTGTTGCTCGAGATCATGCAGTGGCTTTTGCAATTGCTGCCCCAGGTATTGAAAATCGATACTTGAAATTACATGAGCCTGACGGTTAATGACAGGAACAAAAATGATAAACAGCGAGGTTAATACCAGCACCATAACGATAAGTACCAATACTGCGCTCAGGGTATGGGGCATCCTGAAATGCCGGATGTGGATTTTGTCGAATAATCGTACCAGCGGGTGACCTATAAACGAAAGCACTCCGGCCACCAAAACATAGACGAGGATATCGGAAAAATACCATGCAAGGTATAAACCGAAAAGGGAGACAAGTATTCCGCTTATGTATTTTAATGATTGATTCATGCTATTTGCTAATGCAAAATAACGAATTATTATATCGGTTAAAATCCGGCACATAAAAAATTATAAATAAATTTCAGAGGATTATCGTGCGGGGACAATTCAATAACATATCGGGTGCGCGTTTGATGTTTTGGTTTTCACTTATGGCTCCAATCTCGCTCAAACATAAGCCATAGCTGTATTTATACGTCAGAGGATATAATCATTTTTCAGGCTGAAGCTGTCGGGATATATTTGATTAAGGCAGCTGGTTAGAATAATGGGGGAGCAAGGACAAAACCTTTATTTGATCTCTTTCTTGAGTTTATCAGAATCTTGCCTTGAATCAAAAATGGTAATGATCTCGATTGATGATTCATTAAAACGATAATAAAGCGTATTTTGCCTGGTGACAACACATTTATGAACACCTTTCAAAGCTGCGGATTTTGGGAAACCTTTAGGATTATTTTTGATAATTTGCAAGAATGTATGTTGTCTAAAATTTTAATGAATTCATTTTTGACGGATAAAGACCATTCGGATTTCAAGGAAAAAGAAATATTAACTTCGGCTATTTTAGGTTTGCGAAAGAATACAAACCCATAACACTCAGTCATAACTGAATCTAAGCAGCTTTGTCTTTTGCAATCCTGCCAAGATTCTTAGTAAAAGTATTTCAAGTTTTGTTTTTGGCCCTTTTGGATGAAAATATATTTCATATTTTCATTGCCTGATGCTTCCTTCATCATTTCCTCAATAAGGGTATATCTCTAACCTCTTTCCAGTTCAATCTATTCCTTGTCGGATATTTCAAAAGCTTTATCTGCAAGCCAAGACAAAGATATCTCCAGAAATCATTTATCCTTAATAAACAGACATCTTAATTTTTTGAAGGATTGAAGGATTATCGATATCGAGTAATCAATTATTCAATGATTTCCAATTTTTCAGCCTGAATATTATTTCAAATTTATTTTTATACAAACTTACATTAAAAATGTACTAACATTTGCTGTTTCTATTAACGGAGTGATTGAATGAAGTCAATTTATGAAACATGGCGAGGTCGAAGTTACATACTTCACCCAACTAAGAACCGGATAACAACCCGAATAATTCGCGGGCAAACAACTTGTGGCCTTCTTCGTTCAGGTGAACATCTCCGTTGAAGTAATATTTTTTAATCACATTTGTGTGGGTTGCTTCTTTTTCCAAAACTGAAAAAAAATTGATGAACTGAAGGCCATTATCTGTCGCAAATTTTTTCCAGAACTGAACCTGAATGCTGTTCCAGTCGCCTGTTTTTATCTGAACAGGCCAGGGATGAACAGAGACGGACATTTTAATTTTATGCTTTTTACATAGATTTACGATTTGCAGCATATACCATTTTTCCAGGGTAAGTCCCTCGCGGCCCCATTTGTCGAAAAGGGCTTTATCGAGATACCAGTTGCCGATGGTATGGAAATATTCATTCTGAAGCAACTCATCATCCCGGAACTCGTCAAAAAAAGTATAATATAAATCAGTCCGGGGATTTTCAGCATCCTTCCCTCTTTTTTTGTAGAACTCTTTTCGCTTCCGGTCCTGAGAGATTTTTTGAAAGGCATATACGATGTAAGACGGATAACGGTTAATGAAATTGTTTTCACCATCCACTGTTTCATTGATCTTCCGTTCATCAGGATTAAAGTCTTTATACAAAAGCTCGTTTTGAATATCAGATATATCAATAAAAACAATCAACTCATCGAATTTTAAACCTGTCTTCTCAATCAGGTACTTCAGCTTTAAAAAATATAGTTTGGGCGAATAGCCAACCACCGCAGCATTCAGTATTTCCGTATCAAGAGTATCAAATTGCGACTGTAAAATTCCGGGAAAGCTCCTTTCGTATTCCACACCCACGCTCTCAACATAAGAGTCTCCCATCAATAAAATTCTTCTTTTACTGGTGCTTAATGGCACATCCCGCACTTTTTCATCGCGAAAACCCAGCGAATTGGTATAAAAAGAATAGTAATCGGTTCCATTCCAGGAAGTAGTTGCCGCGCGGTTAGCTTTCAATCCGTGATGATAATATGGATGTTTACAGCGAAAATTATTTGTGCCGGAAGGGATGAACCATAAACCTGCCAATAAATCCAGAATAGCAATGGATACAAATAAAAACAACACCAGTGATAAAACCTGATGCCTTTGGTATATGGGCTTATTTTGTTGCAATTCAGAATAATTTTGCTCTTTAAGAGACTAAAATAAATAAACTCCCTTACTGCAAAACAACGGATGAGATGATCCTAAAATCCTGGCCGGTTTTCCTGCTGGTTTGTCTTTCCTACCGGATGGCAGAAATTCCGGTTTTACTTTAAACTTTTTCCTAAACTCACATGTTATCTTCATAAGGTGTTGTACAATTAATTTGCTTTAAGCCTTGTAAAGGCGAATTTTAATGTAAATTTTGCAGCAAGGTTATCCCATCCGTTTGGCAATGCATAAGGTCCGTACCGGTAATAAAATGCAAGGCCAAGAGTATAAAACTGAAGGTTCAGTAGCCTGTTAAATTGAACTCCCGATTCAAAGTAACCTTTATCGAGTGTTTCGTAGTCAACGTATTGATGGCTATCTTTATAATCGAGTGTTCCGAAGGCTAAGTTGGTAGCAATGGCAAGTTCGGGCTTGAATTTTTTACCCTTGTAGAGCAGGCTCTCAAAATTATGGGTGAAATACAAAGCTGCATATTTGTTTGATAAAAACTCATTCATCCTCATCGTGGCAAAGCTATTTTCGGCGAATATGGTAAACACCCGGTATGCGCCGTTGCCATTATAAAGATTGGTATAAGGAATGTCAGCATCTATATAACCGGCGGTGAGTTTAAAAGAAGTTTCACCAAGATATTTGGTATAAAAGGATTTTTCAACTTTCATATCATACCGATTAAAATCAAAATCACCATCGAGGAAACCACGGAAACCATGTGAATATTGAAACCATACTATCGGGTAATCAGTACCCAGAGAAATTTTCTTCCGCATGTTCTGGACAAACTTCTCCCCATAAGCGTATCGAAAACCAAATCTTGCTTCAGCAAAATCAAACCGGTCGAACAATACTTTAATATCCTCATTGCTGACGGCATACCGGTAATCATCGGTAACCTCTTTGGTGGATTTGATCAGGCCAAAATCGAATTTAAAGAACTTCATTCCCCTGAAACCCAGCGAGGCTTTATAAAATTCATTTTTATCCATCCTTTGTACGAGGAAATCGCGAAAATACTCCGGTTTGAAGAATCCCGGCTGGTCATCGAAATAAGTGACACCTGATGTTTCCGACACATCCTGCTGATACTCCAGATTAACTGCCAACTCCCATGGATAATGCAGGGTAAGGTTCAGGTCACCGCCATATTTGAATGCCTTATCTTTGAATCCATATCTGAAAAACCCTCCTACTCTGAACACCTGTGAAACTCTGTCGTTGGTATGTATCCCCGCTCCCAGGGCAAAACCTTCATACGAATTGTATTTCAAAAAACGATTGATGTCAAGGTCGATATACCACCATGGGATTTTTCCTGTCATAAGGCTCTCAAAGGTTTTGGCCATTTTGTCAAGGTTGGCTTCCTTGCTGATACTATCAACAAAATCATAAGTGTTGATCTCTTTCTGGGTCAGTGTGTCGATGCGGTAATCCATCCAGTATTCTGCATCCCTGTGCGAAGCTTCGGGGTTAACATCCACCATGACACTCCCAAACTCCCGTTTTTTCAGGTCGGGATCAAGATCTATATTTTTGATGTAGCTCTTTCCAAAGCCAAAAGGTAGTCTGAAAAAACTCGGACTTAGTGTATCATTTACACCGACAGCTATTTCAAGGTTGTTGGATGAATCATCAATAGCAACTGTATTAAGTATTGCAACTGTATTCAACTGAACCGGGAACCACTGCTTATCCTGAATAAATTCGTACATCTGCTCAATGCGCAGGCTAATCATACCCTTTTTCCCGGCAGGTTCTGCTATTACATTCTGGATAGCCCAGTTATGACTGTTGATCGAAATAACTCCTTCGAGTCCCTCAAAGTTGGTATTTTTTTTCGGCCTGAACGAAATGATAAAGATACTGTCGCTTTCGCCTGAATAGAGTGTGTCCTGCAGCATGAAAAAATATTTATCTGTACTTCCTTTGCTGATGGGATTGATGTAAGTTTTTTCGGCTACCCTGATCTGTTCGTTATAAAATGTGGTTGATTGCATCTGCGAGATCAGAAAGACAAAAATAGGATCCTTGAATCCGGCTACTTTCGTGGCAATTACCTCTTCATGGTTTTTATCAGGATAAAGAAACTTGCGCTCGCTTACTGATTCCATGATGAACAGGTGATGCTTATCGAGAAATTCCCGGATTTCCTGACTGGTAGTATCCGCAGTAAGCGAATCGAACTGAGGAATGGAGTCGAGTTCAAGGGTAAAGATCATTTTATCGTAGGAGTTGTAAGAAAATGCTGGTAATTTTTCCGGATCATTATAATCACGATAAGCTACAGCATTCCTTATGATGCGGTGGGCAGGGTTTTCGGACGGAAAGACAACAAATTCCGGAAGCTCGTATTCCACTTTCTTCATTTTGATAACAAGATTCTGGCCTTTACCTGACAGAACAAATTTCTGTGATTCATAGCCAACATAACTCAATGACAACAACTTTATTTCTTCACCTGACCGGAGTAAAAATTTCCCGTCGATGTCGGTCGTTCCGCCCTTAATCCCGTCATTGATAACGATATTTACAAAGGGCAGGGTAACCCGCGATTCCGAATCTATCACCCTGCCTGATGCTTCGAACACCTGGGCCCTGAGGGTAAGACCCAACAGTATACTAAGACAAACCGATAATAATATCTTCATCAAATCTCTTTCTTTGTCGAAAACAAATTTATAACAATTACTTTATCCTGAACCTTAATAATTGTTAAGACGCAAAACTGAGTAACAAAGATTTTTGAGATATGCTCTACAATTAATGATTTATTTTCGAAAACATGATCACTTAAAGTATATTTTCCAAAAAAAATCCCCCGGGCCTCCGGAGGATCTTTTTTATAAGTGTATTGACGGCTACCTTCAGCGAAAAAAAACTCTCCCGTGAGCATGAGCAGGATTTTCAACTATTTGAATGAAGGGATTATTTACCCTCTTCCTTCGTATTCGGCTTAAAAATAACCTTCTTATGGTCATAATTCCAGCCTTTCGCCATACTTCATTATCTGGTTTACGATTGGCAAATTATAATCAAATTCATTCTTCGAAAAGGTATGCGGTTCAATAAGAGTTTCTTCCCCTTGCCTGAGTGTCATCAACTTTACCTCCGTTTCGAATGAATGTATGCCATCATCCTGTAACACAATGGCAATGTCAATATCACTGTCGTCATGCTGATTCCCTCTGGCATACGAGCCAAATAACCAGGCTTCGGAAAACATTAAATTGGCATCCATGACTTTTTTTAAATAGCCCTTGCTTATCGTTATAGCATCGTTTTTATCCATGTTCTGCAGTCCTCAATTTTTTCAATCCACTCTTTGGTGAAACTATCTGTACAAAGCTGATTGAAGCTTTGTTTATAATCATCATAACGGGCATTGATATTAAATCTTGAAATCGCATCCAGTTTATTTTGATAACCAGCCTCCATTTTGACCTCAGCTTTGTTTGCAATCCTTCTTAAATCATGAATCATGGGTGGAAAATCGCCTTTTGTTTTTACATATAAAGCCTTTAACAGTTTCTCAATCACAAGATGACCGATAAACAACGCCCAGCTATTGTTCTTTGTTTTGTATAGGTCGTGCATTGTTTTGAAATCTTTTTCAGAACTTTCAACCCAATATTTGATATGTTTGTTTTTATCAAAATCTGAATCCATAATCCTTTTGCAAAAAACAAAAATACAAAAATAGTATTATAGAAGCTATTGAGAAAACAAGGAATTGTTTTTCAAGTACCAGCTTTTTTCCTCTGTGACTTTCATTGGTTATGACTTCGATGAATCTAGATTAATTATTTCCAAAAAAAATCCCCCGTATAACCGGAGGATTTTTTATAACGTGTGATTAAAATGTTTACTTCACCTCTTCATCTGCCTTGGGTTCTTCTTCCTTAGCAGGTTCTTCGGCAGCAGGCTCCTCTTTCTTTCCAGCCGTTTTCTTCTGTTTCGACATTTTCTCCAGTTTTTCCCTTGCCTCCTGTTCCATATCGGATTTCAGTTCAGCTAAAGCCGAAATATCGCCAAGCGTTGTCTTCTCAACACTATCCTTGATTTTCTTAACAGCCCGGCGTGTTGACTGCTCCTCCTTGCCTGTCTGCGCATCAGCCTTTGCTTTTTCTGCTGCTCGCGCATCCTGGTAAACTTTCACGTGTGAAAGGATGATTTTCTTGTTTTCCTTGCTGAATTCGATCACCTTGAATTCAAGGGTTTCGTCAATTTTTACAGAGGTATTATCCTCTTTTGCAAGATGACGTTTGGGGACGAATCCCTCCACACCATAAGGCAGAGCTGCCACAGCGCCCTTATCGTTGATCTCGATGATGGTTCCGGTATGAACCGAATCAAGCGCAAAAACCGATTCGAACACATCCCAGGGGTTCTCTTCCAGTTGCTTATGCCCAAGGCTGAGCCTCCTGTTATCTTCATCCACATCGAGAACAATAACCTCGATATTTTCACCGATCTTGGTAAATTCAGCCGGATGTTTGATCTTTTTCGACCATGAAAGGTCGGAAATATGGATCAGTCCGTCAACTCCCTCTTCCAGTTCGACGAAAATACCAAAGTTGGTAAAGTTGCGAACGACTGAGGAATGCTTGGAATTGATCGGGTAACGGTCCTTGATATTTGACCAGGGATCCGGTATAAGTTGCTTGATACCAAGAGACATTTTCCTTTCTTCACGGTCAAGGGTAAGAATAACAGCTTCGATTTCATCACCTACCTTCAGAAAATCCTGTGCTGTGCGAAGGTGTTGTGACCACGACATTTCCGAAACGTGGATAAGGCCTTCTACTCCAGGAGCGATTTCAATAAATGCACCATAATCGGCTATGACCACGACTTTTCCCTTTACCTTATCGCCCACTTTGAGGTTCTGATCGAGAGCTTCCCACGGATGAGGAGTAAGCTGCTTGAGTCCAAGTGCAATCCTCTTTTTATTGTCATCAAAATCGAGAATAACTACCTTTATCTTCTGATCAAGCTCAACTACTTCTTCGGGATGATTTATTCTTCCCCATGAAAGATCCGTAATATGGATCAAACCGTCAACGCCGCCCAGGTCGATAAATACGCCATAGGAAGTGATGTTTTTAACCGTACCCTCAAGAACCTGTCCTTTTTCGAGTTTTGAAATGATCTCAGTTTTCTGGGCTTCAAGTTCATCTTCAATAAGGGCTTTGTGGGAAACCACAACATTCTTGAATTCATGATTGATCTTAACTACCTTGAACTCCATGGTTTTGTCGACAAAAATGTCGTAATCACGGATGGGTTTTACATCGATCTGAGAACCCGGTAAAAATGCTTCTATTCCGAATACATCAACAATGAGTCCGCCTTTTGTACGGCATTTTACATAACCGGTGATGATTTCCTGCTTATCATGGGCTTCATTGATCCTTTCCCATGAACGGAGAACCCGCGCTTTTTTATGCGACAGGATCAGTTGTCCGGTAGTATCCTCCTGGTTTTCTACATAAACTTCAATTTTGTCACCAACTTTCAGATCAGGGAAATACCTCAACTCATTAAGCGGAATGATCCCATCGGATTTGTATCCGATATTAACTACAACCTCCCTGTTATTCTTCGCCACAACAGTACCATCGAGGACTTCGTGATCTGCAATGGATTTTAAAGTGTTGTTGTAGATGTCCTCGAGCCTTGCACGTTCCGATCCGGTATATTGCTCATGCTTTTTACCCATTGCATCCCAGTCTATCTCCGGCATAACCCGCTGAACAGGTTCGGCTTCCGTTTCAATTTTTTCTGCTTTTGGTTTTTTTGCTCTTGGTTTTTTTGTAGTTTCTTTTTGTTCTTCAGCTGCTTCAGTAACCTCAGCTTCCACCCCGGCCACTTCCTCAGTTCCCTCGGGCAGAATGTTGTCTTTAATTTCTTCTGACATTATTATTTCTTTGTATTCCGAATCTCGGGGAATCCTCCCCGATCAAAAGGACATCACAGGAGTTTTCGGAAAGTGTTAAACAATACTTTTCAAAATCGGGGCGGCAAAAGTACATTTTTTTTGACAATTGCAATATCTTTGCACAAAAGATTATTTATGTCACTTAAATGCGGGATCATCGGAATCACCAATATCGGGAAGACAACTATTTTTAACTGTATCTCCAGAACCAAAGCTGAAACAAGCAACTTCGCCTTCAGCGCATCAAAGAGCAACCTTGGTGTTGTGGATGTGCCTGACGACCGACTTTATAAAATTGCTAAACTAGTGAATCCCGCAAAAACAGTTCCCACCACAGTTGAAATTGTTGACATCCCCGGATTAGCCAAGGGAGCCAGTCATGGTGAAGGAATTGGAAATAAATTTCTAGACGATATCCAACGCTGCGATGCCATTATACATGTATTTCGATGCTTCGATGACGACAATCTGCCACATATCGAAGGTTCGGTTAATCCGGTCAGGGACATGGAGATAGTTGACCTGGAATTGCAGGTGAAAGACCTCGAAATGGTGGAACGAAAAATCAACAGGATGGAGAAAGCCGCCAAATCGGGAGAGAAAGAACCTCTTAAGGTAATTGAAATTCTGAAGAAGTACATAGGACATTTTGAGAATTTTCAGAATGCACGAACCATCGATTTAACTGAACATGAAAAGGAGGCAGTTGGAGATTTATTTCTTCTGACAGATAAGCCGGTTCTTTATGTTTGCAATGTAGATGAAAAGTCTGCCATCAACGGAAACCAATATGTCGAACAGCTAAAGGAGGCGTTAAAAGGACAAAAGACCGAGGTCTTGACGGTTGCAGGCTTACTGGAATCGGAAATTGCGGAGCTGGATTCTGAAGAAGACCGGATGGCCTTTTTGAAAGATGCCGGGTTAACCGAACCAAGTGTAAATAAGATGATCCGGTCGGCTTACAGTTTATTGAATCTTGAAGTTTTTTTTACAGAGGGACCAAAAGAAGTCCGCGCCTGGACGATTAAAAAAGGAATGAATGCCAAACAGGCAGCAGGCGCCATTCACAGCGACCTCGAACGGGGCTTTATCCGTGCAGAGGTGATCAAATACGATGATTTCATCAAATACGGTTCGGAACATGCCGTAAAGGAAGCAGGTAAGATGAGACTGGAAGGAAAGGACTATATCGTCGAGGACGGGGATATGATGTTTATCAGGTTTAATGTATAAGATCAGCTGTTGCTGTTAGCTGTTGGCCTTCAGCTTTTGGCGGATGTGTCAATGTCTGTCAGGCTTATGAATTTTTGCAGGTACTTTTGCCTACTCAATCAAAAGTTTTGTTACCAGACGGGTTTCCCCGGTTATCATTTCAATAAAATATATCCCCGCTTTCAGTCGTGAAATATCCACTGTATTGTTCACCGGCTTTGTAGTGAGCACATTTTGCCCAAGGTGGTTGTAGATGACGACTTCAATTATTTCGTCTCCTTCATTAGCAAAGATGGAGATAAAATTCGTGGAGGGGTTAGGGAAAATTGAAAGTCCTGTACTATATTGAAATTCATCTTGTCCGACGTAAGGATAATAGCAGGCTGTATAATCCGGGTTCTGATAATAAACAACATTGTTGTAATTGTAACAAAGCAGCATGTACCAGGGGCTTGTGTTGTAGAAACCGCTATATATAATACCATGCTCAATGCTTCCGATACCTTCGACCCATACATCAGGAATAGGCCATGTGACGGGCTCAAGCTGATATCGCTTGCGAAGTGCATCATTAATTAAAACTGAATCGACATTTATAACTCGTAATTCAATTTCTGGTCCCGAAAGGACATTCCGGATGGTTATGGTATCGCCTAATTCTGCCGAAAAATCGTAAATCAATGCCTCTTCTCCGTTCAAGTCTCGTAAAAAAACTTTCCGCGTCATGGAATCTTCACGGATAAATAAATTCATAAATGTCCAGTTGATTCCCAGAGGATGATACGTGTTGTAAATCATACGATAGGTAAAGCCGTTTATAAGCGTATCCTCTTCACTGAAACGAATAAAATGAGTGTCGAAGGTGCCTGAATTATTTGTTATCACACTCCATTTTGAGTTTGGATCAATGATATTCCACTGATTTTGTGCCGAAGAAATGAGGATGGTTAAAAGCAGGGTGCTGGTCAAATAAAACTTTATTGCTTTCATTTGCTTATTTTATCTAAGATTGTAAAAATAATAATTAATTTCCAAACAACAATACTTGATATTTACAATTATTAGTAATATTGTAGGGCAACTCAAATTATAAATAAACAACAAATTTAAAAACAATGAAAAGAGGTTTAATTATTTTATTATCAGGCATCATAGGGATTGTCCTGGTATCATGCACTGGATCGCAGAAAAAAGCAGAAAACGAGGCTAAAGTAAAAGACAGTACCGAAGCAGTGGCGATGCTTAACAAAGCCGCTACCATGTTCGGAAAGATTGCTGACAAAATGCCCGGCTCAGAAAACGACACACCTGGATTAATCGCTCTTGGGAAAAAGCTTTATCATGATGTAAGCATGTCGGAGAATAATTCTGAATCGTGCAATACCTGCCACATGCTTGATGCAGGTAAATTTGGCGTAGACAATAAACCGACATCGCCCGGTGTAAAGGGTCAAAACGGGACACGAAATTCACCTACCGTTCTGGATGCCGGTTTTCAGTTAGCCCAGTTTTGGGATGGGCGCGCTGCCGATTTGAAAGAGCAAGCTAAAGGCCCGGTTTTAAATCCAATAGAGATGGGGATGCCTGACGAAAAATTTGTTGTTAACAAAATAGGCAGCATTGCAGAATACAAAGATATTTTTACAAAAGCATATCCGGGTCAGGAAGATCCGATAACATATGACAATATCGCCAACGCTATTGCTGCTTTTGAACGTACTCTGATTACCCATAACCGGTTTGATGAGTTTGTAAAAGGCGATTGGAAAGCACTTGATGCAAATGAAAGAAAAGGGCTTGAAACCTTTATTAACACAGGCTGTATCGCCTGTCATCTCACTCCTTTACTTGGTGGTCAAATGTACCAAAAGATGGGACTGGTCAATCCCTATGAAAACACTAAAGATCTTGGCAGGTATGAGGTGACTAAGAACGAGCAGGATAAATATTTATTTAAGGTTCCAATGCTGCGGAATATTGCTGAGACCTATCCTTATTTTCATGACGGAGCCATTGCAAATCTTGATGAAGCGATCAAGAAAATGGCCTGGCTGCAACTGGGCAAGCAATACACTCCGGAGGAAACCGCTTGGGTTAAAGCATTTTTTACATCATTAACCGGTACCGTACGCAAATAGTGGTTGTGAGTATTTCAAAACGCATTATAAGTTTAAAAATATAAATAATGAAATACTACTCCCTCCTCACTGTTAAATTCTAAAGTAGGGAAAGGGATTTTAACAAAATTGAACCCGTTCATCAGGAACTTGAGGAAATGTGAACGGGTTTTTATTTTTGAAAGGTCAACGTCAAATGTAAGGTAATACTGACGGTAACGCGGGTATTCGGACAGTTCATCAGGATTGGTATTGGCTCCCAGCATGCCTTCGCCACCATAGCCAACGGCAACATTAAGCCAGCCTGGAAATTTCGAATGCTTTGGAAGAAATGATTTTATATTGCCCGAAAGCCAGTAAGTATGACCGTTATAATCTTTTAAAATGCTTTCCAGGTCATTGCTTCCAAGCTGATCAATCCCGTTTTCGCGAGCTATGTCGGCATAGTCAGTAGGATGGTAGGACCATTTGAGATTGAATCGCTGATCGTTCCAGCCGAGCTGCTGTCCGATAAAAAGGGCAGTACCGGCAGTATTGGCGATTAGGTCGCCTGCCGAAGCTCCCCACTCGGCGGAAAACCCATCAAGAATTTCGATCACCGTCAGAAATATAAATCCTGCTGAGCCTCCTATCCAAATAGCTTTTTTCCTTTCCACACCTGCCCAGCGATAAGTTTCGTAGCCAAATTTACCAAAATAAGCAGATGTGGTTGCATGGCCGATTTTATCGACCTGCAGCCATTCCTGATTATCATCAATCCAGTGAAAGCTCGATTGAGGATAATCCTTGTACCATGCATAGTAAAGCAATGTCAGTGAACCGGCATAAATTAAAGCCTGACCTCCTAGTACGCTATAGAATCTTTTTTTATTTAAAGTGTCAGGGTATTTTTTAACGAAGTAAGGATAATCCTGAACCTGTGCATTGCTGTTCAGCGAAACCAGCAGTAATAGGGGTAGCAGAAAATATAGATAAATTGCTTTCAACCTGAAATGAATTAACCGGCAGCAAATTTAATTTCTTATTGCACAGGTCGACATGATTATTGCTTTTTTAATAACAATCATTTTTTAATGTTTTCCTTATCGAGGGCCTGCCTGTATTTATTAGCATTTATATTATGCTGGGCATGGGTTTCGGCAAATGCATGATAGCCCGAAAAATCATCCTTGGCACAAAAAAACATATAATTGTGGATTTCTCTGTTCAATACTCCATCGATTGAGGCTATCGAAGGAATGCAAATCGGACCCGGAGGTAAGCCGTAATTTTTATAGGTATTATAAGGCGAATCGATTTCTTTGTGGATATTCAGCACTCTTTTAATAGTAAAATCCCCTGCAGCGAACACCACAGTTGGATCAGCCTGAAGCATCCAGTTTTTTTGCAACCGGTTGAGGTATACTCCGGCCATGCGCGCCTTTTCATCATTCTGATTGGTCTCTTTTTCAACAATAGAAGCGAGTATACTAACCTGGACAGGCGTCAACCCGATTTGTGCTGCCTTTTGTCTTCTGCCTTCATTCCAGAACTTATTATATTCTGTAAAAAAACGGTCCATCAGCTCTTTGCCCGATGTATTCCAGTATACCTCGTATGTGTTCGGGATGAACATAGTTAATATGGTTTCAGATGAAAATCCGAATATACTCAGGTAATCATCATCATTCAGCAGACCGATAATTTCAGAAGAATCCGGTTCCATGTCCCTTGAAATCCGTTGGGCAAAACTTTCTCTTGTGCGTAAATTATTAAAGGTAAGGTTCACGGGGGTTTGCTTGCCAGACCTTAAAAGGTCGATCAGTTGGGTGTTGGTCATCCCGTCATTTATAAGATATTTGCCGGGATGGATATTGTTTTCAAGATTTTTTCTCTTGGCCATCCATTCAAAAGTAAGACGATTGATGACAATGCCTTTTTCGTAAAGGGACAATTTCAGATCATTGAAATCCGAACCCGTAGGAATGTAAAGCGTTGCCGATTTTTCATCTTTGACCCATGTATTCGGCTTAAGAAAGGCCTTATATAACTGATAACCGATGATTACACTCAGAGCAGTAAGGATAAGGAATGAATAAATTATCACTTTCGAAAACTTTGACATTTTCTTTTTTCTTTTCCTTTTAAAACGGGCTCTTTGATATTTCATCTGTCGTTAAGTCTTTTTTAAATCTATCAACTATAGAATTACGAATTTCAGAAAATTAAGTTTTCATTACTGCCTATTCTGAATGAACAAGTTGCAACAGATATTCATCGATCCATTTTTTACCGGTATACAACCAATCTTTCTTAATACCTACAACCTTAAAGTTATGCTTGATAAAAAGGTTATAGCTGGCCAGATTTAAAACATCAATGTTACAATAAACCTGATGGAGATTCAGGGTATTGAAACAATATTCGATTAACAAGGTCAGTGCCTCTGAAGCATAACCTTTTTTTCTTTCACCACCGATGACCATGATACCTATTCCAGCTCTTTTATTTACAGGATCAAAGTCGAATAAGTCAATAGCTCCAATGGTTTCAGGTTTATTACCCTCTCTCCTGTCGATCATCAGCCTGAGTTGTCTTGAACTGTAAATATCCTGATGGGAGTTAATCACGTATTGCTCAAGCACAAAACGTGAAAAGGGAGCAATGGTATTGCTTAAATGCCATAATTCATGATTATTCTCCCAATCGTATAGCAAGTCAACATCTGAAGGTTCGAGAGCTCTTAATTCAATATTGTTATTTTTAAGCATATATAACTTATTATTCTGAAACTGTTTGTTCAACAAATGAATTTAATTCCCTAATCAACAAATAATTCATCATTAATAGATTGGCCTTCAAATAATATAATCTCTGATTATATAAACATCATAATCTCCAAGATATTTGAAACCCCATTTTTTATAGAGGTTTATCGCTTTATAATTATCCCTGTGAACTTCGAGCTTGAATTGCATGCCACTGAGTCGAGCATATTCCTTAGATTTTAACATCAGCATTTCTGAATACCCCTTGCCCTGATAAGCTGGCTTAATCAGAAAATGATGCATATATATCCTCCTGTGATCGTGGGTTAACCAGGAAGTACCAATTATTTCATCATTCATTCGATTATATAAAACGAACAACTTTCCTCCGGCTTTTAGGGTAAGATCAATTGTTTTTTCGTTGTCCCCTCTAACCGGTCCGCCCAGCCCAGAATCACTCCAGAACATGCTTATTTCTGCAAAGTCATCGGGTTGGTATTCCCTGACTTTAAATCTAACAGTGGAATCTTTATATAGTGATTTTCCCTTCATATACTTTTGTTGCCGGACCCTCGAGCCAGATATTTTCAAAATGATTTGCAACTTTCGAAAACCTGACTTTAAGGTCTCCGCCATAAGTCCTGATATCATAAAAATTCCTGTCAGCCATGGTCAGCTTCGAAGTTGCAATCGCTGCTGCAGTAACACCTGTACCGCAAGATAAAGTAACATTTTCAACTCCTCTTTCAAAAGTCCTGACAATTAAAAAATCCTTGTGAATTTCTACAAAATCGACATTGGTACCTCCCGGCTGAAAACGCTGATCCCATCTTAATTTCTTTCCTTCCCGGTAAATATCAATCTGTCCAATATCTTCGACAAATACTACCAAATGCGGAGAACCGGTGTTAAGAAAATAACCTTTTTCGGTTTTTTCAATTTTTCCGACATCCGACATTTTCAGTGCAACATAAACCTCATCTCCTGTTGATTTTAATACCTCTGCATAGTGTTGCCCATCAGCCGCATGGAATCTGGCTTTTTTATCAATTATTCCCAATATCCTGGCGAAAGCCGTAATACATCGCCCTCCATTTCCGCACATAGTTCCTTCCAGACCGTCCGAATTGTAATATATCATCTGAAAATCAAATTCTTTTAATTCTGAAATCATTATCAGGCCGTCCGCTCCTATTCCATATTGTCTTTGGCAAAGGCGGGAAATTTGACTTTGGGAAAATTGTATCCCTTCATTTCTATTATCAATAAGAATGAAATCATTACCAGCCCGTGAAATTTTACGAAGTTTATTTCCATTATATAGCTAAAAATCATGACAAATTTGCACATCAAAACTAAATAAAGCAATCACAACAAAGATAATTAAAGCTTTTTTTTCGGGTAAATTAACTTGACAAATGATTAACAAAAATTAACATCGAATTGATAATAGCCGATAATTCACGCCGTTGAATGAATATTATAAAAGTATGTAGCTCTTTAACTTTTTCTATTGTTATCGCAGGCACAATTATTGTCAGACAGGCTAAACAAAAAAATTTATTTAATGTTATAAATAGGAAATAATTATGAAAAAAATTCTTGGATATTTATTGGCAGCAATTTTAGGTGGTGCATCATTCGCACTGGTTTATGACTCTTTGAACGAAAAACAGGAAACGATAGTTTCCACAAATGAACAAGTGCCTGTAATGCAAACAGGTTATGTACCGCATTCTTCGGTTATAGGTCCAGATTTTGTAGACGCAGCTAACCTGACTGTTCATGCAGTTGTGCATATCAGTGCCGAGCTTCAGCAAAGGAATAAAGTTTATAATGATTTTTTTGACTTATTCAATGATTTTTTCAATGGACCGCAATACCGGTATAATGCGCCGGTAGTCGCAACTGGCTCTGGCGTCATTATATCGCCCGATGGTTATATCGTAACGAATAATCATGTGGTACAGGAGGCTTCAAAACTTGATATTACGCTAAATGATCGTCGTTCATACAAAGCCAAAGTAATCGGTACGGATCCGACGACCGATCTTGCATTGATTAAAATTGATGCCGAGAATCTTCCCTACTCTGGTTTATGGAAATTCTGATGACTTGAATGTTGGTGAATGGGTTTTGGCCGTAGGCAATCCTTTTAACCTTACCTCTACAGTTACAGCAGGTATAGTTAGTGCGAAAGCAAGGAATATCAATATCCTTGGTGAAATATCCGCAATCGAATCATTTATTCAGACTGATGCAGTTGTCAACAGAGGTAACAGCGGAGGAGCGCTTGTAAATACAGAGGGTGAACTTGTCGGGATTAATGCGGCCATCGCATCCAATACAGGCTCTTATACAGGTTACTCGTTCGCAATTCCAGTAAACATTGTGAAAAAAGTCATTGAAGATATACGTAATTATGGCGAAATACAGCGAGGCTATTTGGGTATAACCTTCAATGAAATCGATAGTAAATTTGCTGAAGAAAAGGGTATTTCAGAAGTTAAGGGAATTTATGTTCAGGAGGTTATGGAGGACGGGGCAGCTTCTGATGCCGGAATAAAAGAGGGCGATGTCATTCTTTCAATAAACAATGTACAAACGAATTCTAAGGCAGCCTTGCTCGAGATGATCGGGACACACCGGCCGGGAGATAAGATGAACATATCGGTCATGCGGGACAAAAAAATCAAAGAATATGAAGTTACACTCAAGAATCGCGATGGAAATACCAATGTGGTTAAAAAGGATAATTTAAATGGATTAGGGGCAACTTTCAAGGCATTGTCTGACGAAGAATTAAAATCATTGAACATCACGCATGGCATTAAAATCACGAACCTTGAAAATGGAAAACTGAGTAGTGCGGGTATCCGGCAGGGATTTATCATTATGTACATCGATAAAGAACCCGTTAAAACAGTGGATGAATTAAAGAACTACCTTGATAATAAGCGAGGAGGAACTCTTTTTGAGGGGATTTACCCCAACGGACAAAGGGCCTATTATGGAGTAGGGATGTAAAAGTAACCGATCATACAACTTTTTCATATTATCCGTTGTCAATTGTTTTCTTTGTCTAATTATTTGCATATGAAGGCAATAATGAGTGACAAATTGTTGTTGTAGATTAAGGTAGAAATTTTTTTTCAAAAAGATTTGGCCGGTTAAAATATTTGTTTTATATTTGTATACTTTTTTCTACTCGACTTAAGCATTTGATTTTCAATAATTTAAGATAATAATATTGATCGATGAGGCAATTAAAAATAACAAAATCGATTACTAATCGTGAAACTGCGTCACTTGATAAGTATCTGCAGGATATTGGTAAAGAAGAATTAATAACGGCAGATGAAGAGGTTCAACTGGCTCAAAAGGTTAAGCTTGGCGATCAGCAAGCCCTTGAAAAGCTTGTTAAAGCTAATCTCAGGTTTGTGGTATCCGTTGCCAAGCAGTACCAGAATCAGGGCTTAAGTCTGCCCGATCTGATCAACGAGGGTAATCTGGGGCTGATAAAAGCAGCAAGACGTTTCGATGAAACCAGGGGTTTTAAATTTATCTCGTATGCGGTCTGGTGGATAAGACAATCCATTTTGCAGGCGCTTGCTGAACAATCACGTATAATCCGTTTACCTTTGAACCAGGTAGGCTCCCTGAACAAAATCAAAAAGGCAACTTCAAAACTGGAACAGGAATTTGAACGGACACCTTCCGCTGAAGAAATTGCGGAAAAGTTGGAAATGCCGGACTATAAAATTGATGCAGCCAAGAAAATAACCACAAGGTATATTTCGATGGATGCACCGCTCACTCAGGATGATGAGACGAAATTTCTGGATGTTTTTGTTTCGGATGACTTACCCCATACTGATGATACGCTCATGCGTGAATCGCTTGCCCGTGAAATACAACGGTCACTCGCCACGCTGACCAAAAAAGAGAGAGATGTGATCAATTTGTATTATGGAATCGGTATAGCTCATGGATTAACGCTTGAAGAGATCGGCGCAAAATTCGATCTGACGCGAGAAAGGGTTAGGCAAATTAAAGAAAAGGCGATCAGAAGACTGAAACATACTTCGAGAAGCAAACTTCTTAAATCCTACCTCGGACAATAATATTTTTTAAAATTATTTATGGGATTATTACTTTTTTTTTGTAGTAATCCCATTTTCTTTTATTTTTGAAGGCAAATGAAAACATTAGCCTTTTTGGTTTTATTAAAACGTAAATATTATGAAAAGAAAAAGTACCAAATCGACCGAATCCATTATTTATGAGGATTCATTGAAAGACTGGTTCGAGGATCAAAAACTCGGCAATGAATTTATTGATGTTTTACACAAACTCTTTTATGACAAGTCGATTGAATTGATTTTCCTCAGAAACCAATTAATTGACCGAAGTGCAAGCGTTATCCTTAACAAGCATTCCTATGCAGAAACTGTAATCGGGAAAAAACTGGCCATTAAGGATACCCTGACACTTGCAAAAATTATCTATGAAACCAAACTACCTCATTCCAAGCTTGATATCGGACGGCTCAATCAGGAGTGGTGTGAAGAAAAAACCAAATACAAAAATGATCCTAAAGCATTTATCAATGACAAACTGAAACACATAATCGGTCAGCCACCAAAATACGATAAGCCTGTAGATGTTGTACTATATGGCTTCGGTCGTATCGGACGACTGATTTTAAGAGAGCTGATCATTCAGGGGAATGGTACTCAGATTCGGCCAAGAGCAGTTGTAACCCGAACCATCAGCAATGAAGACATTTCAAAGCGTGCATCCCTGGTTCGCCATGATTCAATTCATGGCCCTTTCAGGGGAAATGTAATTGAAGATTATGAAAATAAGAGCATCTATCTTAACGGGCATATTATTAAAATGCTGGAAGGGTCAAATCCTGAACTGATCGATTACAATGCACATGGAATTGAAAACGCGGTCTTGATCGACAATACCGGAGTTTTTCGCGATCGTGAAAATCTTAGTAAGCATTTAAAAGCTAAAGGAATCAGTAAAGTTATCCTCACTGCTCCCGGAAAGGGTGACATCCCCAATATAGTTTACGGGGTCAATCATCTTGACTATGATCCGGACAATGATAATATTTGGTCTGCGGCTTCCTGTACAACCAATTGCATTGTTCCACCGCTCAGTGTTATTGATCATGAACTTGGGATTGAGAAAGGCCATATTGAAACTATCCATTCCTATACCAATGATCAGAATTTGCTGGATAATTTTCATAAAAAGCCAAGAAGAGGGCGGGCCGCACCATTAAATATGGTAATTACATCAACAGGCGCCGGATCAGCAGCAGCCAAAGCTATCCCTAACCTGAAAGGGAAACTTACTGCAAATGCTGTCAGGGTTCCAACGGCTAACGTTTCGCTTGCCATATTATCTCTTTCTGTCAAACGGCAAACATCTCGTGAGCAGGTAATTGAAATGCTGCGTCATGCTGCCCTGCGCGGCAGGTATGTTGAGCAGATCAGGTTCAGTGCATCCAACGAATCGGTATCTTCTGACTTCATCGGAGATCCAGTTGCAGCTATTTTTGACAGTCCAAGCACACTAGTATCGGCTGACGGAAGAAATATTGTGGTTTATCTTTGGTATGATAATGAATTCGGATATACCATGCAGGTGATTCGTCTTGCCAAACATCTTGCAAAAGTTAAACGATATACCTATTATTAATAGGTAGTAAGAAAACGATAGCCTCAAAATGGGCAATCATGAAGATTTGCCCATTTTTTTATTTACCGGATAAAGCGATCGTTAAATTAATAAGATATTTGTAAAAATTTTAATTCATGTCCCGCACAAAATATATTTTCGTTTCAGGAGGAGTCGCTTCTTCTCTTGGGAAAGGAATAATATCGGCCTCTCTGGCAAAATTGCTTCAGTCAAGAGGATTTACTGTTGCTATACAAAAACTTGATCCCTATATCAATGTTGATCCGGGCACACTCAATCCTTATGAGCATGGGGAATGTTATGTAACGGAAGATGGCGCTGAAACCGACCTCGACCTTGGACATTATGAAAGATTTTCAAATGTGCCTACCTCCCAGGCTAATAATGTGACCACAGGCAGCATATACAAGACCGTTATCGAGAAAGAACGTAACGGAGATTATCTCGGGCATACCGTCCAGGTAATCCCTCATATCACCGATGAGATAAAAAGAAGAATAATGTTGTTAGGTAATAGCAGAAAATATGATTTTGTTATAACGGAAATCGGCGGAACGGTCGGCGACATTGAATCTCTTCCCTATATTGAAACTGTCCGGCAAATGAGATGGGAAATGGGAAGAGACTGTGCTGTCATTCACCTGACGCTTGTACCCTATATTTCGGCTGCAGGCGAATTGAAAACAAAACCAACCCAACATTCGGTGAAAACATTACTTGAAAGCGGAGTGCAACCCGATATTATTGTATGTCGCACAGAAAAACCATTGAACAAAGGATTAAAAGACAAAATTGCATTATTCTGCAATGTTGAGCCATCGTCAGTTATCGAAAGCCGGGATGCAAAAACCATTTATGAAGTTCCGCTAATGATGAGGGACGAAAACCTCGACACAGAAGTTCTTCGAAAAACAATGATGCCCCTTGATACAGCTCCCGATCTTCAGAAATGGGAAGAGTTTTTATACAGATTAAACAATCCCGTTGATGAAGTGACCATTGGACTTATTGGCAAATACGCTGAACTGAAGGACGCTTATAAATCCATTAATGAATCTTTCATTCATGCAAGTGCTGAAAATGAGTGCAGGGTGAATGTAAAAATTATTCATTCCGAACAAATCTCATCATCCAATGTTAAGGAAAAACTAAAAGGTTTGCATGGAATTCTTGTTGCACCGGGTTTTGGATTGCGGGGCATCGAAGGCAAAATTGAAGCAATCCGGTTCGCCCGTGAGAACAAGATTCCATTTTTTGGGATTTGTCTTGGCATGCAATGCGCTGTAATTGAGTTCGGCAGGAACATCCTTGGATTTACAAGTGCCCATTCCACCGAAATGAACCCTGACACCAAATATCCGGTTATTGACCTGATGGAAGAGCAAAAATTAATTAAAGGTATGGGAGGAACTATGCGCCTCGGTGCTTATCCATGCAAGCTCACTAAAGGATCAAAAGTTTACAGCATCTACCAGACAATGAATATTTCTGAGCGTCACAGGCACCGGTATGAATTTAATAATGAATACATTAAAAACTTTGAAAAAGCAGGAATGACACCCTCCGGGATAAATACTGCAGATAATCTGGTGGAAATCATCGAAATCAAAGATCATCCCTGGTTCATAGGGGTTCAGTTCCACCCTGAATACAAAAGTACTGTGGCCAGGCCTCATCCTCTCTTTGTTGATTTTGTCAGGGCTTCCATTGTTTATAAGAAAAAATCATAGCCAGATTTATCAAATCATGATATGCCTGTGTAAATTATGCTGATTAAAATCTGGATTCTTTATTCATAGGCATCATATTTGATCGGTTAAACAAAAAATTTAAGAAATAACCAGATGAATAAATTAGTTGTCGTAGTTGCTTTTATTATGGTATTCACTATTGCCTGTGACGATACTGATAACATCATCGACATAATAAATACTCCATTAACTGAAGCCGAAGTTGCGGAAGGATTAAAAAGTGCACTAACTGTTTCAACGGATACTGCAGTTTCTGTTGTCTCAAAGGTGAATGGCTACTTTCTGGATGAAATCATCAAAATATATCTACCTCCTGAAGCAGATATAATTGTTGAAAATGCTGATCATCCCCTTTTGGCATCCATAGGTCTTCCGGAACTTATAGATGACATGATCCTGAAAATGAACCGTGCAGCAGAAGATGCCTCAAAAGAGGCTACACCAATATTTTTTAATGCTATTACTTCAATGACTATCCAGGATGCATTCGGGATACTAAATGGCTCAGATACATCTGCAACAAATTATTTAAGGATTAAAACTTCTGAAGACCTTAAAAACGCCTTTCAGCCAAAAATTAATAACTCGCTGAACAAGCCCCTGGTCAGCGGAGTTTCTGCAAACGATACCTGGGTTTCGCTAACCGGGCTTTATAATGAAATTGCCAATTCTGTTGCTGGTCAATTAGCCGGACTGACTCCTGTGGAGACTGAACTGGATGAATATGTGACAGCAAAAGCTCTCAACGGATTGTTCATTAAATTAGGCGAGGAAGAAAAAGCTATCCGTACCGATCCGCTGGCACGTGTAAATGAAATTTTAAAAAGGGTTTTCGGGAACTAAAGAACTATTCTATCCCGGCAAAATGTTTCATGAATTGCACCCGTTCATAAGCGGCCGGGTTTTCGGTTTCCTTGAAACTCATTTTTCCGATAAACTCATTTGTGGTTTTAAATCCATGCTTTTCCATCCATTCCTCGAGGAATTTCAGCATTTCGGGAATAACAGGGGTTCCTTTTTTGTAAAGACATGAAGTAATCTGAACAGCTTTGGCGCCTGCAAGTAATTGTTTCACAACCCCAGCCCCGTCATGTACACCGGTAGATGCAGCAATATCACAATGGAGCCGGTCGGATAACATGGCTACCCATCTCAGTGAGGTGGAAATTTCTTCAGGAGAACTTAAAACATTGGATGATGTTACTTCAAATTTATCAATATCAATATCCGGGGAGTAAAACCGGTTGAACAAGACCATTCCTTTAATTCCCGTCCATGATAGCTTTAATACCGTGTTGGCAAGACTTGAAAAATAATAGCTGATCTTCAGCGCAATGGGTATGCTGATCTGCTTTACCATCGCCATTGCAATGTCAAAATAGATCTGCTCATTCTGCTCTGAGTTTCTTTTCGGGTCGGAGGGTAAAATGAATATATTCAGCTCCAACGCATCGGCGCCGGCATCCTGGATCTTTTTCGCGAAAGACATCCATTCAGCAGATGAAACACAGTTGATACTGGCAATAATGGGTATCGAAACCGAAGATTTACATTTTCGGATCAGGTCGAGATATTCAGAAACACTTGTTTCTTTGGTATAATTGCCTATGTAATCCTGTGCTTCGGGATAGGAATAAATCGATTCGCTCTGTGAAACTGATTTGTGTATCTGAAAATTGATCTGTTCTTCAAAAAGAGATTTAAGAACTACAGCGCCAGCACCTAAACTTTCAATTTCCTTTATTTTTTCAACCGTATTGGTTAATCCGGAACTACCAACAATGATGGGATTTCTGAGTGAAAGTCCCATGTATTTGGTCCGTAAATCTGTCATTTTTTAATTTTTTTATTTAAAATGTAATAAACGAAAGAGCGAACAAATTTAAAGTAACATTTCAAATAAATCCTATCGAAAGTTATTTTTTATTGATAAATCGTTTTTACCACCCGACTTTTACTCCCCTGACTTAATATTAAAGTATAAACTCCCTTTGGAATTTTATTCCCCGGGAACCATTGAGTTTTATTCCAGCCAAACTTAGGATTTTCAATAACAATTTTATCAACTGCATTTCCATGAACCGAGTAGAAATCAATTGAGATTGGTATATCTTCTGTCTGATAATAATCAATGCTAAGCCTACCATTGAATGGATTTGGGGAAACTTTTACCTGCAATGAAGAATCAGTTTGCATTTCATCCACTCCACCGCAGATATAAAGCGAAGTTTTTGACATATTCAGACTAACACCTTCAGTGTGATGAGTTTCCCAAATGTCAAGCAAATAAATATAGCATGGATCATCAGAGAAGCCACCCATATAACAATCTTGGTTTGGCATATATCAGATTGTTATTCGTCAGATTTGTAAATCCAATTACCTTGCATCCAATAAACATAAATGTCCTGATTTCCTTCAATATTTGAGAGGAATGACACAAAACCTGGAGGATCCATATCAGAAATAAAGGAATAAAAAACTGACGAAGGTTGGTACATCCGGGCATTTTCAAATCCTTCAATTGTTAATGTGGAAATTTCATTATCATAACAACAGAGAATGGAGGAATCCTTTTCCCAAATCAGGGTATTTCCCGCTATATTTTCATCAAAAAAACTGAGATTAATGTTGTTCCCAGTTGTATCTAAAGCATTTGGACCACTCCAACTAACTGGATTGAAATCTTTTGAGCTAAAATAAATATGAGATGAGTCATCCTCAATTTTGCAATAGGCAGAATACCAAAAATTACAAATTGGATTTTTAAGTTCTCCTGAATCAATAAGGAATGGTTCTTCTAAAAAGATTGAATCATCTTCCACACTCAAATCTGAAATATAAATTTTATTTTCTGCTATCCGGCATAAATTTATACCATATTCGATGTATATACCGAACTTTCATTTTCAGGGGTTGTAGTCAGTTGAAATGGATTTCCAAAAGAAATTTCTTCATATAATTCTATTGCCCAAATATCGAAATTGCCATTGGTATTAGTTTCATAAATCAATAAAGTTAAAAAAGAAGGATAGGCAGTATAAAGAATTCTGGGATTGCGATATTCATATTCCGGATTATTAAAAACAGCCTGCTCTTCACTCATGCTTTCAATGTCACGGTAATAAATCATAGTAGGTGCATTTAATTCCTGTTTCTTTTCATAAAACATATAAGTGCAAGTATAGCTGACCAATATGACCGGATTAGCGTTATAACTTATGCTATCGGTCAAAGATAAAGGATCGGACCAAGGCTCCCATTGCGCAAAGGCAATTATTGTTAAGAAAAAACTTACAGAAAAGAAGGTCATTCGTTTCATAGCAATTTGTTTTAAGGTTGTTTGTTTAGAATCACATATTTAATTGACATTAAAACAGGCTGGTTCGCTGCATATCCGAATAATTCATTAAGCCAAAATTACAACTATTTTTCAATTCCAGGGTTTAGACGGCAGGCATTAAATCGCATAAATTTATATACTTTTGCCCCTTAAATTTTTCCCGGCAGGATGTTTACATTGTTTAAAAAGGAAATAAGCAATTTTCTCAACTCATTACTCGGATATATCGTGATCATTGTTTTCCTGCTTGCAAACGGATTGTTTCTCTGGGTTTTCCCTATCGAGTCCAATATTCCTGATTTCGGCTATGCTAACCTTGATGGATTATTCGCACTAGCCCCCTTTGTGTTTTTATTTCTTATACCTGCCATTACTATGCGGTTTTTTGCAGAAGAGAAAAAAAGCGGCACCCTCGAAATGCTTATGACCAAGCCCCTTACTGAACTGCAGGTGATCATGGCTAAATACTTTGCCGGATTAACACTGGTCCTTATTTCGCTTATCCCAACCCTGATTTATTATTTTTCGGTTTATCAGCTCGGGTTTCCAAAAGGTAATATCGATACAGGCGGGATGTGGGGTTCATATATCGGATTGTTTTTCCTCGGCGCTTCTTTCGTGGCGATCGGATTATTCGCTTCCTCACTGACTGACAACCAAATCATTTCTTTTATTCTTGCTGCGGCCTTAGGCGCTTTCATTTACCTTGGTTTTGAATTTATTTATAACCTCGATCTGTTTGGAAAATCCGATCTCTTTATCAAAACCCTTGGAATCAGTTCTCACTATTCTTATATGAGCAAAGGAGTTATCGATACGCGTGATATACTCTATTTTTTAAGCCTGATCACCCTATTTATCCTGATGACGAAATTATCAATTGAAAGCAGAAAATGGCAATAAAAGCAAAGCCGTCGAATAAATCGGGAGAGCCAAAAATCAAAAGTTACACCAGGCGAACGAATTTAATTCAGCTTGGATCAGGTATTTTGATCATTCTGCTTGTAAATATTATCGGTTATTTTGTCTTTACCCGGTTCGACCTTACTTCTGAAAAAAGGTATTCTCTTTCCGAGCCCACAAAAAAGATTTTAAAGGATCTCGATGATATTGTTTTTTTTCAGGTTTATCTTGAGGGAGAATTCCCTGCAGGATTTAAAAGGCTGAAACGTGAAACCCGCGAAATGCTCGAACAGTTCAGGGCTTATTCCGACAATATCGAATTTGAGTTCATTAATCCTTCTGCCAGTTCCGATGCCGGTGAAAGGAAAGCGGTTTACCAGCGACTTGTAGAACGGGGATTGAACCCGACGGAATTGCAGGTAAAAACCAATGAAGGTTCAAGCCAGCAAAGGATTTTTCCAGGTGCTATCGTATCCTACAAGAATAAAGAAATTCCGATTGAATTGCTTATTTCTCAAATCGGCGTGCCGCCCGAAGAAGTGCTGAACAATTCCATCCAAAATCTTGAATTCAACCTTATCAGCGCAATTAAAAAGCTGTCCATCGCTCAGAAGCCTGCCATAGCCTTCATCGAAGGGCACGGTGAGTTATCCCGGCTTCAGACTGCCGACATTGCAGCTGCGCTGAAAGAATATTATACCGTCGACAGGGTAAATATCAACAATCAACTGAACAGCCTCACCGAGAGAACCGGTTCGGATACCAGCAAAACCAAAATCCGCAATAAATACGAGGCCATCATTATTGCCAAACCTGATACCGCCTTTGATGAGAAAGATAAATTTATTATCGATCAGTTTATTATGCGGGGCGGCAGGGTTTTGTGGCTCCTCGATCCTGTTTTTGCAAGCATGGACAGCATGCAGTATTCAAGTGCAACCGTGGGTATCATTAACAATCTTAACCTCGACGATCAATTGTTCAATTATGGTATCCGGCTGAACACCAATTTGGTTATGGACCTGAGCGCTCTGCCCATTCCCGTTGAAACAGGGATTATGGGAGGCGCTCCGCAATACGAGTTTTTTCCCTGGTATTTTTTCCCGGTCATCAATCCGCTGAATGACCATCCTGTTGTGAAAAACCTGAATGCCCTCAAAACCGAATTTATCAGCAGCATAGATACACTGGAGAAAAAGGGGATAAAAAAAACCATTTTGCTCACCTCTTCCGAATATTCAAGAACGGTGAACACTCCTATTCTCATCAGTCTTGATATTCTGCGAAAGGAGCCGGATAAACGCCTTTTTAATAAAAAGAACATACCGGTTGCCGTTCTCCTTGAGGGATCATGGGAGTCGCTTTACAGCAACAGAATTCCGCCAGCCATCAGGGATAACCGCGACATCGATTTCAGGCAAAAAAGCGTACCGGGAAAAATGATCATTGCCGCAGACGGGGATATCATTAAAAACCAGTTCAGGACAACCAGTTCAGGAACCGTACCTTATCCATTAGGTTATGATGTTTATACAAGTCAGACCTTCGGGAATAAAGACTTCATTCTTAATGCCATGAACTATCTTGTGGAAGAAAGCGGCCTGATCTCCATCCGGTCACGCGAGCTAAAACTGAGATTGCTTGACCGTACCGAAATAAATGAAAATAAATTATTCTGGCAGTTATTGAATATCGTTTTGCCCATTGCAGTTATCATACTACTCGGCATCATAATGTTTATCATACGGAAACGCAAATACGCCTGAAACACTAATCGGAAATGAAAAAAAAGAATATTGCTGTATTCGCCATAATCCTTGTTCTTGCCGCAATTGCCCTTTATCTTTTTTTGTCCAGAGGGTCAGGATCATTTAGCGGCAATCAAAATGCATTTGCGGTTAAGGACACTGCAAGCATTACCAGGATATTTTTTGCCGATAAAAACAACAGCACCATATTGCTTGAGAAAAAAGAGACCGGTGACTGGCTGCTCAACAAGGCGCATAAAGCAAGAATGTCGGGCGTCAATATGCTGCTCGAAACCTTCCACAACCTGGTGATTAAATATCCGGTTCCCAAAAAGGCGCAAAATAATGTAATCTCCCGCCTTGCTGTCCGGTCGGTTAAGGTTGAAATCTACCAGCAGGTCTATGGTATCGATATTTTTGGCATCAGGCTGTTCGAACATGAAAAACTGACCAAAACCTATTTTGTCGGTGATGCTACACCTGACAATATGGGAACCTTCATGCTGATGGAGGGTGCAGAAATGCCTTATGTGGTGCAGCTTCTCGGGCTCAGGGGAATGGTCGCTACACGATACTCAACACAGGAAAAAGACTGGCGCGACCACACCGTGTTTCGTGCCCGGCTGAATGAGATCAGCAGCATTGAGGTTGATCTGCCGGGCCAACCTCAGAATTCATACCTCATCAGGAACGATAACGATGAATTAAAAATGTGGCAAAAGCAGGGAAACAGCCCGATTATCCGTTTCGACACCCTTAAGGTGCTCAATTTTCTGGCTGCCTTTACCGATCTGCGGTATGAGGCATTGCTGAATGACATTAATGCCCAAAGGATAGATTCCATCACCCATTCTCTACCCTGGTACGTATTTACCCTTGTGAATACAAAAGGAGATACCACGGTAATGAAAACCTTTTATAAGCCAAACGACAACAAACAGTTCGATATGGAAGGAAATCTTTATGTGATGGATGTCGACAGGGCTTATGCTTTGGTGAACGGTGACAGGGATTTTGTCCTGATTCAGTATTTTGTGTTCGATAAAGTACTTAAACCCCTTTCTTTCTTTATTCCTGAAAATTGATTTATTTTACTTTTCCATCGGTACCAGTGTTGATTTCGGTTAAGCATTTAAAAACGATTGTCATCTAAAATGAAAAACATAATATTTCTAACCGTCATTTTTTTTGTTTTCACTGGCAGTTCCTTCAGCCAACTATCAGACTCTCTGAAAATAGTAAATAAATCTGCCGGTTGGGGTTATGCTTACCAGGGAAAGAAGATCAGTTTTTCAAATGCAGGCAGAATAATCGCCAAAAATCCGGAGGCATTTGAGCAATATGTTTATGCCAGCAGCAGGCGCTCTGTGGGGAACATCCTTCTTGGTGCAGGGGCTGGAATCCTGTTGGTTGGCAGTGCAATTACAGTTGCACTTACCAATGAAAACAAAGGGTCAGGAAATGTATTTATAGGCGTTATCATTGGCCTTCCGATTATGGCGGCATCCATTCCCTTTCATATCAGTGCAAAACATTTCATGACAAAGGCCATCAATACCTATAACCGAGACCTTGGAAAATCCGCCTCAGGAGTTATTCAGGGTAAAATCGGTCTCACCTCACACGGAGCTGGAATTGTAGTGCATTTCTGAGAACACCCAATGTGGAGCATACCGGATTCGAACCGGTGGCCTCTGCAGTGCGATTGCAGCGCTCTACCAACTGAGCTAATACCCCATTGAAAAGTCAAAATTACAAATATCATGGTTCGTGTGCAATAATTAAAAAACCAATAGCAAAATTATATTTTGATGTGCTGGATAACTCATTTCACCCGAAGTTCAGTGAGAATAATATAAAGCTCGCAAAGATTTTTTTTGAATGGTGTTTTGTTTGCGCTCTTTGCTAAAATCATGGCGGCCTTTGAGTGAAACCGATTAATACCCATCTTCCGGATATTCTGATCCTTAACGATCGAGCAAAACAAGCTTTTTCACTTCCACCCAATTTGCAGCATGAAATACAAGGTAGTAAATTCCTCCGGGAAAGCTGCCGCCATTCCAATTGCAGATGTATTCTCCGGAAGTTCTTGCACCATCCCATAAGGTATCGATCAGGATGCCTTCTGAATCTCTTATGAAAAGCTGAACATCCATATTTTCAGGAACCGAATACCGGATGGTGGTAGTTCCTCTGAACGGGTTGGGCGTGTTCGGATAAAGAACCGGACGAATACCAGGCAAGGATTGATCCTCAATGGCTGCTGTCATCGACGGGCTTCCTGCCTGCAGCCATGCATTGTAGATCAGCTCGGCAAGGGTATGCGAAGCATTGGCGAATAACCGGATGGTGAAGCCCTGCGACTCTTGCCAAAGCGCCTGCCTGTATGCAGCAGAATTCGTATTCCCAGAAATGCTTTGTGCATGATCATCCGCCATCAATACCGAATCCACATAAACATAGTTGGAATAAAGATAATTGAAAATATACTGGTTCACGTTGCCGATCACCTGAAGATCAAAACCCTCATAACTGATCTGGTTAATGTAGCTGTTGATCATTGTAGATTCAAACCGGGAATGAATGCCGTCATTACCGGAATATTGCCCATTGTAGTTCCTGGTGATGTGCAGCGGCATGTGTCCGTCAGCCACATAATGCCCCAGATCGGCGGCGAAATACTTTGCATGGGTCCAGTCGTGGCGGGCCATGCATGCAACCAGTGAATCGAAGGTTGTCAGGGTAGCCCAGGGCAGGATTCCCTGATCATAAACAAAGTTGTAACCGTAAATATCTATCACCGAATCGAGCGTCATGGGTATGGTTCCGGTGTTGATGAATTGCTGGTAATTATCAATGTCGATGTAGTGTTTAATCCCTTCGTCAGGATCCCAGGCTTTGCGTTCGTCAGCATCGGAGGCATGGGCGGCAAGAAAATCGGTCCATGTAAAGAAATGTGACATGTCCTGGGGATAGGACAGGTAGGCTTCATGGCTGATCTTTTCGTGGCCGGCATAGCCCCAGCTGATCAAGAACGAGCGAAAGAGCGGCAATAAAGGCATATTTAAGAAGTACTTTTTCAAGAGTATGTTTTTGGCAAAAGTAGGGATTAAAAATTCAATTGAAGAAAAGATGATTGGTTTAAGGTGATTTAAAGGTATAAGCCAGGCAAATACCAGACAAAAAAAGAAGAGATGAAACGAGAAGAGTTTATAGCCCCGGTGCAAGGGAGGCCAGGATAAAGGTATCCCGGCCTGACGAGTGGTAAGATTAAGCTGGCGTATAAACAGATCAACCTGACGGTTAATTATTTTAAAATTCCATTGATTCGGACGAAATATAACCAGGCGTGGAAGGGATTTGCAGTGTTGCAAAAAGCATTGAACCTGCTTCATTGACAGTTGTAACCCTTTCATACGATATTGGAGGTGAATCATTGTCAGTTGTAACCCTTTCAAACGAGATTGGAGGTGAATCATTGGCAGTTGTAGCCCTTTCATAAGGCATTGACAGTGCCGCATTGACAGTTTTCACCCTTTCATACCGGATTGTAATCCATGCAAACCAGATTGTTACCCATGCAGATGACATTGTCAACCATGCAAATGACATTGCGACCATTTGGGAGAATACCGGGGCTTGTTCAAACCTGTCAGAGAGGTGTGCGGACTTTGTTCATCGTTACCGGAGGCTGGTTGCCTGTTGCCGGATATTTATTGCCGGGAGATGGCTACCGGAGATAAGCTGAAACAAGGAGATACGGATTGCATGAAGGAACAGGGAAAGGGGCACGCAAAGGCGCCACGGCGCTAAGGATAGAGAATCCCAGACTAATTTTTTTAATATCATTAGGATGTAGAAATCCAGCGCGGAAGGATAGGCACAAGACTACATCCAACAGGTGGATAATGAATCTTAATGTTGAATTTTGAATTATGGAATTGGAAATTGAAATATTTTTAACCACAATAGGCACATTAGATCACAATAAGGTACACATAGGGGGACGGATGTAAGATTTTAGATGTAAGAACATTTTTCGGTATTTCACATATTAGCTGATGGCATGGCAGAGATGCTGCGCCATTTTTTTTGAAATACTATGTAAACGTAGTCATCCTCCGCACAATCATACGAACAAGACCACGCCCTACTGAGGTTAAATTTTATCTGGCTTTAAACTTCTAATTCTATTGGTACCCAAAAATTGTATAATCGACAAACATATTTCCTGTTGAATCCATAACATCTTCTTTATCTCTTTTTCCATTTGGGTAATGCTCTTTTTCTATAAAGGAGGTTAAGAAAAGGCCTACCTGGTCATCTTTGTCCTGGCCGAATACTTCAACCAAAGCACCTGCAACAATTGAAGATAAAGTAGTAATGGCAGCACTGACAGGATTGGATAAACTTGCAAGAGATGCAATTGCTCCGACGATTGAGGTAATGTTTTTGTCAGTCACAATTTTCCCGATCAATTTGGCATTGTCTCTCGTCCTCCTGTCGGATTCAAAAGCTAATAACATCCAATTCATCTTCGGTGCCGGCAACACCGGCGCGGCGGTGACCAAGCTCGTCGCGCCGATGATGCTCGTCGGCTGGGGCTGGACGATGGTGCCCAGGGTCTACGCGGTACCGATGCTGGTCACGGCGATCGCCTTCTGGTTCTTGACCTACAGCGACCCAAAGCTCCTGGTTCCGGGCCACGTCACCTACCGCCGCCAGCTCGAGGTGCTTGCCGACCCCAGGGTGTGGAAGTACAGCCAGTACTACTCGATCGTCTTCGGCGGCTACGTCGCGCTCAGCCTCTGGATGGTCAACTACTACGTCGGCGAGTTCGGGCTGGACATCCGCGTTGCCGCGCTGCTGGCAGCGTGCTTCTCGCTGCCCGGCGGCGTGCTGCGCGCCATCGGCGGCTGGATGTCGGACAAGTGGGGCGCGCACCGCATGAGCTGGTCGGTGATGTGGGTCAGCTGGATCTGCCTGTTCCTGCTGTCGTACCCCTCGACCGAGCTACACCGTGCAGACCACCGGCGGCCCGGTCACCTTCACGCTGGCGCACAACGTCTACACGTTCACCTTCCTGATGTTCATTCTCGGCATCGCCTGGGCGGTCGGCAAGGCGAGCGTCTTCAAGTACATCTCCGACGACTATCCCAGCAACATCGGCACCATCTCCGGCATCGTCGGCCTGGCCGGAGGGCTGGGCGGCTTCCTGCTGCCGATCATGTTCGGGGTGCTGCTCGACCTGACCGGCGTGCGCTCGACCGCCTTCATGCTGATGTACGGCGTGGTCTGGGTGTCGCTGATCTGGATGTACCGCACCGAGGTCAGCACGCGCGACGTCGTGCGCGGCGAACCGAAGCCGGCCACCTGATCGGCCGGCGCCGCCGCCCCGCCGCAACGCGGATCGCCGCCCACCACAACCCGCCCGACCCAGGGCCCCGCAAGCTCACCGATCGCAAACCGCAAAGGCGCTCATCATGCCGAGAATCCGAACTGGAAGCCGGAAGACCCAACCTTCTGGAAGGAGACCGGCTCGGCGCTGCGCTGGCGCACCTGCGCGGTCACCACCTTCTCGCTGATCTTCTCCTTCGCGACCTGGTTCGTGATGAGCGCGGTGGTGGTGCGCATGCCGGCGATCGGCTTCAAGTTCACCACCACCGAGCTGTTCTGGCTGGCGGCAATCCCTGGGCTGGCCTGGGGATCCTGCGCCTGATCCACGCCAACTTCATCCCGGTGCTGGGCACGCGGCCGGTGATCAGCATCGCGACGATCATCAAGGTCATCCCGATGATCTGGCTGGGCTACGCGGTTCAGGACCTGTCCACGCCCTGGGCCACCTTCATGGTCATCGGCTTCCTGTGCGGCATGGGCGGCGGCGACTACCTCTTTCATGCCGTCGACCAGCATCTTCTTCCCGAAGCGGCTGCAGGGTACGGCCATGGGCATCCAGGCCGGGCTGGGCAACTTCGGCATTCTCGATCGTGCAGTTCGTCGCGCCGTGGATCATCGGCTTCGCCGCCCTGGGCGCCATCGCCGGCGGCCCGCAGATCTTCACCAAGGCCGACGCGGTCGAGGGCGGGCCTGGCATCATCCAGGAGGCGGGCATCGTCAGGGACGTGGTGGTCAACAAACCCGAACTGGCCGCCGCCATCGAGGTGGTCAAGGCCGACGGCGTGCTCAAGGACGTGGTCCTGCGCGGCGCCGCACCC
>CAVPSZ010000034.1:0-9464 GCA_963708435.1 uncultured Bacteroidales bacterium
GATGTCGCTAATGAAGTTTTCTCCAATATTCATATTGTTGGGCTTAAGAAGAATTTTATATTGAAAATATCTTTCACCCTCATTTAAAGTATTATCATCATTAAGATCCTCTGCATTGGGCTGTCTGGAATTCCCATCGTATACTCCTCCTCCTTCATTCTCTGGTGAATTACCATCAGGCCCGTTAAATTTTTTATATCTTTCCAATACACTGCCGTAGATTGGGTCATTGTCATAGTCGTCACCTCTGAAATTGTGGTAATCATCACCCGAGGGATCTTCATTAGCCTGCTGGAATGCTAGGGATGTTTCCCCATACAGAGTCCTGATCTTGTCCATATACGGATAAGGTTCTATGTATTCCGATTCGGTTGAAAAATATGTTCTCTCATCCTGATTCCTTAAACCATCGTAGCCTACATCCTGAAATTCACGCGCTCCGGCTTCTCCAGAAAAGGATTGAACGAGGTCAAGCTTGTTGGGCGTACGTCCCCAAACCGACCTGCGTATTTCACTCTCCTGAAAGTCCTCCGAGATGGGTAATCCATGTTCATAACTCTTTCGAGAATCCTTAAGAATATCCTCAGAAATATCTCCCAGGTTAATATACAACTCACCCCCTGTGCCGTTATTTATGGTTCCGTCAGCAAAAGGATCCATCATCCAAAACTCAATGTATTCAATATTCGAAGCCTCAAAATCCGGCGTTTCAATTTCGCGCATGATCCCACCCCACCTGGATTCAGGATCTTTCAACGTTCCATCCGGATTAATACCGGATGATACTCCGCTAACACCTTCTGCATCATAATTATATTGTCCTCTTTCTTCCGGGTAAAAAGCAACGTTCAAAACTCCGATATTGGTAGGTGTTCCATTAGCAAGTTCTTTGTTTGGAAAAACCTCCTGTTCAAGTACCTGCCTTACAAAGTTATTTGACAATTCCTCATTGGTCACATTGTCGGGCTTAATATTGCTATTCCTGTCATAAAAAACACTGGGGTCGATAATATACCAGGCAATTTTTGCGCGATTAAATCCGCTGTAGATCGGATTTACCGAAGTAGTATCATTAAATACCGCCTCTGGAAATAAATCCGGCTGATTCTGCGGTGTGCTGCCGAGATACCAGAAACTTGAACTTCTCAGGTCTATTGTTGATTTTGTTCCCTCGAAATCATCGATATAGGAGATTCCTTCACTGCCGACAGCGCGTGAATGACCGGGAATAAAGTGGGCAAATTCTCCGTCGAGTGAAATGTTGGATGGGGCCGAGGTACTGATAAATGGAAGTTTATCGATCATTCTTGTAATAAACCTCGATTCTTTCTGGTAGCTGTAATCCAGTCCCCAAATCGTATTCGAAATAGGATCATCCCCATAATTAACTTTCTGGGTCAATGGTCTTTCATGTAGATTCAGGATGGTGGCACCAATATGCAGGTCTTTGCTAAAATCATAATCGATATGTGCACCCATCAATCTTTTGGTTTGAACACTAAACATGGTATTGTTTTCCATTGAAATATTGATGGGTGTCCCTGAATTAAGAATACCTTCATTGATAATCCTTACCCTACCCAGAGTATAATCCACGGTATAGTCAACGTTTTCAACCAGAGGTACTCCACCGGCAGTTACTTTTACTGAGCCCTGAGGCACGTTCAAAGCATTCAGCGAGATTTCAGAACCAGATTGTGACTTGTAATTTCCAGAAATCAGATATTTGTTTTTTTCTGTGAATTGCTGAGCACCGGTTTTCGTTTGATTATACAATTCATCATAGCAATATTTATCAGCCAAATCGAAATAACCCAAATCTTCATATTTTTTTCTTAAATAACTTCCAAAGGGTTCCATCACGGTGAAGAAGATTCTTCCGTTTTGTGAGTTTACTGTTCCACCCTGGGTAGCAGCATTATCTAAAAAATCAAACATTCCATCACCTTGTGGAAGCGGATTTAACTGTGCATCGAGATTATCAAGATTGAATACGTGAATTAACGGTTGTCCATTAAATGGTCCCTCTTCAAAATAACCTGTAGGTACACCACTCTCATCACCTGAATAAAGAATGTTCAGTGTGAAATCATCCCGGTTCACCTGGAATGCATTCAGAGAATAAACGTTTTTCATCATCAGGTCCCAAAGCGGACTTTGGATATCGATATAGGTGCTTTTCAGCAATTTTACTATCAGTGCATTTTGACCTGTAATGCCTTCGTCAGAAAATTCACCTACCTGATAAACGGTTGAATCTCCGCCAATAAGCTGATATTGATAGGCAACAGCAAGAGTTTGGTCTGAATTCAGGACACTGTTCAGCGTAATAAATCCGAGTTTACTGTTATAAGTAAATTCGTTGGGACTTAATTTCCGTGCAAGTTCTATTTTTTCAAAGTCCTGTCCGGGAGTAAAACCTTTACCAAGAAATAATTGTTAACATTATTGATGTCCCTGATTTGAGCGGAGTCGATGATGTCGAAAAGGTTGTTTGCGTGGTTATAGGGATAATTTCTAAAACCTTTAGGGATTATCAGGTTACTTTGGATTGTGTCATGTTCGCCGAGGTCAGTAAAAGCAACAATATTTCTGTTTTGTGTAACAGCAGCTCCAATATTGGTTACCCAGACTTCAATTTTAGTAATATTTACGGAGGAGGTTATTATCGGAAGGTCGGCCAGCGCCTCATCAAACTTGTTCCGAAAAAAATGGGAAAGCATGAAATGCCGGTTTTCTTCGTATTCGTCAATTTTAATAATAAACTCGTTGGTTTGGGCGCCACCCTGAACAGTCATATTTGAGGTTTCACTTTCCTGTTCCGAATACAAAGCGGTTACAGTTGTCCGCCCGAATCTCAGCTTTGATTTGATACCGAAAAGACTCTGACTTCCTGTGATTAAGGTACTGTTAAGGGGCAAACTTACATCCCCGGCTTCAAGCAGCTGTAAAATTTCATCCTCTTCGCCTTCATATCGAAGGTTTAATTTGTTTTCAAATTCAAAAGTTGCTTCTGTATTGTAATTTGTTTTAAATTCGATTTTATCTCCGATTTTAGCAACTACATTCATTTGTATTTTCTCCTGAAAATCAAAATTGGTCTGGCTTCGCTGTTTTACGTCAAGGGTTGGATCATCCCGTTTATTTGACAATACCTGGAATATAAGTTCCACCGAACCGGAGGGTCTGATATCAATGGTGTGTCCACCGAATACTTTATCAAAAACCTTTCCTCCGATATAAAGTGATGGGATAATGCCATCTTTGCCTGCTCCTCCCGATGATTTTGCCCTTTCTTCCCAGTAATCTTTGACTGAGTTCTTTAGGTCATAATCCCTGTACTCCTCAAGTGACATATAGGTCGGAGGTCGGTAATCCAAATCACCCATTTTATGTTTCAGGATATACATGCCGGTTTCGGGATCGTATTCTATTTCCGATTTTACATTTGAGGGAGGTTTAAGAAACATCGGGTTCGTGTTTTCATTTCCGGTGTAAGGAAAAAGCTCTTCTTCGGGCTGATAAGGAAGGTTAATTTTTTTTGTGGTGTCGCCAGAGGCTGTGGAATCCGGGGGATAAAGAAATTTATTTATTTTCCTGTTGTTATCTGGTACTTTAAAATGCGATACCATTGCTGTAATATTTGAAAACAGCAATAATTGAAAAGTAAAAATCAGAATATTTTTTACAATCCGCACCAAATAAAAGCCTTTTCTAAAATGAAAAACTTTGAAATACTCTACTACTGATTATTTGAGTAAAGCTTTTCAAAGCTTCAGTCCGCTATCAAAAAAAAATATATTTTATAAAATTTTTAATGCCTCCTTAATTAACACTTCCACCGGTAAATCTCCACCCAAACTGCCAGATATCTTGTCTAAAGCTTTTTCTGCAACATACTTATTGAATCCCAGGACGGTTAGACCTGATAACGCTTCATCTTTATTCGTATTGTGCTTTGCCGGGATTATTTCACCGGAGAGTTTGCCTTTTTCAATTTTATCTTTAAGGTCAATGATAATGCGTTGGGCAGATTTAGCGCCAATACCTTTTACAGACTGCAAAACAGTTGAATTGCCATCAATTATAGCCTGGTAAATTTTATCAGGTGCAAGAGCCGATAACATTAGCATTGCGGTATTGTTTCCTATTCCCGATACCGAGATCAACTGGCGAAAAAGTTGCCTTTCCTGTTCTTCGGCAAATCCAAACAAAACAAACCCTACGGGTGTGGTTGCCTCATTTTTGATGGCTAAGTGAGTATATAACCGGTAAAAATCTTTATCTTTAAGTTTAGTATAGGTGTTCAAGGAAATATTTATCATGTATCCGATACCATTACAATTTAAAATGGCATATGCCGGATTTTTTTCAGTAAGTTTTCCTTCAATATAAGAATACATTTTACCTTAATTTTTAAAATTCAGCTGTAATTTGCGATTTAAATAAAAATTGCTAAAATATAAATTTATAATACCTGAAAAATCTTAGAAAAAACAATTTGTAAACATTATTTTGTAAAAATTTAAGGCTAAATTGTATTTCGTAAATGAAAGTAATTATTAGCTTTGCCGGATTGTTAATTTATTCACAATATATATTATAAAGATGGATACCCTTTTTACAAAAGATGCGTTTAATTATCATTCGCAGGGCAGACCTGGAAAACTTGAGGTAGTGCCCACTAAACCTTATTCAACACAACGTGACCTTTCTTTAGCATATACTCCGGGTGTTGCAGCACCCTGTTTAGCAATTAAAGATAACCTTGAAGATGTCTATAAATACACAGCCAAAGGAAACCTTGTTGCAGTAATTTCAAATGGCACCGCTGTCCTGGGATTAGGAGATATTGGACCTGAAGCGGGTAAACCTGTTATGGAAGGAAAGGGTTTGCTGTTTAAGGTATTTGCTGACATCGATGTTTTTGATATTGAAGTTAATGAGAAAGACATTGATAAATTTGTAAATACAGTAATTGCTATATCACCGACATTCGGAGGTATCAATCTGGAAGATATTAAAGCTCCGGAGTGCTTTGAGATAGAAGACAGAATAAAAGCAGCTGTCGACATACCTGTGATGCATGATGATCAGCATGGAACAGCGATCATAACTTCCGCAGGTTTGCTAAATGCCCTTGAAATTAATGGTAAAAAAATTGATAAAATAAAGATAGTGGTGAATGGAGCAGGTGCTTCAGCTATATCTTGTTCACGACTCTATCTTAAGCTGGGTGTTAAACCTGAAAATGTGATCATGCTCGACAGCAAAGGTGTTCTTCACCGGGACAGAACCGATCTGAATAAAACCAAATTGCAATTTGTGACTGATAGCCGGGTTCGTACGCTGGAAGAAGCATTGGACGGGGCCGATATGTTTCTTGGGTTATCTAAAGCAGGAGCATTGAAGAAAGAGTGGTTGAAAAAAATGGCAAAGGATCCTATAGTCTTTGCCCTAGCCAACCCTGTTCCGGAGATATTACCTGAAGAGGCATTTTCAGTTCGCGATGACATTATTATGGCAACAGGCAGATCTGATTTTCAAAATCAAATCAATAATGTACTGGGATTTCCTTTTATTTTCAGAGGCGCACTCGATGTAAGAGCTAAGGCTATTAATGATGAAATGAAATTGGCCGCTTCCAAGGCACTTGCAGAATTAGCAAAACTGCCCGTTCCCGAAGAAGTCAATATTGCCTTTCATACAACCAATCTGAAATTCGGCAGAGATTATATTATTCCTAAACCTACCGATCCGAGACTTATTACTGCAGTCGCACCTGCTGTTGCTAAAGCTGCAATGGAAACCGGTGTTGCAAGAAGACCGATCGAGAATTGGGAAAAATATAATGAAGAACTCGGAAAGCGTTTGGGACTTTCCAACCCGGTAATACGGCAAATAAAAACAACAGCCCAGCGTGATCCGAAACGTGTTGTTTTTGCTGAAGCTGAAAATTATAAAATGCTGAAAGCTGCCGAAATTGTAATGAATCAGAATTTAGCCATACCAGTATTGTTGGGTAACAAGGAAACAATAAATGATTTAATAAAAACCAATGATCTCGAGCTGGCTGGAGCTGAAATCATTGATCCGAAATCAAAAAAAGAAAAGCAAAGGAGGCAGCATTTTGCAGAATTTTACTGGAAGAAGAGACAAAGAAAGGGGGTTACTTTAACTTCTGCCCAGGATGCTATGCTACACCGCAATTATTTCAGTCCTATGCTTGTTGAAACTGGATTTGCAGATGCAATGATTTCAGGCCTTACCAGGAATTATCCAGATACCCTCAAGCCTGCAATTGAAATTATCGGGAAAAAGGAAGGAGCCAACCTGGTATCGGGGATGTATATAATCATCACTAAAGACGGCCCTTATTTCCTTGCTGACTGCACTGTAAATAAAAATCCAACCGTAGATGAAATGGTGGAAATCACTTTGCAAACTGCGTTTGCTATTGAGCAATTCAAGATCAAGCCAAGGATTGCATTTGTTTCTTACAGCAATTTCGGATCAAATGATGGAACAATTCCTCAAAAGCAAAGAGCTGCTGTTGAAATCCTCCACAGGAATTATCCTGAACTGATCGTCGATGGTGAAATGCAGGTGAATGTTGCTCTTGATCCCGAAATTTTGCAGGAAGCCTTTCCCTTCTCCAAGCTGATTGGTGGAAAAGCCAATACACTGATTTTCCCTTACCTTACAGCTGGAAATATCGCTTATAAGCTTTTACAAACAATGGGAAAGTTTGAAGTAATTGGACCCATAATCAATGGATTGAATAAATCAGTCCATGTTTTACAAATCGGTTCAAGTGTTACCGAAATAGTAAATATGGTGGGTATTGCAGTTATGGATGCTCAATGTGCAGAAAATAGACAGAAAGAAGGAAAGTGCAGGTAGAATAGTCTGAGAACCCGTAAATATAAAAGGTGGAATCTGACAGTTCCAACTTTTTCTATTAATGACAATTAAACTCAAATAAAATCAGGCTCTTAGTTTGTGATGATCCTGATACTTGGATTGAAGAATCTCACCGACATCTGTAAATCTATTGTTCAGAATCATTGATGCAATGATATAAGGTTTATATCCGGCTTCGAGATAGGTTTGAATTCGATATTTTTCAAAAACCTCCTTTTGAACCTCGCCATATTTACAAGAGACACCCGATATGTCGGCAGGGAGGCAATGCATATAAAGTGCTGAGGATTTGCGGGTAGAAGTCATAATTTCTTCGCTGCAGTTCCAATTCATAAAATTTGAATTGAAGGCAAGTCCCTCCTTTTCCAGTTCTTTTAATTTCAGATTATTTTTGTTGATCAATAAATCCGTTCTGGCTTTCATGATATGCATTGGTGCCCAGCTTTTAGAATAAACAATATCAGCATCTTTATATGCTTCTTTCATCGAGTGGGAAATAGTAAATCTGCCGGAAGATTTAATAGCCTGATTTTTCGCAGTCGCAATAACTTCGGGTAAAAGATCATAACCCTCAGGATGGGCTAAATGAACATCCATGCCGAGTCGGGTTAATAAACCGATGATACCCTGGGGAACCGAAAGTGGTTTACCATAGCTTGGTGAATATGCCCATGTCATGGCAATTTTTTTGCCACTAAGATTGTCGATTGATCCAAAATGATTAATCAAATGCAACAGATCGGAAAGGCTTTGAGTCGGATGATCAATATCACATTGAAGGTTAATAATTCCGGGTCTCTGCTGCAGAACTCCCCGATCAAATCCTTCATCAAGCGCACCAGCAACTTCACGCATATAAGTGTTGCCAACTCCGAGGTAAATGTCGTCTCTTATTCCAATTATTTCAGAAAAAAATGAGATCATATTAGCTGTTTCCCTAATGGTTTCGCCATGGCCTATCTGGGACTTTGATTCGTCAAAATCCTGAAGGCTCAATCCCAAAAGATTTGCAGCTGAAGCAAATGAAAATCTTGTTCTGGTGGATTGATCCCTGAAAATTGATACTGCCAGTCCTGCGTCGAAACAGCGGCTGGAGATATTATCTTTCCTAAGCAATTTCAAAACTTCAGCTGTCAAGAGTATTTTCCTGATTTCGGGTAAGGATTTTTCCCAGGTAAGTAAAAAATCATTTTGAAACAGGTCGGTTTCCAGATTATTGATTTCATTGATGATTTTTTCGAAATTTTTGCTCATAGGTATAAATATTAATTATAAGGTATAGATATAGGCTGCATAAAAGGCTGATGAAACTACAAGGTCATTAATGGGAACATTTTCATTCGGCGCATGAGCCAATGCTTCATTTCCCGGGCCAAAGCCAATCACGGGTATTCCGTAAATTCCATTAATAACAACTCCATTTGTCGAAAATGTCCATTTATCGATCAGCGGATTACGATCATAAAGTTTCCTGAATGCTAAGGCTCCACGTTCTATCACTTGATGATCTTCGTCAAGTTTCCAGGTTGGAAAATATTTTTTCATATCATATTTCATTCCTGTATAGGAAATTCCTTCATAAATAGGTACTTCGATAAAAACATCCTCTTTATTAATTAATTGTCTGATTTCATTCAGAGCGGTCTCTTCCTTTTCTCCCCAGGTGAGCCTGCGGTCGATATGTAATCTTGCATAATCAGCCACAGCGCATAATGAAGGGCTACCTGATATGAATTCGGAAACAGTAACGGAACCTTTCCCTAAAAATTTATCAAATGCCAGGTGATTGTTCAGTTTTTCAATTTCAAGGGCAATCCTTGATGCAGAATATATTGCATTTATTCCTCTTTCAGGTGCGGAGCCATGGGCAGAAATTCCTTTAAAAGCTACCTGAATTTCCATCCTGCCCCTTTGACCTCTATAAATGCCAAGGTTCGTAGGCTCAGTAATTATCACCAATTCAGGTTTTAGCTTATCCTCCTCAATAATAAATTTCCAGCACAATCCATCGCAATCTTCCTCCATTACACTTCCGACAAAAAAAACTGATAATTCTTCCGGGAATCCTAATTCCCCGATAATTCGCATGGCAGTCACCATTGAAGCAATTCCACCTTTTTGATCAACTGTTCCCCTTCCATATACTGAATCATTTGTTATCTTTCCAGAAAACGGATTTGCATTCCAATTTGTCAGATTACCCGTATCAACAGTATCTATATGGCCATCAATAGCAATAAATCGCGGACCTTTTCCCAATCTTCCGATAACATTTCCCAATCCATCAATAATAACACTATCAGCACCATTTTCTTCCATTTGCCTTTTTAACTCCTGTTGAACCTCTTTTTCTTTACCACTAAGTGATTTGATTTGAACCAGACTGGAAAGATTATTGGCAGTTAAACTGCTGTATTTTTCAGATAACCTATTAACATCACTAAAAATATTCATTACCTTAATTTTTTATATAGCATTCAATTATAGAGTTGATGCAAAAATAGGTTTTCCGAAAAAAAATATTTAAAATAATTTGTTTA
>CAVPSZ010000035.1:0-42987 GCA_963708435.1 uncultured Bacteroidales bacterium
TAAAACATAAGTTAACTGCTTGTTCTGTCTTCTGTTTTCCGGTTAACCTCTTTGCAAGAAACTTTATTTTTTTATCCAGCCTAATTATTCTTCTAGTTCACATTTAATCCCGGCTTTATTGCACACCCCAAAAATCGTCTTGATCGCCACATCAGTCTTCGGTTGTGAAACTATTCCTTTACTCACGGCTGCAACCGTAATTTGCGATAGCTTGGTTCCCAGAGAGTCGACCTGTATGGCAACGATATATAACTCATTGTTGAACTGAACCTGCCGTTTTTTATCATCACGGAGGGTGATATCAACCTTAGGATTGGAAGTAAGCGTATCGATCACTGCCCTATAAACATTGGTGGTGCCGGCATCAATGATAACGTGGGCTATATCGGTGGTACCGGCACGCATCGATTTTACTTTCCGGGCTATGGTAACAAACTGCGCATCGGCTGGCGCTGAAATCATAACAATAAGCCCGGTTAGAAACAAGAGGGTAATGGATTTAGGTATTTTCATAAGGATTGTGTTTTTATTTTACTCTTAAATATCATGTGAAGTTGTTTTTAACATTGCAAATCGAGATCGTAAAATTAATTATTTATTCGGCCTTTATTAAAACACACAATAAATTCTGTTCATCCCGGATTCTGAGTAATGGCTTAGTTACTTTCTTCCTTTTTCCTATCCTTTCGCTTTGTGAACTGCCACATTTCTTTGCTGAAAAACTTGACCTTCAAGGTAGCATAAGGCCCCTGGTAAATATCTTTTTCTTTATACCAGCCATTGTCATTGTCCATGTCGAGGTTGAGCCACAAATACCGGTAACCCACATCGGCTGATAGCGACCATCTTCCCCTGTTCAGAAAATCATAGGCGGCATTGATGTCAATGGTTAAATAATCCACATCGTAATTAATATCATCCATGCTCCCCCTGAAAATGGCACCGCCTCCTGTGCCGGAGATCCTGAAATCGTTGAATTTGAGCCTTCCACTCAGGGCTAAAAAGGGCATCGGGAACCATTCATCGCCACCCAGCTTAATCTCATCGCCTGTCGAACTGGTGGTTGTATAGTTCGAACCCATGTTAAGAACCAGGAATCCGATACCAACACCGAGGTCGTGTTTGCGCTGGATCAGGCCAAAACTGGTGCTGATGGCATACATTACCAGGTCGACGCTCCCGCTTACCACTGAGCCGGAGTCGATTTGCTGGTCATCCCTTACCATATCAGCCGGCACAACAAAACTGCCTTCATATTTCCCTCTCGACCCGGCAAACTCCAGGTTCCATTTCTTATACCTGCCCCCGATAGCAAGGGCAAAGCTAGGTGAATAAGTGTCCATACCAATTTCATGGTAATCGATGTCGAATTCATATCCATCGGCAAAACGGTGACCCGAAAAACCTCCGTCAAGTCCGCTGTAATTTAGCCTGATACCGCCTCCAAGCTCCCATTTTGGACGCTCAATCTGAGCTGCCAGGGAGGTTGAAATTATTAAACCTAAAATAAATAATGTGTTTTTCATCGCAGTGATTTTTTAAATTGATGTTTATTTATCTTTTTTCATCATGTTAATGATCATAATCCTGCTCTTTAAGATGATCACCGGCAGTCAGGTGTAAGAGTGCAAGCGGATTGCGATGCAGCGCAGATCTTCAGTTAAAGTTGAACCTTCGAAGTTAGGAAAGTTGTAGTAGTTGTAAATGTTAAATTCATTTATTTAAGCTTAAACGCAGTTAAAAATACCAGTTTTTGCCGGTAGTTCATTTCAGACTGTTTATAGTTTTATTATGAACTAAAGTATTAGTTTTTTAATTACTAAACTTGTTTGAAATTACAATCAAAATTTTAGCGGTAAATTTAATCAAATAAATCCAAATAAAAGTCAAGTTAAAATTAATAAATTTATCCCCTCCACTATCCTCACCTCCTCCTCCGCCAGCCCATACAGTTCATAAACCATCTTATCTATTTTTTTATCTTTTCAGTTCCATTCCAATTCATAGTTTAAAACTATGGATTATTTTGGACGTAGACGCAGTCTAAGCCCAAAAGGGGCAAATTAAAAAGGAGAGATCAATCATTATTTTGAAAGTTGTAACAATAGGTTTTCTCCATCGTCATATCTATGTTAGTTTAAGGTTGGATTGAAAAATCCCCTCCATTTCAGTTCTTTTATTTCTTTTTAAAAACAAACCAATCATGAACAAAACCCAGATAAAATATAGTTTCCGTGTGTTTAAAAGGCAAAAGGCTTATGTTTTCATCAATGTGATCGGACTTGCCATTGGCCTGAGTTGCAGCCTTATCATTGCCCTGTTCATCAGGTATGAGCTGAGTTATGATCAGTACAATGAAAAAAAGGACAGGATATTCAGGGTAATTTTGAATGGGAAAATAAGCGGCCAGGAGGTTACTGTTACCTCCACAGCTTCAAAGATCGGCCCAACGATGCGTAGTGAGTTTCCTGAAGTGGAAGATTTCCTCAGGTTGAATGGATGGGGCGAAACCATTATCAGGTATGGCGATAATCGGTTTACTGAAAATGCTTTCATTGAAGCAGACTCATCGTTTTTTAACTTTTTTTCAATCCCGTTATCAAGAGGGAATAAAGAAACCGTATTAAATGAACCACACACTGTGGTTATTTCGGAATCAGCCTCAAAAAGAATATTTGGCGAAAATGACCCCATCGATAAAATGATTAAAATCGGTAACGATACCATCTATTATCGGGTTACCGGAGTGATGGAAGATATACCTGCCAATACACATTTTGAGGCCAATATGATAGGTTCGTTTATGACCAATCCCCGGGCTACCGAAGATCAATGGCTATCAAACAGTTTCAACACTTATGTCCTGCTGCATCCTAATGCTGATCCGCAAAAAGTCAACAACCGGTTTTCAGGAATGATCGTAAAATACGTAGGACCGCTGGTTACAAAATACTTTGGAATATCCATGCAGGATTTTTTAGAACAGGGAAATAAATACAACATGTTCCTGCAGAAACTGACCGACACCCACCTTGATCCATCCATCGAACAGGATCTGAAACCGGCCAACGACCCAAAATACCTGTGGATATTTGGAAGCATTGCCGTTGCTGATCATTGTTATTGCTTCGATTAATTTCATGAACCTGTCAACAGCCCAGGCTTCCAAAAGGGCTAAAGAGGTTGGAATTAAGAAAGTAAGTGGTTCAACGAAAGGTAAACTGGTCAGTCAATTCCTGGCTGAAACCATCATCCTTTCTTTAGTTGCTTTGCTTATAACCATATTGATAGTAGAGTTATCCTTGCCGTATTTTAATAAACTATTGGGTTTAAACCTGAATATAGGATATCTCAGCACATGGTATACCATTCCGGCACTGCTCATTTTTTCAGTGATAATTGGCATTCTTGCAGGCATTTATCCGGCTTTTTACCTGTCATCATTTAATCCTTACATGGTGTTAAAAGGAATGCGGGCAAGTAACAGGGGAGGAATTACCGTGAAAAGGATCCTGGTGGTTCTGCAGTTTTCCATTTCGATTACCCTGATTGTCGGCACACTGATCATGTTCAGGCAGATTCGGTTTATGCTTAATAAGGATCTTGGATTTAATAAAGAACATTTGCTTGTGCTCCGGAATGCCGGCACAATCGGTAACAAAATAAAAATCTTTGCAGATGAACTGCGAAATATTCCGGGTGTTGTTAAAGTAGCATCCTCCACAGCAGTTCCGGGTCATAATAACAACAATAACGGTTATGTTATAAAAGGACGTCCCGAGGAGTCGTACTTACTCCAGACAAATTGGGTTGATTATGATTACCTCGATGTATATGGTATCCGGTTATCTTCCGGAAGGTTCTTTGATCCTTCCTTTTCAACAGATAAGGATGCGTGTGTTGTGAATGAAAACGCAGTTCACAGTTTTTTAATGGAAGATCCTTTTGATATACGTTTTGAAACAAGAGAAGATGAATCGGATGAAGTTACCTATATGCCCATCATTGGTGTGGTGAAAGATTTTCACCATGAGTCGCTCAGGAACGATATTACTCCTTACATCCTTAGGTTTAAAGATGAAGATAACAACTGGGGATATATCAGCATAAAGTTATCACCGGCGGCTTCATCAGCAACCATAGAAAAAATTGAAGAAGTCTGGAGATCATACACCAACGACGATCCCATGCAATATTTTTTTATGGACAAAGACTTTGAACGATTGTATAAAGAAGAAGAGCAAAATGCCCGGCTGGCCATTCTGTTCACTATTCTGGCCATTCTCATTGCGTCATTGGGATTATATGGCTTGACATCATTTTCTGTTCAGCAGCGAACCAAAGAGATCGGGATAAGGAAAACATTTGGCGCTTCCAAAAGCAACCTTTGGACACTGGTGGCCAAAGAGATTTTAATCCTGATTGCCATTTCAACAGCCATTGCCTGGCCATTAATATATTGGATAGCTAATGACTGGCTCCAGAATTATCATTACCGGATCAAACTGCAAATTACCGATTTTCTTTTGGGCTTTGTCATCGCGCTGGTTATTGCACTGGCTACCATCAGCCATCGCACCATCAAAACAGCATTGTTAAATCCCTCCGTGTCTTTGAGGTATGAATGATTAACGGGATATGGATTATTTTGGACCCAGCCACTGCCTACGCCCAATCCTTCTATTTTCGATATTAATTCATGCGCTTTCTATTTCTTATAATAGCAAAGTTACAAACTTTGCTTATTTATTCCTCCAAGTGATCCTGCGGAACACTTGGAGGTGCGAGGAAATAAGTTTGTATCCAGGAAAATGTCTGTAAAAATTAAAGAAGAAGGTGGTGGTATGTTAAAACCACGCGATACAATCGCGCGGGAGCGGAGCGGAGACTTTGATGTACTTACTTTATAGAACCAAGCTGCAAACAACCACAAACGGAATTGAGTTTAAGTATCCTTTATTCTATTTGGTTTGGCCCATATTTGTTATTTTCCGGGTTTCCTTTTGTCATCATTAAAATCCATAACCAAATGATTCCGATCAATGGAATGAATAAAATTAATATCATCCAGCCCCTTTTGTCTATATCATGAAGTCGCCTTATGGTCACTGCTATTCCGGGTAACAACATTGTTAGGCTGTAGATTAACGTTATTACCATAAAATTTCGTCCGGCAAGATCCATTATAAACCTGTCTAAAATTATTATTACCAAGCCGAAGATAAAATAATAGAGCACGAACATCCAATATTCTTTTCGTCCTGATCTGCCCTTAAAATTAGCACATTTCCCTATCACTTCAAAATACAAGTACAATTGTGATTTTTTTTCTTTATGTCATCCAAAATTAGTGTTTTCGACACATCCGTGTATCTTCCTTCCCGGTCCTAAGCGATGCCGAAACTTAGCCCTCTATTTCATCCCCCCTCTACTATCCTTAAGTGCTCATGATATTTGATAATTTTTAAATGTATTCGCGAATCATGATTGTTCCACAATCCTGATTTCCTCCTCCGTCAGCCCATATGGTTCATAAACTATGGTATCAATTTCTTTATTGGTAGTTTCTCTTATGATATTCCTAAAAACCTTCTCCCTGTTTTGGGCCTGCAGGTACTTTGTTACTACTGAGTTTTGGAAGAGGGGCATACGCTGACACAATTAAAAGTTATAAAACGTCCAAATACTTATCAAACCTACTATTTAATAACAAAACTTCCAAAAATTATAAAAACAGGAGAGCTTAATTATGCCCAGGGTTAGGCGTAGTATTCATTATATTATATTATCAAATTTAGGGTAGCATAATTTCTTTCCGTGTTGTAATTTGTATCTTTTAATTTTTGTTTTCTTAGAATTAAACATTTTTCAGTATGATTTTAGGACCACAAAGCCCTTTCTTTGATAGAAATATGAATGCTTCCATTGGACATATAATTTTCGTGATTCAGTTCAATTTTATCAGGGCGATAATTATAGTTTAGCATAATTCCTCCTGATTGCTTGATGCCCTTTTTTGAAGAATCAGCAAGCCAATGGATCTTCTCAATTTTGGCACCATTTGCTAAATGAAAGTTTGCAACCGGATCGTGTGCAAATATACTTTTCCCGCGTTTTGCATTGGATAAATAATGCAGGCATAGGCGCATCAGTGGCTTTTTTATACAATCGACAATTTCTTCGTTTAAGTGCCAGTCTTTTTTATTTAATAAATCTAACAGGCCGATGGCTGGATTTTTATTGCCAGAAAGTGTACAGATTCTTTGTTCTTCATTCTGCTTAAACATTGCGTCATTGCCTTTTTGCAGATAAATTGTCAGCCAGTTTCTGAACTGCGGAATGGGCGATAAAGTTGCAAATGTTTTCAGATTTGGATATTCAGCAGATAATTTTTTTACCACACGTTTTATAAGAAAATTACCAAAACTGATTCCTTCCAATCCTTTCTGCGTGCTGGAAATTGAATAAAAAATTGCAGTATCCATTTTGTTCGGATCTCCGGCTTTTACTTTCACATCAATAAGTTTTCTGATATTATCTGATAATCCTTTTACCATTGCAACTTCAACGAAAATTAACGGGTCGTTAGGCATCCTGTAATGTGTGAACGCAAATACACGGTGATCTGACTGCAACCGATGTTTCAGCGCTTTCCACGAAGAAATTTCGTGCACAGCTTCATATTCCATAAGCCGCTCCAGCAGAACTGCCGGTGAGTTCCACGTGATTTCCTGCAGGTCGAGTAGATTCATGTCAAAATAAGTTATCAGAAGCCCTTTAAGGTCATCACTGAGTTTCTTGAGGGGTGGCGCTGATTTTATAGAAAGCAGGTCGCTGCGCATGTCTTTGAGGAAAATAAAGCCATTCGGCAATGTGATTAATTGTCTCATCAATTTCACACGCGGCGGAATCAGGGAATCCCTTAAAAGTATCTCAGCATTTATAAGCTCTTCATCGTTAACAGCATTTTTCAATTTATGAATATTTTCATCCAGTGTTTCTATACTGACATCAAAATCATGAGCCAACATTTCAAGAAACTTTTCTTTTCCGCGCAGCGAAAGATTTAGGTATATCAGGGCAACACTAATTATTTTTGCCTGTCGTGAAACTTCACCACCTTTTTCTTTGATGCAGTCGGAAATTAATTTAACAAGGATTTCCTTGTCTTTTTTTGGAAGATTTGGCCTGATTTCAGGAAATTCTTTGCCTGTTTCGGTCCAGGCTTTAATAATATTTCTTATCATCTTTTCGCTGGTGCCTGCTATTGCAGGATCAGAACCAAATTGCAGGATGTACTTTTCAATGTTTTTCATTTTTTTAAATTACGACTAATTCGATTATACGTATATAAAAAGAAATGTTATCCATCCAATTTAAGAGCATAACTCAACTTTTGTATATTTTTACTTTTCTGTTTAGTCATTATTGAATCGGTTCATCCCAGCAAATATATAAACTTCCAATCATTCCCCCGCACCCGCAAGTCTTCCTGCCTGGCCTTGTGTGATGGCGCGACTTGTGGGTTTAATATCGTTAATTTATTTATTGAAGTTTTTAACTTCATCATATCAACTCGATTTCAATCAAGTGATCCAGGCCGGTATAATTTCTCGCACTGCTATACAAATAATCCTCAGGATTTGAAACATAACCTTCTTTTACCACCCGCACCCGCAAGTCTTACTGCCTGGCCTTGTGTGATGGCGCGACTTGTGGGTTTCCATTTCATCCTCCTTCTATTGTCCTGATTTCCTCCTCCGTCAGCCCATACAATTCATAAACCATCTTATCTATTTCTTTATCTTTTCAGTGCCATTCCAATTCATAGTTCAAAACTATGGATTATTTCGGACGTAGACACAGTCTGCACTAAACTTGGTTAACATGTGCCGTTAGGCACTTTATATGGGTAGAAATGATTTGTGAAGATTATAATCCCGTCCCGTAGGGGACGGAATAGGTTTTGATCTGACAATTTGCTACCCATATTAAATCCCTGACGGGATTAATTTTTAATCATATTGCAAGCTTCCCTCTTTTTCCATTCCATCCCAATTAGTAGTTCAAAACTATGGATTATTTTGGATGTATAAAGAGTCCAAGCCCAAACCGGGGTAATCCTGATAAACTTAAAACCACGCGATACAATCGCGCGGGAACGGGGTTTCAATTTCATCCTCCAACTATTATCCTGATATCCTTCTCTGTCAGCCCATAAAGTTCATAAACCATCTTATCTATTTCTTTATCGGTGGATTCTGTTTTTGATTTTAATTCAAGCGTTTTCTATTTTCTTATACTTGCAAAGTTACATTTATCCATCCTCTGACGGAAAACTTTGCTTTTTGCACAGACTAGTGATCCTGCGGAACACTTGAAGGTGCGAGTGTAATGCATTTACTAGAATTGCGATTAAATAATTTCAGCTATTTTTGTTAGTAAATAAATGATTCATTAAAATAGACACCTATGAAAATTCGATTAATTGCTTTAGTATCTGCTTTCAGTTTTGGTTTATCCGTGTCAGTAATTTCTCAGATAGAAATTACCCTCAATGACATAGAGTATGCAGATGGACAAAATTACAAAATGTATGGCCGGACTACCCTGTACATCGTTCAGCAATTCACCGGGAAGATCGGCGGCCCGCATACCTGGGATTTTTCGACCGGACCCACGAATATTAATTATACCTTCGATTATCTATTGCCGTCGGCTACTCCCTGCGAGGCTGATTTTCCTTCAGCTACAGTTACTGAAAAACGCACCGGCGATGGCAGTACAGCCTACATGTTTCTCGATTTTCAAAATGGAACAGGAAGGGTAAATTATGGGGTATGCCAACCGGGAGTACTGCCCATTCCTTATGTTTTCAATCCTCCGATAGTTGACTTTCCGGCTACCATCAATTTTATGGACTTCTGGGACGGACAGGCAACTTTTGCAGCACAAAGTGGAGGGATCGACCTGACGGTAGAATACTTCTTCACCGCATTTTGTAATGCTTACGGAACCCTTGCCCTGCCGGGCGGTCTTGGTAGTTTCCCTTGCTTGCAGGTGAATTACCTCGAACACTTCAAGTATTATTGGGAAGGCATGCTGCTCCAGGAATCGTACATCCGGTCCTATTACTGGCTCATCGAAAATGCAGGGATAGCTGTTATTATCGTTTCGGAAGAAGGTTCTGCCATTCCGCCTGAGAATTTTAACTATTCTGCAGGATACAACCGAATGTATGAAAGTTCAAAATTTACTGTATCCAATGAATTCAACCTCGATGTAAAAGTATTTCTCGAAGGACCTTATAATTCTTCAACCGGTTTTATGAATACATCCCTTAATCCAGGGCTTATCCCTTTGTCACAGCCGTATAACATTCCACCATGGAATTATACCGGTACAGAGGCGGTCATGTCAATTCCTTCGGCAGATATTGTTGACTGGGTGTTGATTGAGCTGCGGGATGCTACACAAGCTTCACTCGCTACCGGGAGCACAAGGATAGCCCGGCAAGCTGCCTTTCTGTTAAAGAATGGTGATATTGTTGGTCTTAATGGTTCCGCTTTGCTCTTGTTTGATGTTCCTGTTGTTAATGATCTCTTCGCTTTGGTTTGGCACCGAAATCATGCCGGGGTGTTATCGAACACAGCAGTTCCTGGCGTAGCAGGAATTTACAGTTATGATTTTACAATTGCTGAAAATAAAGCCTACGGAGGCGCTTTGGGACATAAACAAATTAGCACCGGAATCTGGGGCATGTTTTCAGGAGATGGAGATGGTAACGGTGACATTAACCCTTTAGATAAATCAGGCAAATGGAATAATGAAGGAGGTCTGAAGGGTTATCTTTCATCCGATTTTAACCTGAATAGTCAGGTTGCGAACCAGGATAAAAACGATTACTGGCAACCCAACAATGGCAGCGGGTCATCAGTGCCTGAATAAACAGAGTTGGTTAAAACTTTACGAACCTAATGAAAGAAACACCTTAGTATTATTTCTTTGTTCGTTATTGTTACTGTAGAAGATGGGAATTCGAATCAGTCCTCAAGGATTGGTCCTGCATTAAGTTTTTGTCCATCTGTTCATCGAGCATCCAGATCAGTCCCCCGATATCACAAGTCTTCCCGCCAAGCCTTAAGCGTTGGAGCGACTTGTGGGTTTATATTTCATCCCCCCTCCACAATCCTCAAGTGCTTATGATATTTTTAAATTTAAATTGTATTCACGAATCATGATTGTTCCACAATCCTGATTTCCTCATCCGTCAGCCCGTAAAGCTCATAAACCATCTTATCTATTTCTTTATCCGTAGATTCCCCGGCACTCACAAGTCTTCCGGCTTTGGAATGGGTTTTTTATTAAAGAACCCCACGATACAATCGCGCGGGAACGGGGATATTTTTTGATTATTACAAATTATATAATTGGTTTGAAAAACCAAAACATTTATTTTAACAAGTTAATAGATTCTATTTCATTAATGAAACTATTTTATCTAGCAATAATTTTTCATCAATGGGTTTTGAGATGTAATCATTCATACCATAAGCCTTGCATTTTTCAATGTCAACTGTAGTTACATCAGCGGTCAACGCTATTATTGGGATTTCAGAACCCATTTTATTACGAATATATTCTGTTGCTTCAAAACCATTCATGTCGGGCATCATTAAGTCCATCAAAATAATGTCATAAGTATTCGCTTGTAATTTATCTATAGCAATTATTCCATTATCAGCAACATCATATATGAATCCAAAATCACTTAATATTGTTTTTATCAATAATTGATTAAGCTTCACATCTTCAACTACTAATACGTTTAAGTTTTTTATTTCTGTATCAAATTCTATATTTTCAGATTCGGTTTCATAGGGGTCACTTGTTTTTTCGAAATCCAAAATGAAACTAAAAGTAGAACCTTTACCTAAAATACTTTTTACGCTAATACTGCCTCCTTGCAATTCTACCAATTTTTTAGAAATAGCAAGACCCAACCCGGTTCCACCAAAAACACGTGAAGTGATAGGTGACACTTGTTCAAAGTTATTGAATATTTTATCAATTTTATTTTCTGGTATTCCAATGCCTGTATCTTTAATTGAAAATTCAATTGTTACTTTTTCATCATCTTCGTCCAATAAATCAACACACACTGTAACACTTCCTATAGATGTAAATTTTACAGCATTGCTTAATAGATTCAAAATAATTTGATGTAATCGTGAAGAATCTCCCTTTAATATAAGGGGAATTTTCTTGTTATATTCTTTAATAAGTTCAATATTTTTTTCTTGAGTTTTATGTTCAAATAAATGTATAATGGTAGATATTGATTCATCTAATTTGAAAATCCTTTTCTCAAATACCATTTTCCCTGCATCAACTTTTGCAAGGTCAAGAATGTCGTTAATTAGCACAAGTAATACTTCGCCACTCGTTTTAATAGCATGCAAATATTCTTTTTGCATATCATTCAAATTGGTTTTTAATAATATTTTCGTAAACCCTACAATCGAATTCATTGGTGTACGAATCTCGTGACTCATGTTTGATAAAAATTGTTGTTTTGAATTCATTGCATCTTCAGCGTTAATTTCGCCCGTGTTAACTCTTCTGAAATTCTTTTTTCTTCAGTAATATCCATCATAATGCTCAGATTAAAATCAGGTCTGATCCTTACTGCATTATATTTAACTATTTTATGTGTGCCATTTTTTGAAATAAAATCAAATTCCCCTATTTCTTCACCTTTTATAATATATTCTTCATAATGTGCTGCTGAATTAGGGTTGCTGGTTGTAATTAAATCGCCAACATTCATGTGCAACATTTCATCAACAGGATATTCGAATAGTTTCGATGCTGCATTATTTACTGCCAAATAATTGCCGTTATCATCTGCAATCACTATTGGCGCAGAACTTTTTTCAAAAATCAATTTAAATTTTTCTTCACTTTCTCTATGTTCAGATTCTACCAGCTTTAATTCAGTTACGTTTCTAAAATATCCAATTAAACCATTAATCTTCCCTGAATGATCAAATTTTGGTGTATAAATACCATAGAAATATTCTAATTCACCACTTTTTGACATAAAAGATGATTCTATACTTATAGGTTCACCTTTAGTCAATACATTTTGTTTGATAATAGTAAGTTTCTCAGCTTCTTCATTATTTACTAAGTCGTAATCTGTTTTTCCAATCATATCCGACAATGTAAATCCAAGTTGTGGGTTAACAACAAATGTGTATTTAAGATCATTATCCTGAATAATAATATGGTCGGGGTTATTTGATATAATGTCTCGAAAAAGTTCTTCGCTTGCTTTTAAAGCCTGGTTTATTTTATTATCAGTTACATCTCTAATGCTTGATCTAAAACCTAATAACAAATTATCCTGAAAAACGGGTTGGGAACACAAATTAACCGTTCTAATCTGCTTATTTTTTGTAATAATTCTAAATTCAATGTCTGTTTCAGGTTCAATAGTTTTAGCAGTTTTTTGCATTTGTTCCACAACCATATTCCAATCGTCAGGATGAGCCAAATCTTTTTCTGAAATTTTACCATTTAGAAGTTCATCTACTGAATAGCCAGTGATTTGTTCAAAGGCTTTATTACAATATAAAATTTTTCCTTCGGGATTTCTGAAAAGTTCCCAATCAACAGAATTATCTGCCATAAATTGAAAAAACTCAGATCGTTTTTCAAGTTCTCTGATTTTCTGTTCTAATTCTTTTATCCTGTTTTCGAGTTCTTGGTTTGTCATTTTTTGATTTTTTTCAATATACTACCATATTGTAAAGTTAGTATAAAAATTGAAATTCGATTTGTAATGTGTCTAATTGCTATAACATCTTAGTGTTTTATCCGCCGTCCCCCCAAACCATAGCTTCAAAGATAAAGAAAGAAGTTTGAATCCAGGAAAATGACTGTAAAAATTAAAGAAGAAGGTGGAGGTATGCTTAAAACCCCGCGATACAATCGCGCGGGAGCGGGGGTGCGCACATTGGAAGCTTCTTATACATTATCAATTACATATTTCTGTAATCTTCTATAATCCATATTTATTGGTTTAGAATCCTCAGAATTTTCAAATTTTATCAAATATTCCTGTTTTTCTTCATTTACCAAAATAATTAAACCTTTTCCGAATATTGGATGCAAAACCGTATCATTTAAATTAAATAACTCTACTTTATTTTCAATCATTAAGTTAAGATTGGAGAAATATCGTTGTGAATCTTCAAATAATTCATCATCAATTTGCCCCTCTTCTACTAAAAGGTTTTTTTTAATTTCAAAAAGGAATCGAGATGGATATTTATTTCCTGAATTATAGCTGTATCCTTCAGATTCAGTAATATACAGACCTTTCATAGCTCTTGTTATTGCAACATAAGTTAAACGTCTTTCTTCCTCTAAAGCACGGCCTTTCCGTTCCATTAAGGACATATAGCTAGGTAGAATCCCTTCCGAAACTCCGCATAAAAAAACATAAGGGAACTCTAACCCTTTAGAGGTATGAATTGTCATAAGTTTAATCCAATTCTTATCCTCTTTAAAATCCATATCTGTATATAATGCAATTTCCTGCAAGTAATCATTTAATGAAAACTTCTCTCCACTTTCCTTTTCATATAAAATAATAGAAGTAATAAGCTCTTTTATATTATCAAGTCTGTCTTCATCACCATCTTCTCTAAGTTGCTTAATTATTTGGCTTTCATCTAAAACAAACTGCAAAAGGTCGGAGACTGAAAGTTTATTTACTTTCTGTCTTGCATTCTCAATAAATTCTACAAATGAATTTGCTCCTAAATTTTTAAAATTTTTGACTGATAAACTTTTTTTTAAAGAATTATATAATGAAGTATTTTCAGAATTTGCATTTTGTGTCAGGCTTTCAATAAATTTTTTCCCTAATCCCCTTTTAGGTTCATTATAAATTCTTAAAAATGATATATCATCACCAAACGCAATTAGTCTTAAATAGGATAATGCATCTTTAATTTCTTTACGTTCAAAAAACCTAACCCCTCCAAAAATAGAGTATCTTATATCTTCTTTTATAAGTGCTTGCTCTATATATCTTGATACGTAGTGAGCACGATATAAAATTGAAATATCTTTTAATGCTACACCAGTTTCTTGCAGTTTTTTAATTGTAGTTGCAATCCAGTAACCCTCTTCTAATTCACTTTTGCCATGGAAATGTACTACTTTAATTCCATTACCATTTTTAGTGAACATTTCCTTTTCAATCCTTAACTTGTTGTTTTTTATTATTGAATTTCCAACAGATAAAATATCGGGTGTTGACCGATAATTTTCATTCAAAATTATTGTTGTACAAGTAGGATAGTTTTTATCGAAATTTACCAAAATCTCGGGAATTGCGCCCCTCCATTCATATATTGTTTGATCAGGATCACCGACTATAAATAAATTTTTATGTTTCTTACTTAACATTTCAACAAGACCAAACTGTTTTGCTGAACTATCTTGTGTTTCATCGACTTGAATATAATGAAGCCTTTCTTGCCATTTTTCCAGTACTTCTGGAAATTTTTCAAAAATGAAAAAAGTATAATTGATTAAATCACTAAAATCTAATGAAAAATTTTTCTTTTGTTTTTTCAGGTAAGCTTTAAAAATTTTATCATTAAGCAATTCGTCATTTTCTATCTCAAAGTCTTCATCGGTATTTGCAACAAGGTTAATATAATCTAAATCTTTTTTCTTTTGTTCAATGAACTTTATTATTTGTTTGTATGTCAGGTCTCTAGATGAAATTTTTAATGAACTATAAATTTCACGAAGAATAGTTTTTTGGTCTTCAATATCCATAATTATGAAATCTTTGGGAAATAAGATTTTATTGATATCTTCCCGCAATACCCTAACACAGAAACCATGAAAAGTTGTAATGTAACTTGTATCTTTACCTTCTCCAACTAAAAACCTAACCCGATTTCTCATTTCCTGAGCTGCTTTATTGGTAAAAGTTACACATAAAATATTTGAAGGACTTATTCCCAATGCTTCAATAATATAAGCGAATCTGCTGGTTAATGCTTTTGTCTTACCAGAGCCTGCTCCTGCAATAATTCTAACATATCCTTCTGTTGTTATTACTGCCTCTAGTTGTTTGGCATTTAAGTTTTTTGTGATTTGATCAATAATTGAATCCATTGATTGTTAAGAATATTTTTGTTTCAGACTTTTCTTTGTATTGTATCTAACGGCCCTTCCGGCAGCTATAGCTCTGGTTTTAGCAGGTTTTCGTAATCGTGTTATATGAGAACAAACAACCTTCCTTGCCAACTTTCCCGTCTTATTCGTATTCTAGTCCATTAGATAGTGGTTAATCAAATAATTGTTTAAACACCAATTCTCTAAGTTCATCAATGTTACCATATAGATTGGTTTTTAAATTATTTAATTCATAAATGTACCTCTCATCAGTACAACTGACATATTTTATAGTTTGGTTCAAAAGTATCCAATCAATAGTAATCTTAAAAGTCGACCAAATATCATTAAATTGTTTCGCTCTTAGGAGGATCTTATTAGATGATAATGGAAATATATAATCGTCAGTATAGACATTTGGATTTTCAGAATTTCTAAATATTATAGGATTATCAGAGCATAGACTTGGTAAACCATCAGGATAGGATTGAATTCTTAGGAGTGAATTACATTTCAAAATTTGAGGGAAAGTTGAAAATGGAATACCAAATTTCATTGCTTTAGCAAAATTTGGATCATTTCTTAATTTATTGATTTTTTCAGCATCAGTAACTATTTGATTTTCTTTGTTAACAAATTTAAAACCTAATTCACTGAAATCATTTTGACCCAATAGTGTTTTTATTTTAAAAAAATTTGAGGGCAATCGCCAAAACATTATTGCAACAAACAATTGAAGTAATGGCATATCACTATCTGACAACCCAAAGTTTGTTCCTTTAGGAGCTTTATTAATCCTTTTTAATAGATTAGCAAAAAATTGATCCTCCTCTTTATAAAATTTTGATTCAATGAAATCATCTTTCCTATTATCCTTAATTAAAGAATTTCCATCCCGTTCAAAAAAATAGGATTCAGTTGAGAAAAATTTACCATGATTAATAAACCTCTTATTCACAGTATCGTATATCTTGAACCTACCATTTGAATTTGTAAATCCACGCAAATAGAATTGAGGGATATAATGATGTCGTTTAGAAATTTGTTTCATACTATGAATTAAAATATTACCTACCGTAATAGTGTTTTATACCCCGTCCTCCCAAACCAGAGGTTCAAAGATAAAGAAAGAAGTTTGAGTTTGGGATAATGCCATTAAAAATAATGAAGGGGAGATGGAGAATAAAACATAGTTAGACATTACCGCACACTATGGGCATTCTTTTTTGAACTGATAAGATGACAAAGATTCATTGCATTTAAATTCGGTTTCAAATTACCGCCTGCTAAGGCAGTTTAGTTCAACTTGTCTGCATCTCTGCCTTTACCAGGCTTTTCCTCCCAATTTTAATATCCAGCCCCCGGGAACACTAATTCATTCCTCAAAAATAAACCATTTTCCCCCTCAAAACCCACAACAATTCAACAAAATTCTATCAATTCCTATTAAATCTGTCGTTTAACGCAATACCGTGTAACGTATTGCTATTTTCGGTAGCTGTTAACCCGATACGTTGTAACGTATTGCTATTCCTGGTTTCAATTTACCCAATACGTTGTAACGTATCGCTATTCACGGTATCAATTAACCCAATACGTTGTAACGTATTGCTATTCCCGGTATCAATTAACTCAATACGTTGTAACGAATTACGTTGGTAACGGAAATTAAGGTCAATTGCTAAAAAATAAGCCCTAAAACCAGTAAAATTTATTTGGACAGGTGCAGGGTCACGTGTAATTGAAAAAAAATTTTAGCCGCTTTTAAAAAGGAGGTGCCTTTCAACCGACCGAAAACAGGCTTTTCTGTAAACATCTACTTCCGCTCGTCGGGATTTGAGAAGGGGCAAGCGTGAAGGATAATCCCGACGGGAATAACACGGGATTTCAAATCCCGATTTATTTTCTTTCGGATTAGCCCTGCCTTTGTTCCACCCGAAAATCCGAAAGAGCTCCAGCTCGTCGGGATTTGAGCCGGGGCTTGCGGGACGGATAATCCCGACGGGAATAACACGGGATTTCAAATCCCGATTTATTTTCTTTCGGATTAGCCCTGCCTTTGTTCCACCCGTAAATCCGAAAGAGCTCCTGCTCGTCCCGCTCGTCGGGATTTGAGCCGGGGCTTGCGGGACGGATAATCCCGACGGGAATAACACGGGATTTCAAATCCCGATTTATTTTCTTTCGGATTAGCCAGCTTCTTTTCCACCCGTAAATCCGAAAGAGCGGCGGTTATTTCTTTTTCCTCGCTTCAGGCCAGGCTTTTTTCAGCGCCTTCTGCACCGACAGCGGAACACTTTTCACAATCAGGTCAACAGCTTTCTGAGGGTCATTCAGCCGGGCTGCAAAACCGATCTCATCTTCGCCCACAGCTCCCTTTTCCACCTGGAACCGGGTAATATTTGCCACCCCTTTCCAGAATTTCTTATCCATTAAAATAATTGGAAACGGCCCGATCTTTTTACATTGAATGAGTGTTGCTGCTTCATACATTTCATCGAGTGTTCCTAATCCACCCGGCATGATGATGAATGCGCAGGAGTATTTAACAAGCATCATTTTTCGTGCGAAGAAATAATTGAATTCAATGCTGTCGTTCACATAGGGATTGGCGCTTTGCTCATGAGGAAGGATGATGTTCAATCCGTAACTTTTTCCTCCTGCCTCAAAAGCCCCGCGGTTGGCCGCTTCCATTAAGCCCGGCCCTCCTCCTGTAAGAACGGCAAAACCGGCTTTGGCAAGGCATTTTCCCACTTCACGGGTAAGCTCGTAATAAGGATGACCTTCCTTAAAGCGTGCAGAGCCAAAGACAGTAACTGCAGGTCCAAGCCTGTAAAGCTTCCTGAAACCGTTTTCAAATTCTTTGGTGATCCGTCCGAGACGTTCCATTTCTTTTGCGGGGGTCCGGGCATTCTGGAGAAAATCCCGCTCCATAAAAAACTTCTCGTCATCGCCTGCAGGCAGTTCATAAGTGGTTTGTCCCGGATGCTGCCAGTATTTTTTCCATCTTGCTTCCCAATCTGAACTCAACGATTTTGAACTTTTCTTTTTAGTTTTCATTCGTATGTTTTTTTAAGTTAATTCTTCATATAGCTAAACTTCTATTGATTCTCCATATTGTGGCAGCAAAGGATTGATCCCGTATTTCTCCCTCACTTTAGCGGCAAGGGCTTCTCTGCTTTTTTCTTCACCGTGGGTAAGCACAAGTTTTGGCTTTGACGAAGCCATGGCATCAAACCATTTAAAAGGTCCGTTTGGCCGGCATGTGCGCTTAATCCTCCCATGGTGGCTATTTTGGCATTCACAACAATTTCCTCCCCGAATATCCTCACTTTTTTTAATCCGTCAACAAGCTTCCGGCCAAGTGTACCTTCAGCCTGGTATCCGACCATCATCACAGTTGTGTCGGGATTCCAGAGGTTATGGCGGAGATGATGCAGGATTCTTCCGGCATTGCACATTCCTGCGCCGGCTATGATCATGCAGGGTCCCGGAATATCATTGATCGCCCTTGATTCGTCGGCTGTTTCAGCCACATGAATACCGGTTAAATCTCCCTTGATGGTTCCTGACTTATACAATTCAAGCATCTCGTCATCAAAAAGTTCCTTGTGTTTAAGGTAAAGCCGGCTGGCTTCAATCGCCATCGGGCTATCGAGATAAACATCCAGCGCTGGAATATTGCCCTCTTCAATAGCTCTTGCAATGTAAAACAGGAGTTGCTGCGACCTGCCGATGGCAAAGGAAGGAACCAGTATCTTGCTTTTTCGCTGAATGGCAAGGTTCACAATTTCACGGCCCTCAGCCAGGGTTTGCTCCAGCGACTTATGATCGCGGTTGCCGTAAGTGGATTCCATGAAAACAACATCGGCAAAGGTAAAAGGGTTAGGATCTTTCATAATGGCCAATCCATGGGGACCCAGATCGCCGGAAAACAGGATCACTTTCCTGGTTCCGTTTTGGGTGATGGTTAACTCAAAACTTACTGAACCCAGGATATGCCCGGCTTCTCTTGCACGCAAGCTGATGGCATCGGCAATTTCAAAGGGTTTGTCATAAGGCAGGGGGATCATCAGTTCAATTGTCTTTTCCACATCCCCCAGCTCGTAATCAGTTTCTATGGTTGGCTGTCCTGATCTCAGTCTTTTGCGGTTCAGTCTTTTCATTTCCATCTCCTGCACCTTAACAGAATCCAGCAGGATGAGCCTCGTCATTTCAATGGTTGCCGGGGTGGCAAAGATTGGATTTCGGTATCCCTTTTTAATCAATAAGGGTAATCGTCCGGTATGATCGAGATGGGCATGGGTGATAACAACGGCATCCAATGAATTTATTTTTACGGGAGGAAATCTCCGGTTCCTTGCTTCAGCCAATTTTCCGCCCTGGAAAATCCCGAAATCGACAAGGATATTTGATTTGCCTGTCTGTACATAATATGCCGACCCTGTAACTTCTCCGGCTGCACCAAAAGGGGTTATCTTCATGATATATTGAAATTATGAATTTTCTGATTTATCCTTCGTTTGGTTATCGGGGTTAACCAGCAACTTGCCCACGAGGAATGCTATGATGATCGCAACGTATAATTGCCCTGTAACAGAAATCAGGTAAGCCAGTGTCTGGGTTTCGGGTATACGCGGTGTAATGTCCCCGTAACCTACGGTTGACATGGTAATAAAGCTGTAATAAAGAAAATTGACGAAATTGGGCTCGGGGATGTGAGCAGGAAAAGTATAAGCATTCGGGTATACAAGATAAAAAATAAAAGCAAGGCTTGCACCGGTTATACCCGCCAGTAAATAAATATTAACAGATGTTATAAGCACATTCAGGTTTACTGATTTCGTCTTTTTTATATATTTGACAAGATAAACTATTACAGAGATAAAAAAAACCACAAAAGAAGACAGCTTTATAACATCAGTGTAGACAGAACCTATTCCTACAGGCTTCAGCCAGGATAACAGGATAAGGGCGATGACTATTACCCTGAGGATACGCTTTCTCGACTTGCTTACATCTGCAGCTACCATACTCTGGATAAACAGGAAACACATTGAGGTGACAAACAGGATTTCGGACAGTAACCCGCTTCCTGAGAAAGCAGGCAGTACCAGTACCATAACCGTTGCCAGAAGCAGCAGCTGAAAACGCCTCCGCTCGATCAATTCAAGGGTTTTAGTATATTGCCGTTTAATCATGATTTTTTACTTATAAGAAAGTTTTTGAGGCCGTAAATTTAACCAAATAAATCAGCTTAATTTTACCGAACATTTTAAGGCTAAAAATTATTTTGATGTGCTGGCTAAAGATTTAATGAGTAAATAGTTGTGCAATAACTAATAAGATATTGAAGGGTTGCATTGGTGTGCATGCTTCCAATTTCCATTGACAATATTTATGCAATGCCTCACCACGAAGTGGTATAATGTGAATAGCCATAGGTGAAACCTATGGGCTTTAGAAAAAAGTCACAGAACCCCGAAGGGGTTCAATAAATCACAATAAATATTTCTCATTAAATTCAATTCCATGCTCTTTAAGTAAGTTTACATATTCATCTTTAAAACTTACTTTTCTATGGTGTTCTTTTTGATTTTTTACATATTCAATCAAATTGTCCTTCGCCGAAATTGAGTAAGTAAACGCACCATAACCATCTTGCCAACCATTGAAACCAGGGAAAATATTTTCAGCTTTTATGAAATCTGATGAAGCTAGCTTTACATCCTTTATTAAATATGCAATCGCAACCGCAGGATGAACATGGGTAATAATATGAATATGATCTTCCATGCCACCAATTCGATATAAATGGCATTTTTTATTTTTTAAGATTCCCCAAATGTATTTGTATAGATTTTCCTGATCGGATTCTGTCAGGGTCAGTTCATTGTTATAGGTGCAGAATACTATCTGATAAAGAATTTGCGTGTAGGTACTCATTTGGTCAATTTATTATTTGAACCCTTGCAGGGTTCTTTCTTTACTTTCACTTTATCTTACCCTGCACTGCGTGCAAGGCTATTCATTTTAAATCCTTTCAGGATTATCACTTAAATTTAAAAGAACATGCAGGCAATTGCAAATTTAATTCAAACTAAATTAATGGATAGCACATCAAAATAAAATGTACCCATGAAAACTTGATTTTGCAGATTAATGTACATTTGTTCATAATTTAAAACAAATACAATATGCTGAATGCATTTCTATGGGGCTTGCTGGCGACCTCCTCCCTGATGATAGGAGGAATGATCGCCTCCCGGTTTAACCTGGGTAAACGAACCCTTGGTATCATCATGGCTTTTGGGGCGGGTACGCTCATATCAGCCGTTTCGTATGAGCTGATCTATGAAGCGGTTAAGCTTGGCAAAGGGACAGGATATCCGGTGTACGGACTGTTTGCAGGAGCATTTACCTTTTTCTTCAGCGATATGCTGATCGAAAAAATTGGAGCCAAAGGGCGTATGGATCCGGATGCATCGCATCATTCCGGTCTCGTGGTTCCAATGGTGCTGGCTATAATTCTGGATGGAATACCCGAATCGATAGTCATCGGATTGGGTATATTCGAAGGGGGAAAAGTCAGCCTGGCCATGCTGGCAGCGGTATTCATCTCCAACCTGCCCGAAGCCATTGCAGGTTCATCGGGTATGAAAGCCGGAGGTTGGAGCCGAAGGAAAATACTTCTGCTTTGGCTGATCATTTCAGTGATATGTGCCGCTGCAACTGTAGCAGGCTTCAGTCTTTTCAGCCAGGCTTCTGTGAATTGGCTGTCATTTATCCAGGCATTTGCAGGTGGGGCTATCCTGATGATGCTTGCCAATACCATGATGCCCGAATCGTATGAGCATGGCGGCAAACTGGCAGGCATATTTACGGTACTGGGTTTTGTTGCGGCGGCTTCGGTTGTCGTGCTGGAAAATTCCTGATTCCTGGTATCATAACAGGGACTTGCATGTTTTCAAATACGCTGCAGCCTAATCTTTTTGGGTAATCCTGGATTATGAAGCGTTAACGGTTTTAAAATTTCTGCCCTTGTCAGAGGCGTTCTAAGGCAATGAGAAATTGTAGTGAATAATAGAGGCAAAGTTTCAATAACTTTGCTGCAATTAAACACGAATACATTAAGAATATGTTATGAAGACAATAGTTTTCGGCAGGAATAATAGAACGATAGTTCGGTAATATTTAATAATAACCAGATTAACAATACCTGAGGTCTTCTGCGACTATCAGCGTTATCTGCAGGAAAATGAATCAGTCAGCTCCCGCAGAATTTGCAGATCCTCGCAGATTTTGAAAAAATTACCGTAGTATTGATAGAACAAAGTTCATAATTAATTAGTTTTCAAATCGCCTCATCCTGAACAAAGAGTTAAAGATGGTTCTGATAGACAATAGAAACAGTTGGCTCATAAATTTTGCAATATTTCTTCTTCCGTTATTATCCTCAGGACAATCGCATAATTACTGGACAAGGAGCTTCAACGAGGAATCCTCGCTTCTTTCAGGAGCTGTAGTTGGGGGAGGATCAGGTCCCAGCGCTATTTATTATAACCCTTCCAGTATTTCAGAAGTTACAGCGTCAAAGTTCTCATTAAATGCCAGTTTATTTTCATTCGATTTCATAAACATCGAAAATGCCCTGGGTGATGGCATTGATCTTATTTCTTCAAGGGGAAACATTGAGCCCCGGTTTATATCTTACATGATCAAATCAAAAAGACATAAGAACTGGAGTTTTGAGATTGCCACACTAAACAATGAAAATCTTAAAACGCAATTAACCAAATCCGTCGACAAACAAATAGATATTTTGACCCATATACCGGGCAATGAAAGATATTTCGCTTATTACCAATATAGCGATCACTTTCGTGACGATTGGATAGGCTGGGGTGGTTCGGTAAAACTGAGTGAAAAGCTTTTTGCAGGAATCAGCATGTTTGTTACAATTAAAAGTGTCGAGTATACCAACTCACTCAGCATCGAGGCCATTTCACTTAACGATTCCGTTCTGGTCAACGATGAGTATGTTCCATTCTACGCGGCCAGCAGCCAACAATTTGAATATCTGAAGTTCAACGATTACAGGTTGGTTTGGAAAGCCGGTGTTCATTATAAAACGGGAAACCTGAGCATGGGTTTAAGTATTACCACCCCTTCCCTGGGTGTTTATTCCGACGGCAAGAGGGTTACACGGCAGGAAAAGCAAACCAATATTACCCTGCCCGAAACAGGCGAGCCTGTGCCTGATCTTGTCATTGTCGATTATAAGGAAAAGGGCGATGTATCGGTATCTTATAAAACCCCTCTTTCGGTTGCTGCCGGAATTACCTACAAATTCAATGATCTTAAAAGATCCCTTTATTGCACCATGGAATATTTTTCAAAAATTGATCCTTATCGTTTGGTTGAAGCAGATGAAAGTCCTGTGCTTACCTCAGGTTTGACCGATAAAGAAGTAGTGTCTTCAGAATGGCTGACATTTGTCAGCGGAGCCAGGCCGGTATTTAATGCAGCCCTGGGTTATAGCTGGACACTGAAAAAGAACCTGCTCCTGATGGCAGGCTTCAGGACCGATTTTAATTACCAGAAGAATATGGATTACGCTCCTTTTGCCGATGAAAGGAAAGTTCAGACCCTCAGCCTCGATCTTTACCATTTAACCTGCGGCCTGTCGTGGAATATATTCGGGCAGGACATTATTACCGGGCTGCAATATACCGTAGGCGGTGATAAAAACCAGCAGCAACTGGCGAGCCTTTCCGATCCGGTTGAATATAACACCTCTGAAAACGTTCCCCTGCAGGGCACAAAGACCAACACGATGAATCCCCTGTTTAATTCATTAAGCCTTTACTTCGGTGCTTCGTTTAATTTCGGGGGAGAGAAGAAATAGAAGGAAATTCCAATCAACAAAGTACAAATGACAAATAAGCTCCAAATCTAAAATTCCAAAAAAAAACTTTAATGTGCTATTTGTTTATTAATTTTAACTTTTTATTTAACATCTGAAATGCATAAATTTTAAAACTGTATAAATATGAAAAACAAGGTCTTAAAAGGAGTATTATTATCTTTTATAGTGACATTGATAGTCGCCTGCAATCCAAAAAGTGCAGAACCCGATGCAGCGGTAGTTGACAAAGAACAGATAAAAAAAGAAATCCAGGCCAAGGAAGATGGATTTGCTGAGGTTTACAATGCCCGTGAATTGAAAAACATCGGCTATTATGCCGAGGATGCGACGTCCTTTTCTCAAAACAGGGAACCCCTGGTAGGCAAGCAGGCCATTATTGATTATCTAAAAGCCAACATCGATTCCGTACCTGCATCCCATAAAATAGCGTTTACCACCAAGGAAGTATTTGTTTCCAGCGATGGAGACATGGTGGTTGAGGTCGGCTACTTTAAATTTGTTGACTCCACCAACACCATCGTTAATTCAGGGAACTACATGAGCCTGTTCGAAAAAAGAAACGGCAAGTATGTTTGTTTAAGGGACATGAGCGTTTCTGATATACCATTCGAATAATCAGAAGTAAAATAAGTTTTGATCAGAGGCTGTCCGAAAATGAGATTTCGGATTGCTTTTTTATTTATAAAACTGTTTTATGTCCTGAATCAGGGCCATTTATTGATTAAATCTGCTGGATGATCATCTTCTGCCTCCGCCACCTCTGGAGCCGCCACCGCCCCGCTATAGCCGCCGCCCCTTGAACCTCCGCTGCTATAACTGAGCTGCCTCTTGAGCCTCCGCTATAACCGCTACTTGAACGAGAGGATGCTGAAGAACCTGACCTGGATGAAGAGGACATGTTTGATGTTGATGGTTGTTTTCGAACCCTGAGGTATCCTTTGGACATATTGTTGATAGGCTTTTTGTATGCCGAAGATCCTTTTGACATATTGTTTGATTTGCCGGCTGCTTCGAAGCCGAAGAACCTTTTGACATATCGTTTGCCGGCTGATGTGAAGCTGAGGATCCTTTCGACTGCCGGTTTGCAGGTTGTTGCGAAGCCGAAGACCCGCCGAGAGGGACGATTGGAAGCATTATCTCTTATTATAATTACCATTTCGCATTATTATGGTTCACAGTATTGGAAGTATTCCTGGATATTATTGTAATTGTTATAATTATTGTGTATTATGAACCACTACGGTGCTATTGCCATAGCCCTCCATGATAACCTCCATGGTAATAATAATTATTATGACGATAGATGCCGACTGCCATTACAGTAACTGCTGCAAAATAAGGCGGATAATACCCGTAATAATAAGGCGGAGTAATAGGGAACATAAACAGGTGAATATACATATTGTACGACCGGAGCTGATTCAACGACTACAACGGTGGTTGAACCCGAACTTTCTCTTTAACAGGTTCGGTACCGGTATACCCGGGATTAGGAGTAACAGGAGGAGTTGCAGGTTTAGGTTCTATCACATAATCTTTGCCATACAAATCTTTATCTCCTACAATTTGCATAGTAACTTTATCATTTTTATCCTTTGATAATAAAATTACAGCAACATCCTGTGTTTTCTTTTTCCGTGACATCAACCTGGAGTATGAATGTAAAATCTTCGTCTTTCTGCTTTGTCTGACTTTTATGAAATCAACTTTATCATCCAGATTCAAATCAAGGTTATTGATGCCGGTTTCTTTCAGGTTCAGTGTTTTTTCAAAATCCTCGATGGTCTTTGACTTTTGAAAGAGATTTAATACAGCATAAAGATCCAGGTTATCCCCCGGTAAGCCTAATAATGTCGTATCATTCTCTGTTTGAGAAAATACGGGATAAGCAAGCATGCCGGCCATTGCTATGGTTAAAGGAAAGATGATGTTTTTCATGATAAATCAATTATAAATCCAAATGAAATCGTGCTCAAATTTACAAAAAAATCAAATGATAGAAGGTCTAATAAATCCTTCATGGGAAAGAAATGGTAATTAGTTTTTTCAAATCAAATCTGCCTTAGGGGCATTAATACAGTAAGATGAACAACCTTTTTATAAAGTATTTAGTGCGGTACTTCAATTATTTTTAGGAGATAAAAACAATAAGAATCAGCAAAAATCTATTTCTTTTCCTGCATTTCCTTTTCGTTTGCTTTCTTCTCGGCTTTCGCTTTACCTATCGGTATGGAAACATTGATGTACCAGGCTGAATAATACTGGTTGCCTTCAAGCTTCCGGTCGGCATCCACAAATCCGTTGTAGTACCTTACATGAATGGCCATTCCCTCACCATCTTTAAATTTGTAACCTGCGCCTGCTGTTGCTCCTGCATCGATACGGGTGAAATCATCGGCTACATCATAAAAAAAAGTCAGATCATCCTCCTGGTTGATTTCCTTACTGAAGAAGTCGAAACCGGTATACCGCAATCCAAGCTGGGTACCTGCCTCAAAAAATATATTATTCTTTAAACGATATTTCATCATGACAGGAACATTGAAATAGTTGATCTTCCTGTCCACCGTGCCTCCGATAAAAAGACTATCGACCAGCGCATTTCCAACGCTGTAAGGGGTAAGACCTGACGTTCCCATTTTCGATTTGACCAGTACACCTGTATTTACCAGCCAGTGGGGGTTTTTCAGCTTGAAGTCAAAATAAAATCCCAGGTTCCAATCGAACAAATGCGCAGCACCGGGAGTATTGGACATTTTTAGCCAGTTAACCCCACCATCGAGACCGAATTCAATTTTACCCGTGTTTAACTTATCGCCCAGGAGCAGAGAAATAAGAACTTGTGACCTTGAAGAAGTATGGATAAAAAATATCAAAACTGCCAGGAAAAAAGTGATAAAGAATTTTTTCATAGTTTGAATGTTTTTATTTTTTAGATTGAAATTAATGCCTCTGTTAGAATTAATGATGTGAAGTCTATTTCATTTACCAGTGTTGCAATTGAAGTTTTAAACCAAAGTAAATTGAAAATGCAAATGTAACTATTCCAGTTATGTCAGAGATAGACTCATGAATTATTTTTAAAAACTTAAAAAAAATGTGTTCGTCCAGTTAGAGCCCTAAATCACTTAGTGGCGGAGTTTAAACATTGGACCTTACGTGCGCCTATAGACAGGCCTATAACATCGGACAAAAAATGGTTGCTGCAGGGTGAACCGGCCTTATGTCAAGCAGGCTTTGTGATCTTTGTGGTTCGGTGTTTTATCTTAACCACAAAGTTGCACTAAGAAATGAACAAAGTAACACAAAGGACTTTTGATACAGCCTCTTTTGTTTGAATGAATTCAATTATTTCTGCTTTATTACCCAAATCCCTTCCCAATTCTGTCCCGGGGGATTTTGCTCATAATGATCAAGCCGTTTCAGAAAGACTGACGAAGGCGGGTCGTCAGGATGCAGCAGAAGGCATTCCTGAAAAGCCTTACGTGCATTATCCCATTCCTTCTTCCGGTATGCTGTCAGTGCCTTTGCGTAACGAATACTGAGCTGATCAGCCTTTTCAGGTTGCTGTTCTTTAAGTCCTAATATTTCAAAAACTCTTTTCGATTCATCTTTGCCCGGGACAACAATTGTATCAATTTCGCGGGTAATCATGGTGTGACTGACTTTATCGGATGTTTCTTCCGAAACAAGAATTCGGGTTCCGTAGGCTTTGTTGACACCTTCGAGGCGTGATGCAAAATTTACCGTATCACCGATCACAGTAAAATTTTTTGTTTTTTCGGAACCCAGATTTCCGACCACCACGTCACCTGTAGCGATACCAATGCGTATAGATATTTCAGGAACATTCCGGCGCAAACCAAGCAATTCCGGTAATTCGGAACGGAAGATCAGAAGCTTTGAATTCATCGAAATAGCGGCCCGGCAAGCCAGTTCAGCATGCTCACTTTCGCTGTTGAATGGCGGACCCCAGTATGCCATTACAGCATCACCTATGAACTTGTCAATCACTCCACCATTTTCATGGACAGCTTCAGCCATCAGGGTAAAATAGCGATTCATAATGGTGACCATTGTTTTAGGTGTAAGACCTTCGCTCAGGCTGCTGAAACCTTTAATATCACTGAACAGAATAGTCATGATCTGCCGTTCGCCCTCGTAGGAGGAAATCCCGGGTTTGTCAATCAGGCCTTTGACAATGCGGGGATCGATGTATTTATTAAACATTTCGCGAATCCTGCCGCCTTTATACAACTCCGATGTCATCGAATTAAAAGCTGTCGTTAAATGTCCGATTTCATCGGAAGTAGTAACGGGTAGTTCGATGTTGAGCCGGCCATTGATCACAGACTGTGTCCCGTCTAATAAAGTCCTTACAGGTTTGACAAGACTGCGGGTTATAAACCAGGCAAAAATAAGTGCAAGAACAGAGACAAGAGATACAAGGACAATACTGAAAATATGCCTTTGATTCTGAAGCTTCAGCGTATTTTTTGCCGCTGTCTCAGTTGCAGCCAGCATCATTCGCCGGGTTCCGTCAAATGATTCGTTGAAATTCCTTCGCCGATCATCCATTTGTGGTAATAGTGCAGTAATAACGGATAAGTCACCTTTTTGAATAAAATCGAAGAAAGTATTGAAACTGTTTTCATAGTTTTTCTGAACGGCTTCTATTTCCATTACCTTCTGGTCGATACGGGCAAGCTCGACAACATTGGCAAATGAGTTTTTCTCCTTCAGCTCAAGGCTGATCAATTCGTGAAAGTACCTGGTTTCTTCCCAAAATTCCCCGCTTTTGATCAAAACTTCTTTTTGGGTATTCTTTATGAAATCATCATTGAAGCCAACAGAGCTGCTCAACATTATGGTCCGGAGACTTGCCGTTTGTTCCACCAGCCTCAGGTTAGCCCGTGCCAGCGCACCGTAGGCCGGTATATACCGGCTTGTGACCCTTTCCATAGCATAACCGATTTGCCGCTCCATCCGAACATTAACCGCTGAGATGAAAACCATGAGCAGGACGATCATACTGACGATGGAAAAGATCTTGAGTCTGATAGATTTTCTGATAAATTTCATACTATGTTTTGAATTCGTAACTTGATAAAAGAGCGGAAATTATCTTGTTTGAGGATACAAAACCCGGCAGGTTAAAAAGCTTCAGCAAAGTTAATGTAAAATCCATGAATGCCATTAGGCCCAAAACCAAAATCAAAGCGGAGATTGGTATCGTGGGCGCTGTCAACTTTAATTCTAAGCCCCGCTCCATAGGAGAGCCAGAGTCCATCAATTGAGAGACTGCCATAATCCGGAGCCACCCTGCCTGTTCCTATCCAGCCTGTCACTCCGAAAATATTCCAAACAGGCAGGCGGTATTCCACCTGTGCATCAACCAGCACATTGTCGCGCAAGGCACCTTTATAATATCCGCGCATCTTGTTTTCACCGCCCATTAACGCCAGGTCATAAAATGGCACATCACGGTTGGTAAATGTTGTTGTAGCCTGCAATGCGACTACATGATTCAGCCAGGGAGTAAAAAACTTGCGCGCATCCAGTTCAAACGCCGTAAACTGGTAAGCGCTACCCATAAATTCGGGGTAAAAAAAGAGGGTTGACAGGATGTAATGACCTTTGTGTGCATTGTATCTGTTGTCGCGGGTATCCCATGCTGCAGCAAGACCTACACCAATATCCGCTCCGCCTTCGGTGCCTGATATATTTTCTTCCTTCAAAAAACTAGTGTCACTGGCCTGAATGCTGAAATAATTAGCCAAATCTATTCCGGCTCCTGCATAAAAGTTTTTTCCTACTTCGTAAAGCCCAACAGCATAGAATTTAATCCTGTCGGTCTTGATTTCCTCGGCGTCCTCTTTCTTTACATCATTTCCGATACCAAAGATATACTCCGGGGTTTTCTTATAATTGATATAACTCAAGAGGATGTATTTATTGTTTCTGAATACCAGCTCTGTGGAGACTGATGCATTGATCCTTCCTTCTGTGGAAATGCTTACAACTTCTGAAATCTTTGACGGCTTGGTTATGGTATCCTTTTTATAGAGATTAAGCACATTGAATTTTGCCAGCCCAAAAGTGTGCCCTGCCTCGGTAGAATAGGAATACAAGGGAACCGGAATGTATATAAAAAGCTTCTCCATCTTTTTATTAAAAGTGTCGAAATCAGACAGACTATCCTCTTCAGCCGGCTGAGCTTGCGTCAATGATGGGACAAATCTCTTTCCGTCCAAATATTTTGTATACTGGAGAGATTTTTCCGGAACCTTTATATGGTCACCCTTTCGGGCATAAAGGGAAACTGAAGCTAACACAAGAAAAAGAGCAATTAAAATCGAAAAATTGCCCGGTAATTTGCCAAGATTAATAAGCATATCTTAATTTTTTGCAGCTAAATTAGCAATTAATTATCATCAGGAGCAGAAAAACTTTATCTTCTCCAAAGCTATTGATCTGATCACAAACCAATGAAATTTTACTTTTTGTTGTTGCGTTTTCCTGCAAATGTCTTTTGCAGGAACTGATAATCGAGGTAATAAATGATCCGGACTGAAATGGAATTGGTTTGAGGGGAGGATAGCGTTTCCTCAAAGGCATTGAAGTAATTTGATGACGGCTGATCACCAAAGGTGAGAATATTGTTTTTCCACACTGCACTCATCTCGCTGCCTGGAGCAAAATACCATACAAATTGCAGGTCGGTATTCAAGGCATTAAAGTCGATGTCTTCATTCTGGTCATACGATGCCGGAGACAAATCTCCATTCGCCTGCAAAGTATAGAAATCCGAATATTCCACTTTCGACCAGTAATGCCTTGCCCTGAGGTTCAGGGATGTGCTTTTTGAAAACACATACCGCAAATCGAGTATATTATTTACCGACAAAACATCACGCCTCCCGAAATAGATCTTGGGATTCTCATCAGGATCATATTGGGTATCAACCCAGCCGTAATCATTCTCAACAGGACTGACCGAAGTCAGGAAGCTTGCAGTGAGCCTGTCGGAAATTCTGTAACGCGGCTCAAGTACCATCCACAGATCGGTTCTTTTATTTTCAGGAGAAACCATGAAACCGGTCTCGAACTGGACAGCCAGCTTTTTGCGTGAGTCGGATGACATCTCAAAGCTTCCGTCCCACGAAGGAGGCTGATAATAATACCATCCGTCAACCCTTGGTTCGTAAAAGTCGTAATAACCCAGGGGCATATAGGCGATTTCTTCGTAAAACTCCCAGTAACTGCTGAAAGTAGTATTATTGTTCACCTCCAGATCAAGAAATATCATCGACAGGGGCTGATAGCGGGTATAGTAATTCGCTTCAATTGCAGTCCGCGAATTGATAATCCTCCATACCGGATCGAAAATGCTATACGACAGTACTCCCTGGTTCTGGATTTCATTGTTCCTGGCAAGATAACCCATATCGTTATGGTCGTAATGATCATCGGTCACTTGTGTATAAAGGCTATACCTGAAAATGCCGCCTGGCCTGTAAATATTGAGCCGCGCCTGATAACCGAGATCGGGAGTATACAATTCCCGGTATTTCTGGCTGGCATTCAGGTGCCCGCGGAAGGCAACGGTATTCTTTTTATTTACGAGCTTTGCCTCGGTCCCCGTAACATTGGCGCAATATTTCCAGTCAGGCGTCCAGTAGTTGGTGTTGATGAAAGTCAGATAAGAATTGTTTTTCAGGTTTTGATCGAGCACCAGCACGTTATAATTAGTGAAGGGCTGTGTGGAAATTCTTCTTGTAATGCCCGTAATGGTATCCTGAGCCTCCGCCCAGGTATTGGTTGTCATGCCGTTAAAAAAACCCAGTCCAAGCCCTCTGGTGTCCCGGCCGCTGATTTTAGTAGCATTGATAAGCTGGGTCTGGTCGGGATTTTTAGAGATTATTTCACCGGATAAAAGACTGTCATTTACATCTTCATATCCCTTTGGTTCGCTGCCGACACGCCTGGTATAAAAGATATCGCATTTCTGGAACATCTCCGTCCCCTCGGTAAAGAATTGCCGCTTCTCGTCGTATCTTATCTCAAAAGGCGAGAGGTTCAGAATAATATCATCCGACTGCACCTGCCCGAAATCGGGTATCAGCTCCATATCGAGGGTGTAGCTCTGGCTGAGGCCTAACTTGAGGTCCATCCCACCCCGGATATAGGTGTTCCATTTTTCCTGATCCGGTTCTTTCTCAAGGTATCCTCCAAGGTATGGCGACAGGGAAAGCCTCACAGGCGGCTTTATTCCTTTCATTCCCTGTAATGTTCCGTAATACCTGAATATTTCTCCTACATCATTCGGAACAAAAGACCAGGTGGACTTCTCCTGGCTTCGGTTCACATTACGCCACATGTTGATGCCCCAGGTCTGAATCTCCGTCTTTGGGAATCGCAGGGCGCTATAAGGGATCATAATTTCGGCAATCCATCCCGAATCGGTTATGCTAATTGCGCTTTCCCACACGGCATCCCATGATGATTCCCGCCCGACAGCTGAGAACTTGTTGTCGCTTTGCAGACCTGCAGGACTGACCTTGAACTCGAACATCGTAAGGCCGTCGTTATAGGGAAGTATATCCACCGAAAGGTAATCAGTGTTCAGTTCGTCGATCTGGTCCCGTTTACCAAATTCGGCCGAAATGCTGTCAGGGTGAGGATCGCACATTAAAGCACCAACATAAAGTCCTGTCTCGTCATAACCAAACCGGATTTCAGTTTCAAACACTGATTTATTGCCATTATAAGGAGCATACTGGATAAATCCTGTGGCAAGAGGAAGCTTATCCCACAGCCCGGGATCGGGAACACCATCTATAACAGGCGAAACATCGAGCCTTGCGGCAGTGATGGATTTTATGGCCAGTGCACTTGAATCTATTATCGTTTTCCCCGGTTCCTGGCTATAGCCATGACCAGACAGCAAGAATATCATGAGTAAAAAATACAACAGGGCAAATCTGTCTTTACAGCGTATGCAATCTTCACGAAACTCCTTCATAAGCCATTAAAGAGAACCACAGAATATTTCAAACCGGTTCATAATGGTGGTAAAAGTAGGATAATTTTAATTGAATAACTGATGTTACTCACTTAGTGATTTCTTTGTGTCTTTGAGTCTTAGTGGCAAATAAAAAGCATGAAATAGAGCCACTAAGGCACGAAGTCGCCGAGTTTCACAAAGTAAAAATCATAGAAATCCAAATAATGCGTAACATGAATTAATAATTAAAAAAATTAGCGCAATGGAATCAATTACAAAAAACAGCAACGCATTATTTGTACTGTTTCTGGGGATTTTAATTTCCTTCTCCGTCAGCGGACAAATGGTTAAAAATTCCACCTTCCGCGATGTATATAAACCAAAATCGCAGTTTCTGAAGAATAATCCTGCACAATCCTTTTTCAATGCTAAACCCGGAACCTTCCCGCCGGCTTTTAAATCCACCCTCGGTTCTTTGCCACAGGAAATACACCATTTTTACTGGGATGGGACCACCAACTGGATAGCTGCTCACAATGAGTACAGAGCTTATAATAATCATGGTGATGTATTGACCGAAATATCGGTAGATGCAAATTCCGGTGACACAACATCAGGGATAGTCAATACCTATGATACCCAGGGGCGGCTGGTTGAAAGTCTTAATCAAATATGGAATAACGGCGCATGGGAAAATTCCTCTAAAACAAACATTGAATACGATGAAATGGGTAACCAGACAATTATGCTTGATTATATATGGGATGGAGGCACCTGGATGGCTGACTATGGTTATAAGTATGAGTATACTTATGATGTAAATAATAATATTACCATAGTAATATTCCAATTATGGATTATGGCTTCATGGGAAAATTCGGATAAAACCCTGAATACCTATGATGCAAGCGGAAATTGGACTGAATCTGTCTACCAGGAGTGGGATCCAAATACAAACAACTGGAAAAACAGCGACAAAGAAATCTACACTTATTCTTCAGATGTTATTGTCGAAGTGCTATTGCAAGAATGGGTAATCAATATTCCTGGGAAGATGTTGAAAAATATACCAATATTTTATGGCATACCTGGACAGGAGATCTGGAAGAAGCCGAAGTGGCAAGTTATACTGCTCTGTTTTATATTTTCGGGATCTGGGAAAATGGCTTCCGGGTTAATATTACTTATGATGTTTATGGAGGTTCTGTTGAAATTGAGGAAAACTATCTGAATGGGAACTGGGTAAATTCAACTAAATCAACCACTACCTATGACCAGCACGAAAATTACACCGGCTGGCAGCTTGAACTGTGGAATAATAATGCCTGGCAAATAGACATGGGAAATAAAGATATTTTAACATACAATGGTGAAGATGTAACCCAGAGGATAATGCAATTATATGATCATGCTATCCAGGAGTGGGTAAACCAGGTGAAAGATGAATACAGTAACTTCGTTTACATCCAGAGTATAGATATGAATTCATCATTGCAGGACGGGATCCGACTTTACCCGAATCCCACCACCGCCATACTTAACATAGAAATAAATAATACCATGGCGGAAATGCCATCGGTGGAAATTGTCAATATGAACGGACAGGTTATTTATAGCGTGCAAATGACTAAGTCTGATTCTCCGGTTCAAAAAATTGATCTTTCAGATTGTTCAAAGGGGGTCTATTTTGTGAAAATACATAATAACAGTGAGGTAAAAGTGAGTAAAGTAATTATACAATAGCTCACAGATAACTATAAGTTCTCAGAAATTCAGGGATAAGTAAGTACCTGGCTGCAAAACAATGCAGGAAAAGAAATTGATAAATTGATGAATCCGCCAAAGGCGGACAGGTTGCGGCAAGGAAATTTAAAGGTCATGCTTGCGCACAGTCTTAAGCAGGAAGAATTGAACCAGCAGGGAAATAATTATCCCTTACAATTCTCTTTCAGCTTGTCTTTATTTCAACAAATGGTATTTCCAATACGTAAGCATTCGCCAGATCCACTCAAGAGGACCAAAACGAAACCTGCGCATCCAAAGGGGTGATATAACAATAATGACAATCCAGATGGCAGGGACAATCAATAGCTGGAATTTTCTTTCCACCTGCCCGAAAAGTCCCAGGCCGCTGCCATAAAAAATAAACATGGCTATCAGCGACATCAGGATATAATTGGAAAAAGCCATCTTGCCAATAGCTGAAAAAATATTTTTAAACCTTTCGAATTTAACTTGTTTGCAAATCAACATGACTATTCCGATATAACCCAAAGCGACCGCGACACTTCCAATATAATTATAGAGTGTACCAACAAACATTGAATAATCCATTTTCCAGCCTGCACTGAAATTCTCAAATATACCAAGGATAATCACAGGATAACCGATAATTAATCCAATAAAAGTCAGTTTCAAATAAAAACCTTTTGATTTTTGGGCAGAAAGCACGCCCCATTTGAACAATGCCATTCCGAGCAACATCATCGACATTACTCGCCAGAAGGTAAGCCAGAAAAACAAAAAGGTTTGCATGAATATCGATCCCTCGACCCTGATATCCATTTGTTCAAGCCAGCCACCTTGCATAGCCGTTATCTCCTGATTGATTTTTTCAGCGGAAGGCAACCAGCTTTGTAAATTTTGCGCATACGATTCCGGTGGCCAGTATTGGATTGTCAATCCGCTGATAAAACTAAATATCACCGGAACAATAAAGAATAAGCGACTGAAAAGAATCAGTTTCTTTGGCTTCATTTTCCTGAATACGAACGCCAGCATTCCGCAAAGACTATAGGCTACCAGGATGTCGCCATACCAGATCAGATAGGAATGAATCATTCCGAACACAAGCAACCAGAACATTCGCCGGTAATGAAAAGCCGAAGGCTTTCTTTCCTTTGCAATGGCACGTTCAGTAAAAAGAACAATTCCTGCTCCAAACAACATGGAAAAGATGCTCATGAATTTTTCACTGGCCAGCAGGTGGCTTACAATCCAAACCCATTTGTTGATACCGGTTAAATCGCCATAAGCTGCAGGATTGATGTAAGCAGCACCGATCATCGAAAAGCTCTGGATATTCATGATCAGTATACCCAATACAGCAAAGCCTCGCAGGACATCAAGCGAAAGGATGCGCTCGGATAAAGAAGTTGGAGAAATAAGTTCTTTTGTTGCATTCATTGGATTAAAGATTTTTGAGGATGTAAAAATAAAAAATATGTGTAAACTATTTTACAAAATGAAATAAACAATTGCCCCGGTTCGGCATAGTCTGTGAGATTAGCGCCAACCCCGGAATCTTTTATGGATCGCATTCAATCTTCTTGATGATCGCATTCAATCCTCCTGATGATCGAAGAGATAGGTTTTTAGTGTTAAAAATGAACTTTTTAGGATGGATTCATTCATGTTGAAAGTCCGCATTCTGGCAGTTAACCCGAACCAACACAATTAAAATTTTATCAACCAACCATTATAACCTTTTTGTATTTCCAACGTAATATTTTTTATAATTCATTTCAATTCTTTTGGTATCAGCCCACAGGGACAGTACTTGCGGGCTGATTTGTTTTATGAACCACAACAGGTTCTGTCCAGAATCCACCCTCAATTCCAGTCAATCCAAACTTTAGTCAATTTAGTCAATTCCCTCCGTAACCTTTTTGCATTTCCGCTGTAAAATTATTCTTGAGGTAAAATTCATATTCAATTCTTTTGGTATCAGCCCGCAGGGACAGTACTTGCGGGCTGATTTGTTTTTATGATGAAACAGATTTATGTTTAACAGCCATTTTCAGTTTTTTAGTGAAACTATCTAAATCGAATATAATTATGATTTAAATAATATTGATTAAATTTGTGTGAACTTAAAAACAAGAAAAATGAAAAAGGCAAATATCTGTTTTTTGGCAGTGATCATCAGTTTGGTAGCGGTTACTTCTTGTCAAAATGATGACAACGATAACCCTTCTCCCAACCCTTCTTCGAATATTATTGAGATTACTTCAAATATCGATATTGTTACGACATGGGTAACCGGTAAAATATATGTAATTAAGAAATGGGATTTTTATGTAAATAACACCCTTACTATACAACCTGGTGTGATCATTAAATTCGATCCGACCATGGGACGATTTCTTACACTTGGGGGTAGCGGAACCATTGTCGCAAATGGTACCGTTGATAAATCGATAATCTTTACATCCTACAAAGATGATGCAAGCGGCGGTGATACAAATGGTGATGGAAGTGCAACAACACCGGCAAAAGGTGATTGGGGTATGATTAGTCTTAACGGATTGAACGGTTCTGTATTTTCGTATTGTACTTTTATGTATAGCGGAATTAATCAGTATGCAGCTCTTGACCTTGCCTCCGGCTCAAGTGCATCAGTTACTTATTGCACATTTTCACATAACGATGGTCTGTATAACCTGGGTGCTCTGAGTGCGGCTAATTCCGGAACGTTAACAATAATTCAGCACAATGTTTTCTATGACAATGTGGCCCCTTTTTCGATAAGCACTGTTTATAGCCTTGATAATTCCAATACCTTTCATAATCCTGCTGACAACACTCAAACAAATACCTACAATGCAATTTTCGTTGAAAGTATAAACGATATTCTCACCCCCATTTCATGGCTCGAGGATGAGGTGGCTTTTGTAATTGATGACAATGATTGCTGGATTGAAGCCACACTGACACTGGGTAATAATGTGGTAATAAAATTCAAGCCTTTCTCAGTCATCGTATTGAATAATGGAAACAATCCAGTTGTAAATTATAATGGTACAGGAGTTTATTTTACATCTTATAAGGATGATATAAGGAAAGGCGATTCAAATGCTGATGGATCAGCAACATCACTTCCGACGGGGATTGGGAAGGAATATACAATAATGTTTCTTCATCCTATGAAACATGACCAACATACTTTACGACAACCAGTGATCCCAATCAAAACAATCAAAAATATAAAAGAACAGTAGATGAGCAGAGACTTAATTTATAAATTTAATAGCCTAAAATTAAAATCACTATGATACGCATGCTTTTATTATCAGCACTTTTTTCTGCTATAAGTCTTGGCTCATCAGCCCAGCCCGGAACGCTTGACGGCGATTTCAATGCCGATGGTAAAGTAACGACGGACTTAGGATCAGATGAACATATCGGTAGAAGCGTTGTTATTCAGCCAGATGGCACATCAGGATCGTTGCCGGATATACTTCCACTGTCACCTATGATGCGGCTCTTGTACGATATAACCCTGATGGTTCTGTCGATCACAGCTTTGGGCTGGACGGAATAGTAGTCATTGATGTGGGATCGATGGATGATTATTTACATTCCGCTATTATACAGGCAAATGGACAAATACTCGCTGGTGGTTATACTACCACTGCTAGTGGATTGGACTACTTAATTATACGCTTAAACATTGACGGAAGCCTCGATAATACCTTTAGCTTCGACGGTTTAGTTACTACAGACATTGCAGGAAGCGACGACGATTTGGCTTCGATTGCCCTAAGTAATGACGGTAAGATCGTAGCTGCAGGTAATTCTGCCGACGGAACGGGATTAAGATTTTCCACCACCCGTTATAATACCGACGGTTCACTTGATCTGTCTTTCAGTGAAGATGGTAAGCAACTGGTCACAATCGGAGACGATCTATGGAATGTGGCAAATGGATTAGCAGTGCAGCCCGACGGCAAGATTGTCGTGGCAGGTTATTCCTCTAATAATAGTCAGACAGATATCAGCCTTGTAAGATATAATATTGATGGGAGCCTCGATCAATCGTTCAGCTATGATGGCAAGGTGATGACCGATATTCAATCGTCTTCCGATCATGCGATGGCAGTTATACTTCAGCCCGATGGAAACATTGTCCTGACTGGAAGTACATATAATACAGTGGACTGGGATGTTTTATCGTTAGGTATAACCAGGATGGGAGCCTTGATTTGACGTTCAGCGAGGACGGCAAACTGGTTAAAGATGTTGCAGGAACCAATGATGAGGGATATTCAGCAGTGCTTCAGCCTGATGGAAAGATACTCGTTGCGGATACAGTGGGATAAGCGGGAGTGCTCAATTCATGCTATTGAGGTATGATTCTGCCGGGGTAGCATAGACACATCTTTTGCAAATGAAGGAGTTGCCACTAACTCCTTTTAGTGCAGGTATTGCCGGAGGCAGATCGGTGATCATCCCAACCAAATGGCAGGATTGTAGTCTCAGGATATGCAAGTATGCAAGGGACTGGTTATGATTTTGCAGTAGCAAGGTACATTTCGGGTTTAAATATCGGGATCATCGATTTTGCAATTGAAAATAACAGTGTGCTGATCTGTCCGAACCCATTGAAGCAAGTACAAGGTTGAGATATACCCTCAAAAATTCAGGACCTGATCACGATTAAGTTGTTTGATCTTAAAGGGAAGTTGGTCAAACCATTACTGAAAGTGAAATTAAGAATAAAGGTGAGCATGAAGTGGCTTTAACCTTCAATCCGTCGCTGAGTGCAGGGAGCTACCTGCTGGGTAATTTCTTCACCAAAAGGTAAGATAACAGTCAAACTGATAAAGGAATAAGGAAATGAAAGTAAGATTTTAAAGCAGACAGAATGGTCGGGATAACCGCAATGTTTGAAACTTTGCTATTCAGGAATTTAGATGAACGATGAAATTGCTTAATTTGTGGAGAGTTAAAACAATGTCATGTCGATGTTATAGTATTTAAATTATGACCTTACAAAATGAAAAATAAAAAATAAGGAAACCCATGGAAAAAGAATCTTTTTGTTGCGATCTCTTTATTTTAGAATAATCGTGTAATGCTTGCCGTGAGCTGCGGAACGCTTGACAGCGATTTCCACGCGACGGAAAGGTTACTACCATTTTGAGGAAGCGATGACCAGGGTAAATGTGTTGTGGTTCAGCCCGACGGCAGGATCATAGTTGCCGGACATACATTTGGGCTACACTGGGATGTAGCTCTGGTGACGCTATTTACCTGACGGTTCCCTTATTACAGCTCTGGAACGATGGAATGCAATTTCGATGCAGAAATCAGGATAAATTCCTGTACTCTGTTCCCCCCAAAATGACGGGAAAATTATTGCCGGAGGAAAGTCAGGAACAATTGGCGGATGGGTAACAATATTGTAATTCTGCGCCTGGAGCCGGATGGCAGCCTAGATGATTCTTCAGTTTCGATGGGACTGCGAGACCACTTTACCGGATTCGAAGACTATGTTTTATCGGTGGCTGCCTGTAGTGATGGTAAGATTTGTTGCATTAGGCGCGACATCCGACGGATCACTGTATAAAGCTGCAATGGGTAAGATATATGCTTGACGGCACGCTGGACTGAACCTTATGTCGACGGCATGCAAGTGATCTCCCCGGGAAGATGGTGACAATTATGCTTCAGGAGTGGCGGTTCAGCCTGACGGAAAGATTGTAGCTTCGATAAGGATAATATATTTTTTGGTGCTTTCGGCTTAAATCCCGATGGAGCCCTCGATCGGCTTTTGGTAATTATGGCATGAAGAAGGACCGATTTCGATAATAATGATGATCAAGCAACATCGATTGCGGTTCAGCCGGATGGTAAGAACTCATTGTGGCGGGATGGGCCATCTAGTTGTACGTCGAGATATTGCTGTAGTCAGATATCTTCCGGATGGGAGCCTGAGATCATACCTTTAGGGAAAATGGAAGGCAAAATCACTGATGTACTGGAGATGATGAATTGGTGTTTATCCGTGGCTCTTCAGCCTGACGGAAAATACTGGTAGCGCGGGGAATCAGGTCTAGTACTTACCCTCATTTTGTGCTGGTAGATATGATTCGGCAGGAATCAACTGGATACTGACTTTTGCAAACAACGGAACTACAATTACCACATTCAGCAATTTTGACCGGGGAAGTTGGGTCGCCCTGCAGCCTGACGGCAGGATTGTCCTCGCCGGATCTGCGACTCCGGCAGGATCTTATGATTTTGCAGTGGCAAGGTACCTCTCGGGTTTGGATATCGGGATCATCGATTTTGCAATTGAAAATAACAGTGTGCTGATCTGTCCGAATCCAGTGAATCGGGATGCAAGGCTGAGATATACCCTCAAAAATTCAAGCCTGATCACGATTGAGTTGTTTGATCTTAAGGGCAGGTTCGTCAAAACCATCATCGGAAGCGGAGGATTTGGCAAAGGGAGAGCATCATTGGCTCTTCCGTTGGATCCGGTGTTAAGCCGGGGAGCTACTTGCTGGTCATTTCTTCACAAGAGGGGAAAATCGGTGTAATGTTGATAAAGGATTAAGAAGGGTAAGGAAGGTTCTAGGTTCTGGATTCTAGTTCTGAGTTTTGTGAATTGTCTTAATACATAATACTATGAATAAAATAATAATTTTTTCTGTTTTCCTTACCCTGGCAAGCTTCTATTTGCAGGCGCAGCCGGGTATCCTGACCATGATTTTGATGCCGACGGAAGTTAATGACTGCAATCGGATCGGTGACGACGTGGGAACAAGCGTTATTGTGCAGCCTGATGGCATGATCATTTTGGCAGGCTATGCGCACACTTCAACCGCAATGGACGGCGCCTTTGTCCGTTATTATCCCGACGGATCCGTCGATAATAGCTTTGGCACTGATGGCATTGTACTCATTGATATCGCATTAATGAATGACTATATTACAACCATACACCTGCAGGATGATGGCAAAATCATCGCCGGAGGAGCTACAACCACTATCAACGATAATGATTTTTTGATTATTCGCTTAAACACCGACGGCTCTCCCGATATTTCATTTCGGTTCTAGCGGCATCGTAATCACAGACTTTTCAGGATTCCATGACGTAATTTATTCCATTGACACTGACAGTGAGGTAAGATTATTGCTGCAGGTTCTACTTTCGACGGAATAATCAACAGTTTTGCAATTGCAAGGTATAATGCTGACGGCACCCTGGATCAATCTTTCATCGACCATGGCTTGCAGGTTACTTCAATTGGGGATGGCGATGATTACGCTTATGGTGTGGTCGTTCAGCCCGACGATAAAATAATTGCGGCAGGGCTTTCGGTAAATAGTGGTTCAGGGAATATCGGGGTTTAAGGAGTATAATACTAATGGAACCCTCGATGATACTTTCGGCTATAATGGCATGGTAACGACCGATATTCAGTCATATTATGATTTTGCAAATTCGATAGTGCTCCAGCCCGATGGTAAGATCATAGTGGCCGGAAATTCGCAAAACGCGGTGAATTATGATTTCGGTATAGTAAGATACAATCCGGATGGAAACTCTGGATTTGACCTTCAGCGACGATGGCAAGCAGGTCACCGATATCTTAGCTGACTGGGATTATGCACAATCAGTTACCCTGCAGCCTGATGGAAAATCCTTGTTGCCGGGAGCGCCGTATATGGTAGTCAACCGTTTTGCACTAGCGAGGTATAATCCCGATGGTACCTGGACAGCACATTTGCGCACAGGTATAGCTAATACTACCTTCACCATCCGCCACACGAATCGCCTATTGCAGATCGGTCGCACTTCAGCCAAACGGAAGGATCATCGTTGCAGGTTTCGGCAGGAAATGGAACAAATGATGATTTTGCCGTGGCAAGATTTATTTCAGGCCTGAATATCGGGTCATCGATTTTGCAATTGAAAATAACAGTGTGCTGATCTGTCCGAACCCTGTGAAGCGGGATGCAAGGCTGAGATATACTCTAAAAATTCAAGCCTGATCTCAATTGAGCTGTTTGATATTAAAGGCAGGTTGGTCAAAACCATCATCAAAAG
>CAVPSZ010000036.1:0-101753 GCA_963708435.1 uncultured Bacteroidales bacterium
GTAACGGAATAGAGAATTTACCCAAAGGTAGTCAGCAAACCGGGAATTCCCAGGTTAACAAAAACGAAGTGACCAATCCCGTATCTGATCAGGAACTTGTTCAAAACAATATAAAACAGCCATCTTCGTATGCCTCCGAAAAGGCAAGTGCCATACTCAACGACCGGTCTAAATCAATGGCACTGGCAGATAGCGCTTTTGTAATAATAACTGAAACAAAAGAACTGATCCGTGATTTGACCAATAAAAGGGATCGTGCAAATGCAATATCTCAGCGAAAGGCAGATGAAGCAAGAACACTTGAGGCAAGATTTAATGAAAGTGTTACTCTTCTTGCTAATGCTGCGGATGAAAAGCAGTTTCTTGATGACCTCGATAAATCAATCAAACTGAAACAGGAGTTATATCAATTACAACAGCGATCGAATCAGGCGAATAGGATTGCCTGGTGTCTCGGAAATCAGGTAAAGGCAAAGAATCAGGAATTGAATACCCTCAAGACAATAGCAAGTAAAGTTCAGGCTACTTCTGTCACCGGTACTTTCGAGGAAACTCTTCTGCAGTTTGCAAACTATAAAAAGACCGTTGCAGTGTCAGATACACTTAAAGACTTTTCTCAACAGGTGATGGCTATTACCAATGATAAAACTACTTACAATGTGCCGGAGAGCGAGCTGGCCTTTGCTGAAAACCTAAAGAAATCATATAAGAATAATACTTTACTGGCTCAGACAAAAATCACCAAGCCAGCTTCCGATGAAGGTGGTCCTGTACCTATTGTTGATAAGAGAACCACTATTCAAAAGTCCAATGAAGCAGTTATACTGCCGTCTGCAACAACCGAAGCTTATGTTTTAGTTCAACCTGTGGCAATATCAGACTCAAAATTCCTGAAAAAGGACCCAGGCGCTGAACTGCTCGACATCAATTTCAGAATCGATAATACTACCAAACCATTAGCGGTAGCTCAAACGATCAATTATTCAACATCAAATGATTTGGTAAGTTTGGTAAATGAAGACCTTGAGATCAATTTCGTAAATGATGCCATTGCTCCAAATGAAATCTATCCGGTAGTCGAACCCATATATTCCAGTTCTGGCAAAGAGAGCATTGAACCCGATGAAAAGAGCTTAGCATTAAACTTTGATGTCGATGCTGTTAATTCCGAGAAATTGGTCATGCCTGTAGAAAATACCAAGATTGCAAAGGATTATTCAGCAAGGGAAGAGGATATAGAAATAAGTTCATTTACTGATAAAACGGAGAATGTCAAAGTTTTAGCACTTGCCGGGCAAGTTCATTTCAAAGAAACCTCATTGAACATTCCTGATTCGGAAGTTGACTTGAGTTTCGCAGAAAACCAGTTAGTACCTGAAAAGCTGATTGAGCAAATAAAGATTGGCAGAACAGGGAACGAAAATTATTTGGCCGATGAGCCTTTAGAAATAGCAAGTTACAATGACATTCAATACTTGCCGGAAGCAACCCCTGAGGTAAAATCCATTGCATATAATGAAGCAGAAAATAAATCGACCCTAATAGAGGAAAATCTTGAAATTACATTTAAGAATGATGAGCCGGTTGCTTTAAATTTGGTTAGTCAGATTTACTACAACAAAACGGAACAGCTCAATATTGTTGAATCAGAAATTGAAATCAATACACTTGTAGATGAATCGGAGGTTATTGCATTGATCAATCCTGTTTCAATGCCTTATTTATCAAACCATCCTGCTGATCCTGGAAATGAAAAATTAGAATTAGGTTTTAATGTTGACAAAAATGCCATTCTTGTTCAGGATGTTATTCAACCTATTGCTTATAAGGAACCGACTTCTTCAATTGATAAGGAAGATCCGATTCTTGACATCAATTTCATTAATGACCGTTCGGCGAAAGTTTATGCACTAATAAATCCTGTTTATTATTCTTACAATTCTGCGGCTGATAGATATCTGGCGGACGAAGCAATTGATATGAATTTTAGTAACGAAGAAAAACAATTACTTTCTGTCAATAAGGTGACGGTTAATCCCGGGAAAATCGAATTTGTAAATTCAGAAGTCAAATCGATCGCTCCGAAAACAGTGAAAAGTAAAAAGGAATCGGTTGATGAAATCTTCTATTTGAGAGAGGCTGTAATGCAGGCATCTGGCATTGAAACAAATAATTCAGATGATGAAATTCTTGCCAGGGCATTAAAGAATCCGGATGATCTTACTTATGAGGAATTGATTTACGCTGCTAACCTTACCGATGTCCAGGAAGAGAAAATGGCGATCTATCAGGTGGCATTTGTTCATATTGACAGAGACTGGCGTGCTTTTAATAATGCCGGTGTATCCGCCATACACCTTGAAGATCTGGGTACGGCCAATTGCTACCTTTACCAGGCATCTCTCTTATCAGCCGACAATGGTCACATTCAAAACAACATGGGAATTCTGGCCTGTCATCAAAAACAAATTGACAAAGCCGAAGACTATTTTATCGCTGCAAGTAAATTGGGATATGATGCTCAATACAATCTGAATTTAATGAATAACATAACCAAAAAGTTATTGGCTGAAAAAAACACAAAGGAAGAAAAAGTTATGGGTACAGAAAAAGTTGAAGATGCTGTAGTCGATATCATTGAGTATAAAACAAATCCCTAATCATAGTTAATTATTATTGGAAAGGGCTGTCCTGCTAAGAGGATAGCCTTTTTATTTTGATTTTTCCATTATAAATGGCAGGCTGCTGTTTGCAAAATGTTGAGAAAACTATTTTCAGAATATCTGTGAGAACAAAAAATATAATAATTTTACCAGAAATTTAAAACAGCGAATAAAGAAAAAATAACTATGAAGTTTATTGTATCGAGTTCAGTCTTGCTGAAGAATCTGCACTTAATCAGTGGGGTTATTAATCCGAGCAACACACTGCCCATTCTTGATGACTTTATGTTTGAATTAAAGGACAAAAAACTAATCATCACTGCCTCCGACCTGGAAACCACCATGTCAGTAAATGTTGCCCTTGATATGGCTGACGAAGCTGGTGTTGTCACCATTCCAGCCAAATTGTTTCTGGATACTCTTAAGACGTTTGCCAACGTACCCATAACAGTTAGCATTGACAAGGAAACACTGATGATAGAACTTTCGGCAGGTGAAGGCAAGTTTAAATTGTCCGGACATAGAAGCGATGAGTTTCCTCTGACCCCGGTTATTGAAGAAGCAACATCGATAAAGGTTTCATCAGGAGTACTGAAAAAAGCTTTTAACAAAACATTGTTTGCTACCGGTAACGATGAATTAAGACCAGTCATGTCAGGGGTTTTTTGTGAGCTTTCACCCGAAGATATGACCTTTGTCGCTACTGATGCTCATAAGCTGGTAAGATACAGAAGAAACGATGCTCATACAGAGACTGCGGCATCCTTCATCCTGCCCAAAAAGCCTCTGAATCAGCTAAAGAACATTTTACCTGAAGATATCACGGTTGATATTGATTACAACCAGACCAATGCCTCATTTACTTTTGAGAATGTTAATCTGGTTTGCAGGCTGATCGACGGAAGATATCCGAATTATGAAGCCGTCATACCAAAAGATAATCCCAATACACTGACAATTGAAAGGGCCCCTTTCATCAGCGCTATAAAACGTGTCGCCCTCTATGCCAATCAGTCCACCAACCAGGTTAGACTAAAAATAGGGGGAAAGGAACTGACCCTTTCAGCAGAAGATATCGATTATGCAAATGAAGCCAAAGAACGGTTAACCTGCAGTTATGACGGCGAGGACATGGAGATTGGATTCAATTCCAAGTTTCTGCTCGAAATGCTGAACAATCTTGAATCAGATATGATAAAACTGGAAATGTCTGCGCCAAACAGGGCAGGTATCCTTATCCCGGTTGATGATAAGAAAGAGGAAGACATCCTGATGCTTGTTATGCCTGTGATGCTGAATCAATAGAGTAATTTGTTTTCATAATGAAAAGCAAGTCGGTTGGCTTGCTTTTTTTTTCAGGATCTTTCAATGCAGTCAATTTATTAAGAATGAAAATACTAATTTTCGGTGGTAGCGGATTCATTGGAAAATACCTCATTTCAGGGATGAGCAATGGACCTTATGAAATAGTTGTATTTACGCGAGATCCAGGAAAGGTTGATCCGGGCTTCAAACAAAAAGCGAAATGGATAAAATGGGATGGACAGGCTATGGAACCGGTTATCAGGAACTGCACTGGAAAATATGCTATCATAAACCTCGCCGGCGAAAATATTGGCGGTAAACTATGGACGAAAAATCAAAAAGAAAAAATCCTTTCGAGCCGCATTAACATTACCCGGAACATTTCATTGGCCATTAATCAATCGACCGAAAAACCGGTTGTATTTATCCAGGGAAGCGCAACAGGATTCTATGGAACTCAGGACGAAAAAAGGATTGATGAAAACTTTGCAAAAGGAACCGGTTTTCTTGCAGAAGTAGTTGATGCCTGGGAAAAATCCTTGAAACTTAATGATGAAGAATTAATACGGATCGTTTATATCAGAACCGGAATCGTTTTGGCTATCGATGGGGGCATTTTACCTCTGATATTGCAACCTTTCAGGTTTTTTCTGGGAGGGTGCCCGGGTAATGGGAAACAATGGATTTCATGGATTCATATTAAGGATGTTTTAAAGGCAATAGGCTTTATACTTGAGAATAACAATATCAGCGGTGTCTTTAACCTCACATCACCAGAGCCGGTTCAGATGAAAATATTTTGCAGGATTGCAGGCCAGTCAATTGGTAAACCTTCATGGCTTAATATTCCTGCCTTTATTCTTAAATTACTGCCGGGCGGTATGGCAAGTGAACTTTTCCTAACAAGCCAGAAAATATTTCCGGATCGCCTGATAGAAGGAGGTTTTGAATTTGGTTATAAAGATGTCAGGACTGCAATGTATGATCTTTTAGTTAAAAAGAATTGAAATGAGTGATTGTATTGGTTTGAAGTTCATTATAAACGGCAAAGAATATCCGGTTTCTGAATTCAAAGATGATTTTTTCAAATCCGGAAAGGTTGTTTATGAGGTATTGCGGGCAGAAGAGGGCATTCCTTTATTTATTGATGACTACCTCAAGAGGCTGCAGAAAACAGTTCAGCTATCAGGAATAAAAGCTAAAGCGGATAAAAACGAAATACTGCAGGATATTAAAAAGCTGATAAAGATAAATGGCAACAGGCAGGGGCCAATAAAACTAATGTTGTCGGAGGATAATCTGCTCCTTCATTATATGAGGCCTTATCTTCCCGAGCCCCACGAATACCAGACAGGGGTAAAAACCACATTGCTGCATGAGGAGAGGGTCAATCCAAATGCCAAGATATGGAATTCGTCCTTCAGGGAAAAGGTAATCAGTGCCTTGCAGCGAAACCAGGCTTATGAAGTGATCCTCGTCAACCAGAAAGGAGAAATAACAGAAGGAGGGCGGTCAAATGTTTTTTTTGTAAAGAATGACAAAATATATACTGCTCCTGTATCAGCTGTTTTACCTGGAATTACCAGGATGAAGGTTCTGGAAATTTGCCGGAGGAATAGCATTGAAGTTAACGAAACTATTATTTCGGTAATGGATATTCATAGGTTTGACTCAGCCTTTCTTAACAGGAACATCAAGAAAAGTTGTACCGGTGAAAAAAATTGATAATACTGAGCTTGCCTCTGATAATCCTTTGGTAATGCAGATTGCCCGAAAATTTGAAGAAATGGTTACGGAATATATTCATCGTTATCTCGGTGAGCAATAGATTCAGAAGTAATTATTTCGCTTCCATCAGCCCTTCTGCCAGCCAGTTAGCCACTGCCTGGCGGTTGTCTTTCACCACAAACCGTTTTTGGTCGGCGCTGTTGCGGATATTGCCAAGTTCAATAAAGACGGATGTTGGATTTGTCTTGCGGAGGACATGCAAGTCGCGAGGCTTTACGGTACCGAAATAGCCCCTGTTTTTCTGGTGATGGTTGTATTTTTCCTCCACTTTATCTTTTAAGATTTCTGCGATTTGCCTGCCTTTATCATCACCGGGCTTATGATAGAAAAACATGTCGATACGCTGCCCGCTGCTGCGTGAATCAACATGAAGGTTTATGGCCAGATGTCTTTTCGTTCCGTCTTTTTTGTATTTTTCAAACAGATCGTTCACTTTTTTACAGCCCAGATTGAGACGTTCGATCTGGTTTAAAGGTATTTCTTCGTCCTTATAATAAACCTCATCCTTGTCAGGTTCAAGTATTGCCTCATCCCTGATGCCGTCGTCATCATCCTGTGTAATCATAAATACGGTGGCGCCTCGTTCTATAAGGTTTTTAGCCAGGCGTAAAGAAATATCATAAGCATACTCATCTTCACAAAGGGTATGTCCGTTATACTTTCCCATAGCTCCGGGATCAGGGCCGCCATGTCCGGCAATAATGTAATAGATATTACCCTCAAGCTTTTTGTCTTTTAACTCAATGTTTTTGTATTTTTCCCCGAACAAAGAAAATTCCATTGACGAAGGTATGTTTTCATTAAGACCGGTATTGCAATACAGATAATCGAACGGAACCCAAAGGACATTGTCGTCCCTGTAATCCTTTGGCTTTAGCCCCTTTTTAACCATTGACTCATTGTAAGCCTGAATCCTTTTGGCAAGGTCGTAATCCTGGTTCCCTATGGTTGTGCGTATGTTGACCTTATTGAAAGTAAAAATTACCACCGGCAATTTATAAGCACGGTCAATAAAAAGGGACATATCTTCGGACATCCTGTTGATCTCCTTGAAATGGTCGAGGTTACATTGTGAGGGTTCCAGTTCATATTTCTTGAAAATATGATAAGTTGCATCTCCTGTTTTTGCCTGGAATTCAAGATACCGGAACTCTCCTGAAAACAATTCAATAGCACTAAAGCATAAAATGAAGGCTATTGTAATCCTTGCAGCCATAAACTTGTTCAGATTATTTTTGAAATTTAAAACTCACCTGTTCCGAAACTATTGCCCTGGGTTTATAACAAAAACAACCCCATCAGGTTCAAAAATAACTGAAAACAGGATGTCCTTGAATACTTAGGAAGTTTAAATATCAATAGGTTTATCAACAAACAGGAAACCGGATGGTCAATTGGTGGAAGCAAACAAGTCAGATTAATTTGTAATTTCTGCTTAATTTTTTGCAGCGATTATATCAATCGCTTTTTCCATGATATCGTCGATGCCGTCGAGCTCGTTCAGGGGGTCCATCCAGACAAGAGAATCGGGAGGAACGCCATTTTCCCAGTTTTCACCCGAAGTAGTGAGGGTTCTGGATACAGAGAAACGATAAGCCCATCCGTTCGGGAGCTCAAAACCGGCGGGTGCTCCGAGCCCGCCTCCTGTAGTGTCACCTACCTGGACGACATGGGGGAATGCTTTCATGGCTGTTGCAAAAAATGAAGTAGCGCTGAAACAGCCTCTGTTTGTAAGAAGGATCACTGGTTTTAGATATTGATAATAACCCTCAGGTTTCATGGTTACCTCTGCCACTTCACCAAATTCGTCATGTGCTGGGCCGGTCTTCATGCTCGAGGTATAGATCACTCTTTCAGTATCCGCAAAACGGCTGCCGATCGTGTAAATGTTGGTAACGCTGCCCCCGCCATTATTTCGCATATCGAGAATGATGCCATCGGTATGCCACAGTGCGGCGACGACATAGTCAATGTCGGCGCTTTGAACAGGATTCATAAAGCTGCTGTAGTAAATATACCCGACGGTAAGTCCGTTACGCTCGAAAGTGGTGTTTATAAGTGAACCTGTGATCCGGTAATCCCATCCGATATAATGATCTTTAATAAGACGGAAATTAAAATTCTCAGGAGCATTAAACTTAAAAGAATACCTCGACACATCGAAAGGTGCAGTAAGGTTGACATGACCATCCTTCAGTTCACTGAGCATATTGCCTAATACATCAAACAGCTCATAATCGCTCATGTCGTTGTTAACCTTAGGGCGATAGGTGTTGTAAATTTCATTCCAGTCAATGCCTTTGTATTCAAAGAATGAGTACTTTTCATCGGCTGTTTTCCATAGATATTCAAAATTCGTTACCGGGTCGTTTGCTGGCTCCTCTTCCATAAGGATTTTTTCACAGGAAGTTCCGATAAAGATGAGCACGATCATAAAGAGTGAGTATAAGCTAAACTTAGCAGATCTTGAATTTTGGACTGATGGTATATTAAAAGCAATATCAAGTCCCTTGCTCCAGGTATCCCGCCTGAATAAAATAAGTTGAAATATGCGGAATAAAGGAAATAAGGGAGAAAAGGAATGTTGATATGATTGTCCTTTGAAATTCATTTGGAATTTGGATTTTCTTTTTTGGAATTTTATAGCTGTCATTGTGCAACTGGTTTGTAATTGAATTTGTAGATAAAGGAAAACTGAAATCCGTGAAAGGCAGATTGAACTTTATTGTAGCCGGGATCATGGGAATAAAAGTTCCAGACATAGCTCAGCTTGAACATGTTCTGATTATGAAGAATGTAGTAAAGCTCAGTTTGAGAGCGAAGATTGAAAGGTACAAAAATCCCCCATGAGGTTTGCTCGGTTGTTATTTTCGTCCTGAGGCCGGGATCGATAAAATTGGTGATGGTGACATAAGTTGGTCGTATAAGATAACTGACCAATGGTGTTGAAAGTTGCCAGCTTAACCTCAGGTTACGGTCGCGGCGATGTATTTTCATCCAAAGGAATTTAATGTCCCTGCTCTTCCAGCTGAATGGATATTCCAGTCTTGAAGCAATACCTGCGCCATAGTAATTGTCGAAGGTAAGCGCTGAGTTGTCGTACTTGAAGTTGATACGGAAGTTTGCATTGACATTGACCTCAGGCCCGATGTACCAATTGATTTTCTGATGGACAATTTTTCTGACCTGATACAGGATATTGTACCTCATCACAAGCCAGTAGCTGGTTGAAGGGCTCTCATACCAAGGCGTTTCGACGGAGGAGCGGAGATTGCCATAGCTGAAATCAGTTTCGAAGGTTTTGATCCTTTTTTCGCAATGGGTAAGATAACCAAGTGTTGCGAAAGGAAAGTTCCAGCCCTTATACATGAGGGGTGAAGTGGCCTGATCAGTCACTTTGACATTGGAAAATCCAAGCCCAACACCAAGGTATTTATCTCTTGCTTTTCGTTCAGTTTTCTTTAGTTCTCTTTTATCCTTATTCGCTGCCTGATCAGGCAAACTGATCAACATGAACAAGGATACTTGTATTGCCAGTACTATAAAATTGTATTTCATCTTTGTTTGCTTATCAAAACAAAAATAGTCTCTTTTAATTATTGTAGGTTTTCCCTTCCGGCACTGATCGTTGGTATTTGAATTTATTGTAATTATAAGATGGGCTAATGCCATTTGTCATTACGAGTTTCCACACAAAAAACTTTAGGAACAATGGGGTGATGACAGGTATGTTTTTCGGAAACAGAAAATAGGTCATCCTGAGCTTGTCGAAGGATAAACCGGTTTTGAAAAATATAATCTGTCATTGGTAAAACAATTGAAATGAAAAATAAGATTAGCCATTTCAGAACTAAACAATAGAATTGAGATCAGGTTAAATAAAAAGCCTGATAAACTAATTTGTTTAAAATTTACCCTATTTTTATCCGCTGAATAGATGGCCAGGAATCCGGTCTTTAATCGCAGGCTCCCCGTTATCAGGATTCGCCTTGAGCAAAGCGCTTTTCCGGCCTGTGCTGTCTAAGTTTTTAATGAACAATAATAACAATATGAGAAGCATCCACATTATCACAGCCATAGTCTTGTCAGCATTTACCTTCAGCCTCTCCGCCCAGAAAAAGGCGGAGCCTGTTATAAGCGATTCTGCCACGGTTGCCCTGTTTAACGGCCTGAAATTCCGAAGTATAGGTCCCGCCTTTATGTCGGGCCGCATAGCCGATATCGCGGTACATCCGCAGAACAACAATATCTGGTACGTTGCCGTCGGATCGGGCGGTGTATGGAAGACAGTCAACTCCGGTACAACATGGACACCGGTGTTCGACAGCCAGAAATCCTACTCCATCGGGTGTGTTACTATCGATCCTTCCAATCCTAATACGGTCTGGGTGGGAACCGGCGAAAATATCGGCGGGCGGCATGTTGGCTATGGAGACGGCATCTATCGTAGCAATGATGGCGGTGTTACATGGAAAAATATGGGACATTGTAGAGTCGCATCACATTTCGAAGATCATCGTTCACCCCTCGAACCCCGATATTGTTTGGGTTGCAGTGCAGGGACCGCTCTGGTCGAAGGGCGGTGATCGGGGGTTTTACCTCACGAAAGATGGCGGCAAAACCTGGCTGAAAACCCTTGGCGATGATGTCTGGACGGGCGTCACAGATATCATGGTTGATCCGCGAAATCCGGATAGGATATACGCTGCCACATGGCAGCGCGGCAGAACGGTCGCTTCTTACATCGGTGGAGGGCCGGGAACAGCCATTTACCGATCTGAAGACGGCGGACTAACCTGGGAGAAACTGACAAACGGATTACCGGCCTCCGATATGGGAAAAATCGGGCTGGCAATGTCTCCGCAGAAGCCGGATGTGGTGTATGCCGCTATTGAACTCGACCGCCGCTCTGGTGGGGTTTTCAGATCGGATGATCGCGGAGCCTCCTGGAAAAAAATGTCGGACGTAGTTTCCAGTGCTACCGGGCCGCACTATTACCAGGAACTTTATGCAAGCCCCCACAAGTTCGACAGGATTTACCTGATGGATATAAGGATACAGGTTTCAGAAGACGGCGGAAAGACTTTTGCCCTGCTCACCGAGCAGAAAAAGCACAGTGATAATCATTGCATGGCTTTCAGGAAGGATGATCCTGATTATCTGCTGGTCGGTACCGATGGAGGACTTTATGAAAGCTTCGACCTGGCTGCCAACTGGCGCTATATCAATAACCTGCCCGTGACGCAGTTTTACAAAGTGGCGCTCGATGATGCAGAACCTTTTTACAATATTTACGGGGGCACTCAGGACAATGCCACACAGGGCGGGCCATCACGCAACGATGACCGCCTCGGCATCCGTAATTCCGACTGGATAATGACCCTCCCCGGCGATGGTCATCAGCCTGCTACCGAGCCCGGCAACCCTAATATTATCTATTCCGAGTCACAGGAAGGGGAATTGCATCGCATCGATTTGAAAACAGGCGAAAGGGTTTATATCAAGCCTCAGCCCGAAAAGGGTGAAAGCTACGAGCGCACCAACTGGGATTCTCCGGTACTTGTCAGCCCTCATAACCCTGCAAGGATCTACTTTGCCTCGCAGCGTGTATGGCGATCGGATAACCGCGGTGATAGCTGGACTGACAATATCAGGCGATCTTACCCGCAATCAGAACCGGATGCTGATGAAGGTGATGGACAAAACCTGGGGATGGGATGCAGCCTGGGATTTAGATGCCATGTCGAACTATAACAGCATTACCTCTCTTGCAGAATCACCTTTACAGGAAGGCCTCATCTATGCAGGAACCGACGATGGACTTGTTCAGGTGATGGAAAATGGAGGAACCTCCTGGCGGAAAATCGAAGTCGGCTCAATGCCAGGCGTTCCTGCCACTGCATTTATAAACGATATTAAAGCTGATCTGTTCGATGCCAGTACAGTGTATGTTGTGCTCGACAACCACAAATACGGTGACCTGAATCCTTATCTTGTAAAAAGCACCGACCGTGGAAAAACCTGGTCCTCCATTAGGGGAAATTTACCGGAAAGAACATTGCTGTGGCGCATCGTTCAGGATCATTTAGTTCCGGGACTGATGTTCGCCGGAACAGAATTTGGAATATGGTTTACCAATGACGGAGGAAAAAAATGGATCCAGCTCAAGGGCGGACTTCCGACTATATCATTTCGTGACCTTGCCATACAGCGCCGCGAGAACGATCTGGTGGGCGCCTCATTCGGTAGAGGATTTTATGTGCTTGATAATTACAGTTGCCTGAGGGAAATAAATCCCGAAACATTGGACAAAGAATCTACCTTGTTCCCTGTAAGGAAAGCATTCTGGTATTTACTACGCAGCAAGGGAGGCAACTCTGCCGGAGCTTCTTTTTACACAGCTCCCAACCCGTCATTCGGTGCCGAATTCACCTATTATCTGAAAGAGCCTCTGAAATCATTGAAAACGAGCCGGATCGAGGAAGAGCAGAAGCTGAAAAAAGAGGGTAAAGATTTGTTATTTCCTGGCTGGGATGCGATTAACCTTGAACAAAGACAGGAAGAACCGGGCATCTGGCTGATTATACAAGACAACGGGGGCAAAGTCATCCGTAAGTTAAAAGGGATTAATGCGCAGGGAATCCAGCGGGTCGCGTGGGATTTGAGATTGCCGACAGACAACCCGGTGAATACAGAAACCATGAACCCCGATTATGAACCAAGCGGTTATATGGTAGTGCCTGGGAATTATACGGTTACCCTTGCAAGTATGGTTGATGGGGTTACAACCCTTCTCACCGAACCTGTCGCATTTGAGGTGGTGCCGCTCAGGGATGGAACTCTTGAAGGAGCTTCTTATGACGACATCGCTTCCTACAGGAAAGACATTGGTGAATTCAGCATGATGGTTACGGCGCTCGAGATCACACTTGACAAGGATCGGACAAAAGTTGAGGCAATGCAAAAGATTCTCTTGCGAACACCGACACTGCCTGGAATACTCGATAGTCTTGTTCATCGTTTAAAACAGGATTTAATCGTCATTGAAGAAGGATTAAATGGAAACCCGGCAAAGCTCGAAATAGGAGAGAAGGTTGACCCCAATCTGCATTCAAGGCTTTCGGTAGCGATATCGGGGGCAGGAACAACTTATGGACCTACACCTATGCATAGGCGAAGCCTGGAACTGGCGAAAGCGGAATATGAGGCCTTGAGAACTAGGCTAACCGACATACATGACCGGCGAATACCTGAAATTGAAAAACTATTGATTGATGCCGGTGCACCATGGATGGAAGGGCAGCCTATTCCGGAATAGATCCATATGTTTGTACTCATGATTTTATGCAAAGCACGCGAAGGTTACCGCAAAACACACTAAGACTTTATTGGATGACAGAAAATGAGCTTTCATCGAATGGTTAATCACTGATAAAGATAATTTCTCGATAACTTTACGAATTTCTTCCCGTGCTTTACCTATCCGATGGTCAGGCTGGCGTGAAATTAATTATCCAGTACTCGAAAAAAAGATTTAGCCCATTTTTTGAATATTGATTTTCTTTGCAATAAAGAACTGAAAATGAAAAAGCCGGCTGGCATTTTACTGCTCGTATTTTTTGCAGGACTATCCTTTCTCATATTTGAAGTAAGCTGGTTCCGGCTGTTGTCATTGGCTGTGGGAGCTACGGTTTCGGCTTCCACTCTTGTACTGGCCGGTTTCATGGCCGGATTAGGGCTGGGAGCTTTTTTCTGGGGCGGAAAGGGGTCAGATCATCCCAGACCCGCGCATATCCTTTTGCTTCTCTTTACCGGCATTGGTGTTTTCGGCTTTCTGAATTATTTTATCATCCGAACCCTTATTCCTCAGTTGTATTCTTCCTTGCCGGAGTTCCTTATTTATCTCATCGCTTTTGCCTCGGTCTTTATTCCTGCCTTTCTGATGGGTGGCGTTCTGCCCCTCGCTTCCGGATTGGTCATTCAAAACAGAGCGTCTTTTGGGAAGCTGATGGGCAGGATCTATGCCTTTGAGACACTGGGCAGCGCGCTTGGCGGGCTTGCAGCCGGATTTATCCTTATCGGGAAACTGGGTCAGCAGTCAACTATCATAATAGCCTCGTGCATCAATATTCTTTTGGCAATATTTCTTTTTTTTATACGGAAAGAGGAAATCACAGTACCTGAAACAATACCTGAGAAGGATTTCCCGAAAATAAAAAAGAGTATTACAACAGCAGAAGGCGGCAACTTCCTGCCACTTGCATCAGCCTTTGCAGCAGGACTTGCCGGAACCGGAATGCAGATCATCTGGATGCGGTTCTTCAGGGTTTACCTTACCAATACAAGCTATACTTTTGCACTGATCTCTTCCATGACTGTGCTGGGGCTTTTTGCCGGAAGCTGGTTATATTCGCAGAGAGAAAAGACCCTTAAGGATCATGGCCTGGTGCTGGTAAGATCACTTGTCCTGATGGCCGGATTGATCCTTGCCGGCTTGCTTGTATTGCTGAACATTCATTCGCTGCTGCTCTTTCCGCTGACCGATTTATTGCCCGGTCATTTTATCAGGATCATTGTTGTCCCTGTTCTTTCATCCTTCCTCGTAATCCTGCCTGTGTCAGTCGTTTCAGGCTTTATCTTCCCGCTTGCATGTACATTATACAACCGTGATAACCTTCAGGTTAGCAAAAACGTCGGGCACGTTTTGCTTGCCAACACTGCCGGTAGCGTTGCCGGCCCGGTTATCGCTGCGTTTATCCTGATTCCCCTCGCAGGTGCGGCTTTATCGGGAGGAGCCCAAGCCGTGCTGATATTGCTTACCGTTTTTCTGATTGCAAAAAATCAGAACAAATCAAAAACCTTGTCAGCCTACAAATGGGGATCAGCTATTGGATCCGCTGTTATTTTAATGGTTGTGGTTTCCGGCCGCAAATCCCGGTATTGCCTCCTTCATTCAATAAATTCAAAAAACAGATCCTTGAATACAAAGAGACGAGGGAAGGTACTTATGTTGTAGGCAAAGAAACGTCGGGCAGGGCAACCATGCTGTCCACATACGTCAATAACAGTTCCGTCATCGGTTCCACCTATGATGCCATCAAGGTGGTGAAAATGGTTGGGCATCTGCCTTTTTTCACCGGGTTGAAATGCGAAAAAGCGCTCGTCGTCGGATTTGGGATCGGCGTCACTACCTCCGCCATCGCTTCGCACCCCGAAGTAAAGCAAATCGACTGCATCGAGCTGGTTGCCGGTTTAAAGAACGCTGCTAAATACTATAAGAACATCAACAACGGGATTGAAAACGACAACCGCCTCACCATTGCTTCGGGCGACGGAAGACATTTCCTTCAATCCACGGGCAACAGCTATGATCTTATTTCGAGCGATCCTACCCATCCCATCCTCGGTTCGGGAAGCCTTTACACGAGGGAGTATTTTCAGCTTTGCAGGGATAAGCTGAACCAGGGCGGAATGGTCTCGCAGTACCTGCCTTTGCATAAGCTTACCCTGAACAGTTTCCTGGGGATCATCAAGACGTTCTACGCTGTTTTTCCAAATGCAACGGTTTGGATCGGGCATTACCATGCGGTCTTGCTGGGAACAAAAGGGAACAGCGCGATAGATTTTGAAGAGTGGAGCAGGCGCATCGAGGCCATTGGAAAAGATATGTACTTCTATAACAATCCCTATCATCTGGCGGCCTGCCTGGTGCTCGACAGCGTGCAGATACAGAGGTTCCCCGCGGATATCAGGATATGCACCGATAATGATCCCTATACCGAGTTCTTCCGGCTGTCTTCATTCGATGAGGAGAACCTGCTGAAGAACCTGCAATGGATAAACCGGAACAGGGGAGGGGTGGAGCGGGTCTTTACGAATGTTGCCGACACTGCTCAAATGGGGCGTTTTGAAAAAGGGAATTACCTGCTTACAGAAGCTGTTTACTATTACCTGAAAGGAGATGCCAGCCGTTATATTGAGATACTGCAGGAAGCCTGCAAAGCAAATCCGGAGGATGAAGAGTATCCTTTTTTAATTAAGTTTCATTATGCTACGCAGTGAGGTTTGGATGGTTGATGATTGAGCCGGGTTGTTTCGCAGAGCTTCACAGAGATTAAAGCAAAGTTTCGCTAAGGGAATAACCGATACAAGGGTTGATATTAGGTTTTATCGTCTTTTTTTACCGTAAAGATTCCTTGATAAAAGTTATCGCCACTGCGCCCCTGCGATTTTATCTCGTGGTTTCTATGTTTAATAATCATCATCAGGTCATAAATTGCCCGGTTTGCCATAGTTTTCTGTAATATTTTTTAGTACGTTTCCCGTCTTCCATTCAACCAGCAAACCACCGCCATCCTTCTTCCTTTGAGCCGTTGCGCCTTGGCGTTCAAATAAAATAATCTCGCTCCTACGAGCTTAGTAGGTTGTTTGGACATTGTTTTTCTACCAACATTTCGCTCCTAACGGAGCTATTCCACCCACCATCTGCCCATCCTCCGACAACCGAGAACCCCCTTCAAACCTGCCTTACCGGCAGGCAGTCTTCGAACTTCAAACTTCGAGCTTACTCCGGTAAAATACCATCCCGGGCGCATGAATCGGAATCCTTGTCAGGTAAAATGCCTTCCCGGACACATGAAATCCTTCCGGTCAAATAAAATTGTTTATGAATGATATTAGGTGATTTCCCTTTCAGCTATCTTTATTTATAGCTTTGCGGGTTTTCAAACTTATCAATTTGATATGATTTCCGGCAAAAGAATAAAATATCTGTTGTTTCTTACAATTTGTTTTTCGCTTTTAAATCTGCAATGCGAAAGGAAGAAATATACCGGTGATAATTATTTTGGAGGTGAGGTAATTATTTTAGGGCACACAGGGATGGGTGAATCTTATACCCTGCCAGGAAATACTTATGAAGCAGTAATTCCTTTAATAGGCATCGGAGCTGATGGAGCGGAAGTTGATATTCAACTGACCAGAGATACTGTACTGGTTTTATTTCATGATCATTTCATGAACGATATAACTTCATGCACAGGAAGAGTTTATGAAAAAGACTGGGTTGAAATAAAACAATGTAAATACTCTTCGCTCTCTCGCATATGATATTTATGTTAATTCTGTTGATGAATTGTTCAGCAAAATCCCCGGCTTAAATGATTTATATTTTTCATTTGATTGCAGTAAAATTGATGATCATGTTTCAGACCAGGAGTTATATAGAAATCAATATTTACGGGCGATAAAAAGAATCTGTGATAAGTACGATATGAGTGATAATGTTTTTATTGAAGGTGATGTTGATCTGCTCCTTAAGGCACAACAATTAGGATTAACAAACAAGTTGTTTTTATATGGTTTATTGAGACCAGGTGAGATTAATGCTGCTTGCAATTATCATTTTTACGGGATTTCAACTTCTGTTAACTGGCTGAACAATAATGTTTCCCTTGCTCATCAAAAAGGTTTATATGTAATGGCATGGTCTCCTGATAATTTATATCAAAATATACGCGCTTTGGACAATCAAATCGACATTATTCAAACAGACGACCCGGTTTCCATTCTGAAACTATTAAATCGTTATAATTACGAATATGTTATCCCTTGATTTTATGATTTAAGTTGATGAAGGCCTTGTACCGGCGTTTTAAAATTGCAGATTTACCTAAAGTTTGATACCATGCAAAACTTTAAATTATTAAAACAAAAATTAATTTACCCCCGGTTAAACTTTTGATTTAATCAGGTTGTCTAAAAACCACAAAGAGCAGGAGAAGCAAATCAGGCTCTGTAATGATGATAATAAATATCTTTGCCAGCTTATTTATAAAAATGACAATATCAAATTTCATGCGCGGTAAATGCCTGTTGCCATTGGCTTTTGTCCTTGTGCCTGCGATTCATTCTATTGCCCAGCAACCCGGCGGACCGCGGCCGGATTTTCAGAATATGCCTCCTGAAGGTGTGGTTACAGGACGGGTGTTGGAAAAACAGCTGAATGAGCCAATGGAATATGCCAGCGTTGTGCTTTACAGCAAAAGGGATTCTTCAATCGTTACGGGAACGGTTACGGATGTCACGGGTAAATTCAAAATGGAAAAGGTACCTTACGGAAAGTTCTACATTTTTGCAAATTTCATAGGCTATAATAAGACCACAATCGGGGAAATAATGGTCACACCTAAATCAAAAACCGTCGACCTGGGCGTCATTTATCTCGAGCCCGCTTCTACCAGTCTCGAAGGGGTAGAAATTACAGCCGACAAGCAGAGGATCGAATACAAGATCGACAAGAAGATTGTTAACGTGAGCCAGGACCTGATGGCATCAGGAAGTTCGGCTGTTGCCGTACTCGAAAATGTACCTTCGGTGAATGTGGATATTGAGGGGAATGTGAGCCTGAGAGGTTCTTCCAACTACCAGGTCTTGGTCGATGGCCGTCCCAGTGTTTTGACAAGGCAGCGATGCGCTTCAGCAGATACCGGCCAGCAGCATCGACCGGATTGAGATCATTACCAATCCATCGGCCAAATACGACCCCGACGGAACGGGAGGGATCATCAACGTGATCATGAAGAAGCAAAAGAGCCCGGGTATTAATGGCATTGTTAATCTCTCCATCGGAACTAAAAATAAATACAGGGCGGATGCATTGCTTAATTACCGGACCAAAAACTTCAACCTGTTCGGAGGATTGGATGGAAACTATAACCAGTTCGGTATGAAAGGCGAGTCGGAATATGAAACCTATTTTGGCGATTCCACCAGTTTCAGGGATTCGGAAATGAAAGGAGAAATGCTGCGAAAAGGCTATGGCATCAAGGCAGGAATCGATTATTACATGAGTGAGCGATCTACCCTTACCTTTTCGGGCAGATACGGAGGCTATGGTTTCGACAGGGACGGCACCTCATCCCGTCATATTTATTCTGATCCTATCGGATTTGATGAATATTCGCAGTCGCAGACCATCATGGACAGGGGAGGTGATTTTTATGAGCTGAACATGAATTATGTTCTTAAGCTCGATGATAAAGGCCATCAACTGGAAGCGCTTGCATTTTATTCGAACCGGAACGGGGATGATACGGAGGAACAAAAGGATTATATAACCGATTCGGATTGGAACATCATTCCAGATTCCGTCCCAGAAATAATACGTACTACCGAAGGGGAGAATTCCGATGAGTTCAGGCTGAAAGCTGATTACACCAAACCTATCGGTAAGGACGGCAAGATTGAAGCAGGCTATCAGAGCCGCATAGAACTGGAGTACGAGGATTTCCTGTTCCAGGACTATGACTACCTGACGGGAGAATGGGTAGAGAATGATCTCTATACTACCGATGCTGATTTTAAGGATAATATCCATGCTGTTTACGGTACTTTTTCAAATACATGGAAAAGCTTCGGGTATCAGCTTGGGCTGCGCGGCGAATACACCGACCGTAAGATCGACAATGCATCTTCACCCGAAGCCTATACGCTCAACAGGTTTGATTATTTTCCGACCCTTCATATTTCAAAGCAGTTTAAAAATGACCACCAGGTCATTGCGAGCTACAGCCGCAGGATCGAAAGGCCGGATGGAAGACAGCTTGATCCGTTTCCGCAGTATATGGATCCCTATAACATTCGTGTTGGCAATCCCGACCTGGAACCGGAGTATATTAATTCGCTGGAATTGAATTATCAGAAAAAGATCAAGAACTCCTTTGTTTCATTGGAGGGATATTACAGGATCAATACCAATAAAATAACTGAGGTTAAGTCGGTTCAGGATAACGGTGTTGTTCTTCATACCTATCAGAACATGAATAAGGATTATTCGCTTGGTGCGGAATTGATGGGTAATCTTGACTTACTAAAATGGTTATTGATAAACGCAAGTGTAAATATTTTCGATTATCGGCTGGTTGGCACCGTTGATGGCGAAGATGTTAGATAAAAGCTCATTAAACTGGAACGGCAAGCTTAACCTGACCCTGAAATTAAAACACGATATCCGCGGCCAGATTTCAAGCATTTACCAGGGAAAGTCAGTCACGGCGCAGGGAACGCAGGAAGGATTTCCGGTGCTTAATCTTGCACTGCGGAAAGACTTTTTCAGCAAGAAACTGTCCGCCACTTTATCAGTAAGGGACTTACTGATGACGGCCAAACGAGAATCCACTTCAAGCGGTGCAGATTTTTATTCGCATGATAAATTTAAGCGCGAAGCTCCTGTTCTTACACTTGATATAAGCTATACGATCAACAATTACAAAAAACAGCGCACCGGACGATCTGAAGATGGTAACCAGGAGATGGATATGGAATTTTAATCAGGCCGAAAACCGGATGGTGATTATTCCAAGTCTATTCATTGATCAGGTTGAACCCGAGATAAATTTGGAAAACACTGTTCTGATAAGTAACATCTGTTCCCTCGGCTGAAGTTTCTTCGAGATCCATTTTGAAAGGAAATCCATAATTATACCTAAAGCCGGAGTTCAGTTTTTGATTGATATTAAATCTAACTCCAAAATCGATCCCGCAATCGAAACTGTTAAGAATTTCTTCGCCCGATATCATATAACCCAGCTCAGGTCCAACCTCGAATTCAATTAAAGCTGCAGGGCGATAGATCAGCATAATGGGCCAGTTCAGATAATTCAGACTGACATTAACGGTTTCGCCATTTATTTCAGTTTTATAACCCTTGTTTGAAAATAAAAGCTCTACCTGCCAGAGAAGGTAGTCATTAAAAGGTTGCTGAAGATAGCTGCCGGCATGAAAGGATATGCGGGAACTGTAAGGATTGTTCAAATCCTCCCCCGATTTGGTAACGATGATCCGCGACAGGTTTGCCCCGGCTTTCAGTCCGCCTTTCATTTGGCCAAAGGAGACTATGGTTAATGAAATCAGAATGAAAATAACAGGGATGGTACGTTTCATTTTTAGATGATTTATTGAAATTGAGTTATCGGAATATCGTATTCCGGAAGTATTGATAACATTAAAATCTGACCTGATGCCCGATCGTGAAAACTTTTATAAATGTGTACGCGGGTTATTCATTTTCAGAATATCCGGATAACAATTGTTGTGAAATAAAACAGTTAAGACTTCTCTTCTTTTTTATGGCAGCTGATGTGAACTACTAATCCAAAAATTGCGAAGAGGATAAAAGTATTCGCCGCCCAGAAGAACCAGCTGAAGTTACTTACCCCAATAAACTCACCGACAAAATACCCGATGATGCCGCAAATAATAAAGAGAGCACCAATACCACCGGAAATCAATCCGATATACCTGCAAATCTGACCTAATTTCATATAAATTTTATTTTATTTAGCCTCCAAATGTACAAATAGTTTTTAATCTGTTGTGATTTGAACAATAAACCGGGGACGGTCGATGGCATAGCTGTTGCTGCCGCCCTCCTGTTTGACAAGATCATTACGTGTTCCAAAAGTTATTCGTTCGGGAGCAATTCCTTTTTCATTAAAATATTTCACGATAGTTTCTTGTCGTAACGAGATCAGCTTCAGGACGGCTTCTTTTGCAATGGTTTCACCGATAAGCAACCTGCATTTCTTTTGCACCGGTATATAACTCTCTTTAAAACTCATGATTTCATCGACCCAATTGATAAAAAGCGAGTCTTTGATCGAAATAGCATTGATTTCGCTCATTACCTCTTCATCAAATTCAATCTTTTCCGGCTCGGTATTTCTGATTTCCCTTGCATAATAAATTTTCTTTGCCTCTGATGCAGCGTAATAATCAATCTCTTCAACCGTGTCGACGAGTTGTATCAGCATATAATTCAATTCTTCTTTTTGCTTAAGTATTTTCGATAATGGGTCGAGTGATTTGATCTGGTATTTGCCAATTTCAGTATCGAGGTAATTGAATTGAATTTCTTTAAGCTCATCTTCTTTTCCTCCAAAGGCATCGGCAAGCAGTCTGAAGGGAGCGGACGCCACTTTTACAAGAAGATTTTTAAGGATTTTCCAGATCACTTTTCCAATTTTAAATTCCGGATCGTTAAGGCTTCCTTCAACTGGTATTTCAAGATTGATATTCCCGTGAACATCTTTCAGGATTGCAACTGCGAGCTTTATAGGTATATCAATAGCATTCAGACTTTGTGTCTTCGGCCCGAATTTGAATCCGACAATATTTATTTTATTTATACTGTTCAGTTTCCCCTTGTGTATAGTTGTTCTGCTTGAATAATTCAGGACAGCTTTGCTGATGGGGTAGGAGACATAATAAGCAGAGTAGGGAGTAAGTTCGGCAAGGTTCGTTTCATAAAAGTCATAATTGACCACCATATTATTGAAGTTTTGCGGATCTATAGTGATTTCGGCCACACCTTTACTTTCTCCGTTCATAAGAACACTCATATCGAAATTAATAGAATCGGCATGCGAATCGATATGTTTAGATCGTATGTTCATATCGGTAATTGAATAGCTGAAGGTTTCGTCCAGTGTAAAATCGTTATATTGAAGCTTGCCCCGGCTGACATTCAGACTGTCGAATACATAGTCGGTAGCTGTATAGGTTCGGGCAATATCCCTTATGTAATATGCCATCAGGGCGAAAACATTGTATGTGTTAAAATGCTCTTCGTTGGCGCTGGTATCATTGGTCAGGCTATCGAGACCAGCATCAGGAATCAGTAAAGACCAGTTATCACCCTCGTCATACATTTCAACGAGGACATAGGGATCATTGATATTGATGGAATTGAGCCGGTATAGATCATTTTTGATGTTAAGGGTATCAATACCTATAGAAAGATTTTTAAGCGTGCAGATATTCTGGTTCCTAATATCCGACATTGCGAAATTGTCTATATCAAATTCTCCGCTTATTGCGATTTCGGTTGTTTCGTTAAGGTTCATGAAAAGATGCAGATCATTGGTAAGTTCCCCTTCGAGTTCCGAAATATTTATATATTCTTTCAGGGGCGCTGTAAATGGCCCGACATTCAGCCTGTTCATTTTAATGGTTGAATGCAGGTTATTTTCTTTAAGATCAATTAACACAGTAAAATTTGCATTTCCTCCCGATTTCATCCCGAAATTTAATTCGGCAAGAAGGGTGTCAATGTTCCATGCTATTCCGGGACTTGTTAAATTAAGTTCTTCGGCTACAAGCGTGGTGTTGAACATTTGATCTGAATATAAAATGATACCATCTTGAATTGAAATATTGATCAGGCTCCATTTTGCAGGCTCCGATTTTGTTGTATCGTTTGATTCGATGATGGTTGTATCCTGTTTTGAAGTAAGAAGGTCATCAAAATTGAATTTTCCGTCAACAAGGACAATGTTCGCATAGGGTTTGATAAGGTCAATATTTTTAAAAGTGTACTCAGACTTTAGCATATCCATTAATACTACTCTTACACCCAACTTTTCAAAACCTACAAACACTGTTTTTCCGTCAATTTCATAAACTTTAAAATCCGTGATCATGACCCTGCCCCGAAAGTAATTGATGCTGATCCCACCGATTGTTACCTGCCTGCCGATCAACGATTCATCTTTCATCTCAATGATTTTTTTTAAAATTGAAGGTAGAAAGATAAGGAAAGCAATCAGCAGTATTGCTATGCCAAGCGAAAAGCCGATCAGTGCCTTTTTCAACATATTGATAAAATTAAAGGCCTAAAATTAACCAAATTTAATTTTTTTTGTTAATCTGAATTAATGCAAGGTATAAAATCCTTCAAGGATTAAATTACTTTTGCTGAAATTTTATTCTGAATCATAGATGAAAAAACTTAAGGATTTTATTTTTTCCTTGGAGCTAACGGGATTGTTGTTATTAATGTTCGCAGTCTCCATAGGCTATGCCACTTTTATCGAAAACGATTTCGGCACGATCGCTGCCAAATCAAGCGTTTATAATGCACTTTGGTTTGAGATTTTATTATTGATCCTTGCGGTTAATATGACCGGAAGTATTTTCAAACACAAAATGTACAATCGGAAAAAATGGCCTATTCTTTTATTTCATATCTCCTTTCTTGTAATTCTTGCAGGAGCAACCATAACCCGGTATATCAGTTATGAGGGGATGATGAGAATAAGAGAGGGAGAAACCACAAACCAGTTGATTTCTGATAAGACCTACATCCGTTTATGGGCTGAAAACGGACCCATACCTTATTATAGCGAGGAAGCTGTATTGGCAACACGGGCTTCTGCCGGAAGCCTTAAGGATGAGTTTACCTATAATGATAAGTCTGTTAAGTTTGAAGCGCTTGATTATTTTACTAATCCCGCAGAAACCGTGATCGAAGGTGAAGGAGATCCGTTGCTGTGGCTGGTGGTTTCAGATAAAATGTCGGGACGTGAGGATGTGTATTTCAGAAAAGGAGATGTAAAAAAGATTGGCTCGGCAACGATTACTTTTGATGCTGAACCTCTTGAAGGGGCAATAAATATCATATCGGCACCCGAAGGACTAAGATTTAAAGCGCCTGACTCTGTAAGTTATATGAATATGGCAGCTAATATTACAGAAATATTATTACCTGATTCAATTCATCCGATGCAGCAAATGTCTTTGTACCGTGTCGGCAACGTAAGCATGGTTGTCAAATCCTTTTACGAAAAGGCTAAAATCGGATTGACAAGCAGTGCGGGACAGGAAGGTATGAACCAAATGGATGCTATAACCTTGCGGATCAGCGTGGACAATGAAATTTCAGACATCAATGTTTTTGGTGGGCAGGGTTTTATTGGACAAACTGCTGAAACTACAGTTAATGGAATTAAATTCAAGATTAGTTTTGGTGCTAAAATAATCGAACTTCCATTTTCCATTAAACTCAATGATTTCCAGCTTGAACGCTACCCCGGATCACACAGTCCTTCTTCCTATGCCAGTGAAATTACCGTCATAGATGAAAGGAAAAGCCTTGAAATGCCTTTCCGGATATATATGAATCACGTGCTGAATCATGGAGGTTATCGTTTCTTTCAATCTTCTTATGATAAGGATGAACTTGGAACCATTTTGTCCGTAAATCATGATGCAGCTGGAACTGCTGTGACCTACCTCGGCTATTTGCTGATGACCTTAGGAATGATTTTTACGCTTTTCAGCGGAAACAGCCGTTTCAATACACTTGGAAAACTGTCGGCTCAAATGCGAAACTCCCGGAAAGCAATGAATTTGCCGGTACTTCTGATCGGTATTATAATCTTACTGACATTACCAAACAATACAGTAAATGCTCAAAATGTCTCCGGTGAATTACCTATTATTGATAAGGATCATGCCGCCAGGTTTGGCAAACTTATTTTGCAGGATAAAGACGGACGGATGGTACCTGTAAATACTTTGAGCTCCGAAGTGCTCAGAAAAATTGTACGAAAAAATTCTTTTGAGGGAATGAATCCGGAGCAGGTTTTTCTGGGTATTTTAGTTTACCCTGATCTATGGCAAACCACTCCAATTATTAAGGTATCCAATCCTGAACTTGAGGATTTTTTGAAGCTGAATGGAAAGTTTGCTTCCTTTAATCAAATTGTGGATATTCATAGCGCAGAGGGCTATAAATTGAGCGAGTATGTGGAGAAAGCTTATACCAAAAAAGCATCTGCACAGAATAAGTTCGATAAAGAGGTAATGAAGGTGGATGAAAGGTTGAATATTTTTTATATGGTCTATTCCGGCACATTCCTAACTGTATTTCCAATTCCGGAGGATGAAAATCATAAATGGATTACCTCAGCGGATGCTGACAAATTTTTTAAGGGTGAAGAAGCTTTGTTTGTCAGTGGTATTTTTTCAATGTATACAGAAGAAGTCAGGAAAGCGGTTAAGTCGGGCGATTGGACTGAGGCTGATAAGCACCTTGATTATATTCTTCAGTTTCAGAAAAAATATGGAGCTAAAATTTACCCTTCTGATTCGAAAATCAACCTCGAGATATTTTATAATAAATTTAATGTGTTTAAAAGGTTGGCGGGATATTATGGCCTGATTGGATTTGTCCTGATCGTTCTTCATTTTATTAACATACTCAAACCCCGGATCAATCTGCGTAAGATTATCAGAATTGCGTCATGGCTGATAGTCGTATTATTTTTAATGCATACTGCCGGCCTTGTATTGCGATGGTACATTTCAGGACACGCTCCATGGAGCAATGGGTATGAATCAATGATATACATCGGCTGGGCTACCATTCTTTCAGGATTGATTTTCGTCCGTCGTTCGGAAATAACCCTTGCAGTGACTGCTTTGCTTGCATCACTCATTCTTTCCGTTGCAGGCATGAGCTGGATGGACCCCGAAATAACCACCCTTGTTCCTGTCCTTAAATCATACTGGCTGATTATCCACGTAGCGATCATTACAGCAAGCTATGGATTTTTTGCATTGGGTGCATTGCTTGGATTTTTCAACCTTGTTCTTATGAATTTAAAATCGAAAAATAATCATATCCGGCTCGAAATGACGATTGCTGAACTTTCATTCATCATCGAGATGACCCTGATAATTGGTTTATTTATGATGACCATTGGTACATTCCTTGGAGGGGTCTGGGCCAACGAATCATGGGGACGATACTGGGGTTGGGATCCTAAAGAAACATGGGCTCTTGTTACAGTACTGGTTTATTCCTTTGTCGCTCACATGCGATTCATCCCTGGTTTTAGAGGCAACTTTGCTTATAGCTTGGCATCTCTGATCAGTTTCAGCACGGTATTAATGACCTATTTTGGTGTTAATTATTACCTGTCGGGGTTACATTCTTATGCAAAGGGCGACCCGGTGCCGGTCCCGACTTTTGTTTATTATACCGTTGCTGTGATTGCTTTGGTAAGTATTGCCGCCTTTATTTCGAACCGTCGGTTCGAAAAGTTGAAACCTGCTGAGTAATTGTCGATACAGGTATTTTGTCTTTTTTTTGTATTTCTGAACTATAAGGGTTAGTTCGTTTGATCTGCCTAAATTGGAGATAATTGGACTATTATTTATTTCAGGTGGGTACAATAAATCAAATTATGGATTAATTTTACTTCCTGCTTAAGAGGTATTGCATGATTCGGAAATTCAGTCCAGAAGACAAGGATTCAGTAATTGGCATACTGAATTATTATGTACAGCATAGTTTTGCTGCTTATCCTGAAGAAGATTTTAATTACGACACCCTGAAAGGACTTTTTGAATTACCTGAAATTTATCCTTTTTACGTTATTGAAATTGCCGGAAAAGTAATAGGGTTCGGTCTTCTGCACCCGCATTTGAAGATGTCAACCTTCAGGCATACGGCTAAAGTTACTTATTTTATTTTGCCGGAATACACTGCACAGGGATTGGGAAGTAAATTGCTTGACATGCTCCTTGTCGATGCAAATAAAAATGGTTTGGAGGTTATTCTTGCTAGCATTTCATCGTTCAATACGGTAAGCCTCAATTTTCATCGGAAATATGGATTTGAGGAATGCGGGAGGTTTAAAAAGATTGGAAAAAAATTTAATAAAAATTTTGATGTGGTCTGGATGCAGAAATTTCTTTAAAGGTTCAAATATCTTTTCGGTATGGGATTCAATTTTTATCTTCAATGCAATCATTTTATAAATAGTTTTGTCTTTATACATGTATGATCTTAAAAGCAAAGACTTATGAATAACCTAAAGAAAATAGTAACGATTATTATTAGTGTGATTGTTCCGGCCATTGTAATTGGTCAGAATAGCATGAGCGGTAAGTCGAACCGTTCTTATATGCATCATGAGCAAAAAGATGATAATTACAATCCCGGAGGGACGCCCGACCTTGGAACCTTACCTGGATATAAATTTGAAAGCAGCCTGGTTTTCATAACTCAGGTCAATGTTGATGAAAACGGAAATAATATAATTGGTGACGCTGCCAATGAACCTTCAATAGCTATAGATCCGACTGACCCTAACAGGATGGTGATTGGATGGCGACAGTTTGATGATGTGGGAAACAATTTCAGACAAGCCGGTTATGGTTATACTTCGGATGGAGGTGAGACCTGGAATTTCCCGGGAGTTATTGAACCTGGAGTATTTCGTTCAGACCCCGTTCTGGATGCAGATTCTGAGGGCAGGTTTTATTACAACAGCCTTACAAAAGATGATGTACCAACATACTGGTGCAATGTTTATCGCACTGAACCCGGTGGATTTACCTGGGATGAAGGTGCATTTGCCCAGGGTGGTGATAAACAATGGATGGTGATAGATCGCTCCGGCGGAATGGGAGATGGTCATATTTATTCATTCTGGACATCGAGCTATAGTTATTGTTATCCAGGGGCCTTTACCAGATCAATCGATGGAGGAAATTCTTATGAGGATTGTGTTATAACTGATGGTGACCCCTACTGGGGCACAATGGCAGTTGGACCTGAGGGAGAGCTTTATATAGCCGGTTCCGGATCCTGGGATGGAATTATAGTTGCCAAATCTACAAATGCCCAGAATTCGGCAAATAACGTTACGTGGGATAGTTATACTTTGGTTAATATGGATGGCTATTTAACCGGATGGACTGAAATCAATCCGGCAGGGTTACTTGGGCAGGCCAATGTTTGTGTTGATGCATCCGGAGGTCCAGGAAACGGAAATGTTTACGTCCTTGCTTCTGTTGCCCGCAATTCAGGTAGTGATCCTGCCGATGTTATGTTTTCGCGAAGTACAGATGGAGGTGCTAACTGGAGTGAACCGCAACGCATTAATGATGATCTTGGCTGGAGCGACTACCAGTGGTTCGGAACCATGTCAGTAGCTCCTAACGGACGAATAGATGTTGTATGGCTTGATACGCGGGACGACCCTTCAGGTAATACTTTGTCTGCCCTCTATTATTCATATTCTTTGGATGAGGGATTAACATGGTCGGCCAACGAAAAACTTTCGGATATTTTTCATCCTCATATCGGATGGCCCCAGCAAGAGAAAATGGGTGATTATTTCGATATGGAATCCGATGTCAGTAGCGCTCACCTGGCCTGGGCTAGCACACTGAACGGAGAGCAGGATATCTATTATGCACGCATCACTCCTCAGCTTACCGGAACTGATAAACCGATTGCGAAAATGGATGATCTCATGATTTCCAGCTATCCTAATCCTTTTAAAGATAAGACAACGATTCGTTATACCTTGCAGTCCGACAGCGAAGTTAAAATTTTGGTTACGGATGTTTTTGGCAGAAGAATTAAAGACCTGGTTAATGAGCATCAAACATCAGGATTTCATGAAATATCAATATCCGCAGCAGACCTTCCTGTGGGAATCAGCTATTGCAGGATAGTGGCAGGTTCACAGACTAAAACTATTAATCTGAGCAGAATTGATAAATAATACCAACCTTAATTTCAACCTCGTCAAAAGGATATTCTGGGATTCAGAGAGGTAAACGCCGATAGATAAAGATATATCGTTCAATTGAACAAAGAGATAATTGGACTATTATATATATCCGCTCGATATTAATAGCAAAACTAGTAATTTAAAAGTATTTTGGCTATATTGTATATTTTTGCAGTATCAGGCAAGATAGCTCTTTCAAGAATCCTGTTAAAACCAACGGGTGTAAAAACCGATCCAACTCGCTTTACAGGTGCATCCAGAAACTCAAACGCTTCATCGGCGATCAATCCGGCAAGTTCACCTCCGAATCCACCGAAAACTTTATCTTCATGAACAATCATCACTTTGTTCGTTTTTTTATTGAAGATAAAATAGTTTCTTTATCAAGAGGAATTAGCGAGCGGAGATCAATTACCTCCGACTGTTTTCCTGCTTCTTTTTCCAGCATTTCTGCAGCCTCAAGACACATATGAGTCGTATTCCCGTAAGTGATCATTGTAAGATCCTTCCCGGATCTGCGGATACGCGCTTTTCCAAATGGTACTGTAAAGTCATCAGGTACTACTGTTTCAGCTTTGGGGTCATTGTACAATGCCTTGGGCTCTATAAAAAGTGTTGGTCCGGATGAACGAATGCTTGTACGCAGCAAACCAGCAGCATCATCAGCAAATGAAGGATAAACCACCCTTATTCCGGGGAATGTAGTTAGTGCTCCTTCGGTAGTTTGAGAATGATAAAGACCGCCGCCAATGTATCCTCCTGAAGCCAGCCTGATGGTCACATTGGGTGCAAACTTTCCATTCGTGCGCCAGTATTCGTGAGTCATTTCTACAAATTGTTCCATTGCCGGCCAGAAATAATCAGCAAACTCAGCGCCTTCAATTACAATCCTGATCTTATCGCTGAACCGGCTCATCCCATTGGCTGTACCAACTATAAAATCCTCTGCTATAGGTGCATTAAATACCCTCTCTTTTCCAAACTCCTGCTGCATCCCTTTCGTTACATTAAATATTCCTCCTTTTTCTTTATTAGCAACATCCTGACCCCAGATATAGGTATCTGGATTTTGTCTGAATTCGGCTTTTAAAGTTTCGTTCAATGCAACAATGAATTTCTTCTTTGTGCCTTGCTGGTTGTGAATCCCTTCAGGATACTTTTCCGAGACATAAGGCTCTGGTAAAACATAATCGTAAACAGATTCGGGTTTGGGATCCGGAGCAGTGAGGCATTTTTTATGTGCCCTGGAAACAACCTCCTTTACCTCCTGTAAAATAGCTGTAAGTTCCTCCTCGGTAAATCTTTTTGCTGCGACCATTATTTTATGAAATCTCAGTAAAGGATCCGCTGCCTTCACACAGTGTAATTCATTATCATCTCTGTATAACTGGTGGTCGTCGGAATTTGAATGCGATCCGATTCGGACAACAGAAGCATGAACAATAGCGGGCATTTGATTCTTCTCAACCCATTCCCTTGCCTGTGTCATCGTGTTCATTGCATCAAAAACATTTTTTCCGTCACAATGATAAATTTTAAGGTTCTTAAACCCCCTGAAATTATCAGTTGAACGCAAATTTGCTGTCTGATCTTTTTTAGGAACCGAGATTCCAAACCGGTTATCCTGAATTACAAATATTACCGGTAGCTTTTCATTGCTTGCTCCATTGATCGCTTCGTAAACATAACCTTCCGACATAGAAGATTCACCCTGGGAGCTGATTGCAATACCTTTGGCTTTATATTTTTTTATTCCTCGTGCCACTCCAACCGCATGTAATGTATGGTTACCGGTCGAAGAGGAAACATTATGGATATTCCATTCCGGTTTGGCGAAATGGTTTGACATATGCCGGCCCCCGCTGGCAATATCCGTTGCCTTTGAAATCCCATTAAGGATTATTTCCTCGGCTGTTAATCCGGCAGATATGACTGTAAGCATGTCGCGGTAGTAAGGAAAGAGATGATCTGTCTTTTTTCTGAAAACCTGACCGATTGCAAGCTGAATACCGTCGTGCCCGGCGCAGGGAGCATGATATGACCAGCCCAAAGCCTGCTTGAGGTAGTTTGGAGCCTTTTCATCAAGAGCCCTACCAAGCGACATCAGATAATACCAATTCCTGAGAACATCCTTGGGCGTTTTTTCAATTGAAAATATATTATTTGCTGACATTCAATTAATAATTCTTATTATTGAGATTAATTCAAATAGGTTAAAACATTGCGTTAAAAAACAGTCATGGCTTAAATAATAATCCGGTAGTTGCCGGAGACGAAGGGTTTCTTCATAGTTATAGAAAGCATGACATCTTTGTGATAGAAAAACAAATCAGTAATCATGTTGAATCAATTTACCCCGTTAAATGGATAAACAGAACTGCAAAATTATAGCTTTTATACTATCTATGTATTTGATAATATTTAATCCGAATTCCATTTGTTGGGATTCAAACAAAACATGGCTGAAAAAGTTTTAATGGCTCTGGTTGTTTCTAAATTATTATTCCACAAGTATTGAATAATTCTTTGGTTGACGGTCATTGAACAGGTGATTACGGGGAGTTATCATCTTGTTTCTTGCCTGTGATAAATTCAGGCTGGTGACTTTTACTTCCTCTTTTATAGATGAAGCTTTAAACAAAGTGTTCCCAGAGGGATCCGAAATAATGGATTGACCGGTAAATTTTATACCCCGCTCATTTCCTGTTCGGTTAGCCGTTATGTTGAAAGTACGATTAATCAAACCATGAACCGGAACAGCTTGCTGAGCATAAGGTAGTACAAGGTTTGAAGGATGACAAATGATCTCCGCTCCCTGGAGCGAAAGAATCCTCCAAACTTCAGGAAATATCCAGTCGAAACAAATTAGCATCCCGATTTTGCATTTGCCTATATCGAAAACTGGCAATCCCAGATTTCCAATTTCGAATATATCCGGTTCATCCATAAAGAGGTGAATCTTCCTGTACCTGCCGATCATTCCATCAGGGCCAACTAAAATGGCAGTGTTATATAACTTGTCATTTTCACGTTCATTAAATCCTGATACGATATGTATCTTGTGTTTTTTTGCCTGCGTGGCAAGAAAATCGACAAAAATGCTTTCTTCGGCAACCTCTGATAATTCAATTGCCTGTTCCCTCGATTCAAATTTATATCCAGAATTAGCCAGTTCCGGAAGTACAATTAAATCTGCCTTAACAATCTTGTCAAGTAATTTTCCGATCCGGTTCATGTTTTCACATGGATCACCGAGCAAGGGTTCAAACTGTAAATAACCTGCAGAAATATATTCTGATTTATTCATTGTCAAATAGTTATGGTTGAAAAATAAAGGGACTTGGAATGTCAATATCTTACTACATCAAATTCTCCATTCAGTTTTAGCCTTATGATAGTCGAAGCTTTTACCTTATTTAATTTGGTCTGATTTGTTTTAACAATATAATCTACCTTTTCTTTTAACAGAGGTGAAATATCTTTGAACATCAAAGGAGAAGGTTCACCAGAGTAATTGGCTGAGGTAGAAACAATGGGTTTATTAATAGCAGATATAAGCTTACAGCAAAATTCATCCTTTACCACTCTGATAGCTATGCTGCCATCATTTGCAATTGCATTTTTGGCAATATTTATTGCCTTGGGATATATAATAGTTGTAGGATTGTCGAAACTATCCAGCAAGTCCCATAATATTTCAGGAACTTCTTCCACATACGTCAATATTTTTTTACTGTCATCAAGGAGAATAATAAAACTGAATTCCTTTGGCCGGTTTTTTATTTGAATAATTTTATTAACTGCTTTTGCATTGGTAGCATCACATCCAATGCCCCAGATTGTATCGGTTGGGTATAGAATAGTTCCACCCTTTTTCAATACTTCTACCGCTTTTTTAATATCCTCCTCCATATTATTCTAATCTATTTAACAGTTTTTCAACCTTAATTGTTTTTGCACATCTGAAATGCTTTTCAGGACATTTATTAAAACCATGTAATCCACAGGGCTTGCACTTAAGAATCTCGGATGTTTGAATGATTGCAGAATTTTCAGATCGTGGCCCGAATCCAAACTCTGGAACTGTGGAACAAAAAATTGCTGTTATAGGGGCGTTGACAGAGGATGCAAGATGCAATGGTGCTGAATCATTTACGAAGTTCATTTGTGCATCCTTCATTAAAGCCGCTGATTCAAGAAAATGCAATCTTCCGCATAAATTCATCGTATTATCATTACCCGCTGCACCGATTATTCTTTCGCACATCTCTTTATCTTTCGTCGATCCGAGAAAATAAATCCGCAGGTTTTGGTCAATGAGGCTGAGGAATTCAACCCATTTTTCTTCTGGGAATTGTTTGGTAAACCAAATTGAAGCTGGTGATATAGTAATGTACTTGACCGTCTTATATTGCGAGACTTTCGCCTGGTTTTGTTGGGAGGGGTAAAGCTTTATCGGGAACCCTGCCTGATCCGTAATTTTTTCTATCAGGCGTAGATTCCTTTCAGCCTCGTGAATATTTGAACCAATTGAATGTTTGATTCTATGATTAAAAAATAATGAAAGTGGATTTTTGTTAAAACCGATTTTTAAATTTCCACCTGACAATAATGTCAACAAACCTGAGGATGTGAATCTTTGAATATTTATTACACAGTCGTATTTCTGTGATCTGATATATTTGATCAGTCGGAATAAATTCTTGTATTTTCTTGTTGTTTTGTCCCAGATTATGACGGAATGAAGGAATGGGTGAGAATTGAAAAGGGCTTCGTTTCCTTTTTTGAGCAGAAAGTCAATTTTAGCTTTTGGAAAATAGAATTGAAGTTTTTCCAGTATAGGTGTAGAAAGGATAACATCACCAATTGACGCAGTTTGTATGATCAGGATTTTATTCAACAGGTTTTATATAAGAGATTTTTGGACAAAAGCAGAAATTATACAGGTAGATTAAATTCACGTAAAACATTATTCAATGATGTTTTAAGGTCGGTTGATGCCTTTCGTTTTCCGATGATTAAAGCGCATGGAACATTAAAATCACCAGCTGGAAATTTTTTAGTATAAGATCCGGGTATGACTACCGAGCGGGCAGGTATTTTTCCGGACATTTCTTTAGGCACAGAACCGGTAACATCAATAATTTTAGTTGACAGGGTTAATACAACATTGGCTCCCAGTACGGCTTCTTTTTCAATCCTTACACCCTCAACAACAATGCACCTTGATCCTATAAAGCAACCATCTTCTATGATAACAGGTGAAGCCTGCACAGGTTCGAGTACCCCTCCAATACCCACACCACCGCTCAGATGAACCTTTTTACCAATCTGCGCGCATGATCCAACTGTAGCCCATGTGTCGACCATTGTGCCGGCATCGATGTAAGCTCCGATATTGACATAGCTCGGCATGAGAACTACTTCAGGAGCCAGATATGACCCGTATCTTGCAATGGCATGAGGGACAACCCTGACACCAAGATCAGCATAGTTATTTTTAAGCTCAATCTTATCGTGAAATTCCAAATTACCTATTTTAGTAGTTTTCATCGGCTGAACCGGAAAATAAAGAATGATTGCTTTTTTTATCCAATCATTTACTTTCCATACACCCTCAATTGGCTCTGCAACCCTGATCGATCCTTTGTCAAGAAGTTCTATTACCTGTCTGATGGCGAACTGGTTTTTTTTTATTTTCAACAATGAACGATCTGACCAGGCTTTTTCAACAATTACTTTTAATTCCTCTATCATTCCTCTAATTTAGATAGTCAAAATTATATATTTTTTAAGGATTATTAAACTTCTTGTAATTTTGCTCCCAATTATAAGATAGAAGTTGGGTTTAACCTTTATAATGTAATGGGAAGAATAATGGCAATTGACTACGGTCGAAAACGTGCAGGCATTGCCATATCAGATGAAAACAGAATTATTGCTAATCCCCTAAAAACATTAGGTACGAAAGATATTTTTATTTTCCTGGAAGATTATCTAAGGAAAGAAATAGTGGATGTAATCGTTGTTGGATATCCCAAACAAATGAACAATAAACCCTCGGAATCTGTTGGATTAATTGAATCCTTTTGCCGGAAATTAATGAAAGTATATCCCGGAGTAGTGATAGATCAATATGATGAAAGGTTTACTTCAAAAATTGCCAGCCGGGTTATTGCAACATCAGGCCTAAAGAGGAAAGACAGACAAAGTAAAGAACTTATTGATCAGGTTAGTGCTGTTCTGATTCTTCAATCTTATATGCACTACCTTACAAACAAATGATTGAAAGTAAAATGGTATTACCAATAACAGCATATGGTCATCCAACCCTAAAAAAGGTTGCACAGGAAATAAAGAAAAACTATCCTCATCTTAATGAATTAATCAGGGATATGTTTGAGACAATGTATGCCACTGGAGGAGTGGGGCTGGCAGCTCCTCAGGTAAATTTGCCCATAAGACTTTTGGTAATGGATGCAACGGCCTATGAAGAAGTGGATCCCCAGGCAAAAGGGTTTAAAAAAGTTTTGATAAACCCTCAGATTGTTGAGGAAAAAGGTGACGAATGGATTTTTAATGAGGGGTGTTTGAGTATTCCGGATATTCGTGAGGATGTTTCTCGTAAACCGCAGATTCGTATTCAGTATTATGACGAGAACTGGAATTTTTTTGATGAATATTATTCAAGTGTAATGGCGAGGATTATTCAGCATGAATATGATCATCTGCAGGGAATAATGTTTGTTGACCGGATCAGCAATATTCGGAAAGTTTTATTGAGAAGAAAATTACTTGATATTTCGAGGGGAAACATTGATGTTGGATATAAAATGATTTTTCCATTAATAAAAAAGGGAAGAAAATAAAACATTTTAATAATGATTGATCTATGAAAGCAAATGGTTTGCGGTTTTTTTTAATGGCCTTTGTGATAATGCTGATTTCTTGCTCATCTGATCAGGGGAAAAAGAAATCGATTATTAAAGAAATGGAGTCAAAGCTTTTTTCAGACGAAAATAAAATGATTGATCGGGGAAAAGCTGGTGAACTAATGAAAGTCTATATTTCTTTTGCAGATGAGTACCCTGATGCCAGCGAAACTCCCGAGTATCTCTTCAAAGCAGGGGATATGTCGATGAATTTGAATATGCCTCAGCAAGCCATTCAGGTGTTTGATAGAATAATAAATAAATATCCTGATTATGAAAAGGCTCCTCAATGCCTTTTCCTTAAAGGTTATGTATATGAAAACGAGATTGGTGACCTGAATGCAGCAAAAAAAATTTATGAAGAATTTATTGCTAAGTATCCGGACGATGAATTCGCTGATGATGCAGCTGTGTCAATAAAAAATTTGGGAAAATCACCCGAAGAACTTATCAAGGAATTTGAGGCAAAATCAAAAGAACAGGGAAATATTTAAAAGAAATAAGTTCCTTCTGCGGCCCTCGAAAAAAAATATTGTTAAATATTAGTTAAGATTTATTAACAGGTGCAATAATAGCTTTTAAGTTTGCGTTTGCACTTCAGGATAAATTGGTAATTTTTTTCATCCAAAAGGCGTCGACCCCAAAAAGGTAGGCGCTTTTTGGTTTATCCTGCTTAATGTATAATCAATTGTTTATCTACTAGAAGAATATCCCCTCGTTTTTTCTTACATTCTTCAATTTTCTTTTTAAATTTCCAGCATGTCATTTGTCGAAGTTTAATTTCTTCTGATAACTTATGGATTGAAACATCCGGCGAATTGCATACATGGAATATAATTCTAAAAGCCTGCATTAAGGGAAATTTGCATTTGTGAAAAAGGGTATGAGCCGTAGCTGATTCTTCACTTTTGCATTTGTTACATCTTCTGGAAAAGGGTGTTTTACCTTTACAGAAACTTGCATGCCCGCATCTACGGCATGCATATCCATTATGCCATTTTAACTGTGATAAGTATTCCAGGCATCTCTCCTCAGAACAAAAATAATTTTCAAATTCCAATATATCAAAATTGCTAAATATTGTATTCATGTCAGTTAAATTTTATTTCTGTGACATTTTGTCAACGGAATGAATTTTGTTTGCAAAAATACAAAAGTGATATTTAAGCGATAAGAAAATTTTATTAATTTTGCATCGTTTTCCAAATTAAATTTTAATAGATAAAAAACATGTACAAAAAAATTCACATTGATAATTGTCCTGGTTTGCACGATGACTTTTGTTTCCAGATCTCAGGAAGTTAGCCAGGAAAAGCCGGAAAACCTCACGGTTGAAACGTTCAAACAAAAGGTTTTCAATTATGATAAAAATCCTGATAATTGGGTTTTCGAAGGCGACCTGCCTTGTATCGTTGATTTTTATGCTGATTGGTGCCGTCCATGCAAATTAATTGCTCCAATAATGGAAGAACTGGCAGTTGAATACAAAGGAAAAATCAATATTTATAAAGTCAATACCGAGCAGCAGAGAGAATTATCTGCATTATTCAGCATCAAAAGCATCCCAACTGTTTTGTTTATTCCAATGAAGGGAAAACCTCAGATGTCGGCAGGCGCATTACCAAAAGAATCGTTTAAACAAGTGATTGATGAATTTCTTCTTGGAAAGAAGAAAGAAGAATAAATTTTAAGGAATGAGAAAGATATATTTCCTGGTTTTTGCAATAGCAATTTTATTATTCTCCTGTTCAAGCAAGAACGAAAATAAATCAGCCGAAAACAATGATCAATTTATTTCCCAGAATGATCAAGCTTTCAGTCAGCAAAAGTTATCTGCCGATGTTAAGCCGGTTTACCTTACAACCAATGATTTCAAGGCAAAGGTTTGGGATTATGAATCAAATCCACAGGCATTTGTGTACAAGGGGAAATTGCCATGTATAATAGATTTTTATGCGGATTGGTGTAAGCCATGCAAGTTGGTCGCTCCGATTATGGATGAACTTGCAAAAGAATACAACGGGAGGGTAATTGTTTATAAAGTTAATACAGATAAGGAAAGAGAACTGGCTTCTTTATTCAGGGTGACGAGCATTCCATCAATTTTATTCGCACCTGTCGATGGAAAACCTGCCATGCAGCCGGGAGCACTTTTAAAGGAAGATTATATTAAGATAATTGATGAATTTGTCTTAAATATTAAGAAGTAAACTACAATGAATTAATTAAAAAAAATTATATGGAACATTTAACTAAGCAGACTTTTATTGAGAAAGTTTTTAATTATGAAAAGAATAAAGAGTGGCAATTTGAAGGTAACCTTCCATGTCTTATTGATTTTTATGCAGATTGGTGTGGTCCTTGTAAAATGATTGCTCCGATATTGGAAGAACTTTCAGAAGAATATAAAGGCAAAATTGAAATTTATAAAGTCAATACTGAAGCGGAGCAAGAGCTTTCAGCTGCTTTCGGAATAAGGAGCATCCCCTCGTTGCTTTTTTGCCCTAAGGATGGAAAACCGCAGATGGCAATGGGCGCACTTCCAAAGGATGCCCTTAAAGGAGCGATCGACGATGTTTTATTAAACAAGTCTGTTGCTGCTAATTAAATAAAACCAAGATCATGAATAACAGGTTATCTCATGATCCAATTTGATGATTTTTCTTTTATTGAAGTTTTCTGCGCTTCTGTTATTGCAGCAAAAATTCCTGAAGATTTGGGACATTCTATTATTGTTGCACCAGGTTGAAAACTTGGAAATGATGTTTTATAAAAATCATTTTTTTAGTTTAAGATGATTGTGTATTGATGGTAAAAATATGATTGACTCATCATCTTTAATATTTTCCACCGCTTATTTACCGCCGATAGAATATATGGTATGGCTTGTAGGTTCCAAATCTATCATGATCGAAAGCCATGAAAATTATAAAAAACAATCTTACAGGAATCGGTGTGTTATTTCTACGGCCAACGGAATGCTATCATTGAGTATTCCGGTTACAAAAACATTCGGAAACCATACCACGGTAAAGGATGTGAAGATTGATAATTCGGAAAAATGGCAAAAACGACACTGGAGAGCGATTGAATCAGCCTATAATCAATCACCCTTTTTTTTGTTTTATAAGGATGAATTTGAGTTTTTTTTCCTTCAACGATATAAGTACTTATTTGATTTTAATACTGAGCTCCTTCAGACTTCTCTAAAATTGTTGAAAGTAAATTTGAAAATAGTATTTTCTGATTTATACATTAATTCTTATTCTGGAGCATTTTTTGATCTTCGAAATAAATTCAGTCCTAAGGTAAAATCAGATTTTGTATTACCAGAATACAGACAGGTTTTTATGGACAAACTGGGATTTTTCCCTAATCTCAGTATAATTGATTTACTTTTTAATGTTGGAAACCAATCTTCCCAATATCTACAATCAATCAAAAATCTTAAGGTTTAAAATAAGCAAGTATTTTCTACTTTTGCAAACCTCAATAAAACAGAGATTTTTACAATGATTATTCCCAGTAAATACGATCCTTCAGTTACTGAAGAAAAATGGTATGCCTTTTGGCTGAAAAATGGATTTTTCAAAAGCAGGCCCGATGAAAGAGAACCTTATTGTATCGTTATCCCTCCTCCGAATGTCACTGGTGTTTTGCATATGGGACACATGCTAAATAATACCATTCAGGATGTACTTGTCCGGCGAGCAAGAATGCAGGGCAAAAATACTCTTTGGTTACCAGGTACCGATCATGCTTCTATTGCTACTGAAGCAAAGGTTGTAGCAAAACTTAAAGAAGAAGGAATAGATAAGGCTGCAATTTCAAGGGAAAAGTTCCTTGAATATGCCTGGGATTGGAAAGAAAAACATGGCGGAATCATTCTTGAGCAATTAAAAAAGCTGGGGGCATCATGCGATTGGGACCGAACCCGTTTTACAATGGATAAGGCTTTATATGAATCTGTAATTAAAGTTTTTGTGGATTTATATAACGAAGGGCTCATATACCGAGGTGTTAGAATGGTAAATTGGGATCCAAAGGCTCTTACAGCGTTATCCGATGAAGAGGTGATTTACAAAGAAGTTAAATCTAAACTATATTATATAAGGTATAAAATTGAGTCTTCAAAGGATGATTGGGTAACAATTGCCACTACCCGGCCTGAGACTATTCTTGGGGATACTGCTGTATGTGTTAATCCAAATGATAATCGTTATAGGCACCTTGTCGGGAAAAAGGTGCAGGTACCGTTAATAAACAGAAGTATACCAGTAATTCAGGATGATTATGTTGATATGGAATTCGGAACAGGCTGCTTAAAAATCACTCCTGCTCACGACCTCAATGATTATGAGATTGGACTCAGACACAAACTTCCGACTATTGATATTTTTAATGAAAATGGAACTCTCAGCAAGAGCGCTGAACTTTATATTGGAGAGGATCGTTTTGCAGTCAGAAAAAAAATTATAGTTGATTTGGAAAAAAATGACTTCCTTGTAAAAACAGAGGATTATGTTAATAAAGTTGGATTTTCAGAAAGGACGGATGAAGTTATCGAGCCGAAGCTATCCCTGCAATGGTTTTTGAAAATGAAAGACCTTGCTGCACCAGCTTTAGAAACGGTAATGAATAATACTATTAAATTTCATCCCGGTAAATTCAAAAATACTTACAGGCATTGGATGGAAAACGTGAGAGATTGGTGCATATCAAGGCAATTGTGGTGGGGACAACGTATTCCTGCTTATTATCTTCCAGGTAATGAATACATTGTAGCATTATCAAAAGAGGAAGCCCTTATTATAGCAAAGCAAAAATTCAATCTGCCGAATTTAAAACTCGACGACCTCAGGCAGGATGAGGATGTTTTAGATACATGGTTTTCAAGCTGGTTATGGCCAATTTCAGTTTTTGATGGTATTCGGAACCCTGATAATGAAGACATTAAATACTATTATCCAACAAACGACCTGGTTACTGCACCGGAAATTTTATTTTTCTGGGTGGCAAGGATGATTATGGCCGGTTTGCATTTCAGGAAAAATATACCATTTAAAAATGTTTACCTTACCGGGATTGTGCGTGATAAAATGGGAAGAAAAATGTCGAAATCACTTGGCAATTCCCCCGATCCCATTGATTTGATTAATAAATATGGCGCCGACGGAGTACGGGTTGGAATGTTGTTAACTTCTCCTGCTGGAAACGACTTACCTTTCGATGAAGTGCTTTGTGAACAAGGACGGAATTTCAGTAATAAAGTTTGGAATGCGTTGAGGCTGATTAAAGGATGGGAAATAGACACCCATATCAGTCAACCTGAATACGCTTCGGTATCAATTAAATGGTTTGAAGCAAAATTAAATCAAACTATAAAAACCATTGATGATCATTATATAAAGTTCAGGATTTCAGATGCGTTAATGGCTGTTTATAAATTGGTTTGGGATGATTTCTGTTCCTGGTATCTCGAAATGATCAAACCAGGCTATCAGCAACCTATCGATAATATTACCTATAGAAGAACATTGGATTTTTTTGAAAAATTAATGAAACTGCTTCACCCATTTATGCCATTTATTTCTGAAGAAATTTGGCATCATTTGGATGAACATACAAATGAAAAAAGCCTGATGGTATCCCAAATGCCACACGCAGGCAGAATCGATCATCAAATTTTGTCTTCATTCGATGTTGAAAAAGAAGTTATTATTGCTATTCGTAATTTGAGAAAGATTAAAAACATACATCAAAAAGAAACCCTCGAATTATTGATCAAAAAGAATAATCAGCAAAAACCTGATCATACTTTCGATAAAGTGATTGCCAAATTGTGCAACCTGAGCCTGATCGCATATGTTGATGAAAAGATACCAAATGCCGCCTCTTTCATTGTCAAATCAACTGAATTTTATGTACCTGTCAGTAGTAAAGTTGATAATGAAACTGAAATAAAGAAATTACAGGATGAACTAAATTATACCAAAGGCTTTTTAAGCTCTGTTTTGAAAAAGCTTGAGAACGAACGATTTATTAATACGGCTCCATCTGAGGTAGTTGAGAAAGAACAAAAGAAAAAAGCTGACGCTGAGAACCGTATAAAAGTAATTGAAATGCAACTTATTGATTTAAAGAGATAGATTCTTTATAAATAAAGTTTTCTTCAAAAAAAAAATTTTCAAAAAAAAACTCCCAATTTGAAATATTTGTTTTATTTTTGAAAAGTTATTCTAATTTTGTAGTTAATTTTAAATTAGAGAATTTATGAAAAAGAGAAGAATGATTGCCATATTCATGGCAACGATGTTCCTTGGAATTACATTAAACGTGTTCTCAAATGCGAGCACAAGTAATTCGGGACCGGTTACCGGATCAGGAGGGGACATTACCACTCTTTCATCTGAGATGTGAATGGGGTATTCGTGCCTGAATGATTTTCGTAAATTTATCGCAAAGAATAATTTTAAAGGATATCGCTTGGTTGATTTTAAAGTTATTCTTTGTTTTTTTGATTTAAGCCCTACAGAATTTCATAATAATTTAAAGAGGATTATTTCAGAGTTAAGAAAGTTTCATTGTTTTGGAATTTTCTTTTATATTGAATTTATTAATCGAACTTTAAAATAATTTAGAAAGATATAAGAATAATCCCTTCCCTGGCAAACTTTAAATCCGTTATTTTACTAATAACAAATTAAATAGAATTCCGTATACTTGTAATTGCGTATCAATATTCAAGGTGTATTCTTTGAAATTGTTATGATTTTAAAGATGATTATGAAAATAATTGCCACAATTTTGTGCCTGCTGTTAATGAATAGCACCTCCTATTGTCTCAATGATAATGCTGAGCATATTGAGAGTTCCACAGATCTTATCTTGAGAAAAGCAGATTCACTAATGAAGGTTTCAAGCTATGATTCAGCAATTTTTTTATACAGGAAAACTTGTTTACTAAATGAAAGGACCGAAAACTGGGATGCTATTTTTAACTGTAACCTGCAAATAGCGCAATGTTTTCAAATCAAAGGAAATTTTGATTCGACTTTTTTTTATTTAAATAATTCTAAAAAAGTATTAGGAAAGGTTGTAACTCCAAAATCAAATATGGTTTGTACATATTATTATTTGATGGGATCAACCTTTATTAAAATAGCAAAAATAGACAGCGCGGTCTACTATCTTAAAAAATCCATTGATCTTTTTTCAAACGAAGTAACTGATAGTTTGCAGGTTCTGGTAATAAGAACTCTTGGTAATGCAAATTATTCGCAAGGGAAATATAATGATGCTCTGTTATTATATAAAGAAGCGCTTAATAAGGAGCTTAAAAGGAAAGGTTCATCAGAAATTATCCTTGCTGCAATTTTTCAGAACATTGGTATTATCTATTCAACTTTTGGGGAGTACGATTCAGCCCAAATGTATTTAAATAAGTCAATTGATATAAAAGAACAATTTCTAGACAATAATGATCCTCAGCTAGCACTAGGTTATCTTAATTATGGCCGTTTTCTTTATATTATTGGTTATTCAGATGAAGCAATCTCTTATTTGTCAAAAGCAGAAAATATTTATATTTCAAACTATGGAATTGATTATTCTGGTTTAGCTCCAATATATTTCAATAAAGGTTCAATTTTAATATCACAAAGGGATTTTAATAAAGCTCTTAATTATCATGAGAGGGCACTTGAGTTATATTTGAATAGTCCTTTGAAAAATAGTTCGGTAATAATTGATATCACCATGAATATGGGTGTTATTTATGAGCAAAAAAAAGAATTTGAAAAAGCAATCTACTATTTCAAAGAAAGTTTAGCTGAAACAAGCAACTCAGAGTCCAAAATAAAATCATTAAGAAGTCTGGCAAGATGTTATCAATATCAATAGAGACTATTTTAATTGCTGAGATATATTTTAAAATGGCCGTTGATAAATCAGAAGAATTATTTGGTAAAGACCATAATTTAACTGCAGGAAGTTATATAGCTTATGGAGATTATTTAGCATCAATAAATAATTTTAAAAGTGCTAAGGAATATTTATATGAGGCATATAAAATAAGGTCAAAAAAATTTGGTATTAAGAATAGTCAGGTATCCCTGTTATTATCACAGATGGGTGATTTATATAGTAAATTAAATGAATATGGAAAGGCTTTAGAATATTACCAGGAAGCTATAATAGCAATATCAAAAGATTTTATTGACAAGAACAAGGAGAAGAATCCTCCATTAAATGATTTGAATCCGGAATTCAACAATTTTACTTTACTATACAAAAAAGCATATGCGTTGTATGATTACTACACGAAATACTCCAACGACCATAAGGATCTTATAAGTAGCTATGAAACTGGCAAATTGGCAATTGAATTGTTTGAAAAAATTCTTGCAACTTATCGGGATGATGAAACAAAGATTTTAGTAAATGATTACATTTATGATATTTATAACCTTATAGTCCTGATTGCAGCTGATCTTTACAGTTATTATGGGGATCAAGGTTATTTAAATTCAGCTTTTGAATACACTGAAAAGAGCAAATCAGCAATTCTATTGTCTTCAATAAGAGGTTTAGAAGCGATTGAAATAGGAACAATTCCCGATGTTGTTAGGAAAAAAGAACTAGAACTGAAAAAGCAGCTATCACTTTTGAGCACTTTAATTAACGATGAAAATCAAAAAAGTCAGCCAGACAGTCTTAAAATTTCGGCCTGGAAAAAAAGAATCTTTACCCGGAATCTCAGTTATGACAGTCTTATGACAAACATAAAGCAAAAGTATCCAGACTATTATAAATTAAAATATGATGCCGAGGTAATTAGTTGTGAAGAGATTGAAACCAGACTTAAAAGAGATGAGATTCTTATTGAATACAAGTTAATCGATTCATTGCTCATGATTTTTTCTATAAGTCAAAAGGGGATAAGTCTGGAAAAAATAATACTTGATAATGAATTCAATCAGAATTTAATGAGTTTTATAGAGTCGATAAATCGGTTTCCTTCAGAATCTTTTAAGAAAGAAGACTATGTCGAGTTTATTTATAGGGCAAATGATCTTTTTCAGACGTTATTGAATCCTGTTTTTCAGACAAAGGGTTTCAAGAAAATAATTGTTATTCCGGATAATATTCTTGGTTATCTGCCATTCGAAGTATTAATAGATAATTATGAGGTGCCTTCCACTATCGATTTCAGGAACCTTAATTATTTGATCAAGTCTTATACTATCTCCTATGCATATTCAAGTACACTTTTATTTAAGCATTTTACTCAGAATAAAATAAATTCAAGATTATTGGCTGTAGCACCTACTTACAAAAATAAGGATATTGGAAATGGAACAGAATCTTTTGCAGGTGAAAGAAACATGGTCGATAATTTGAAATCTTTGACATATTCGCTGGATGAAGTCAACAATATTATTTCCCTAATTAAAGGAAAAATATTGTCGGGTGATGATGCAACCGAAAATAACTTTAAAAAGGATGCTGGCAATTTTGGAATTCTTCACCTGGCAATGCACACCCTGATTAATGATTCAGATCCTTTAGCTTCAAAACTCGTATTTACTTTAGATAATGATACAGCTGAAGATGGTTTTTTAAATGCTTATGAGGTCTATAATTTAAAGTTAAATGCAGCATTGGCAGTTTTAAGTGCCTGCAAAACAGGTGCTGGAAAATTCAGCAGGGGAGAAGGGATAATGAGTATTGCCAGAGGGTTTCTTTATGCCGGGGTGCATTCTGTAGTTATGACTCTATGGGAAGTTGAGGACGCGTCAGGATCAGAGATTATGTATCATTTTTATAAAAATCTGAAAACCGGAGCGGAAACCGATATTGCTCTTAAAGATGCTAAGTTATCTTATCTTGAATCCGCTGATCCATTGCAATCACATCCTTATTTCTGGGCTGCTTACGTTCAAATAGGCAAGACGGATCCTATTCTTGATAGCACCCGCAGTAGAATAATTATAATTTCAATATCAGTAATTGCTGTAATCTTGATTGGATTATATCTCAGGAAATATTACAGAAAAAAAGTATGAAGATTAGTTGAGATATTTGATTATTTCATTAGCCTGTGCTGAATAAAAACCACCACCCAGGTTTATCTTTGTAAATTGATTTATTGCTTTGTTTTTTTGATTATCCATCATATAAATCAATCCAAGGTACCAGTCTGCTTGCTCAACAAAAAGATTATTGTTATCATTAATAATAAAGGAGAATGCTTCTGATGCCTTATCATATTGCTGCAATTCAATGTAACAAATACCGGAATAAAACTTAGATGTGATTTGATTCTCGATTTTACTAAATTCCATTAAGGCATTATTATAATCATTTTCTTTGTAAAACTCAAATGCTTTGCCCAATGCATCATCATTATTTGCATCGACCGACCTTATCTGTAGAATAGGATGTGCGGGTTTATAATATTTTAATACCAATTTTTCAGTAGAATAGGGTTTGTTAGATAGAATATACCATAATCCACCAACAACAAGAATTAAGGCAAAGGAAGCAGCTGCCATGTGCCAGGTCCTGAGCAAATCTTTCCCCAGATTGATGATGGGATTATTACTATCAATATTATTTAACTGGATCGAAAGTTTATCGTGTAATTCAAAAAATCCTTTGTCTCTAATCAGTTGATTAATTTCAAGCCTGAATTTTAATTCCTTTGAGAGGTCATTGTTTTCCTCTAATTCCTTAAGGAATGATTTTAACTCATTGTCTCCAAGATGTCCATCAAGAAAATTTTCTAATTTCAAATTCGAGTTTTCCATTTTTCTATATCTTAAATTAATTTATAATTTCTTTAAATCTCGGATCACTTTTTATGCTAGCGACAAGTTTTTCCTTGCATTGATGTTTTCTTTTTTTTACATACTGATCACTTCTATATCCCAGCACTCTTGCAATCTCTTTTATATGAATTTTTGCCAAAAACATTTCAAGTATTTTTTGACAATTATAACTTAATTTGTTAAAATGCTCTTTGTACAGCTTAAATCTTTCATTGGCCTCATAATAACTCAGAACATCATCATCTAATTCGACAAATTTGTCTGACTCATCAAGAAAATCTTTTCTAAGTTTCTTTTTTTCGAGTTGTTTCAGCCAAAGCAGCCTGCAAACAGAGTATAAATAAGTATTAAAAGAACAATTTAGTGTCAGGTCTTCTTTCTTTGTCTTCTGATAGATTACCAAAATCGCATCCTGATAAACATCTTTGGCATCCTCTTCAGTTCCATCATTTTTGCTGATAAAAGCACTTATCTGATGGAAATAATTTTTGTAAATAAATTCCAGAACGCTTGTATTCCTATTTCGAAGCCCTTCTAATATTTCTCCTACCCTAAATTCCTGCACTTTTCAATGATTAATTCCAATTATTGTTAAAAGGTTACCCTCATTTTTAAAATTATTTTCAATTATTTTTTTAGTATTAGATAATCAATAAGTTAAAAGGTTCCATTAAGTGTTTTATTTTTCTTAACCAAATGAAAACGAGCAATCCAAAAATCTTTAAATAGAACTTTTTAATGGCTACCATTCAAATAATATGAAAAAATGCTAGCGTTTATAATGTCTTTATTTTATACGTTGATATCATTATTAGGTTTTACTAAGTTTATAAAAAACTTGTGAAAAATGATCATATAAGGAAGGTGTTTAAACATGATTTTATCTTGAGGGTGCAAAATAAAATTGACCCTGGCTATAATATCATTTCCATTTTCCATGTATGATTGATCCACAGCTTTTACACTTCCCATCCGCAATATTCAAGTCGTTTATTTGAAATCCCTTTCTTTCAATTACAATCCTGTGGCAATTTGGACAATAGGTATTTTGCGCATCGGTGCCGGGAACGTTACCGATATAAACATAATCAATACCAGCGGAGATGGCTATTTTTCTGGCCTGCTCCAAAGTAGAAAGGGGTGTGGCAGGCACATTTAATAGTTTGTACATCGGCTGAAATCTAAGGAAATGAAAAGGAGTACTTTTAAATCCATTTTCAACCATCCAGTCACACATTTGTTTAATCATCTCCATGTTGTCGGTCCAGGTTGGAATAATAAGATTTGATATTTCAAGCCATACTCCTTCTTCCTTAAATATTTTCAGGGAATTTAAAATCGGTTCAAGTTTACCCGCATTCAGCATTTCATAAGTTTCATTTGAAAATGATTTTATGTCAATGGTAGCGGCATCTATAAACTTGCACCATTCTCTTAAGGGTTTTTCATTAATGTAGCCTGCAGATACAACTACATTACTGACACCCTTATTGCGGGCTATAATAGCAGTATCCAAGGTGTATTCATAATAGGCAACAGGATCAGAGTATGTGTAAGCAATTGATTTGCAGTTATTGCTCAAGCTTTCTTCTACAACTTTTAACGGTGGCAGGTCATAATTCCGGGTCTTCGCCGGGCTTGTCTGTGATATTTCCCAATTCTGGCAATTAAGGCAGGCCAGATTGCAACCTGCTGTGGCAATTGAATATGAATCAGTGCCCGGTAAAAAATGATAAAATGGTTTTTTTTCAATAGGATCGATGTGTATAGCGCATGGATTTCCATAAGCAATGCACATTAGTCTGTTATCATTATTTATCCTTGTGCGACACTCTCCTTCTTCATTTTCCAACATTTTGCATTCATTCGGACATAACAGGCATTTCAACCCTTTTGGAGTATTAATATAATATTTGGCTTCCACACCCTGATTCTCAGGTACAAAAGGTGAGTTTCCAGGCGAGATTTTCTTTTTATATTTATTAATTGGAAATAAATTATCAGAAATAAGACAGCCACCTGCAACTCCAACGCCTAAAATGCTCTTTTTTAGAAATTCACGCTTTGAGATAGTTTTGTTTTCCATTGGCTGAATTTTTAAAAGTAAGTAAGTTATTAACTTGTTATTATTTTTTAAGCTTGAGAAGTATATACAATCCGGTGATAAAATTAATTATAGCAACAATCAATGAAACTTTTATAATCCCAAAATAAGGTATTAAGAAGGCCGCAACAATTACTGCACCGATCGCTGCCCCTAGCAGGTCAGAGGCATAGGCTGAAGAAGCAATTCTCGAAACAGAAATATTCCGGAGTTTTGTAGATAGTGAAAACTGTATACCTGTTAAAACCCCCATACCAGTAATTAATACAATAAATATTAAATGATCAATTAAATAGCCTAAAAAAATTGATTTCAGCAAAAATAGAACCACTGCTATGAAGATTGAATAAATCCCAATCAGATACTGGAAAAAGCTGTATGTTCTGATGCTAAAGGAGATTTTATTAATAAGGTATACTGATCCGATCAAAAGACCAGCCATAAAAAAGGTTATAATGATCCCGAGCATTTGATAAGTATATCCATAAATTACCTGAAAAGCTATTATCAGAATTACTTCGACAGATGAAGCTGAAAACCCGGTTATAAAAACGCCAAAATTGATGAAATTCAGTTTTAAAATTGAATAAATTATTGGGAATAAAATCAGTCCTATCAGGATAAAATAATTTATATCGAAATGACTTAACCAGTATTGCATTTGATAAAAATAAACAACGGGCCTAAAATCATAATTGATTGCCACCTCTTCAGAAATAGCATCCTCAATAATTTTACTCTCAAGGGCAATTTTTTTATCATTAAAATAATTCTTGTTTACATATTCGTTGTTAATCTTTCTGATTTCTATCAGCTCAGTGATTTCACTTGATAATCGTCCATCGGAAGCGATAAAGTAGTTTAAATCACCCCTAACGATAAGGACATTTTCGAATAGAAGTTTTAAGGTTAAAAATACCGAGGAGTTGATTTTTCTGGATTCTTCTCCGATATAATTTGATGAAGGACTCAAACTCACCGATACAACAGCCCGTTCGTTCAAATCTTTTTTTAATTCTTCAAAAAACTCAATTGTATAATATCGGTTGATTTGGGCATTGGAAGGATCCGGTAAATTAATTAATACCACATCATACTTTTTTTCCTTGTTTTTTTTAAGAAATATCCTGGCGTCATTATGGATCACTTTTACTCTTGAATCATCAGGTATATTGTTTAGAAATAATTCGCCGGCTTTAATTATTTCAGGATTCTGTTCCAGATAATCAACGGATAGAACTTTATATTTAAGTATTTCCGGAATTGTACCTCTAATTCCTCCCGAAATCAATAAAACATTTTTAGGAGCAGGATGTTGAACCATTCCAAAATGGATACTTTCTTCTTTTGCAATGATATTATCACCTGAATACACCAAATTACCATTGTCAAAAAAATTATATTGGTTTCCTGTTCGGGTCACAACTATCTTTCCAAAAGGATTATCATTAAAATAAACAACCTCCTGGTTTGGATATAAAAATTGAATTGATCTGTGGTCAATATTTGAAACAGCAGCCAAAATAATGGAAATTATTGATAGTACCAGCATTACGGCAGAGATCATTTTTTTACCGGACACATACAAGTTAAATATTGCAGCTGTCAGGTTCATCATCATTAAAATTATGAGGCAATTGAATGTTTCTAAAACAAAGAGCAGTAAAAAATTAAATAATAATCCACCAATGAGGCTTCCAAAGGCTTCGATAGAGTAAGCTTTATTTATTACATTTGACTTGCAATAATAGGATAATGCTGAGGCCAGTGCAGGAAATAAATAACCTGTTAGCAGGCAAAATGGTGAAAGTACAAGTAGTGAGTTGAAAAAAACAGCCGCTAGATTGATAATTTTGCCAGGAGGAAATATGATGTTTCTAAAATAATATGTCAGAAACAGCATAACGAAGGGTAAAATGCCCAAAAGAACATGACCGATAAACAAAACACATGATTTACTTAATGGAGCTTCAAATATTTTGCCCATGAACGAGCCAAATCCGGTAAGAAGCATCCAGTTTGCCAGGATTATTCCGGTAACAAGTTCGTTGCCATTATAAATTGTAAGTAAATCCCTCAGAAACACAATTTGTGTTATTATCGACGTAAAACCGAGGATAAATAATGAAAATTGAAATCTATTTTCTGATTTGACCAACATTTTATAAATTTGTTTGACGATTTCAAATTTAGATAAAAAAGTATATGAAAAAATATTTCATCAAATTATTGCTTTTTTTTATGATGTGCACCTTAAGTTGTACATCACAAAACAATGAAAAAACTAAGGAGGTCAATTTAGAACATCATAACCTTAAGCCTGCATTCGCCGGTCAATTCTATCCTGCAGACAAATCCGAGCTTGAAACCACTCTTAAAAGTATGTTTGCAAAAGCAGGTAAGGGAAATACAAATAATGCATTACAGGCCATTATTGTTCCCCATGCCGGATATATTTTTTCCGGGACGACAGCTGCTTCAGCCTTCAATCAGATTGATGCGGAGAAATTGTATGAAAATGTTTTTCTCATTACCTCCAGTCATCATGAGTATTTTAAAGGAGCTTCAATTTATTTGGCGGGCAATTGTGAAACGCCACTGGGTGAGGTTGTTGTGAACCTTGAGGCTGCAAAAAAATTAGTTGAGGATAATGGCATTTTCAGTTATGTTCCTGAGGCCCATTTTTCGGAACACAGTGCCGAAGTTCAATTGCCATTTCTTCAGTACAAATTAAAAAATAGCTTTAAAATAATTCCAGTAGTAATCGGAACACAATCTAAGGACGATTGCAGGAAGATTGCACAGGCGCTGAATCCCTGGTTTAATGAAAAGAATCTGTTTGTCATCAGTTCCGATTTCTCACATTATCCTGATTATGATAATGCTGTGATGCTTGATAACAAAATCGCTGATGCTGTAATCTCGAATAATATTGATAATTTTCTGGCAGAGTTATCTGCATCTGAAAATGGAAAGATTCAGGGATTGGTTACAAGAGCTTGCGGGTGGACCTCCATACTAACCTTGATGAACCTCACGAAAGGAAATCCCCAGTATGTCTACAACAAAATTTCCTATACAAATTCCGGGGATTCGGAATATGGTGATAAGTATAAGGTTGTAGGATATAACGCTATTGGAGTCAGTATCGATTATTGCATTCCTGATGGAAATAAATTCAACTTATCAGTAATAGAAAAAAGGACGCTTTTGAACATAGCCAGAACAGCAATTGACCGCTATATTTGCAAGAATGCGGTTGAGGAATTATTTCCTGAAAACTATTCAGAAACCTTACGCTCAAATATGGGAGCTTTTGTTACCTTGAAGAAAGATCATAATCTCAGGGGATGTATTGGAAGATTTGATGCAAGTGAACCATTGTATAAAGTAGTTCAGCAAATGGCCATAGCATCAGCCACCCAGGATTCCAGGTTTTTGCCCGTTAGTAAGGATGAGCTTGAAGAAATAGAAATTGAGATTTCAGTATTGACCCCATTAGAAAAAATAAACTCCATTAACCAGATTGTGTTAGGGAAACATGGTATCTACCTTGTAAAGGGGAATCGTACAGGGACATTTTTACCGCAAGTCGCTGTTGAAACCGGATGGAATCTCGAGGAATTTCTTGGTCATTGTTCAAGAGATAAAGCTGGAATAGGATGGGAGGGATGGAAAGATGCCGAAATATTCATCTATGAAGCCAAAGTATTTAGTGAAGAAGAAATAAAATAATTCAGTTAAATATTCCCGTTCCCTTCTTTTGTACTATGTTAACTTGTTTTCCGTCACAGGCTCATTTTTTGGGAAAATCGTAAATTCTTCCCCATATTGTTCGAGAAATTCGATGCTGAAAGCACGGAATGTATAGGTTACAGGAAGCAGTACAACCGATCCGATGTAAGGTATTATCAGCAACAAAAATCCAATGCAACAAGTAAACAGTCCAAAGAAAACAATTGATATTGCTACCAGGATCAGCAGGACGAAAACAAACAGAGCATACACGATAAAATCCCAGAAGTTAGAAAGCAGAACAGGAAGAAATTTCAGCCAGGCCTGATTTGTGTTTATGCGGTATTTATACATAATAGGAACAACAAAGTCGTTTAGGAGCATGGAAATAAATGAAATAAGAATGATAAGAACAGAGAATCCAATAATGACAAGAGCAATTGATAAGATTTTTGAGGCAAGATTATATTCTCCTGAAAAAACATCGATCATTACAGCAAAAGCTATTATCATTAAAACAATAACTAAAAAGAAACTGATCAGCCCGAAAATGAGCCGCCAGATTAAAAGGGAATTTCCTTCCCTGCTATATTCATTCCAGGGATAAACTACTTCATCTTTATCGTTGACGACATTGAAAAGGAACATAAACTTGCCCCTTGAACTTATCCATGTAAGGATAATCATCACGGCAATTAGAAAAAAAACACCAAGGATAATGAGAGTGAACCAAACAGGATGACCTATTAGCCAATACCAGGCAATCGCCGGCCATTCCATGACATCCTGCCATTCAGTCTCTTTAAAACTTTTATCAAGATTATAACCACCTCCGGAACCTCCCATCCCGGACATAAGGGTAGCAAGAAAGGCAGTAAAACCAACGGTAAACCATTTTCCGATATCAAAAGGCTGGAATAAAGTACCTTTCATCCGCTTCCAGGCACCTGACAAGGGATCGCTGTATGATATATTCATGACCAAAAGTTTTTAAAGGTTAGTCGGACGAAAGTAAGAAGAAATTTTGATCAATAGATAAAAAAAATCAGGCTGCCCTTTTGTGACAGCTTGAAACTCTTTATTTCTTAATTATTTTTTGGTTTGTTTGATGGCCATCGGCAATGGCGCGGATTATATACAAACCCTTTTCCAAATCCGATAAATTAATTTGTCTTCGTTCTCCTTGAATACAGTTGGAAAAAGAATCAGACCTTAACTTTTCTCCTGTGATGCTATAAATTTCAATGTTAAGAGAATGAACATCCTGCTCAATTTTAATATTCAGGTCGTCTGTTACTATTGTTGGGTAGAAAATTAATAACTCCGCTTCAGTTGTAGGTTCATTTATCGCGTTGGGTGGGCCACCGACTGTAAGTTCAGAGAAATGCCCGGAAGCATCATGCGGATAGTCCAAAGCATAATAGCTGAGTTTAAGTGTGCCGTATTCTTCATTCATTTCATAGGGTAGATTGAACATAAAGGCAAACTGGCCATTAAGAACTTCGGTTTCCAGTTCGAGCAGTATACTATCTTGAGTAATAAATTCGGTAATAGCACTAGAAGGGTCATTACCCAAAGTGAAAACTGTATCAGCACGTTCAAATATTTTCACATGCATTGTTCCACTAAAATCGTAGATTGTGTTTCCTTCCTGGTCAGCAAGATAACCCGATACAATAACTTGTTCACCGGGATTGATAGTATCTAAGGGATTTGTAACAGGTGCTCCATTAACTGCTTCGGTAATTAATTTATATTCCGGTATTGCAAGCATCATTGAAGGATCACCAAACAAGCAATACTTCCTGTTATTTTCAAAACCACCTGCTTGCTGTTTTGCCAGTTTCAATGATTTGCCCAACGAATACTCCGGATTATTCAAAATTATCGTGAAAAAACTTAATTGAAAAGCATGATTTGAACCTCCATAAGTAGGCCTTGTTGGTGCAATAACTGATGATAATCCTCTGCCTTCCATCAACACAGATTTTTCAGTGAGTGAATATTTTTCAGGATCGTCAAAATGTCCAAAGTCGCATGTTGCAGTAAACATTAAAGGATAATATTTGGTGTTTTCCCAATTTTCGAGGTCATCTTCCGTTAGAATCTTTTCATGTGCAAGCCCATTGTAAAAGCCATGTCCGATGTAGTTAATGATATTTACTCCCTTATTGATTTTATCTGATATGGCTTTGTTTACAGCCGTATATGCCGGATTACCGTTTACTAAAGTATCCTGTAAATAAGCATCTAAATAAATTTTTGAAATATTGAAAGTTCTGTCGGTTGTATCTATAACCCCTGCTAAATCTTCTGCATCATCAAAAAATATATTCCCCTCTTCATCATCTGCAATTGAAACTATTTCATTTCTCCAGTTGCCAAAGGCTGCTTCATTAGAGGAATAATGTACTATTTTTTCAATTACTGCATTTGCTTCCAGTGCAGACTTTATGGGTAGGCGGCCAATTCCAATTTTAAGCATACTGGTTTTATCAAATTCATCAAACTCACAATAAAAATCATCGGTGCAATAGGAGTTAACCGGATTCAAAGATTCTTCTGATTCCCATACTGGAACAAAATTAGTGTTGTCTTCAGTATAGTTTTTATAATCAAAAGAACCATCACCAAAAAGTAACAAGTTTTCCGGTTTTTCCCCATTTGACTTTTCAAATATATATTTTACAAAATCTCTTATCGCAGTAATGTCTTGAGCACCCGAAGAAAATTCATTGTAAATTATTTCAGGAGTGGTCACAAAAGTGGAAATACCATCATTACTTTCCCTGAAATTTGCTAATTGCTGAGCCTCAACTATGAAATCTTCGTGTGTGATTATGATCATATCAACAGGTTCAATGGCATGTAAATTTTGATTTTCGACTTCGAATATAAATTCCGGTGAAAAGTATTGACTTCCGTCAAAAATTATAAAATCTAACAGGCTATCGGTTTCAAGTACAAATACAGCTATTCCGTTCGAATACGTATAGTTTACAAGGGTGGGATTCAATGGGTCAGTTATGTTCCAGATATTTTTATTTCCAATTGGTGTTGAAATTTGAAACGCAGTGACCATTCCCTGTCCGGCTGATTCTATGTCACTGAACTTCATTTGCCCGGTTTCGAAAACATTCTCCCGTTTTGCATTAAGTGTAAAATAATTTAACCAGCCAATGGAATAATCTGTTGGTTTGTTGTAGGTGATGTTTATATTCAATGTTGGATTACCGGCATAAAAAGTTGAAGAATCCCATTTTATTTTTGCATAATCAGAATAGGTATAAAAAGGATACCCCGGCACATCAATTGATAATATTGAAAGTCCGTTGATTTCAAAATTAAAATTACTCAATTCCGGAGATCTTGAGGCAACCTCTGTCATAAAAATAACAGGATTAGTAGTTATCAAATCAGGAAATACAATTTCATAGTTATATTCCAAGATTTCTTCAAATCGTTCGCCATACCAGTTTCTACCTGAATGAATTAAGTTTTCAAGTTCTAGCTCATGATAATAATAATCATTAAAGGATGTAGAAATGTAAGTAGGAGGGATGATTGTGGAATATTGTTCAGCAATACGTTTTCCCGGACCAATGTCAACATTGATAAAATAGTAGGTAAAGTCAGAATAAAGATTCACCTGGTGTTCAAATAAACCTGTTGGTTCATTTAAATTCCATTCGGTCGGACCCTCTCCATAGAATAAAATGTAATCATCTGGATCAAAAACCTCATCTTCCTCCCCAAAAACAAAAATGGAATTTTCCTGAAGATCGTTATACCTGAAAGCGGTTGCCAGTTCAGGAAGTATTCCATTCCCATTTCCATAAAGCCGGATGTGTTTCGGATTAATCTGACCGGGATTAATTCCATAACTCACGAGGTCGTTGTAAGTTATTTTGTGGATTCCTGTTAGTTCAACAGCAATTTTAAACCAGTTTCCTGTTGATAAAACTGAATTCTGGGCAAACATTGTTGTACCCCCAAGCAGGAGAAACATTATTCCTGCAAATAACCTGATGCTTTTCTTCATGTCGAAAAAATTTAAAGTTAGTATTAAGATGCAGGGTAAATTTTATCCTATAAAATTACATGAATTATTTGAATTGAGTCTTTATTGAATTAAATTGCTGTAAAATCAAGTTATATCTAAGGTTGCTATTTTTTAATAAACTTAAACTCGCTTGTCAGGGTATCAGTTGAAACTTTAAGAATATAAAAACCACCTGACAGTCTGGAGACATCCATCAAAAGTTTTTCGGCTGTTTGAATGTTATTGAATTTAAAAGTCAGCTTTGTGTTGCCTGATATATCAATAATTTCAGCAATAATAGATTTAGAAGTGCTATGATTTATAATAAACAGGTTGTTGGTGACAGGTGTCGGGAAAATTCCGAAGTTGTCATTCGCTCCATTTGTAATTATTGCGCTGGGCTCTCCACCTACCACAATTTCCGAAAAGAAACCTGAAGCGTCCTGACTTTCATTAAAGGAATAATGACTCAGCTTGATTTTTCCATAATCCTGGAGGAGGTTGGAAGGAAGGGTAAATGAATATTCAAATTGACCGTTTATCACTTCCGATTGCATCTCCAGCATAATACTATCCTGCACTATAATATCAATTGGATAAGAATAGGGTTGATTGCCAAGAGTTGTTTTAATGTAGGGTCTTTCAAAGACTTTAATTAAAATTGTACCATTATAATTGCTTAGGAGATTTCCATCAAAATCAGTAGTATAACCGGATACAGTTATTTGTTCTCCGGGTTGGATGGAATCCAGGGGAAGATTAATATTAATTCCATTGATAAATTCGGTAACTATTTTATTACCGGGAATACTGATTTTTAGCGCCGGATCACCCAATAGAATGAAATTTCTTGTTGAAAGTTGTGCGGGAGGTTTTGAATAACGAGCAAAATCTCCAAGTCTTTTAGTTTCGATGTCAGGATCGAGAAAATAGTCCATTAATCTTTGATTAATAACAAAATTGTTTTGTGCATAAGCTAACCTTGATGAACTCAAAGTACCAATAACCCCGCCATTATTTTTTATTGCAGCTAATTCCCCACCTGAAATTATTTCCGGATTATCAAACCGACTGTATGCGCATGACGCTATTACTAAAACTGGTAAATTATCCGCATTATTCCAGTTTTCAATGTCTGAATTTTCCAATACATGTTCTTGTCCCCAAACAGTATCTCCGCCATGACCGATATAATTTATAAGAAACACTCCATCTTCCATAAGCTGGCTGATTTTTTCCTCTACTTCAGGATACCTTGGTCCTTCCGGATTCTGGACAAGCTCATAAAAATCAAAATAAAGTTTGTCAACATTATAACCAGTAATTATTTTTGCTATGCTATCGGCTTGTTCTATATGAAGATTCCCGTCGCCATCATCAGCAATCAGGCAGATATCATTTTTCCAATTGCCGAAGGTGTTGTTATTTGTTGAGTAATGAATAATTTTTGAAACTGAATTCGACGCTTCATCTAAAGATTTTACAGGAAGCCTGCCTACTCCAATGTCAGGATCACCTATTCCATCATAACCTTCAGAATCATCCATATAGCTATAGTAATCTTCAATAACATAACTTGCAGCAGTAATTAATGATTCTTTGGTTTGAAATGTGGGAATAAAGTTGGTGTTATTTTCTATCCTGTCTTTCGGATCGTATGAACCATCGCCAAAAAGAAGTAAATATTCAGGTTTTTCTCCTCCCGATTTATCATACAGGTATTTAATAAAATCACGGATGGCAGTAACATCAGTTGAGCCTGAAGAAAATTCATTATAAATGATTTCAGGTGTAACCACAAAAGATGATAGCCCATCATTCGACTCATGAAATGTTGCGAGTTGCTGGGCCGGTTCAAGAAAATCCTCATGGGAAATTATTATATAATCCATTGGTTCCAAACCATGGAGGTTTTGATTTTCAACTTGCCCGATAAATTCAGGACTTTCGAATTCCATTCCTTTAAATACGATAAATTCCAACAGGCTATCAGTTGCAATCTTAAACTCGAATTGATCACCCATTACAATCCCGGAAATTCCGGAAACGTTAATTGGATCTGTTACATTCCATACCCATGTTGACGCATCAACCCCCGATATTTCAAAAAGGGATATTTCTCCTACCCCAACAGAGGCAATGCTTCTGAATCTTAATTGATTGCCGTTAAGATTAAGGTCATTCATATAATTCAATTCGAAATAGTCCAGCCAAGCCATTGCAGAGTCATTGGGTTGATTGTAAGAAAAATTTAAATTGAATGCATGATTATTCACATAAAATGAAACCGCATCCGTTTTTTTCTGGGCATATTTTGTACTTGACGGATTAACGGCGGCAAGTACAACAGAAGATACTGTGTCACCATCAATACTAATCTCCATACTGCAGTTAACAAAGGAACGGTTAGCAAAAGATGATTTCAGGTGTACAGGAAAATCCGTTAATAAGTCCGGAAAATTGAGATCAAAATCGTAGGAAGTTGTTTCCAGAAATAATTCACCATACCAGCTTTTACCTGATTGGATTAGATTGTAGCTTTCTTCTTCATGTTCGAAATAATCATTGAACATCTGAATCGTTTGAGTAGGATTACCAGACGGTTCAGCCTGGTTAACTATCCTCTTTCCCTCTTCTGTACCGATCGTTATAAAATAATAGGTGTAATCTGAATAATAATTCACCTGGTGATCAAAATAGCCTGTTGATTCATTTAATTTCCATTCGGTCTGATTTTCGCCATAAAACAGAATGTAATCATCCGGATCGAAAACTTCATCATTTTCGCCATAGACAAAAATGGCATTTTCCTGGAGATCATCATAACGGAAAGCATCATTAGCTTCCGGCAACATTCCGTTCCCATTGCCATAAAGCCGGATGTATTTAGGATTAATCTGAACCGGATTGATTCCGTAACTCAAAAGGTCGTTGTAAGTTATTTTGTAAATTCCGGTTTCTTGAAGTGCCAATTTGTACCAACTTCCGTCGGAAAGGACAGAGTTTTGACTAGCTAAAACCCAGGGGGCAAGGGTCAATATTATTACAACCCAAATGATAATACCAAGTTTTTTCATGGATAGAATTTTTTTAATTTAACAATGTGTATCCTGAACTCTTAGTATAGCTTTGCTATAGGCGATATAAATTATAATTTGTTATATAGATGTTAAGAAATTAATATGGGTTGCGTTAGTAGAAATAATAGTTCGGTAATATTCTCTAATAACCAGATAATCAATACTTGATGTCTTCTGTGACTATCAGTCTTATCTGCGCGAAAATGAGATAATTAGCTTCCTAAGAATACGCATATTTAGAGAAAACGAACCAAGCATTGCAAAAACAGAATGTTAATAATATTGATTTTGCCGGAACTTTAATTAGGATAAATTTGCAACCTTTTTCAAATGCATATTAAAGGATACTGCTTCTTATTAAAAATGCGATGCATTTTTCTATTAGATTCAGTTATGCCGCTGGTTAAAGATCTGCATTTTTTGCAAACCCGTTCAGGTGCGGTATAAGTATTTACTCAATATACATCAGATGACGAATGATTTTAAAATGCCCGATTATCTTTTTGAAGTTAGTTGGGAAGTATGTAATAAGGTAGGCGGAATATATACAGTTTTATCTTCAAAATATCTCTCGGTTTCAGAAGGATTTGGTGACCGGTACATATTTGTAGGGCCGGATGTTTGGAAGGAAACCATCGACAATCCTGATTTTGTCGAAGATAAATTGCTCTTTAGGAACTGGCGCGAAAGCGCTGAAAGGGATGGGTTACGGCTGCGTATCGGACGCTGGAATATCCCGGGTAAGCCGGTTGCAATACTCGTAGATTTCACGCCTTATTTTGTTCAGAAGGATAAGATTTTTGCAAAATTCTGGGAAACCTACAAACTGGATTCCCTCTCCGGAGGGTGGGACTATGTTGAACCTGCATTGTTTGGATATGCAGCTGGTATTATTATCGAAAGTTTCTACAACTTCTTTTTATCTGCCAATGATAAAATCATCAGTCATTTTCATGAATGGATGACAGGTTCCGGCATTTTATACTTAAAGGAAAATGTTCCTCAGATCGGGACCGTTTTCACTACTCATGCTACGGTTCTTGGCAGGTCCATTTCAGGGAATCACCTGCCATTATACAGAGACCTTGAAAAATTTAATCCCAATGACTTCGCCAGAAACCTTGGCATTACATCAAAATATTCCCTGGAATACAATGCAGCAAAAGAGGCTGATTGCTTTACAACCGTCAGCGACATTACAGCAAATGAATGCAAATACTTATTGCAAAAGTCGGTGGATGTGGTTACTCCAAATGGCTTTTCACAGGTTTTTCATCCCGGTAAGAGCGAATTTGAAGTTCAAAGGAAAACTTCCCGTAACCGGATTATTACTGTGGCAGAAGCCTTATTGAATCAAAAACTGGAAGTTAATGCCCTGCTTGTATTAACTAGCGGAAGGTATGAATTCTTTAATAAGGGTATTGATATTTTTATTGATGCATTAGGAAAACTTAATAAAGATAAAAAGATCAAGCGGCAAATTATTGCACTTATCACTGTTCCGGGCAGTATTGCCGGTCCCAGAAAGGACCTTCAGGATAGTATAGGCAGTGCCGACTTCAATCATCCTGTCTCTGGTGAATTTACCACTCATATTTTATACGACAAGATTCACGATCCTGTATTGAACAGGGTCAGGGAAAATGACCTGACCAATGGTCCTGAAAGCAATGTTAAAATAATTTTTGTCCCGGTCTATCTCAATGGACAGGATGGAATCTTTAATCTCGATTATTACCAGGTTTTAAACGGTTTTGATGTTACTGTTTTCCCTTCCTATTATGAACCCTGGGGGTATACACCTCTCGAAAGCATTGCCTTCAGAATTCCTACTCTTACCACTTCACTTGCAGGATTTGGCCTTTGGGTAAAAATGAATTGTGCTGTAAAACATCATGCTGTAGCAACCATCGAAAGAAATGATGACAACTATCAGGAGGTGGTATCATCTGTAGTTAAAGAGATTGGATATTTAAGCCGCTCAACACCTGAACAATATGAGGCAGCGCGAAATGAGGCCTATGAAATTTCGCAGCTTCTGCACTGGAATAAGTTGTCTGAAAAATACTTCGAGGCTTATACGCTCACCAACAGTAAGGTTGAGCAGCGATCTGACCTGTTCCGGAGCAAGCAGTCATTTGAATACACACTTGCGGGGGAAGGAAAACTGGAGCGTCCCGACTGGAAAAAAATATTCGTGAAGGTTAAAGTTCCTGCAGAACTAGAACCCCTGCGGGAGTTATCCATGAATCTTTGGTGGTCATGGAACTATGAGGCCATTAAATTATTTAAGGGAATTGACGAAAAACTATGGGATGAAGTTGATCACAACCCTGTAGCCATGCTTTACAGGCTCTCTTTTGGTAAGTTCCAGGAACTTAGGCTGGATAAAGTTTTTCTCGAAAACATGAAATCAGTTTATGATCATTTTCTAAAATATATTTCAAAAGCTAAAGACAAACCGGCACAAAAGGTAGCCTATTTTAGTATGGAGTTTGGTTTGCACGAATCTGTTAAAATCTATTCAGGAGGTTTGGGGATTCTTGCAGGCGATTACCTCAAGGAAGCAAGTGACTCCAACAAAAATATGATTGGCATAGGGCTTTTATACAGGTATGGGTATTTCAACCAGAAATTCTCTATCAATGGTGATCAGATAGCGGAAGCAAATCCTCAGAAATTTACAGAGATGCCGCTTATTCCGGTGAGAAATGAGAAGGGAGAGTGGATAATGATCAACCTTGCCTTGCCGGGCAGGACACTTACGGCCAAGGTATGGAGAATTGACGTTGGCCGGATTCCACTCTATTTGCTGGATGCTGATATTGAAGAAAACAGTCCTGAGGACAGATCGGTTACCCATCAACTTTATGGAGGCGATTGGGAAAACAGATTCAGGCAGGAACTGTTACTTGGGGTTGGAGGAATAAGGTTCATAAAAGCAATTGGATTAGATCCTGACATTTACCATCTGAATGAAGGCCATGCTGCTTTTGCCTGCCTTGAACGATTAAGAAACCTGATTGAAGAAAATGTTGTCAATTATCAAACGGCTTTAGAGGTTGTAAGGGCAACAACACTATTTACAACACATACTCCTGTTCCAGCCGGGCATGATACGTTTAGTGAAGATATGCTCAGGACTTATGTTCCTCACTACGCCGACCGTGTAAATATTTCATGGGAGGAATTCATGAACCTGGGAAGATTCCATAAAGGAAATGCCCTTGAAAAGTTTTCGATGAGCGTTCTGGCTGCTAAGTTATCTCAGGAAATGAATGGAGTAAGCAGAATTCATGGCAGGGTAACCAGAGATATGTTCAAGGATTTATATCCGGCATACTTCCCTGATGAACTCCATATCGGATATGTAACAAACGGAGTCCACCTTCCAACATGGGCATCGAGAAACTGGCAGAAATTCTTTGTCACCAATCTTGGAAATGATATTTATAAGCAACAATCCAATCCTGAGGTCTGGCGCAAAATTCAAAATATACCTGACCAGGCTATCTGGCAGCAAAGACAGAAATCCAAAGCCTCGTTTATTAAAATGCTGAAGAAAAAAATCCAGATTGACCTTACAAAGCGGCAGGAAAATCCGAAAATTATTTTCAACACCCTCGAGCTCATTGATGAAAAGGCTTTATATATTGGCTTTGCAAGGCGATTTGCAACCTATAAGCGGGCACACCTGCTTTTTAATAACCTTGAAAAACTGGCTAGTTTGTTGAATGATGAGCAGAAACCTGTAAGGCTTGTCTTTTCAGGAAAAGCACACCCAAATGATAAACCCGGTCAGGACTTGATCAAAAGGGTAATTGAAATTTCCAAAATGCCTCAGTTCCTGGGTCGTATAATTTTTATTGAAAATTACGATATGCATGTTGCTCGTAAGCTGGTTTCTGGAGTTGATATTTGGTTAAACACACCAACCCGTCCTCTGGAAGCTTCAGGAACAAGCGGTGAAAAGGCGGTAATGAACGGAGTAATCAATTTGAGTGTTCTTGATGGCTGGTGGGCCGAAGGTTATAAGGAAAACGCCGGCTGGGCATTGCAGGAAGCCAGAACCTATGGAAACCAGGCCTTTCAGGATGAACTTGACGCAGAAACCATTTATTATCTTATCGAAGAAGAAATCATACCCATGTATTTTGATGTTGACAGTGATGGGGTTTCGCATAAGTGGATCTCACGCATAAAAAATACACTGTCGGAAATAGCTCCCCATTTTACTATGACAAGGATGCTGGATGATTATTATAATAAATTCTATTCAAAGCTTTTTGATCGGGGCAAAGCAATCAGGGAAGACAATTTTGCTCTGGCCTACAAAATCAGAAACTGGAAGTTGCATGTCCAGGAAAAATGGAGCGGTGTCGAGGTAATTTCTGTCAGGATTCCAAACTCAAATTCCAAACCATTGAACCTTGGAGATGTGTTTAAAGTTGAAATAACCCTGAATAATAACGGCATTCATTCCGAAAATATCGGAATCGATATCGTAATTGGGCAGAAAGTAAATGATAAGGTTGAGAACATTTTTCATAAAGAAGAATTAAAACTGGTAAGCAATTCCGGTGTCAAAGCTATATACTCATGCTCTGTTACCCTTAAGGTTAGCGGTGTATTTGATTTTGCTTTCAGGATTTATCCAAAAGCCGATTTTCTGCCTCATCGCCAGGACTTCGATCTTGTTAAGTGGGTATAAAAACAATTTTTGGCCTTATTTGTATATATTTTTCCTGAAGTGATAATTTCACAAAGAAATTAATATTCCAATTACGTCTGTAGTTGCAACCCATTGTATTTCAAAATTTGTCTGATGGGTATCAATGAAATAATTATTTTTGTCGTAACATTTAAAAAGAGATTTCACATGAAAAAAGTCATTATCGCTTCCTTTGTAGTTTTCATAGCACTTGCATCAGGTTTTAGTTATGCGGGTTCACCATTAATTCAAACCAGCTTTTATTCTGCTTATTACATGAATGAAAAAGTTCAGCTGGCCGAACAACTTGAATTTCTTGATGGTGGGTTAGCCGCTTATATTGCTGATAACAATGTAGCAATTGGTGAGAAACTTGCAGTGATCAATGCCCTGCAATGGAATGAAAAGGGAAAAAACAATGTTGAAACTTTCAAAATGTTCCTCGGGAGAAAATATGGTAAAGGTTATGAAAACTTGAATCTTGACGAAATGAACGGCAATGACCTGTTGTGTCTCGGATACATGATTTCGCTTGACAAACAGCGGAAAATTGCTGAAGCGTTGCCCATTCTCGAAAAAGCAAAAGCCAAAAACGTGACCAGTTATAGCGCTCAATTGATTTTCACGCTGGCAACTGCACAAACGCTGATCAACAGTTCAAAAAGCTGCGATGCATGGAAGGCATGCGATGGTGTTCGCAATAATACCACGCTTGTACAGGATTTTAGTCCGGAAGCAATAGCCATTATTTTTGAGCAAGTTGATACTTATAGAGATAACTGCAAGTAAATTCCTGGTCATTATAAAAAAGTTTTTAGTGTTCAAAGCCGAACATGGACTGTTCGTAATTTCGGCAGTTTTAATTTGGCAAGCCAATGATTTTCAGATTATTCTGTTCATAATAAACCCGGTAGATTCACTGGCACAGATTTGGTGAATCTGTGCAACTATTCAAAAAAATAAATAACAATAAATAAACATTACAATGAAAAAACTCTTCACATTCATTTTATTAATCGGCCTGTCCGGTCTCCTGTTTTCTCAGGAAGAAGCCCGGTTAATGCGATTTCCGGCAATCTACGACAACCAGGTTGTATTTTCCTATGCCGGTGATTTGTACACCGTTTCCGCAACCGGTGGTGTGGCTCGCAAACTCACCAATGATGTGGGATATGAAATGTTCACCCGCTTTTCACCCGATGGAAAAAGCATTGCATTCACCGGCCAATATGATGGAAATACTGAGGTATACCTGATGCCTGCCCAGGGCGGAATTCCCAAAAGGCTTACCTATACGGCTACCCTTGGCCGCGATGATATCTCCGACAGGATGGGACCGAACAACATTGTAATGACATGGAAAAACAACGAGCAGATTGTTTACCGCTCAAGGAAAAAATCATTTAACGACTTCATTGGACAATTATTTATTGCCAATGTAAATGGCGGCTTATCTGAAGAATTGCCCTTACCTGCCGGTGGTTTTTGCAGTTACTCGCCTGATGGAAAGAAGCTTGCCTATAACAGGGTGTTCCGCGAATTCAGGACATGGAAGTATTACCGTGGCGGGATGGCCGACGACATCTGGATTTATGACTTTCAATCGAAGGAAACCATGAACATAACCAACAATGTTGCACAGGATATTATTCCGATGTGGCATGGTAATAACATTTATTTCCTTTCCGACCGCGACAGGACGATGAACATCTTCGTTTATAACACCGAGACGCGCGAGATTAAAAAAGTAACCAATTACACCGAGTTCGATGTGAAATTTCCTTCTCTTGGCAACAAATCAATTGTATACGAGAATGGTGGTTTTATCTATAATTTAGATCTTGCTACACAGCAATCCGTTAAAATCCCGATCACCATTGCTGATGATTTGAACTCGGGCAGAAATGAACTGAAAGATGCCTCAAAACTGATCAATAGCTGGGCTATTTCGCCTGATGGAAAACGGATGGTGTTTGGTGCTCGCGGAGATGTTTTTACGGTTCCTGCCAAAACCGGCATGACCAAAAATTTAACTGAAACTTCAGGTGTTCACGATCGCAATGTGGAGTGGTCACCCGATGGAAAGTATATTTCTTACATCAGCGACCGCACCGGAGAGGATGAAATCTATATTCAAAACCAGGATGGGACTGAAAAAGCCATTCAAATTACTTCAAACAGCAGCAACTATAAATATAATCCCGTTTGGAGCCCTGACAGCAAGAAGCTGATGTGGTCCGACAGGATGCAACGCCTGCAATATGTTGATATAAGCTCAAAGCAAATAGTCCTTGTGGAAGAAACAAAGGAAGGTGAGATCAGGAATTATTCATGGTCGCCCGATAGCAAGTGGATCGCTTATCCTATGCCAACAAGTGACGGCATGACAAGGATAAACGTGTTCAATACCGATACAAAAGAAAAGCAACCCGTAACCGACGGCTGGTACGAATCAGGCGATCCGGTGTTCAGCAATGATGGTAAATACCTTTATCTTTACTTCTTCGCGCGATTTTAATCCCGATTATAGCTGGATTGAATGGAATACCATCTATAAGGACATGTCGAAAGTCTATTTCTTAACCCTGACCAAAGACATTGAAAATCCTTTTCAGCCGGAGAATGACCAGGTGGAAGTGAAAGAAGAGCCTGCCGCTGATGATGCTAAAAAAGATGAAGGCAAAGACAAGAAGGATGCCGACGCCAAAGACAAAAAACCCGAAGGCGTAACCGTTAAAATTGATTTCGACGGTATTATGGATCGTATTGTAGCCTTGCCGATTGATGCCGGAGCTTACTGGAACCTCTCCCCTGCTGATAAAAGCATTTATTATTACATGCGCACCAGCGATATGAAAGGTTCGGCTTTGAAGGTGTTCAACATTGAGGATAAAAAAGAGACCGACCTTGGTGAGTACGGTAGTTTCCTGATTTCGGCAAACATGAAAAAAATGGTGGTTAATGATAAAGGCAAATATGCCATCATTGATTTGCCGAAAGGGAAAATATCGGCCTCTGAGTTTGTTGACCTGTCGAATATGAAAGTGTGGGCGAATGTGAAAGACGAATGGCAGCAGATTTACGACGAATCGTGGAGGCAGATGCGCGATTTCTTCTACGATCCGAACATGCACGGCGTGGACTGGAAAGCCATTCATAGCAAGTACAAACCGCTGGTTGCCTATGTGAACAACAGGAACGACCTGAATTACATCATCGGCGAAATGATCGGTGAACTGAACATTGGTCACGCTTATGTGGGTGAAGGCGACAAACCTGCTCCCGAAAGGATCAAAATGGGTCTGCTGGGCGCTGAAATCAGCCGCGATCAGTCAGGCTATTATAAAATAGATAAAATACTGAAGGGCGAAAACTGGAGCGAGGACAACCGTTCTCCTTTATCAGGTGTTGGCATTGATATTAAGGAAGGCGACTTTATCGTGGCGGTTAATGGCAAGTCGACCAAAGATATGATTGACATTTATATGGCGTTAATGGGAACCGCAGGTAAGCAGGTTGAGCTTTCCATCAATGGTTCGCCCGACGAAGCCGGCGCCCGCAAGGAGATCATTATCCCGGTCGGTGACGAATCCAACCTTTACTATTACAATTGGGTTCAAAACAATATTAAAAAGGTAAGTGAAGCCACCAATGGCCAGGTTGGGTATATTCATGTTCCGGATATGAGTGCGGCAGGCCTGAATGAGTTTGTGAAATACTTCTATCCTCAGTTGAAAAAGCGTGCGCTCATCATCGACGACCGCGGAAACGGTGGCGGAAATGTTTCGCCAATGATCATTGAACGGCTGAGGCGTGAACTTTCAATGATGAGGATCAGCAGGAATGGTTCGCCCAATACAAACGAGGTAATGCAATACGGACCTAAAGTGATGCTTATCAATAATTATTCGGCTTCCGACGGCGATTTGTTCCCTTACCAGTTTAAAACGCTGAAGATGGGCAAACTCATCGGTAAGCGCACATGGGGTGGTGTAACGGGTATCCGGGGCACGCTGCCGTTTATTGATGGCGGAAGCCTGATGCGGCCTGAGTTTTCGACCTACGACCGCGAAGGCAAATCGTTTGTGATTGAAGGCCATGGCGTTGATCCTGACATTGAAGTGGACAACGACCCGGCTAAAGAGTATGCCGGCGAAGACCAGCAATTGAACAAAGCCATCGAAGTGATCCTGGAAGAGCTTAAAAACTGGCCCGAAGGCTGGCCGGATGTTCCGCCATATCCTGATAAGAGCAAATAAATCAAATGCCACCTTTTGCCGGGTGGCATTTTTTTTTACTTTTGCTGCATAAATAACTTATAAACGATGAAGCTTAACAACATTCTTTTTGTACCCACCGACTTTTCGGAGCCTGTGCCAATGCAGCCAGCCATGCCATGCATATTGCTAAAATATTGAATTTAAAGTGGTTTTATTTCATGCCATTAACAAAGATACCTCTTCTATTTTCCCGGGTGAAAAAGACATGATCAGTGCTGTTGAAAATAAAATGAAAGAATTGGTGCTGGTGTTAAAAAAGCAGGAGCCTGGAATCGAAGTGGAATATATGTTCCAGGAAGGCAGCATTTTTGATTTGATCCATGAAGTGTCTGCAAGCATCGGCTCCAATATGATCTTTCTTGGCACCCATGGAAAAAAAGGGATGCAGCATGTGCTTGGAAGTTACGCATTGAAAGTGATCACCAAATCAAAGGTTCCAACCCTTGTGGTTCAGCGGAAACCCTATACAGGCTATAAAAATATTATGCTGCCCATTAACTCTTTTACCGAAAGCCGTCAGAAGGTGGGTATTGCCATCACGATATCCAAAATGTTCGGTTCTACCATTCACATCTTCAAGGAAGTAGTGAAAGATCCGGGTGAAATGTCGAGGATTGAAATCATCACCCGTCAAATCTCAGAAGCGTTTGCCAAAGCAGATGTAAAGCACGAGATCATCGTTTCGGAAAAACCCGGTGAATCAGCCAAAGAATTGATTGAAGTGGCTGTTCAGGGAGAACTATGATGCCATCATCATGGTTACCGAGGCAGCAAATAGGCTCAACTTATTTCAGCATCGGTTCGTGGAATGAGAGAATCCTGTTCAACGAAGCACAGATCCCGGTAATATGTATCAATCCCATTGAGTTCGGATCAGGTATATTTTGATTATTAAGGCTAACTGCCAAACTGGATTAGTGAATCTACAACAGGTTGCCAATTTATTCCGGTTTTTATTCCACTCAGTTCCAGCAGTCACACTTTGTCGGTGAGTCGTGTTCGGGTTTAACAAAATCCAGTTCGACTCAGGCAGATTTGTCGAAAACATAATCATAACCATTGGCCAGGGCAACTTTTTCAGCCGCTTTGAAAATGTTATCCTGAAGTGGTTTAATTTTCTGTTCTTTAAGTTTCGTTATTTCCCCTTCCTTTCCAAATTTCTGCTCCCTGAATTCTTTGGCTTGTTTCTCAGACTGCACTATTTCTTCTTGCTTTTGCTGTTTAACATCTTCAGTATATATCATTTCGTTTTTCACATATTCCTGGTAAAGATTTTCAACATTCTGAAATTTAACTCAACTTCATCTTCCCATTGCGGTTACCTGAGCTTCAATGAGTTCATTGGCCTTTTTGATATTCAGGCATTTTACTGATAATTTCCTTTATCTCGATATAGGCCACTGATTGGGACATTGCCATTGTGCAAATGAATGCTGATAAAACTAAAATGATTTTTTTCATATTGCTGTTGTTAAAATTTTGGCGAAACTACACACAATTCAGGCCAAATTTAGACATTATTTAAAAAAAAAACTTACACATTTAATGATCAGTAGATGGTTCATATATTAACTCATAGGCAATAACCCTGTTATTCGCAAATGTTGGGACATAAAGCATTTTGGTTGCAGGATTGAACTCAATATCAGCAGCATTGATCTTTTGATCAGTTGTGTTTAACAATACAAATGACTCCATATCCGTGTTTACTAATTGGATTTTACCAATCCAATCAGAAATCAGGTAATTTCCATGCCCGTCACCTTCAAGACCATCTATACTGCCTGTTCCACTTATGATTTCCCATGTTCTTTTATCTTCAAGGCTTGTACTGAAAATACCGGACCTGGTCCCGATAAGTATTTCTCCATTCTCATAAAACAATCCATTGGGACTGACAACCTTTGTATCTTCCAGCCATATTTCAACCAATCCTTTGTAGAGCCTGTGAATTCTACCGGTAGCCATATCCGAGATATAAACACTCCCAATCGCATCAATGGTTATATCATTGAGGAATCGGGCGCCCGGAATATTGTAATCTTTAATGACCAGGCCTTTGTCAAGGTCAATTTCAACAATACGGTCGATGTCGGTGACATAGAGTTTTCTCTGGAAGATATCCATTCCTTTGGGTGCGTTTAGGCCATCGATCCATTTTAGAGTAATTATTTCACCCGATAACGAAAGTTTACTAATAAATCCATTCCCATCTTTTTCAGTTGGGTTTCCATTGATACAGGTTACCATTAAAACATTGTCTGTTGCATCGAAACATACCGATTCACAGGTTGTGAGTAAGCCGGGGGATTCCCAGATTTTTTTCAATATTGGGGAGGTCCCGGACTTTTGAGATTGACAAGGCAACCAGAAAAGTAAAATAGTGATTGCCGGAAAAATAGCTATTAAAAAATTCAATCGTTTTCTTTTCATTGTCGGGTTGATGAAGAATCAATAAATCTTAAAATTATAAATCAAATTACAAAAATACACTAATTATCATAGAAATTTAATTCCCGATTTAACCATAATATTTAACTTTGCCGGCCCTGGATTTTGAAATTTTTATAATTCTAATTAATCTGCATTAATATTGATTGGTTAAAGTAATTAATATCAATTTTTAAAATGAAAAAGAAATATGTTGATTTAATTGAGCAAACTTTTGATTTTCCGCAGGATGAATTCAAAGTTGTTGATGATGAATTGTATTTCCACGAAATAAACCTGATGGATATCATTAAGCAGTATGGAACTCCGCTGAAAATAAGTTTCATGCCGAAAATTTCCTCACAGATACAGAAAGCCAAAAAACTTTTCAATGTTGCGATGGCTAAAAGTGATTACCAGGGTGATTATTATTTCAGTTATTGCACCAAAAGTTCCCATTTCTCATTTATCCTCGATGAAGTATTGAAAAATGATGTTCACCTGGAAACTTCATCAGCTTTTGATCTGAATATTGTTGAGGCGCTTTTTGAACAGGGAAAAATTACAAAAAAAACTTTCATCATCTGCAATGGATTCAAACGTCCGCAATACATTGAAAACATTATTAAACTTATCAATGACGGTTTTGAAAACATTGTGCCTGTTCTCGATAACATGGAGGAATTGGATTATTATATTAAAGGTATTAATAACGGCAAAAAATATAAGATCGGGATGAGGATTGCTTCTGAGGAGGAACCTAAATTTGAGTTTTATACATCAAGGCTGGGGATTCGTTACAATGATATTGTTTCCTTCTATCTCGAAAAGATTAAGAACAATCCAAATATTGAGATGAAGATGCTTCATTTTTTTATCAATACCGGGATAAAAGATACTGCTTATTATTGGAATGAATTGGCAAAGAGCGTCAATGTATATTGTGAACTGAAGAAAGTTTGTCCCGAAGTGAACGCTTTAAATATTGGCGGTGGATTTCCGATTAAAAATTCGCTTGCTTTTGATTATGATTTTGAGTATATGACAGAAGAAATAATCTCCCAGATAAAAAACATCTGTTTGCAGAATAATACACAGGATCCTGATATATTCACTGAATTCGGATCTTACACTGTTGGTGAAAGTGGAGCAGTTCTTTACTCCGTTATCAATCAAAAAAGGCAGAATGACCGTGAGGTTTGGAATATGATCGACAGTTCATTTATGACCACCCTTCCGGATACCTGGGCTACCAACCAGCGATTTATTCTGCTTGCAATCAATAACTGGGACAAGGAATATGAGCGCATCTTCCTTGGAGGCCTTACCTGCGACAGCGAAGATTATTATAACTCAGAAGCACATGCAAATGCTGTTTTCCTTCCGAAATTTAAGGAGAACGGCGAGCTGTATATCGGGCTATTTCATACCGGTGCTTATCAGGAGTCTATCGGTGGTTTCGGGGGTATCCAGCATTGCCTTATTCCCGCTCCAAAGCATATCATTATCGATGTGGATGAAAATGGGGAAATTAATACGAAACTTTTTGCTAAGGAGCAGAGCTATAAGTCGATGTTCAAGATTTTAGGGTATTAGTATTTTTACAAAATGAATTACGGAGGATTACCACGGGAATATTCTGTTTATGGTAAATCACAAATAGTCGTGATTCCGGTTCCATACGACGGTACGAGCACCTGGATCAAAGGAGCTGACAAGGGTCCGGAAGCATTGCTGATCGCTTCGGCGAATATGGAACTTTACGATATAGAGACAGATTCCGAAGTTTATAAAAAAGGGATATATACGAGTAAAGCAATTACTGAAGATAAAAGCCCCGAATCGATGTCTGATGCTATATACCACAAAGCGATCAATTACATTAACGAAAATAAGTTTGTCGTAACTATAGGAGGCGAGCATTCCATAAGCATTGGCGCAATAAAAGCCCATGCCGAGAAATTTGATAAAGTTACTGTTCTTCAGATCGATGCCCATACAGACCTTAGGCCTGAATACGAAGGAAGTAAATTTAACCATGCCTGCGTTATGTCAAGGGTAAGCGAATGGTGTCCTTTTGTCCAGGTCGGTATCCGAAGCATGGACGTCGAAGAAATGCAATTTGTCGTTCCCGGAAATATCTTTTATGCAAAGGATATAGTGGACAATGATGACTGGATGGATAAAGCGTTAAAAAAATTGTCCAAAAATGTTTACCTTACTTTTGACCTCGATGGGCTCGATCCCTCTATTTTACCCGGCACCGGAACCCCTGAGCCCGGAGGACTATTATGGTATCAAACTTTGAGGTTCCTTCGCAGGGTAATTGAAAAGAAAAACCTGGTTGGTTTTGATGTTGCCGAGCTTTGTCCGAATGAAACGAATAAAACCTCTGACTTCCTGGCGGCCAAAGTGGTTTACAAAATATTGACTTATAAATTTTTAAATCAAAAATAATGAATAAAAAGAAATTCCTGAGAGAAACCATTAAGCACATCGACTTTAAATCTTTTGATTCAACTCCCATCATCGATGCAATGAGGGATATGTCTTTTACCTCAAGAGATACTGCCGGCGCAGCTGATATCCTTAACCGTATGATAAAAGACAGGAATTGTACTGTTTTTCTTACGCTGGCCGGAAGCACAAGTGCCGGAGGATGCATGCAGGTTTATGTTGATATGGTTAAAAATAAAATGGTTGATGCTATTGTTGCAACCGGAGCCTCCATTGTCGATATGGATTTCTTTGAAGCCCTTGGTTTCAAGCATTACAAAGGATCGCCTTATGCCAACGACAAGGAACTAAGGGATAACTACATCGACCGGATATACGATACCTACATCGACGAAGACGAGTTGCAGGTTTGTGATAATACCATTAAGAAAATTGCAGACGGACTGAAGCCGGGAGCTTACTCTTCACGCGAATTCATTAGGGAAATGGGACGTTATCTTACAAAAAAGGCTAAGAAAAAGGATTCACTCGTGCAGGTTTGCTTCGAAAATAATGTGCCCATCTTTTGTCCGGCCTTCACCGACAGCAGTGCCGGATTCGGCCTGGTCAAGCACCAGTGGGATAATCCCAAAAAACACATTACGATTGATTCAGTAAAGGATTTCCTTGAACTTACGAAAATAAAAATGAAAGCCAAAACCTCCGGTCTGTTTATGATAGGCGGCGGAGTGCCCAAGAATTTTATCCAGGATACAGTTATTTGTGCCGAAATGCTCGGAGTCGATGTTCCCATGCACCAATATGCAGTTCAGATTACCGTTGCCGATCCGCGCGACGGCGCCTGTTCAAGTTCAACCCTCAAGGAAGCCTCTTCCTGGGGTAAAGTTGAAACGGTATTTGAGCAAATGGTTTATGCTGAGGCAACGTCGGTTTTGCCATTGATTACAAGCTATGTCTATCATAAAGGCGATTGGAAAAAGCGGAAGTTCCAGGAATGGAATAAATATCTTGATAAATAATAACTTACCCGTTTTTTTAATGTTTCTCGTATTTTTACCGACCAATAACTTGATTTTTTTGTTTGGAAACCTTAAATTTGCATCCTGTTTTTTGTAGAACAATAGATTAGCAGAATGGCATTCGTAAATACAATTATTACCGGGACAGGCAGCTATATACCAACGGAAGTGGTAAAAAACCCCGATTTTGCTCCGAATACTTTTTACGATGTAAATAATGTTGCATTTGATATTCCTCATGATGAAATTTCTGAAAAGTTCCAGGCAATAACCGGCATATCCGAGAGGCGGTATGTGTCTGATGATCTTCAGGCATCCGATATTGCTACGTTAGCTGCAGCACGTGCAATAGAAGATGCTAAAATGAATGCCGAAGAATTGGATCATATCATCGTTGCTCACGATTTTGGCGATGTTGTTAAGGACACAATTCAAACCGACATGTGCCCAAGCCTTGCAGCACGGGTTAAGCACAAGCTCGCTATCAGCAATCCGCAATGTGTGGCCTATGACTTGATTTTTGGCTGTCCGGGCTGGCTGCAGGGTGTCATTCATGCCGATGCATTTATGCGGAATGGATTGGCTGAAAAGTGCATGGTAATTGGTACCGAAACATTGTCCCGTGTTGTCGATGTTCACGATAGAGATTCCATGATTTATGCCGATGGCGCCGGAGCAACTATTTTTGAAGCAAGAGAGGAAGAAAATAAAAGAGGAATACTGGCCTTTACATCTGAATCCCATACCAAGGAAGAAGCCTATTATCTGTATTTTGGAAAATCTAACATACATGGATCTGATCCCAAGGTCAGGTACCTCAAAATGCATGGCCGTAAAATTTATGAGTTTTCATTAAAGTATGTTCCCGGAGCCATTCAAAATTGCCTTGAAAAAGCGAATCTTCACCTTAGGGATGTCAAGAAAATTTTGATCCACCAGGCCAACGAAAAAATGGATCAGGAAATAGTTAAAAGACTTTTCCGGTTGTACAGGATCAACGATGTACCCGTCGACATTATGCCCATGAGCATTCAGAAATTGGGAAACAACTCCGTAGCCACAGTGCCCACGCTGCTCGATTTGGTCAGGAAAGAAGGATTCCAGGGCCATGAACTGAATGACGGTGATGTTGTCGTTTTTGCTTCAGTAGGAGCAGGGATGAACATCAATGCCATTGCCTATCGGTTCTGATAAAGAATAACTGTAAGTTCTGACAATTTGTGAATAGATTAGGTTTTTCAATTTGGAGATCACATAGATCATCTCTTTCTAAAGAATAGCATTAGAGTTATTTATTTTTGAATAAAACAATTCTATCGTGTAAACGTCTTGATTATCCCCTCATGCTGCGGAAACAGTTTTATCAGCCCTTCCCGCGTCCCCAGCTCCAAATCCTCAAAGTCAAACCCTGGTGCAACCGTGCAACCGGCTAATGAAAACGATCCTTCACCTCCACCGTATGCCGCAAACCAGCACCCTTTCGGTATCACAGCCTGGAAAACCTCGTTTGCGTCCCCGTCCCTTCCCATCACTATTTCCCTCGATTCCCCGCCCGGAAAAATAATCACCAGGTGTATCGCCGATCCCTCGTAGAAATGCCATATTTCATCCGATTTCAGGCGGTGAAAAGCCGAAAAGTCATTCCTTTCTAAGCAGAAAATAAATGGAAGTGGAAAACGAGCGGTAAGCTTGAGTATCTGTCGGGCAGGTTTTTTTTATGCACAAATTCCTCCGAGCGGTAAACTTCCCGGTAGTATCCCCCTTCAGGGTGTTTTAATAAGTTTCAGCTTCTCAATCCAGTAACGCGCAGATTCACCCATTTACAAAAGGTTATTCTCCCCAAGGATAACTTCCATTTTTTGCTGCAGTTCCCTGGCTTTCAATCCTGCCCTTTCTGCAAAATCTTTTTCTTTCGAGGCAAAAATGATCTCCCTCGACGAATTAACGATCAGTCCGCAATGATCATTCAGTCCATATCTGGCAACCTCCTCCAGGCTTCCTCCCTGTGCCCCGACACCGGGAACCAGCAGGAAATGATCGGGTGCAATTTTCCTTATATCGGCAAGCATGTTGGCCTGTGTAGCGCCCACCACATACATCATGTTTTCTGCTGTTGCCCATTGCTGCGATTTGGTAATCACTTCCTCAAATAATTTCGCCGAAGTATCTTTATTAACCGAAAACTGGAAATCAAACGCCCCTTTATTTGAAGTGAGGGCAAGAAGAATAACCCATTTGTTCGGGTATTCAAGGAAAGGACTCACCGAATCGATGCCCATATAAGGCGCAACCGTTACCGCATCAAAATCGAGATTTTCAAAAAAGGCCTTTGCATACATCTTCGAGGTATTCCCGATATCTCCCCGCTTGGCATCGGCAATTGTGAACACCTTGTAGTCTTTCAGGTATTCAATTGTTTTTTCGAGACTTTGCCATCCTTTGGTTCCCGTGGCTTTCATAAAAGGCAAGGTTGAGCTTGTAAGCTATTGCAAACGGATAAGTATGTTGAATGATCAGCTTATTAAATTCAAAGACAGGATCATCATAATTCTTCAGAAAGTCAGGTATTTTATTGTAATCACTGTCGAGTCCTACACAAAGAAAGGATTTCTTCTGCCTGATCAGATCAAATAATTCTTGGTGTGTCATATTAGTATTAATATTGACTGATTCCCTCTTTCAGCCTTTCAGCATTTTCAGCAAGCTGCAGTTGATCGATCAGTTCCTGGATATTGCCGTCGATAATCGATTGAAGATTATATAAAGTCAACCCGATCCGGTGGTCGGTAACCCGTCCCTGAGGCCAGTTGTAAGTTCTGATTTTTGCTGAGCGGTCGCCGGTCGATACCATTGTTTTTCTTTTCTTTGAAATATCATCAAGGTATTTCTGATATTCCATTTCATAGATTCTGGTTCTTAAAACCGCCATTGCCTTTTCATAGTTTTTGATCTGCGATTTCTGATCCTGGCAGGTGGCCACAATTCCGGTGGGTATATGGGTTAATCTGACGGCTGAATAGGTCGTGTTTACTGATTGTCCGCCAGGACCGGACGAACAAAACAGATCTTTCCGAATATCATTGGGCTGGATATCAACATCAAATTCATCTGCTTCGGGCAGCACAACCACCGATGCAGCCGAAGTGTGAATCCTGCCTTGTGTTTCTGTTTTGGGCACCCTCTGAACCCGGTGCACCCCCGATTCATATTTCATCTGTCCATAAACACCTTCGCCTTTTACCTCAACAATAATTTCCTTGAAGCCTCCGGCGGTCCCTTCGGTCAAATCAACAAGTTCCAGTTTCCAGTTTTTTGTCTCACAAAATTTTGCATACATCCTGTAAAGATCACCGGCGAAAATACTGGCTTCATCACCCCCAGTTCCCGCCCTGATTTCGAGTATTGCATTTTTGTCATCCTGTGGATCGGCCGGAATAAGCATAACACGTATTTCTTCCTCCAGATTGTCCTTCTTTGCTATGAGTTCAGAAAGCTCGGTCTTGGCCATCTCCCTGAAATCATCATCCTTTTCTGTCTTCAGGATTTCTTTGGTCGAAGCTATGTTATCAACTACATTTTTATATTCAAAATAAGCCTTGACTATTTTTTGCAATTCCTTATAATCCTTATTCAGTTTAATGAACCTTTTCATATCGGCAATCACTGCCGGGTTGTTCATTTCTTCCTCTATCTCTTTGAAGCGTTGATATATTGCGCTCAGTTTCTCCAGCATTCCATACAGTTTAAATCGCAGCAAAAGTACAACAAAATGTCATTTGCAAAAACCCCGGTAATTTGACAGAATCGTAGATTTGCATATTTCAGATTAATGTTAAATTTGACGAAAATTATTGGAGTGATAAATGCTTTTTTGAATATTATGGGTAACATCCGATTTATGCGGCGAGGTACTTTTCATTATCGCTGTTTTATTATTTGGAAAGTCAATAATAGCCCAGATTTCATTTGGAGGGGAACCCCTTAGTTTAAAGCTGGGTTTACAAAATTATGAGATAAGAACATTAATACTACAAGCGCCCGACCCGGAACAGATTGCTAGAGAAGATTCAATTGCATCACAAGAATTCTTACCCAATCGTTTTGGAATTCTGCTTCCGGTAAATCAAAATCTCATTGATCCAGAAAACTTGACGGAGTTACCGGATGGCAGTAAAATTTACAGGTTTAAAATAAAAGTTAACGATGCTTTAGCCGCCGGTCTCTATTACAGTGATTTCAGTTTAGCTGAAGGAGCCGAATTATTCATATACGATGAAGCGCATCAGCAAACTAAGGGAGCGTTTACCTCCTTAAACAATAATGAAAGCAGGCTTTTTGCAACTGAATTGATATATGGTGATGCTGTTATTTTAGAACTGAATTGTACTGAATGGTCTGGAAAATCTTCAGTAAAGATTTCTGAATTTGCCTACTGTTACAGGGATATACCAAAATATGTACCCGGTAAGGGATTTGGTAGTTCCGATTTTTGTGAGGTTAATATTTCGTGCAATCCTGAAGGTTTGAACTGGCAGGATGAAAAAAAGGTGTTATAAGGATTCAGGTCAGGGTTTCTGGATCTGCTTTTTGGTGTACTGGGTCACTGATTAATAACGCAAAAAATGACAATACTCCATATATTTTAACAGCCGACCACTGCGCCTTCCAGGTTGGGCATTATGCAACAGCAGCTGATTTGAATCAATGGCTTTTTTATTTTAATTATGAATCGCCTATATGTGAAAATCCGGTGCAGGAACCACCATTGAAAAGCATGGTTGGTGCGTCCAAAATTGCACAGGGCGGAAATCGGGGATATACAGGATCGGATTTCTATTTAGTCAGGCTTAACCAGCCTGTTCCCAATGAATATAATCCTTATTTCAATGGTTGGTCGGCCATAGATGAAGCCAGTTCTGATGGAGTAACCATTCATCATCCTGAAGGAGATATTAAAAAGATATCTGTTTATACCACACCAGTTCAAACCTCAACATGGCCGGGTGGTAGCGGAATTCAATCTCACTGGAAAGTATTCTGGGTTCAAACTGAAAACGGCTGGGGGGTTACAGAAGGAGGTTCATCCGGTTCGCCGCTTTTTAATTCACAGGGTAAAATTATTGGTTCATTGACCGGTGGTTATGCAGCATGTGAAGCTTCCGGAGGTACAGGGCCTGATCAACCCGATTTCTATGGAAAATTTTCTTATCACTGGCAATCGAATGGAAACTCCGACACTGCAATGCTGAAGCCCTGGCTCGACCCTGATAATACCGGAATAACTCAATTGGAAGGTAAACTGTTGGGCGGCATCCATCATGAAACCAAACCAGGATCAATAAATATTTTTCCCAATCCGACAACAGGTTTAATTAATATTAATTTTACTAATTTTGAACCTTGTGATGTTAACATGGTTATTATAAATAATCTCGGAAATCCCGTGAAAAATTATTATTGCAGCGATTCTGAAATTGGTTTAACTGCTGATATCTCTGAATTACCGGTCGGTTTTTACACCCTTAAGATGGATTATGAAGGTAACTACATTGTAAGAAAAATTGTAAAATGTAATAAATAAGTACATTTAGTGAACTTAGTGGTGCTTCACAATTAATGAAAAAAATTATCCTTTAAAAAATTTATATAATGGCTAAGCCCGAAACAATTTTTGTGGTTGAGGATGATATTCTTTACCTCAATCTCATCAATAAGGAACTTGAAAAAATGGAATATACCAATGTAAAATCCTTTACAACCGGCAAAGAGGCCATACAAAACCTTGACACTAAACCGGATGTAGCGTTGCTTGATTATTTTCTTGAAAAGGATTTTACAGGCATGGATATCCTGAAAAAACTTAAGCAGCGTTTTCCTGATACCCAGGTAATTTTTCTGACGGCTTCAGATGATATTAATATAGCTGTTGATACCATGCGTAATGGCGCCTACGATTATATCGTTAAAGGCGATACTGCATTTATAAGAATAAGGCATTTGCTTAAAAAGATTTCTGAGGAAAATGAACGCAAAGCCAAAAGCAGGTCTATCATAAGATTCCAGATCATTGTTATATTTGCTATAATAATGATTTCTGTGCTGGGAATTCTATATTTTCATTATTTCATTAACTAAAACTGAAATTTTTAAATAATTATTTGTTTATATTGAAGAATGATTTACTTTTGCGCTCCCGAAAATTTAATGATTTAACAATGAAAAAAGATATTCATCCAAAGGATTACAGGTTTGTTGTATTTAAAGACATGTCGAACGAATATTCGTTTCTGACCAAATCAACAGCCAAGTCAAAAGAAACAATTGTTTGGGAAGACGGTAAAGAGTACCCTTTGATCAAACTGGAGATTTCTCATACATCCCATCCGTTTTTCACTGGCAAAATGAAGCTTGTCGATACAGCAGGCCGTGTGGATAAATTCAAGAACAGATATCAAAAGCATTTGGATAAAAAAAATCAATAATCTCCTGATTATTTAAAAGAAAAAATCCAGGCCCTTAAAAAATTGAGGGCTTTTTTTGTTTATAATATTTATGGTTAAGAATATAATTCTAAATTTGTATCGGGATTTTTTTATATGTTTTCATTGTTTATTAAAGCCAAAACTTGGTTATGAACTATATCATGTTTGATGATCAAAGCAGGAATAACTTACTGCCGTTGACTTTTACACGACCTCTGGCGGACATTAGGATAGGAATCCTGACGATCCGAGAAAAATGGGAAATGCATTTAAAATCGGCAACTTCATCTCTTACTGAGAATTATTTAAGTGCAAAATTTCCAATTATTAAAAACAGTCAGAACTATCTGATAAATGGCTCTGTTTGCCCAACCCCATCATTGGTCTCCGAAATAAAATCACTTAGGCAAAATCAGGCCCTGGTTACCAAAGATTCGATCATTGCTCTGCATCTTAATGCCGAAGACCTTGATGAATCCGGTGAAATGGATATATCAGGTATTGAGGAAATTCAGACAGAGATTGAACCATTGAAACTGAATGAAGTTTGGGAAATATTCAGTAAAAATGACGAGGCAATTAAGGCTGATTTTGAGCTTTTGACCAAGAAACGAAAAAGCGAAAAACTGAGCCCCACAAACCACTCTATAGGAGATTTTCCTGTGTTTCTTGAAAAAGGTGCGAAAATAGAATTTGCCATACTCAATTCAACCAATGGCCCTATTTATATTGGAAAAAATGCTGAGGTCATGGAAGGATCATTAATCAGGGGACCTTTTGCTTTGTGTGAAAATGCGGTAGTAAAAATGGGATCCAAAATATATGGCCCAACAACAATAGGTCCTCATTCCAAGGTAGGTGGTGAAATAAACAATTGTGTGATTTTTGGTTACAGCAATAAAGCCCACGATGGATTTTTGGGAAATTCAGTAATCGGTGAATGGTGCAACCTTGGCGCAGATACAAATAACTCTAACCTAAAAAACTCTTATGATACTGTTAAGCTTTGGAATTATAACCAGAAGACTTTTGTAGAAACCGGATTGCAGTTTTGTGGATTAATCATGGGCGACCATTCCAAAACAGGTATCAGCACAATGTTTAATACCGGAACTATTGTTGGGATAAATGTCAATGTCTTCGGTTCAGGATTCCAACGTAATTTTATCCCCTCATTTTCGTGGGGCGGTACTTCGGGATTTAAAACTTTTGATATCAAAAAAGCCATAAAAGTCGCTGAATCCATGTATGAAAGAAGGGGGAAAGTTTTTGATTCAGTCGAAAAAGATATCCTTGTTAATTTGTTTGACCTTACAGCCGTTAACAGAACACTGTAATATTCGTATGGAGTTACAAAGAAAGTAGATAGACGACCCGTAATATTATTTCATCCTAAATTGACTTCAGTCCGGATAAAATAAATTGATTAGTAAGGCAAAAGCAATAAAAATTGTTTGATCTATTTCCAAGAAAAGCATACACATGAAATTTGCAGAAAGAGATTTAATCACAGTTTCTGAGATACTTGAAGGGGACACTGAATTCATTCCTTTGCTGTCAACCGAGGATGAAGAGTTGATCAACGCTGAAAAAATTCCAGAGATACTGTCCATCCTGCCTTTAAGAAATACGGTTCTTTTTCCCGGTGTTGTTATTCCTATTACTGTTGGAAGAGATAAATCCATTAAGCTTGTAAAGGAAGCATATAAGGAAAAAAAGCTGATTGGCGTTGTTGCACAAAAGGATGCTGATATTGAAGAACCGAATGGGATGGACCTGCATCAGGTGGGGACTGTTGCGAACATTATTAAAATTCTGCAGATGCCCGATGGAAATACTACAGTTATTATTCAGGGGAAAAAACGTTTCCTTTTAAAAGAAATCGTCCAGACCGAGCCTTATTTTAAGGCTATGGTTGAAGAATATGATAAGATTGAAAACATAGTCAAAAATAAAGAATTCAGAGCACTTATTTCTTCTCTTAAAGATCTTTCGATCCAGATTATCCGGCAGTCTCCCAATATACCTACTGATGCGGCTTTTGCGATAAAGAATATTGAAAGCCCGATATTTCTTGTAAATTTTGTTTCCTCGAACCTGAATATTGAAATAGCTGAAAAGCAGAAATTATTAGAGATATCCGATTTTCATGACCGTGCTCAAAAAGTGCTGTTTGCTTTAACCAAAGAGCTCCAAATGCTTGAATTAAAGAATCAGATTCAAAACAAGGTTAAAGTAGATCTTGATAAACAACAGCGCGATTATTTTCTTCATCAGCAATTAAAAACCATCCAGGAAGAGTTGGGTGATGCTCCTGGAACTCAGGATATCAATGAACTTCGTGAAAAGGCATCAAAGAAAAAGTGGTCAAAGGAGGTAAAAGAAGTATTTGATAAAGAACTGGGCAAGCTTCAAAGAATGAACACCCAGGCTGCCGATTATTCAGTTCAGTTAAATTATCTCGAATTATTTGTTGAATTACCCTGGAATGAATATACTAAGGACAATTTTGACTTAAAACGGGCTGAAAAGATATTGGATGAAGATCATTACGGATTGGAAAAAGTTAAAGAAAGGATCGTTGAGCATTTGGCAGTGATCAAATTAAAGAATGACCTGAAAGCGCCAATCTTATGTCTTGTTGGTCCTCCGGGTGTTGGGAAAACATCGCTGGGAAAATCCATTGCCCGTGCACTCGACCGAAAGTACATTCGAATGTCTTTAGGCGGCGTGAGGGATGAAGCCGAACTTCGGGGACACCGGAAAACCTACATTGGTGCAATGCCCGGTAGAGTAATCCAGAACCTTAAAAAGGTCAAATCATCCAATCCTGTCTTTGTGCTGGATGAGGTAGATAAAATTCTGGGAGCAAATGTGAGTGGCGACCCGCAGGCTGCGCTGCTTGAAATACTTGATCCGGAGCAGAACATTGCCTTCCATGATAATTACCTCGAAGTTGATTATGATCTTTCGAAGGTTATGTTTATTGCAACAGCCAATACCCTTAGTACGATACATCCTGCCCTCATCGATAGGATGGAAGTGATCGATATAAGTGGTTACCTGCTTGAGGAAAAAGTTGAAATTGCACGACGTCATTTAATTCCCAAGCAACTGAAAGAGCATGGGGTGAAAAAAAGCCAGTTGCAGTTTTCAAACGGGATAATAGAAAAAATAATAGATGATTACACACGGGAAGCAGGTGTAAGAACACTTGAAAAGAATATTGCTACCATCATTCGGAAAAACGTTAAGAATATTGTTGAGAATGCTGATTTCAATGCAAAAATTACTGGGGATGACTTGCTGAAAATAATGGGACCTCCGCGTTATCAGAAAGAAAAAGGGTTTACAAATAGTGTTGCAGGAGTTGTCACCGGTCTTGCCTGGACTGCCGTAGGAGGTGAAATATTATTTGTTGAGGCAAGCCTTAGTAAAGGTAAAGGAAACCTCACTCTTACCGGTAACCTTGGAGATGTTATGAAGGAGTCGGCCACCATTGCTCTGGAATACCTGAAATCCCATGCTAACATGCTTGGACTCGACCCTGATATCTTTCAGAAATGGAATGTTCATATTCATGTTCCCGAAGGAGCTACTCCAAAAGACGGACCTTCTGCCGGAATAACGATGTTTACTTCGTTGGCTTCAGCTTTTACCCAGCGTAAAGTTAGAGCTAAAGTGGCCATGACCGGTGAAATTACCTTAAGAGGAAAAGTTTTACCGGTAGGTGGTATAAAAGAAAAGATACTCGCTGCCAAGCGTGCAAAGATCAACGACATTATTCTTTCAGTTGAAAATAAAAAGGATATAGTTGATATCAAGGAAAAGTACCGTGAAGGCATGACATTTCATTATGTCGACCAGATGATCGAGGTGGTTGATTTTGCTTTGCTAAAAGATAAAGTGAAAAACCCGGTTCTGATTGATTAACTTTTTGGAGTTAATAAGTCGGTCAGATAAAAAATGTATCAGCAACCCTGTAAGCGGGATTCTGTCGAGTTCTATCATTTCTCTGGTCCCGCCATCACTGGCGGGATCTAGCAGCCAACCCCTCAGGATCGGGCGGGCAGCCCTCAAGCCCTGGTATATTTGGCCTTTCAACCCGTAAGGTTTACCCTCCCGGCATGTCACCACACCGCGATGTGAGCTCTTGCCTCACATTTTCACCTTTACCCGCCGAAGCACTAGCGAAGGCGGGATAACCCATCTTCCTTCAGTTACTCCGGCATAGGCAGTTATTTTCTGTGGCACTCTCTGTTTCCGATTCTCACCGGAACCTTCCCGTTAGGAAGTACGGCGCCCTTTGTTGTCCCGACTTTCCTCCTCCTGCTTTTGGCAGAAAGCGATAGAACAGGCTGCTGATACATTTCGGCAAAATTACTAAATAATACCTATTTTTGCTCAAAACCATTGATGATGAAGAAAGTACTTTTTGTTTGTTTGTTTTCAACATTTATTATGAGTTCATGTACCCCAAAAAAGAAGGTTGACCTGATTGTCTATCATGCAAAAGTTTATACAGTAAATGAAAACTTCGATGTTCAGCAGGCATTTGCAGTAAATGACGGAAAGTTTGTTGCGATGGGCTCCGATCAGGAAATTCTGCGTAAGTTCCAGTCTGAAGTTAAGGTTGATGCTGATGGAAAACCTGTCTACCCAGGATTTATTGATGCTCATTGTCATTTCTATGGGTATGCAATGGATCTTATTCAATCGGTTGATCTGACAGGAACAGTTTCTTTTGAAGAGGTTGTCAAGAGAGTCAGGGAACATCATCAAAAATATCATTCAGAATGGATAGAAGGCAGGGGATGGGATCAGAATGACTGGGAAATTAAGAAATTTCCGGATAAGAAATTACTGGATGAGGTTTTCCCGGATCATCCGGTTTACCTGACCAGGATTGATGGACATGCGGCAATTGTAAATTCTGCAGCACTAAAACTGTCAGGTATTACAGTCGAAACCAGGATTGAGGGTGGTGAAATTATCATCAAAGATGGTGAACCAACAGGTTTGCTCATCGATAATGCCATGGATTTGGTAGCAAAAACAATCCCGGAAACGGGTGAGGATATTCAGCGCAAGGCCTTGAGAGCGGCAGAAAGAAATTGTTTTGAGGTAGGATTAACATCGGTTCAGGATGCCGGACTGGGTAAGATCAATGTGGATCTGATCGATCGGATGCACCAGGAAGGATCTTTAAAAATCCGAATCTATTCCATGCTGACTCCCACCCGTCGAAATATCGAGTCCTACATAAGTAAAGGAATATATCTTACTGAGAGAATGACAGTTCGTTCGATAAAATTATATGCTGACGGAGCTCTGGGTTCTCGCGGGGCGAAAATGACGGAACCATATTCGGATGAGCCCTCGAAAACCGGAATGTTTATGTATAGCCCGCAGTATTATGATTCCATATGTGCCTTAGCTCTTGAAAAAGGATTTCAGGTTAATACGCATGCTATTGGCGATGAAGGAAACCGGTTTGTGCTGAACCTTTATGCCCGGTATCTGAAGATTTCAAATGACCGGCGGTGGCGGATAGAGCATGCACAGGTAGTCCATCCGGAGGATTTTCACTTATTCGGAGAATATAACATCATTCCCTCCGTACAACCGACGCATGCGACTTCTGATATGTATTGGGCAGAAGACAGGGTGGGAGCGGAGCGGATCAAAGGAGCTTATGCCTACAAAGAACTGTTATCACAAAATGGCTGGCTTCCATTGGGAACTGATTTTCCAGTTGAAAATATCAATCCGGTGTATACTTTTTATGCTGCTGTTGCGAGGAAAGACTTGCAGGGCAGGCCGGAAAACGGATTTCAAACCGAAAATGCACTTACCCGTGAACAAGCATTACGCGGCATGACAATATGGGCTGCGAAAGCGGCTTTTGAGGAAAATCATAAAGGAAGTATCGATTTAGGTAAATTTGCTGACTTTATCATTCTTAATACAGATATTCTTGCCTGTGATTTGGATTCTGTTCCAAATGTCAAAGTTCTTTCTACCTGGTCAGGTGGTGAGAAAGTATTTGAATTGAAGAAATAAATTCAATCCGGCTTTTTTGCCATTACTCATTCCATAGAGATCATTCAGCAAAAAAATTCCCGACAGATTTATTATTTGATGCAATTCCTTTTATACTTTTACTGTTATGAATAGCAAACCGTGACCCTATTAAAAAAAATACATCATGATAAAAATAAAATTTTTAAGCTTGATTGCCACTTGTTTAGTACTGCTTATTCCATACTCCTGCGATATCCGCAAGACAAAAACGACTCCTGAAATAACCCGGAATTTGCAAGCTATATCAATGCTTTCACAACAGGTGTGATTTCATCCAAATCCGACATTAAATTAAAATTTCAGCAGGAATTGAATTTGCCGGGCATAGAAATCAACAAACCGCTTGATATGGATTTGTTTGAATTCACTCCAAAAATCAAGGGAAGTGTTATTTTGGAGAGTAAAAACGTCCTGAGTTTTCGCCCTGAAGAACCCATGAAATCGGATCAATCTTACGAAGTAAAACTATCTCTTTATAAACTCTTTGAAGTTCCCAAAGAGACTTAAAATCTTTGAGTTCGGGTTCAGGATCATTAAACAATCCTTCCAGGTTACCCGCCTTGATTTTGGTCCTTATAATAATAAGGTACTTGAGCGAAACAGTCTGAAAGGTTATATCACAACTGCTGATTTCATGAAACCTGAAGATGCCAGTACCCTGGTCAAGGCAAGTCAGGATGGAAGGGAACTACCGATAACCTGCAATAATGAAGGTGACGCAAATAAATATCCCTTTATAATTGATAGTATATTCCGTACAATTACTGAAAGCCAGGTGATTCTTGAGTGGAATGGAAGCGCGATCGGTATTGATGTAGAGGGTTCCGACACATTGAAAATTCCTGCCCTTGGTGATTTCCAGGTAATGGAAGTCAAGGTACAGCAGCAGCCAGCACAATCACTGATCATTCAGTTTTCCGATCCGCTCGAAGAAGGACAAAACTTGGATGGACTTGTCAGGATGGATAAAGGAGGAGATATTAAATTCGAATTCGAAAACAATTTAATAAAAGCCTATCCCACTACCCGACAGTCGGGTTTAAGAATGGTTTATATTGAGGCTGGAATTAAAAATGTTTCAGGTTTTAAAATGAAGGATCCATACAATATCGAGGTTTCATTCGAAGATTTAAAACCAGAAGTAAAACTTATTGGAGAGGGTGTAATTGTTCCCAATTCCGAAGGACTGATTTTCCCTTTTGAAGCAGTCAATTTGAATGCCATTGATCTGAAAGTCATTAAAATTTATGAAAATAATATTACCCAGTTCCTCCAGGTAAATCAGCTCGACGGACTTTATGAAATCAGCAGGGTGGGTAAACAGATCATGAAGAAGAAAATTCCTCTGGATGTAAATCCCGGATTGGATGGCGGGAAATGGAATGCCTACTCAATCGATCTAACCGAAATTATTGGAAAGGATCCCGGAGCCATTTACCAGGTGGAAATTTCATTTCAGAAAGAATATTCTGTCTTTAAATGCTCCGGCGAATCAAAGTCAGTCGATGAAATGACTAGCTATGACAGTGGTTCGGAATACGATGAAATGGATTCTGAAGAGTATTATTATGACTATTTTTATTACTATCCACCGGGATATGAATGGGAAGAAAGGGATAATCCCTGCCATGTTTCGTATTATAACGGAAGCCGCTGGATCAGGCGGAATGTGTTTGCTTCTAACCTTGGGATAATTGCTAAAGGAATCTCAGATAAAACGTTAAAAGTTGCGGTGACTGACATTCGTTCAACAGAACCCTTGAGCGGCGTGAAAGTTGAAATCTACGATTATCAGCAGCAAAAAATAACTGAAACAACAACCAATTCAGATGGATTTGCTGATATAAAACTTGAGGAAAAACCTTTTTTACTCATTGCAAAAAAAGGAAATGAAAAAGGTTACCTTCGGTTGGATGATGGTTCTTCTTTGTCCATCAGTATGTTTGATGTAACCGGTAATGAAGTTCAGAAAGGTATAAAAGGGTTCATTTACGGCGAAAGAGGAGTCTGGCGACCAGGCGATACATTGTTTTTGACATTTATCCTTGAAGATAAGAAAGACGTATTGCCTGCCGGCCACCCGGTTTCATTCGAACTGGTAAATCCGCAGGGGCAGGTTATGACTACCATGGTAAAGACAAAAGGATTGAACGGATTTTATGATTTTACAACCAAAACTGACCCGGATGCTCCAACTGGAATCTGGACCATTAATGTCCAGGTGGGTGGATCCAAGTTCAGAAAGAATATTAGAATAGAAACAGTTAAGCCAAATCGGTTAAAAATTGACCTCGATTATGGTGTGAGTGTTATTTCTGCTGATAATTCAATCTTGCAGGGTAACCTTAAAGTGAAATGGCTGCATGGCGCTGTTGCTAAAAATCTGAAAGCAAATGTGACTGTTACTCTAAACTCAATACAATCAAAGTTTAAAAATTTTGAAGGCTACAATTTTGATGATAATAGCAAATCATTTTATGCCGAGGAGCAAGTTATTTTTGATGACCGGGTAAATGCAGCCGGTGAAGCAAAAATCAAGGCGGATCTGGGTTCGTTTACACAATCTCCGGGCATGCTTAAAGCTAACTTCATGGTCAGGGCTTTCGAGGAAGGGGGGGAATTCAGCACTGATTTTTTCTCAATTCCCTATGCTCCATACAAGAACTTTATCGGAATTAAACTGCCAAAGTCAGGCAATTACGACGAAATGTTCGTTACCGATTCAAGCTATGCTGCAAAAATAGTCACAGTTGACGAAAACGGAAAACCTGTTTCGGTTTCAGGCCTTGAAGTGAGCCTTTATAAACTAAAATGGCGCTGGTGGTGGGAAGTTTCCGGTAATAATTTCGGAAGTTATGTAGGGTATAATTCGGAAGATTTGATTCAAACTAAAAAAGTTGATGTTGTTGGAGGGCAGGGAGTCTACAATTTTAAAATAGCCTACCCTGACTGGGGTCGTTTTATGATTCGGATTGTCGATCCGGTTGGCGGACATTCCGTGACACAAGTCTTTTATGCTGACTGGCCTTCCTGGGTAAGCCGGGATAAACGAAAACAGCCTGAAGGAGCAAAAATTCTCTCATTTTCGGCAGATAAAGAAACCTATAAAGTTGGAGAAACGGCTACAATTACCATTCCAACAAGCAGCGAAGGAAGGGCATTGGTCAGCATCGAAACGGGATCTGAGATTTTGAATGCCTATTGGATTCTCCCTGAAAAAAATCAAAAGGAAACCAGGGCAAGTTTTAAGATTACCGAACAAATGTGCCCGAATATTTATATTCATGTTACTTACATCCAGCCTCATGCACAAACAGCTAATGATTTGCCTATCAGGCTTTATGGAATTGTGCCCGTTAATGTGGAAGATCCGGGAACCATAATAAAGCCTGTGATCTCCATGAGCAATGAGCTGGCTCCTGAAAAGGAATTTACGATCAGGGTATCAGAGGAAAAAAACAGGACCATGACCTATACTCTTGCTGTTGTTGACGAGGGCTTGCTTGACCTGACCCGTTTTGCAACACCTGACCCATGGTCGGTTTTTTATGCAAAAGAGGCTTTGGGTGTAAAAACATGGGATTTATTCGATCTCATCCTTGGGGCTTATGGTGGGAAAATGGAAAAATTGTTTGCCATTGGTGGGGATGCCGGAAGCATTGTAAAACCAAATGAAAAAGCCAACCGGTTCAAGCCTGTTGTAATGTTTCTAGGACCCTTTGAACTAAATGGCGGAACACAAACGCACAAACTTATGATGCCCCGTTATATCGGTTCGGTCAGAGCTATGGTTATTGCCGGAAATAGTGGTGCTTATGGCTTTACGGATAAAACTGTGCCAGTTAAAAATTCGCTGATGATACTGGGAACGCTTCCACGGGTATTGGGGCCGGGTGAAACAGTCACGCTTCCGGTTACTGTTTTTGCAATGGATAAGAAAGTCAAATCGGTGAAGGTTGAAATTCAACCCAACAATCTTTTGAAAGCCATCGGCGAATCGACAAAGCAAATTGAATTTCTAGTTCTGGGTGATGAAATAATTAACTTCAATCTTGGTGTCGCTGAAAATATTGGCATTGGGAAGGTATCCATTGTTGCAACAAGCGGAAATGAGAAAGCTACCTACGACATTGAACTTAATGTCAGGAATCCAATCCTCCGGTTGCCAATTACCTCGAAAAGGTTTTACAGCCGGGAGAAACCTGGTCAACCGAATACCTGCCCGTTGGGATGGCTGGCACGAACGAAGGAACCCTGGAAGTTTCGAATATCCCGCCCATTGATTTTGGACGAAGATTAAAAGAATTGATCCGGTATCCTTATGGTTGCTCCGAGCAAACCACTTCATCGGTATTCCCTCAATTGTATCTTGAGAATGTGATGGAAGTAGATGAAAAATTGCAGGATTATACAAGTAAAAACATTAAGGAAGGAATCCGCAAACTTGGCAATATGATGCTTTCAAATGGTGGCTTTCGTTACTGGCCGGATGCGATTGCCGCCAATGATTGGGTAACCAGCTATGCCGGGCATTTTATGATTGAAGCTGAGAAAAAAGGGTATTCTTTACCAATTGGATTTAAAGATAAATGGATCAACTACCAGGAAAATGCAGCAAGAAGCTGGAGACAAAATGCCAATCAATACTACGATTATTATTATCATCATCATCTTATACAAGCATACAGACTTTATACCTTAGCTTTAGCCAATGCGCCTGATTTGAGCAGTATGAATCGGCTCCAGAGAATTGCCTGGCCTTACACTCCATGGCTAAATGGCAGCTTGCCGGAGCTTATGCACTTGCAGGACAGATGGAGGTTGCGAAACAGCTCATAACGAATCTTCAAACCGAGGTTACAACCTACAGCCTGATGAACGATTCGTATGGTTCTGATCTGCGGGATATGGCTATTATTCTAGAAACCCTTGTTTTAATGGGTGAAAAGGAAAAGGCTGGCCCTCTCGTAATAGCCATTTCAAAGAAAATCAGCAGCCAGTACTGGTACAGCACTCAAACCACTGCTTTTTGTTTGATGTCTTTGGCAAAGTTTGCCGGAAAAGAAAATCTCGTGGGTAAGGAATTGATTTTCGATTATAATATTGATAATAAGGGAATAAATACAAAGAGAACCCGCTTGCCTTTATCGCAACAAAATATTGAGATTAAAGGTAAGGAAAAAGGAACAGTTACGGTAAAAAATTCTGGTCAATCAATTATTTATGCTAAGATTATTCTTGCCGGATTACCTGTCGTCGGGCAGGAAACCTATGCGGAAAATAAGCTTAAGATGAAAGTGAGTTATAAAACCCTTGACGGCAAAGGATATCCAGCCAGAAAGAATTCCACAGGGTACAGATTTTATTGCAGAAGTGGAAGTGATTGGCCCTGGAACTTATGGATATTATAAGGACATGGCTTTGACCCAGATTTTACCTTCCGGTTGGGAAATTATCAATACCCGGATTGCAGACTATTCATCAGCCCATGAGGTTAGTAAACCCGATTACAGGGATATCAGAGACGACCGGGTAAATACCTTTTTTGATCTTGGAAAGCTTCCGAAGAGATTCACTCTCGTTTTAAATGCAGCCTATCTTGGACGCTATTATCTGCCGGCAGTTAAGTGTGAAGCTATGTACGACAATTCAATCAATGCACTTGTCCCGGGTCGGTGGGTCGAAGTGGTCAAACCCGGGAACTGACATACGGTTTTAACAATTAAACTAGTGACACCACTTCCGGAAAGAAAGATTGGTAAAGGTCAGGATTACTATGATATGGGGCAGATATAGAATAGATAAAAGGATTAAAATAGCTGGTCTGGTCACTATCCTCACCTTGTTGATTTGGTATATTTTTTGTCTGCCGAAACAACTTTTCAATGATCCGACATCCACTGTAATTGAGGACAAGAATGGTATCCTGATCGGTGCAAAAATAGCTGATGACGGTCAATGGCGGTTTCCTCATAATAATCAGGTTCCTGAAAAATTCCGCGAATCTATCTTAGAGTTCGAGGATAAATATTTCTTCTACCATCCGGGTGTGAATCTCTTTTCTATTATGCGGGCATTGGTTAAGAATATCAAAGCCGGTGAGATTAAAAGCGGTGGCAGTACCCTTTCGATGCAGGTAATCAGGCTTTCGCGCAAGGGAAAACCCAGGACTGTTTTTGAAAAGGTCATTGAAATCATCCTTGCAACTCGTCTTGAAATTAAGTATTCCAAGAGTTCAATCCTTGCTTTTTACACAGCCAATGCTCCTTTTGGAGGCAATGTGGTTGGTTTGGATGCTGCCTCCTGGCGGTATTTTGGCAGACCGCCCGACGAACTTTCCTGGGCTGAGGCGGCAACGCTGGCGGTATTGCCCAATGCTCCGTCGCTGATTTACCCTGGTAAAAATCAATCCCGGTTACTGATCAAAAGAAATAAGTTATTAGATCAGTTATCTGCAAAAGGACTTATTGATGAAATGAGCAATGAACTGGCAAAACAGGAAGCTTTGCCGGGAAAACCAGTTCCGCTGGAACAAGCTGCACCGCATCTGCTCGACAGGATTTGTAAAGTCAATAAAGGTCAAAAAATCAGAACGACACTGGATTATTTTCTTCAGAAAACAACTGCAGAAATTGTTGAAAACCATCACCGTGAATTAAAACACAATGAGATTCATAATGCAGCCGTGTTGATCGTAGAAGTTGAAACCGGACATGTCCTTGCTTATGTTGGCAATACAGCTGAAACTGATAGCATGGATCATAGTAATGATGTGGATATCATTGTCGCTCCCAGAAGCACTGGAAGTATTTTAAAACCGCTTTTATATGCCAGTATGATGGATGCCGGTGAAATTCTGCCGAATACGCTTATTCCGGATATTCCCACCCAATTTGGCGGACTGACTCCAACCAATTTTGACCGGTCTTTTTCCGGCGCTGTACCGGCCGGTAAAGCGCTTTATCGTTCGTTGAATGTTCCGGCTGTGAGAATGCTTAAACAATTTGGGGTTCATCATTTTTATGATGTATTGCAGAAATGTGGAATGACCACCTTGAGTAATCCTCCTGATTATTATGGACTATCTTTAATACTGGGAGGCGCTGAGACAACTTTGTGGGACCTTGCAACTATTTATTCCGGAATGACCCATGAGTTGAACCATTTTGCAGGCAACAGTGGCTTTTACAATCCGGATGACTGGCATGAACCCATTTTCATTGATTCGGTTCCTGAAAAAAAAACCACTGAAGGGCTGAGTATGAAAAAGCAAGGTGTATTAAGTGCATCTTCAATCTGGTTCACTTTCGAAGCAATGAGAGAAGTAAACCGACCGGCTGAGTTGTCGGGTTGGAAAACCTTTTCGTCAACCGGGAAAATAGCATGGAAAACCGGAACCAGCTTTGGTTTCAGGGATGCCTGGGCACTGGGTCTAAACCCTGATTATATTGTCGCTGTTTGGGTCGGAAATGCCGACGGGGAAGGGCGAAGTGGTTTGATTGGTGTTTCGACAGCTGCACCTTTAATGTTTGATATATTTAATGTACTTCCCGAAAGTTCCTGGTTTGATCCTCCTTACGATGAATTAGAAAGTGTTGCAGTTTGCCGGCTGAGCGGCTACAGGTCAAATCCAAATTGTGAACTGGTCGATACTGTTTATATCCAAAAAAATGGCCTGAAAACGCAACCTTGTCCTTATCATCAAATCGTTCATATGGATAAAACCGGGACATTCAGGGTTTCTGATAATTGCTGCGATCCCTCTGAAATGACCCACCAGTCGTGGTTTGTGTTACCACCAGTCATGGAATGGTTTTATAAAAAGGGAAATCCGCTTTATAAAAGTCTGCCGCCTTTTAGTCCTGATTGTGAAATGAATAATTCTGCTATTCCGATGGAATTTATTTATCCGGGTGAAAGCACAAGACTTTATCTTCCTATTGATTTGGATGGTACAGTCGCATCCGTTGTACTTGAATTAGCTCACCGAAATCCTGAATCTGCTCTTTACTGGCATTTAGATAATGAGTTTATAGGCATGACAAAAAACAATCACCGGATTGTGGTGCAGCCATCTTTAGGCAGACACACTATAACAGTTATTGATGATGATGGAAAATCTATTAAGAAAGCCATTGAGATACTACAGTCAAAAGGAAATAGACGAGAAATGAAAAGTTGAAGTTCGTACTTATTAACAAATGTTAATAACCTCTGTGCACAAGATGTGAATATTTACAGTGATAGAAATTTGACAAGGGATGATTTTTATACTTATCTTTGTTTTACCAAGTAGAGATAATAGGTTAGCTTGGAACGTCAGGGGTTAAAAGCCAAACCTGGAAACAGCGAGAGGCGGATAATCCGGGTTTATTGAGGGAAGGGCATTAGGTTGTCGACCCGATATAACTCAGCCTTGAAAAGAATGTGATCCGTAAAATTCGTTCGTAAGAATTAAGATTATGGATATCGTACGACGGATGCAAGGATCTTCGGAACCAAGTGTTCGAACGACCACTTCTGAAGGCCGGGGATTCGGAAAAATTAAGCCGCAAGGTTTAACGGACCGGCGCCTAACCTGAGAAGGAGATCCGCACGGAAATCTTTGTCGGGGGAACATGAAAAGCTGAGACAGTGCGAAGGGTAGTCTATCACTAGAAAACCGGGACACCGTCAGGTTCAGAAAGGGTCAAGCCGCAAGGCAAAGCCCGGAATGAGCAGCCATGATAACCGTAACTTGGCACAACGCAAACACTACGGTGCTTGTTAAGTGAGGGGGGATCTTGTCGGCCAGACGGGATTCCCTCTTGGTTTTATAGCTCCTGCTCAATCCACCCTTGATAAAACCAATTCCGAATAAATCAATGAATTCCTCGAATTTCTGAAGTTTATCCGTACCGTATTTAATGATTTTTTTCCTTATTTTATCTGGTGTTCGGGGTATGGTAAGATGTTTTTCAGATTTGGAGTAAAACTTATCGGCATAGCAAACAAGCTTTTCCTCCAGGGTAACAGGAACCATATCTCGCAGCGGAAGAGGGAAATTCGCTGCTATAATATCCTGCCGGGTAAGGCCCACTCCAATATGCCGTTCACACATCAGTGCAACTTCTAAAAGTCCCTCCTGTTCCAGCATTTCCCGGCCAAGATAGGTGTGGGCGATGTAAGGTTTGTCACCAAAGCAGCCTATCTCAGGGGCATCGGTTTTAATTATCCCTATATCGTGAAGCATGGAACCCAAAATGACCAGATCTTTTCGAATATTAAGGTGGTGGTTATGATCTATGATTTTGAGGGCAAGTTCAGTTATTTTAATACAGTGTGTGTAATAATATTTAAAAGCGATTGAATCTTTTGGATAATAACTATAAATGATCTTGTTTACTTTGTCAGGGATTGTAAAATTTGGTTCTATCATTCAGGTTAATTTATATGAAAACTTTTGCAAATTATTATTCAATGTGCATTTCATTCCTATAAAGAATGCTTCAAAATGGAAGGGCAAATTTAGATTAATTGGATTAAATTTCTTTACGAAACAATTAAATTTTATAATTTTGTCCGCGATTCTTAAGGAGGATCATTGATTAATGATTATTCCATCTAAAATCATAAATCAAATATCTTAAATTATCCGGTCCCATAGCTCAATTGGATAGAGCGTCTGACTACGGATCAGGAGGTTGAGGGTTCGACTCCTTCTGGGATCACGAAAGGCTTGCAGAAGTGCAGGCTTTTTTGTTTTTATTACCCACCGAATTGGCCTTGTTTTGTTCCTTTATGGCTGGCGCGCTTTAAGAAGTTCAATAATTTCCTGAAGATAGGTGATTTCTTATTTGGAGAGAGATGGAGAAAGTCAAAATATCAAATAATCGAAGTTAAAAGTGAGAAGTAATGGTAACCGCTTGCACGGGAATGCCTAGTGCACAGAACTGGATTTATTGGCGGGCTTTAAGGAGGGAGTTGATTTCACGGAGGAGGTCAACTTCTTTTTGGAGGGAGGAGACTTTGGTTGAGAGTTCTTTGTTCTCGGTTGAGAGTTTGAGGAGTTGCTCTTCGGTGGAGCCGGTGTTTTGGATGAAATAGATGAAGAAGTTGTGGTTGAGGGACTGGCAGATTTGCTGTAGGCGGGCGATGGTGAAGGATGGGGAGTTTAGGGAGCGATAAAGGGATGAAAAATAAAATAAATTTTGAATGATGAATTTTAAATGGTGAAAAGTAGGAAATTTGAAATTGGAAATTGCCACAGATTAATTGAAGAAAGTTGAAATTTGAAATTTGAATGTGGAAACTGGGAAATGGGAGATTGCGAGGGGTTCACACCATTCTTCGAATTTGCCACATTCAAATTTTCATGGGCTTCATTTATACGCTACTAAATTAATTGGGAACCTGTGATGATTTTCCTGAATTTCCCTGCCAGGTTTGGATTTTATCATTTTGTTCGACCAGACCGCTGAGATTAAAATCACCTAAGAAATACCCCGGGATTCCTTGCTGAAGATACCAGATTTCATTTTTATCAATGTTGTTAACCTGATGGTCGGCGTTACCAGCTCCTCCGGCCATTGCCCATACATTTGCAGAAACCGCTGCGGATCCTGCGCTTCCCCCGTAAATTTTATTTGCCAGTGAAAAATCAAATGTATAAACACCATTGGCTTTCGTCACTGCATCGGCTGACAGGATGCCAAGATGATTCCGGTGCCACACAACAACGTATAGGTTGCTGGTAACTTCAAGATCGAATTGCATCGGACTTACTCCATCTAGGCCTGTAATTGTTCCATTTTTCAGGATAAAACCTGCCTGCCGTGCTATCATCTTGTCAGGAGTAGCAGTTGATGCTCCTCCGGTGGTTTCCCTTAACTCAACCAAAATCCAGTCGACCACATTTTGATTGGGGATGGATGTAACGGATTCGGTTCCGCTGTAAAGCCATGGAGCGGCATCGTAAGGCTGATCGAGCGGCAGGTTACCGGAGGCATTCAGTAAGGTATTCATTTCATTTCCATTGTGGGGTCCCTGAAGAAAGGCTTTCACATTGAGCAGGGTATGGGTTTCCTGGACAATTTTTGCAATTGTTCCGCTGGAAGCATATACACTGTTATCAGTTCCAAAGTCGAGACAGGTGGCATATCCGCCGGAAGGAGTCAATGTCCAGGCGGAGGTTCCGTCGCTGTTAACCTTACATACAGCCATGTTGGTCATAATGCTTGCGGCAAGATAGGCTGCATTGCTGCCGTCAAGCTTCATCTGTGCATGGGAGAGGAGATTATAAGAAGGCCCATCGGCATCCAGGTTCTCCCAAATCATATCCCCGGCACTGTTGTATTTTGCGAAAGCTGCTCCGCCTGCTCCTGCAGTGGGGTAGCCACTGATCACCGGATTATTATCCGATCCGACCTCGACCCTGAAAAAAGTAATGTTGTAATTGGTCACTTCCCAAATGAGTGAACCCGATGGGGATATTTTCTTCATCACTCCTCCTGAATTACCTCCGGCGTAAAGACCGTGAACGAGATAAGAGTCGCCCTGTGCATCGCCGGTGGCATCACCTACCGAAAGGCTATTCACACCGGATAACTCCAAACATGCGCTCCGTCCTTGGTAACTTTTGCATAGCCATTTATACTTCCATATACCGACCTTCCGGAAATAATGATGGCATTATCAGGCGTAAACTTAAAATTGACTGGCATTCCAATTCCGTCGGTGTTCATATAAGTCCATATGACTGAACCGCCAGGACTAAACTTTTTAACTTTCGTAACATAAGCTGTTCCGGTATGTCCTGTTCCCAGTACATAAATATTATCCTGTTCATCAACAAGGCATTTTCTTGTATATGAACCATCGAAGTCGGTTTCGTAAACCACCCGCCAAAGGAGGGTACCTGAAGGATTATACTTCATCAAAATGCTGTTCGCATTTACCGGGTTGGAATACCCTGACCGGATAGTGCCCGAAACCAGTATGTTGCCCTGGCTGTCGGTATCGACCCATGTAGCTACTTCATGGCGGGTATTATTGGTATTGTTGTAACTGACTTCCCAGACAATGCCTCCTGAGGAATTCCTTTTAGTAAGGTAAATATCGCCTGCCGGGTTGTAATCCCAGTAAGGTGAATAAACGTTGTTATAACCGTCCACAGCGACTGCGACACCGCCGGGATAATTTGACCATTCTACAAAGTCCTGAGTGAAACCCAGGAATGGCATCAGGATCAGAATTGCAATATTTTTTTTCATTTGTATTTAATTTTTATATTGTTACAAAGTTGTGATTGAATATGAAACAAAGTAAACAAGGTTCAAAGACATACTAGAAAAAATTATGGTGAACAGGAATAAATTGGAGTTGAAAGCTTATAAAACCGCTATAAACGGTCATCAGTTTAAAAGGAATACTATAATAGCCCTTTGGATTAATCCAGTTTAAATTCTTCTTTCCAGTTGGAGTCGTTTTTGAGTTGCTCCTGTTTTTGCTTATCGAATAAAAAATCACCCATCACAAGGTAATCCATTTCGGTGCGCATGAAGCAACGGAAAGCATCATCGGGTGTACACACGATGGGTTCACCCCTTACGTTGAAAGAGGTATTGACGATGACCCCATAACCCGTTAGCTTCTTAAATGCATTGATCACCTGCCAGTATCGGGGGTTGGTTTTTTTATTCACACTTTGGATGCGAGCGGAATAGTCGATATGCGTGATTGCCGGCACATCCGAGCGCAGGTGGTAAAGGCGCTGATAGAGTTCCATGTCGCCATAGCCGGGCGGTTCGGGCTTACGGCGTTCGTTTTTTACCGGAATCACTAGCAGCATGTAGGGCGAAGGCTTGTCAATTTCAAAAAAATCAGAAATATCTTCTTCCAGAACGGTGGGGGCGAAGGGCCTGAATCCTTCCCTGTATTTTATTTTGAGGTTCATTTTTTTCTGCATTTCGGGATTGCGTGCATCACCCAGAATACTTCTGTTACCCAATGCTCGGGGTCCATATTCCATCCTTCCCTGGAACCAGCCAACCACTTTGCCTTTGTCGAGCAGGGTTGCAACCATCTCAGTCAGTTTATCGAAGTCGGAATAATATTCCGAGACTGCATTATACTTTTTTGCGGTCATTTCAATCTGCCTGTTCGAAAAATCGGGGCCGAGGTAAGCTCCTTTCATTGCATCGGGTAATGAAATAGTTTTTCGCTCTTTGTTCTTCCAGATATGCCAGGCGGCTAAGGCGGCGCCAACTGCACCACCGGCATCACCTGCTGCGGGCTGTATCCACATCTCCTCGAACATCTTTTCAGCTAATATTTTTCCGTTTGCCACGCTGTTCAGCGCTACACCGCCAGCCATCACAAGGTTATTGCACCTGGTAAGCTCTTTGGCAGTGCGCGCAAGCCTGAGAACGATGTCTTCGGTAACTACCTGGATGGCCATGGCCATGTTCATATATGACTGTGTGATCGGAGATTCTTCCTTGCGTGGAGGAATACCAAAAAGCTGCTGCCATTTCTTGTCGTCAGTCATTTTCAGACCTGTTGCATACTTAAAGTATTTCATGTTGAGCAGCAACGAGCCATCAAACCTGACATCAGCCAGTTCGTTGTAAATGATATCAATGAATTTTCGGGTTTCAGGATCTTTTGCGTTTCCATAAGGAGCCAAACCCATCAGTTTGTACTCGCCGCTGTTGACTTTAAAGCCTGTGTAATAAGTAAAAGCCGAATATAAAAGTCCCAGTGAATGCGGGAAATCGAGTTCTTTTAAAATTTTGATAGTATTGCCTTTTCCATGACCGATGGTAGAAGTTGCCCATTCACCCACCCCGTCTATAGTGAGGATAGCAGCCTCTTCAAAGGGTGATGGATAGAAAGCGCTTGCTGCATGCGAGAGGTGATGTTCGGGGAAAAGAATTGGTGCATTGCCGGAACCCAGTTTCGCAAACTCTTCTTTCAGCAGTTTCTTCATGAAGAGTTTTTCTTTTATCCAAACCGGAACAGCGGATAGAAAACTTTGAAATCCTTTGGGCGCAAAGGAATGATGCAACAGACGGATCAGGAGGAGGGATAACGAGGGTCTGGCTCTTGAACTGGACAACCAGGCTTTGTATCCCTTCAACCAGCGATTTGATAAGCCAGGCGCTTGGCAGCAGGAGGATGACAAATATCAGTAGGGTCACCGTGACCGCTGCCAGCATATTCCTGTTCCCCAACCACCTTTTTAGCATCGCAAAGAAGGGGTGCAAGACGGTGGCAATGATGGCACCCCAGATCACGGGCTCGAGGAAGGGGAGGATGATCCCGATGCACCAGGCGATGAGCACGAAGAGGACAACGATCCTGAGGATGGTGTCGATTAAAGGAAATTTGACGCGTTTGGTTCATACGCTTGCCTCACTCTTTAGCATGTTCTTGTCCTCCTTTGGTGAAAGCCTCT